>NZ_CP075523.1:0-688012 GCF_018502385.1 Synechococcus sp. LA31
TGCCCGAGCGGAAACAGTGGCGGAGAAACCCAGTTTTCGCGGTGCTTGGCGGCATCGGCGCTGCTTGCTGCCGGCCAATTCCTTTTTGGAGAAAGGCCATCGCATCCAGCGGCGGGATGGAGCGCTGTTCTGGTTGGCGGGCATCTGGGATCGTTGGATCGGTCCCGATGGCAGCGAAGTGGAGAGCTGCTGCGTGCTCACCTCTCCACCCAATGCCCTGGTGGCGCCACTGCACAACCGCATGCCGGTGGTCCTTCCCGATGGACTGGAGCAGGCCTGGCTGGAAACGAAAGATGGCCCAGGCCTGCGCGCGCTTGAACCCTTGCTGCTGGGTTGGGATGGTGGAGGTTGGTGTGTGGATCCGCCGCCGCGGGCGAACGAGCAGTTGCCACTGTTCGTTTGATCTTCACAATGGCTCCAGTTCGGCAGCGCGTGCCCATGCGATCTCGGCTGCAGCGTCGCCGGCACCGTGGTTATGTCGGGCTCCTGATCACCTGTTTGGCTGTGATCACCTGTCTGATGCTGCCCCATGGGTTGCGTCAGCTGGCTGCGATTGGTTACCTCTCCCTGCCCTTGGTGTTGTTGAGCGCGCTCGGCAATCCCATCGACCAGGGGCGCTGGCCGCAGCTGCGAACTCACATCTACAGACTGCTGGCCTTCACAACCTGGGTTGCGTCGCTGGTTTGGTATCTCACCCCCCTCTCGCAGCAGGGCACGGGTGTGGCGTTGCTGGCGTTATGGGCGCTGCTGGTGCTGTGGAGTTGCGAGCGCTTGATCCGCAATTTGGCCATGGAGCGTTGCATCAATCGCGAGGTGCTGTTAGGTGCCCTGGCGGGTTATTTGTTGCTTGGACTCGCGG
Source organism: Synechococcus sp. LA31 (assembly GCF_018502385.1). Taxonomy (NCBI): domain Bacteria; kingdom Bacillati; phylum Cyanobacteriota; class Cyanophyceae; order Synechococcales; family Synechococcaceae; genus Synechococcus; species Synechococcus sp. LA31. Next base: position 860 of record NZ_CP075523.1, read on the forward strand.
CTGGGTTGTTGTTCAGTGGGCTGGAAACGGTGGCGCCCGGAAGCTTTGCGGCTGGTCGGTCTTTGGAGGGCCCTGTGCTGCGCTGGCAGGGAGCCACGCCTGATCCATCGAGCCCCGTGTGGACGGTGGATTTCGTTGAGCTCAACTATTTCGCCTTCGTCACCCTCACCACCACTGGCTATGGCGACATCCACCCGGTGACGCCGCAGACCCAGATGCTCTGCGTGCTGGTGGCGATCACCGGCACGGTGTATCTGGCGATGGTGATGGGTCTGCTGATCAGCCGCTACACCGCCCGCGATGTGGAAGATGATCTCGAAAACTAGGAGGTGAGCTCCAGGAGCCAGTCGGCCCCAAAGCGCTGCAACGATTGGGGGTGCCACGGCTCCGCCTGATTCACGCTCACCAGCCCCAGATCTCCCAGGGGGGTGCGGGCTGCATGGCCACCGAGAAGTTTGGGGGCCACCATCGCGGCCACCCGTTGCACGCAACCTTGCTGCAGGGCTGCCGCCGCCAGCTCGGGGCCGCACTCCCAGAGCACCTGATTGCAGCCGCGTTGCGCCAGCGCTTCCAGCAATGCTTTGGGTTCGCAGTGCCGCAGCGCGAGACGCTCCACGCCCAGATCGTCGAGCAGGTGGCGGCGAGGGGCTGGTGCCTCAGCGTTATGCACCACCAGAGTGGGTGCCTTGTTCTGGTTCCACAGCTGGGCTCCAGCCGGCAGATCCAGCGATCGGCTGAACACCACCCGCAGGGGCTCGGGGTTGCCTTGGCCGCGGCTGGTGAGTTGTGGGTTGTCGGCGCGCACGGTGCCACCCCCCACGATCACGGCATCGCATTGAGCCCGCAGCCGATGCACCCAGGCGCGGGCCGCAGGGCCGGTGATCCATTGGCTGGAGCCGTTGGGGAGGGCTGTGCGGCCATCGAGGCTCATCGCCCACTTGAGCAGGCCCAGCGGCCGGCCGTGCTCCACGCGATGGATGAAGGCGCGGTTGAGCTGTTGGGCCTCAGCTGCGCACACACCTTCCTCCACCGCGATGCCAGCAGCGCACAGCTGGGCGATACCGCTGCCGGCCACGCGAGGATCGGGGTCACGCATCGCCACCACCACCCGCGCCACGCCGGCCGCGATCAGGGCATCGCTGCAGGGTGGTGTGCGGCCGTGGTGGCAGCAGGGCTCCAGCGACACCACGGCCGTGCCGCCGCGAGCGCGATTGGCGGCCTGGCGCAGGGCGTGTACTTCGGCATGGGGGGTGCCAGCTCGCTGGTGGAATCCTTCTCCCACCAGCTGGCCGGCAGCATCGAGCACCACACAGCCCACCATTGGATTGGGGCTGGTGCGGCCGCTGCCGAGGGCGGCCAGCTGCAGCGCTCGCTGCATCCAGGGGCGCCAGCTGGCGCTCATGCCTCGCGCCAGCTGGGCAGACTGCGCCATTCGCCCACCACGTAGGGGGGCACGGGCAGTTCCACGAAGACCCCAGGCAGCTCGAGGCGTAGAGGCCGGTTTTGATGCAGATCCGTGAGCAATGGATTGAGATCGAATTCGGCCGCTGCATCCCGGCCATCGGTCGCCAGCTTGGGGTTGGCCGTGGTGATGTCGGCGAGCTCCCAAGTGCCACGCCCTGAGTGCACGATCAACGAGGTGGGGTGATCAAGGCGTACCCGGCCGGGGTAGCCCACGATCCGCAGCGTGACCGGCCCGCCGGGAGGACCGGTGCGGTAAGCCACGGCCTGCCAGCTTTGGTAGTCGAGGTCGCGAAGGCTTTCGAGGCTGCGTACCACCTCTTGGCCGTTTTCATCTGGATGGGCATGCACCTGGGCCCAGGCCGGCTGCAGCGGTGTGAGCAGCAGCAGCACGGCGGCCACCAGGGTCAACAACCAGCGAGCGCGTGAACCGGATCCCATGGGCCTGTGGAGCTGCCGCACAGCGTATGGGCCGGCGGTGCTCAGTCGTAGTGGCTCCAGAGCCTGAGCACCTTCACCACAGTGGCCTCAGGATCCACGGCGTAGGCCAGCCGATCGCTGAATGTTGATGCGCGGGAGGGTGAACAGAACGCGCCAGTTCACCAGCCAGCGTCCTCGCTCCGTTCCTCCACAGCGGTAGCAAGGCCCTCGAGGATCGACTCCCGCATGTCGGGAATCTCAACGGGCTGGTGTGATTCGCGCACCTCGTCGATCAGTGCCAGCGACGACGGGCTTCGCTGGCACTGATCGAGCCCATGACTGCATGAATCCGTACCGCTATTGCTACGGGCGTTGCGCTGGTTTGCGGCTCAGTTCCGTTCCGCCCCCGGGATGGGCTGCCAATCGGTGTGGGTGGCCCACACGCCCCAGATCGCCATCGCTCGCAGGTAGTGGCAGGCGCGGAAGGTGTTCACGGCGGTGATCGCTTCTGGGGTGCGGAACTGCAGCCCGCCTGTGTACACCTGATTCACGACAGCAGAGGTGATCGCCAGCGCTGTGCCGGTTTCGCCCATCAGGCGGTAATAGCTGGCGATGCCGAAGTTGATCCCTGTCCACACCTCCAGCGGGTGGGTGCCATTTGGATCCAGGGGGGTGCCATCGCGGCGTAGGCCATTGGCTACGCCAAGCTTGCCGCCTTCAAATTTTTCGAAGCAGGCTTCCTTCACGGCCTTGAGCGTGCTGCGGCTGTTGGCCTCACTCACCACAGGCTGTAGCCCAAGCAGCCGCGCATAGAAATCACCACACAGCTGATCGGCCATCACCACAGGCGTACCGCTCTCGGCATCGATGTCGTAGTACTCGCCGTTCCAGAGAAGCTTGTCGAAGTTGCCTCTGGCTTGCTCCAGCCAGGCGCTGAATTCGCGTTGCTCAGCGGAGGTGTCGAGCCCGGTTTTGAGTTGCAGGGTTTGGGCGATGGCCAGGGCGGCCTCCAGGGCTGCAATCCACAGCGCACCGCAGTAAGCGCTCACCCCTTTCAGGGGCCAATCGTCAAAGGTTTGATCAGGGGCGCCGCCGTTATCGGGTAGGCCGTCGTCATTGATGTCAAACGTTTTCAGATAACGCAGCGCTTCTACCGCCGATGGCCAGCACTCGGCCAGGAAGCGCACGTCTTCTCCGCTAGGTGCCAATTTGTAGGTGCGCCATACCTGCAGCACGTAATCACTGGCCAGGTCTTTCCACAGATTGCAATCCTGATAGGCCGTGTAATTGGTGGCATCCCAGGGCATCTCATTCGGCGCCCCCAGATCGTGGGGGGTGGCCCCTTTCACCTTGCGGTCGGCCTCCACCCGGCCCTTGCCCTGGGTGAAATACCAACCGATCGGCCGCTGGGTGGCATCTGCGGCTGGAATGGCCCGGGCGAAGCTGCGTAGCACCGCCTTGTCGAGCTCCGGCCACAGCTGTAGCAGTGCCAGCGACCCGTAGAGGCGAACATCGAGGCTTTCGTACCAGGCGTAGTCGAGGCACTCGAGTACGCCGAAACGGCCGTGGGGATCCTCAGGCGACGCCGCACTCCAGAGGCTGCCGCCGCTGCAGAGGTCGTAGAGCTCATTGAATAGAGCCATGCGCAAAGGCTCTGGTAGGTCGCTGCGTTCCAGCACAGGCTGCTGCCAGGCCTCGATTTGCTGCCGCCAGCTGCGCCAGTCGCGCAGGGCTTCAGCCGCGATCGCAGCGGCCTGGTTGCCACCGCTGCCGAAAAAGTCGGTGTAACGGCGCAGGGCCTGGCTGCCGCTGGCAAAGGCCGTCACCGGCAGATCCCAGCTGATCACCACCGGGATCTCGATGCTTTCGCCGGGTGCTAGCTGGCACTGCACCGCCAGAGCTGCACTGAGAGGGTCGTTTTTACCGCTGCGGCGGTCGTTGTTGCTATCAGGGATGGAGCCATTGGCACTGAAGCTGCTCCACAGCTCGCTGCCATCACCATGGGGATTCCAGCGGCTGCAGCGCTGGATGCGCACGCCAGGCTGCTCGCCGGTGGCGATGCACCATTGCCCCTCCCCTTCGACCACTGGTGAGGAGCGGTCTCCCTCCAGCACGACTCCCTTGAGGTTGCCCTCATCCACCCAGTGGTTGCGATGGCCCTCGGTTTTGCCAATCGCGGGGGCATAGTTGTGCTCCGGGCTGCCGTCGTCGCGGAAGTGCACCTCCGCGGAGGCATCGGTGTTGGTGAACCAGCCTGTGGTGTTGCGCCAGCTCAGCAGCAACGACAGATCCAACCGTTTGTTGGTGGGATTGCGCAGGGTCCACACGAACACCGCCAGCGGATAGCTGGTGCGCTGGTAATCGCCGGGCAGGATCGGGCTGAAGGCCTCGCAGCTCACCTCGGCGTCATAGACGCCTTCGTAGTTAGTCCAGCTGAGCGGATAACGGGCGGCGTAGGTGCCGCTGCTGCGCTCGGGTGTGCTGGCGGGGTACCAGCTCCAGCTCGGCAGTGGCTCGCCGGCATCGGGGCGGGAGGCATCGTGCTCGGGCTTCACCGCCAGGGCGTGGGCGCGGCTGCTTTCGCCGTTGCTTTCAAACAGGCCGAACTGGCAATCGGGCAGCACACCAAACCAGTGCTCGCCGCCGTCGAGGTGCCAGAGATTGACATTGCCATCAGGCGCCCGGCCGATACACCCTGCTCCGAATCCCCCCAGGGGCATGCCGTGGTTGGGACCGTCGTCGAGGTTGCTGGCGTAGCGAACGGTGTAAGGAGCCTGCCAGCCCAGGCCCAGGGGGCGGCTCCAGCTGGCCTGCGGCGGCTGCCAACGGGAGGCGCTCGTGCGGCCCAGCCCCTTGCCGCGCAGCAGAGATTTCAGGGCAGACAGGCCAAGGCGCGCCATGGGGCAGCAGAAGGTGCCGCCAGCTTGTCAGAGCTTGCTGGTGGGCGCCTGCACCCCCACCTCCTGATCCACCAATGCATCCAGCGTGATGGCTGAGCGCACCATCGCTTGATAGCGCTGCACCACCCGCCGATTGCGCTCCAACCAGCCGGCGGGATTCCCCTGGGCGGCAGCGAGGCTGCCGGTGTGGTCACCATCGAGCAGGTCGAGGTCGTTCTGCTGCTGGATCAGCGCGAGCAACAGCTCATGGACGCGCTGACGGCGATCGGCGTGGGGCATCGCTGCGAATCAAGACTTCAGGGGGCTGCGGGCGGTGTGGTGGCGCCCACCCACAAACGCACAAAGTGATAACCCAGCGATAGCAGCACCGGGCCCAGGAACAGCCCGGTTAGCCCGCCTTTGAGCGTGCCCCCCAACACGCCGATCAGGATGACCAACATGGGGATCGGCAGCCCGTGGGCCATCAGGACAGGCTTCAGGAGGTGCTCCAACAGGGTGGCTGCAATCAGCCAGAGCGTGAGTAGGAGCGCCATCAGCGGGTGCAGCTGACTCCAGGCCATCGCCAGGGCCACCAGCACCACAGGCAGTGGGCCGATCTGCATGAGGCAAAGGATCAGGGCCAGCAGGGTGAGCAGACCCGACCAGGGAATCCCAGTTGCCATCAAGCCCAGACCGATGAGCATCGATTGCAGAACGGCCACGCCCACCACCCCACGTGACACGTTGCGCACGGTGGTGGCGGTGATCTGCTGCACGGTGATTGCATGGTCTGGCGCGAGGCGTTCCAAGAGGCGACGCAGGCGCAGCAGCAAGGCCTCTGAGTGCACGAGCATCAGTGCGGCCACCACCAGGCTCACCAGCAGCTTGAGAAAACCAAGACCTTGGGCCAGGGTGGTTTCCAGCAGGCGTGTGCCGATGTCGGTGAGCGTGCCGGCATGGGTGCGTACCAGTCCGTGCAGATCACCGATCAGGCTGTGCCAGAACGGCTTCAGGGCCGGACCCAACACTGGGATCTCCAGGAGCAGGGCAGGTGGTTGAGGAACTGCCTCCTTCCCTTGGCGCGCCAGCTCAAGCAGTTCGCTGATGTTGCTGAACAGGGCGGCTGCCAGGCCACCCACCGGGCCCAACATCACGGCCAGGCCTGCTACCACGATCAGCCCGGCTGCTCCCCAGCGGTTGAGCCGTAAGCGCCGCTGAAGCCAGAGGTGAAGCGGATGGAGAATCACCGCCAGCAATCCCGCCCACAGCAGGATCTCGGCGAACGGCTGCAGGATCAAGGCGCAAGCCACGCCGAGGCCCACCAGCAGCAGCAGCCGGATCAGGGCATCGATCGACAGCGGCATCTCAGTTAGTAGGTGGTGGTCCTGCTTCGAAGCGATCCAGCAACACCTGAACCGGGATCTGGGTGCGGAAGCGGCAAGCGCTGGTTTCGCTGCAGTTGAGGGTGCCGTGCTCCCAAAACTTGTTGCTGCCCATGCCGCCGCCGCAGAGGCCGTAGTAATCGCATCCGCTCTGGCAGTTGGCCATGCCGGAGGTCACATCGCCCCAGAGCTGCTGAAAGCGGGGACTCATGGCCGCTTCCAGAAGGCTGGTGTCGCGGATGTTGCCCAGGTTGAAGCTGCCGTAGCGATCACTGCTCACCGAGAGCAGCTCGGGATCAAAGGTGGAGAAATTGCCCTGCCAATCCACGCTGAGGATGGAGTAGGGCCGGTTGAGTTCGTTCTGATTGAGGCGGCGGTTGCGCTGGATCAGATCGATCACCTGCTGAAACTCCCGCAGCATCAGGCGATGCCCATCGGCTTCACTCAGCTCCCAGAAGCGGCTGAGGAACTGCCGGTAGCGCTCCTCCTGCTCCCGGCCCTGCATGGAAGAGCTGGTGTGCACACCCTCTTGCTCCTCCACGTTGAACCCCACCGCCTCGATGTTGTTGTCGCGGAAAAAGCGATACATCGCCTCCGGTTGCTCCATGGCGGCAGCGGTCACCACCGCGATCACATGGCAGGGGATGCCATGGCGCTGCAAGGCCTCGATGCCCCGCATGGTGAGGTGATGGGAAGGGTTGCCGTTGCGAAAGCGGCGATGGGCGTCATGAATGGCGGCCGGCCCATCCACGCTCACCCCCACCACGATGCGGTTGCGCTGGAAACAGTCGCACCAGGCGTCGTTGATCAGTGTGCCGTTGGTCTGCACATGCTGTTCAACCACGACCTGGCCGTCGGCAAACTCCCGCACACAGCGCTCGATGATCGCTGTGGCTTCGTCGTAGTAACTGAAGGGGAGGGTGAGCGGCTCACCGGCATGCCACACCAACGAAAGTTGAGGCCCGCAGAAGGGACTCTCCAGGATGCGCTGCAGCAGCAGCGGTAGCAGCTCCAGATCAAACACCCGCCGCTTCTGCCGGTCGGGCAGATAGCAGTAGTCGCAGTCGAGGTTGCAGAGGGAGGTGGACTGCACCACCACCAGGCCGATCGGCCCGAACCGGCTCAGATCGAGATCTGTAAGCGCTGAGCCGGCCGGCGTGACCTCGCTGCTGATCACCAGTTAACGAAGCTGCCGGGCAGCACGTTGCCCCAGCCGCCATTGCCCCATCCACCATTGGGCCAGCCGAGATTGACGTTGATGCCACCACCGCCGCCGTAGTAGCGGCCGCCGTTACCCCAACGACCACCGCCGCCACGGCCAGCATTGCCCCAATTGTGGCCGCCGCCGTTGCCCCAATAACGGGCTACGAGTTCGCCATTGACCGCACTGAGCTGGGGTTGCCAGGCGCCATCGCGTAGGGCCTGGATGCGGCTTTCCAGTGGATTGCTCAGATCAGGAGCTTGATACACCGCAGCTTGAGCCGTTTCGGTGAAGACGGCTGCTGCTGCGGTGAGGGTGAGCAGCTGCAGAAGGGAACGGGGTGCCATGACGTTGAGGCGTGCGGTGATCAGGAGAGGGGGAAACGATCAGGGAAGCGCGAGCAGTGCTGCGGTGAGCAGCACGTTGGTGAAGTACGCCTTGATGACGTTCTGACTCAGGTTCACGTCAGTGCCTGGGCCAACCCACTGGTTGATGCGGCTCTGAGCGTTGGGATCGTCGTTGATGTAGGCCTGCATCAACTTGGCGATCGCCAGATTGCTGAGGTTGAGCAGCCCGGAGCTGTTCTCTGGCACCACGCATCCCACCGCAGAGCGGTTGTAGGGAACCGACGGGGTGACGTTGCCCGCGGGGTCAACAGCGCTGCGGTTGGCCAGAAGCCAGAGGCTGTCTCCGGCGAGAAACTGGATCTCTCCGCTCTTGAGCGCCGCCAAGGCTGCTGCTGGGTTCTCGAAGAGGGCGAGCTCAGCTCCAGTGATCGATTTCTCCATGGCATGGGCTGCCAGGCTGTTCTTGACGGCACCGATGGTTTTGCCCGTCAGTGCAGCGGGAGTGCCGTCGTTGCCCATCGGAGTGATCAGGCGGGTGCCGCTCAGGGCAAAGGGCAGGGTGTAATCCACAAACATGGCCCGCCCCCAGCTGAAGCCTGCTCCACAGGAGAGGTCAACCGCGCCGCTCGCGATGGCGGCAATCCCCTGATCAATGGAGTTCACCGGTTGGGCCACCAGCTCCACTGGCTTGCCGACGTAGTCGCTCAGCTCTTTCTGAATCGCCTTGGCGAATTCAAGGCCGAGCCCGACGTAGCGATTGTCCAGCTGGGTGGAGTAGGGCAAGTTGCCGTTCATCACCACCGTGTTCACCCGGCCGGTGCGGGTGATCCGTTCAAGCACAGTTTCCGCTTGGGCTGGTTGCAGAACCCCGAGGGTGATGCTGATCAGGGCCCCTGTCAGGGCGGTCAGTCGAAGAGCCATCGAGGGAGGCGCAGACCCGGCAGACCGGAGGTTAGGCCAGCTTTGCTGAAAGTGCAGCGTGGTGTTGCGCGCAGAATGACGCGATGATTGAGGTGATCGGCACTGATGCCGGCGCACCGGCCACCCTGCCGGTGCTGTACCAGCAGCAATTACGCGAGGCTGCGTTGATTGCGGCGCCGCGACGGATGCATGCCGCTTTGCGTCATTGGGGTGGAGCTGGGTTGCCGGAGCTGATGCCCAGCGATCAACCCCAGCCGCTGCTCGAGCGGCTCGCGGCCATGGCCCCCGACGCAGCGGTGGTGGTGCTGGCCAGTGGTGATCCTCTCTGGTTCGGTATCGGCCGACTGTTACTCGATGCTCTGCCGCCAGAACGGCTTCGCTTTCATCCAGGTCCCAGTTCGTTGCAGCTGGCCTTCGCCCGCGTTGGCCGTCCCTGGCAGGACGCCAGCTGGCTGAGCCTGCATGGCCGTGATCCGGCACCGCTGGCGGCGCGGTTGCAGCAGCGCCCCGCTGCCTTGGCGGTGCTCACCGATCCAGGCCGCGGCGGGGCCGAGGAGGTGCGCTGCTGCCTGCGGGCGGCGGGTTTGGAGCAGGCTTATGCCTTCTGGCTGTGTGAGCGCCTGGGCCACAGCAACGAGCGGGTGCAGCGCCTGGCCCCTGCCGACCACCTGCCCGCTGATCTCGATCCGCTGCATCTGGTGCTGTTGTTGGCTGAGCAGCCCCCCCTGCCAGCGCAGTTGCCCTTGTTCGGGCTAGCCGATGGGGTGTTTCTGCAGCACCCGGATCGCCCCGGCCTGATGACCAAACGGGAGGTGCGCATTCAGCTGCTGGCTGATCTGGATCTCCCGCTCGAGGGTGTGCTCTGGGACATCGGTGCAGGGGTGGGGTCGATTGGTTTAGAGGCCATGCGGCTGCGGCCTGCCCTGCAGCTCTGGGCCCTTGAGCAGCGGGGAGGATCAGCGGCCTTGATCCGTGCCAACGGCGAGCGGTTGGGTGTGCAGCCAGCCGGGGTGCTGGAGGGCCGTGCTCCAGAAGCCTTGGCTGCCCTGCCGGATCCGGATCGGGTGGTAGTGGGCGGTGGCGGCCGCGATCGCCGACAGCTGCTGCAGGCCGTGCTGGATCGTCTGCGGCCCGGCGGTGTGGTGGTGGTGCCCCTCGCCACGGTGGAGGCGCTGGCGGAGCTGAGGCCACTGTTGGAGCAGGCGGGCCTCACCGTGAGTGTTGCCCAGCACCAGGCCTGGCGTGGGGCACCGCTGGCCGATGGCACGCGCTTGGCGCCGCTTAATCCCGTGCTGGTGTTGAGGGGCGAGAGGCGGGTGCAGCCTGAGATGGCTTGAACGGCCTGATCACAGCTGCACTGCCCACCTTGATCCCGAGGCGGCTGGCTTCGCCGGCGGCCAGCTCCACCACACCATCGCCTGGCTGATCTGGGCCGTAGCTGCGGCACGGCAGCCGCGGGCAAGGGGTGGTGTTGGCTTCGATGGCGATCACGCGGTTGTCGTTGATAAACACCATGTCGAGCGGCTCAGGGGTGCGATGCATCCAGAAGCGGAGCAATGCATCGTCGAACGGAAACCACATGCCGCGTAGAGGAGGAAGCGGCCCACGCAGCTGCAGGCCAATGGCCTGCTCGTGCTGCTCATCGGCCACCTCCAGCTGGATGCAGTCGCCACTTTGAAGGCACCACTCGGCTTCGATGGGCAGAACTTGGGGGGCCTGCTTGGCTTGCAGCGCCGCCGGGGCAGCCAGGACAACTAGGAACAGCAGGCAGTGCCGCAGGGTGCGCATCCGCATGGGTTGGAAGCTTGGGAGGGGTACAGCTCAGCGGGGCGGCGGTCCGTTGCTGAGGCAATAACCCTGGCCGCGCACCGTGTGAATCAGGCGCTTCTCACCGTGCTCCTCGAGTTTCTGGCGCAGGTAGCGCACGTACACCTCGATCACATTGCTCGCGGCGCCGCGTTGGTCGTGCCACACCTGCCGCAGGATCTGATCACGGCTGAGCACCTGGCCGCTGTGCTCCATCAGAAGCTGCAGCAGGGCGTATTCCCGCGCCGTCAGCGCAAGCAGCCGTTGCCCGCGGCGCACCTCATGGCGGCTGGGGATCAGGCTCAGGTCGCCCAGGTTGAGGCGGTCTGCCTCGGGCCGGCCTTTGTCGATCAGCTTGCGGTGCAGGCGCAGCCGCATCAGCAGATCACTGGCTCCGGCCGACGACAACCAGAAATCGGTAGCGCCAGAGCGCAACATCCCGGAGCGGGCGGCCACGCTGTCGTGGCCGATATCGAGAAGAATCGGCGCCGTGCCCAGGCGTTCACGCAGGGCCGGTAGCTGCTCGGCCAGCTCAGCCCCGAGCACGGCCAGATCGCAGCCGTTCTGCAGCTGCTCGATGCCCACACGGCACTGGTAGCCCGAGGCCTCTAGCCGAGGTGCCAGGGCCTCAGCCTCTTGCCCCAGAAGCAGCAGGGTGGCGCTGCTCATGCCGGCCCGCCGTTGCTGGGTTTGGCCACGTGAGGGAGGCCCCAGCCCAGCTTGTTGCGCAGCACCTGGAAAAACTCATGATCCGCTAAGCGCACAAACCGCACTGGGTGTTCGCTGCGGCGGATCAGCACGCGATCCTCCGGCCACACGTAGCAACCGGCGCTGCCATCCACCACCATCATCAGCCGCTCTGGCGTGGCGGGAAACACGGTGACCGGTTCCTGATCGCTGAACACCAGTGCCCTTGAGGCCAACGAGTGGGGCGCGATCGGTGTGAGCTGCAGCACCGGGCAGTCGGGCGTGATCACCGGGCCCCCTGCACTGAGGGCATAGGCAGTGGAGCCTGTGGGAGTGGAGAGGATCACGCCGTCGGCGGCGATATCCACCGGTGCATGGCGCCCCACGGCAATCTCGAAGTGACACATCGAGGTGAGGGGCTCGCGGTGCAGGGCCATCTCGTTGAGGCAGATCACCTCCCAGCGCCGCTGCTCCCCGCGCATCACGCTCACCACCATGGTGGTGCGCTCTTCGAGGGTCCACTCGCCGGCGATCACCTGATCGAGGGCCTGATCGAGCTCCGGTAGATAGGTTTCAGCCAGGAAGCCGAGATGGCCTGTGTTGATCGTGAGGATCGGCACATCGATCGGTGCCGTCATTCGCGCTGCTGAAAGCACGGTGCCGTCACCCCCCAGCACCATGGCCATCGCCATTGATGGATCAAAGCCTGGCGGCACGCAGGCGGCGTGCCCCTTCACGCGCAGATGCTGGTCGGGGTTGGCAAACCCCACCATGCCGGCTGAGCTGCTGGCGCGCACCACCTCGTAGCCCGCATCGCGCAGGCGGGCCTCAATGGCATCGGCGGTGGCCAGGGCCAGATCCTTGCCGTCGTTAACGATGAGGCCGACGCAGGGCAATGACTAGGACTGAGGAACAGCCGGCTGAAGGTCAGCCGATTTTATGGGTGCCCTCCGGATCTGATCAGAACTGTTCCAGGAAACGCAGGTCTGAGGTGAACAGGCGGCGGATGTCATCGATGCCGTGGCGCACCATGCAGAAGCGCTCCACCCCTAGGCCGGCTGCAAAACCGCTGTAGCGCTCCGGATCGATGCCCAGGCCTTCCAGCACGGCTGGATCCACCATCCCACAGCCCATCACCTCGAGCCAGCGACCGCGCCATTGCACATCCACCTCAGCGGAGGGTTCGGTGAAGGGGAAATAGCTAGCGCGGAAGCGCACCGGAAGGTCGCCGAAGAAGCGCTGCAGGAAGGTGGTCACTGTGCCGCGCAGATGGCTGAAATCCAGCCCCTCATCGATCGCCAGCACCTCCACTTGATGGAACACCGGGGAGTGGGTGGCATCCACGGCATCGCGGCGATACACGCGGCCGGGAGCCACGATTCGCACCGGCGGAGGGTTCTTCTCCAGGTGGCGGATCTGCACCGGGGAGGTGTGGGTGCGCAGCAACGCGTGCTCGCTCAAATAGAAGGTGTCTTGCATATCCCGCGCCGGGTGGTGGGGCGGGATATTCAGGGCCGTGAAGTTGTAGTGGTCGGTTTCGATCTCCGGGCCTTCCTCCACCCGGTAGCCCAGGCCGGAAAAGATGTCCACGATCTCCTCGATCGTGCTGATGAGCGGGTGCCGGTGGCCGGCCGGGATGAAGCTTGCCGGCATGGTCACATCCAGGGTTTCGCCCGCGATGCGCTCCGCCATGGCCGCGGCTTTCACGGCCGTGAGCCGCTCGCTCAGCAGGCCCTGCACCTGCTCCTTGAGCACGTTGGCCCGTTGGCCCACCACGGGGCGTTCATCGCCGGGCAGCTTGCCCATGGCGCCAAGCACCGCCGAGAGCTTGCCCTTCTTGCCCAGCAGCCCCACCCGCAGCTCTTCGAGTGCAGCGGCGGAAGCAGCGGTGGCAATCGCCTTGGCGGCCTCAGCCTCCAGCTGATCGAGCTGTTCGGTGAGCTGCTGCAGGCTGATCGTGGCGCTCACGGCTGTGTTCCGGTAGCCCGTGACTTTAAGAAGGCGGCCTCTAGCCTCCAGACAGCGGCCCCTAGCCCTTGCGGATCCTGATCAGTAACGACGACGGCGTGTTCGCCGATGGCATCCGTGCCCTAGCGGCGGAGGCCGCGGGCCGCGGCCATCAGGTGAGCGTGGTGTGCCCGGATCAGGAGCGCTCGGCCACCGGTCATGGGCTCACCCTGCAGACGCCCCTGCGCGCCGAGCGGGCCGATGAGCTGTTCGCACCCGGCATTCAGGCCTGGGCCTGCAGCGGCACCCCCAGCGATTGCGTGAAATTGGCCTTGTTTGCCTTGCTGGAGGAGTGGCCGGATCTGGTGCTCTCCGGTATTAACCATGGCCCCAACCTCGGCACCGACACGCTTTATTCCGGCACCGTGAGCGCTGCCATGGAGGGCACGATCGAGGGGTTGCCGGCGTTGGCTGTGAGCAGCGCCGATTTCCGTTGGCGGCAGTTCGAGCCCGCGGCCCGCATCGCCCTGGATGTGGTCGAACATCTGCATGCCGGTGGATGGCCCCCGAGAGTGTTGGTCAACCTGAATGTGCCGCCGTTGGCGGCGGAGGCCATTGGCCCGCTGCGTTGGTGCCGCAAGGCCGTGCGCCGCTACACCGATCAATTCGACAAGCGCGTCGATCCCCGCGGCCGCACCTATTACTGGCTGGCCGGCGAGGTGGCCAACGATCTGGAGGCCGAGGTGGCGGGCCCGCCCGATTGGCCGATCGATGTGGCTCACGTAGCGGCTGGTGGGGTGTCGCTCACCCCCTTGCAACCGGAGTTGTTCTGGCGTGGTGCCAGCGCGGATCTACCGGCCCTGCCTTAGCTGCCGCTGGGCCGGTAGATCCGCTGCAGCATCCAGATGCTGATCCACAGACCGATCACATGGGCGAACAGCACCTGGGTGTTGCTCAACACCGAGAGCATCTCCAGCGAGGTGATCGGGTAGTTGGTGATGCGCCCGCCAGGGGTGGTCATGGCCCCGCCGAAGGCGAAGCCCGCCTGCATCGACGCCTGCACGAACAGGCTCCCGGCCAGGGATTGATAGCCCACGGCGCCGAGGGTGAGGCCCACCAGGTCGGCCAGCACGCTCCGCTTGATCAACCGAGCGGTTTCACCCTTGCTCGGGTGCACGGCTCCATTGAGAGCGCGGCCACAGCGCACGATCAGACCGCTCTGCCAGATCGACCAGAGCAACACCAGAAAAGCCAGGCTGGTGAGCGATAGCCCGGGGCCCAGGCCGAGGGCTTTGTCGGCTCGGGCGGCGATCTGACCGCCAACGTTGTTGAACAGCAGCACCCCCATCACCACCACCCCCAGAACCACCTGAGACCAGAGCCGGATCCAGCCGAGTCGACGCAGGGCGGCGGAGATCAGTTGCAGGTCGAGGCGATCGGCCATGGGGGTGGAGCGAGGGCACCGGAGGTTGCTCAAACCTGCCATGGGAGAATGATTTCGGCGAGGCCCTGGATGCGCTTGTTGGTGAACCGGCCTTGATTCCACTGCGCAGCCCTGATCAGGCAGCCCGTCCCACGGCCATTGCTCTGGGCAGTTTTGACGGGTTGCACGAAGGCCATCGCCAGGTGATTGCCTCAGTGGTGAACCACGCGGCCGCTGGCCAGCTGGTTCCCACCGTGGTGAGCTTCTGGCCGCATCCGCGCGAAGTGCTGCACGGCGAGGCAAGGCTGCGGCTCGATCTGCCCGCCGAGAAGGTGGATCTGCTGGAGCCGCTCGGGATTGCGCAATTGGTGCTCGTGCCCTTTACGCCAGCTCTGGCGGCGTTGAGCCCCGAGGCTTTTGTGGAGCAGGTGCTGGTGCAGCAGCTGCAGGCGAGGCTGGTGGCCGTGGGAGACAACTTCCGCTTCGGTTCTGGTCGCAGCGGCGATATCCACACCCTGCGCGAGCTCTGCGCGGCCCGGGACATTGCGGTGTTGGTGCAGCCGATCCTGAGCGATAGCAGCGGTCGTCTCAGCAGCAGCCGCATTCGTTGCGCTCTCGAGGCCGGCGAGCTGGAGGAGGCCACCCGCCTGCTCGGACGCTCGTATCGCTTCGGCGGGCGCGTGGTGCGCGGCCGCGGCCTGGGCCGTGAGCTGGGGTGGCCCACCGCCAACCTGCAGGTGGATGGTCGCAAGTTTTTGCCGCAGCAGGGGGTGTATGCCGCCTGGGTGTGGCTGCAGGGGGAGCGCCTGCCGGCGGTGATGAATCTGGGGCCTCAGCCCACGGTGGACCCCACCGCCCCATCGGCAGTGGAAGTGCATGTGCTGGGCCAGCGGCTGGAGCTCGAGGGTGCGGAGCTGCTGGTGGAGCCTGTGGCGTTGCTGCGGCAGCAGCAGCGCTTCGAAAGCTTGGATGCGCTGGTGGCCCAGATCGCGCGGGATGCGGCCCGGGCGGAAGAGCTGCTTGGTTCAGCCGGCTGGGTAGGCGTTGGCCAGGCCCCAGCTGATGAAGGCAGCGATGGCCCCCAGCAGCAGAATCCCTGAAATCAGCACCAGCATTGGGCTGTCGGATTCGCCCTGCTCCATGGCCATGGCCTGAGGTTGTTGGACGCAGCCTAAACAGCCCTCCCCGCTTCTATCCCCCCTTCATGACCGCCCCAGCACAACTCCAGCCGGTGTTGCGCCTGCTCGACGCCAACCTCGATCGCGCCCGCGAAGGCCTGCGGGTGGTTGAAGACTGGTGCCGTTTCGGCCTTGATCGCGCCGATTTGGTGGCCCAGCTCAAGGATCTGCGCCAGCGGCTGGGCCTGTTGCATCACGAGCGCTACAAGCAGGCCCGCCATACCGCTGGGGATGTGGCGGCAGGCATGGCCCATCCCGCCCAGGAGCAGCGTCAGCAGCCCCAGCAGGTTGTGGCGGCCAATTGCGGGCGGGTGCAGGAGGCATTGCGGGTGCTGGAGGAATTCGGGCGAGGGGTGGATGCACCGCTGGTCAGCGAGGCCGCGGCGATTCGCTATGCCCTCTACGACCTGGAAGTGGAGCTGCTTCGAGCCGCAGGCACCGGCGATCAGCGGCGCCGCCAGCTGGCTGAGTGCCAGCTGTATCTGGTCACCAGCCCCGCTCCTGATCTGCTGAAGGTGGTGCAGGCCGCTTTGGAGGGAGGGGTGCGGCTGGTGCAATACCGGGCCAAGGAGGGAAGCCTGGCTCCCGATGGTCAGCCGATCACCGATGCGGTGCGCTTCGAGCAAGCCCAGGCGTTGCGCCAGCTCTGCAGCAGCTTTGGAGCCTTGTTTGTGGTGAACGACCGCATCGACCTGGCCTTGGCAGTGGATGCCGATGGTGTGCACCTGGGTCAAGGTGATCTGCCGCCTGCGCTGGCCCGATCCTTGCTGGGCCCGGAGAAGCTGATCGGCCGCAGCACCCATGCCCTCAGCCAGCTGCACCAGGCGATGGCCGATGGCTGCGATTACGTGGGGGTGGGGCCCGTGAATGCCACTCCCACCAAGCCAGGCCGTGAGCCGGTGGGCTTGGATTACGTGCGCCAGGCGGCGGCCGAAAGCACGATTCCTTTCTTTGCAATCGGCGGCATCGAGCCTGGCAATCTGGCGGCCGTGCAGGCAGCAGGTGCGAAGCGGGTGGCGGTGGTGCGAGCGATCACGGCAGCGTCTGACCCGGCTGCGGCCAGCCGCCAACTGCTGGATTTGCTGCAGGCAGCCTGATGAGCAACACCACGATCGAGGTTCGCCTGAACGGCGAGCCCATTCAGTGCCCCGCCGGGTTGTCGTTGCTGCAGCTGCTGCAGTTGCGCGGTTACAAGCCTGAGCTGGTGGTGGTGGAGTTCAACGGCGAGATCCTGCCCAGGGTTCGCTGGGCGAATCAATCCGTACGGGAAGCCGATGGTGTGGAGGTGGTCACCATCGTGGGAGGGGGTTCCTAGATTTCAGAGCAACTTCTCGGGGTTGTGTTTTGCCTCAACAGCACTCCACACCGCTGCTGCGCCGCTTGTTCAGTCGGCTGATGCTGCCGGCATTGATCAGCGCGGCCCTTGCGGTGGTGGTGCTGTTACCCCAGCCCGCCCTGGCCGCCAGCGGTGGTCGCATCGGTGGTGGCAGCTTCCGCTCCGCCCCCATGCCCCGCAGCTACAGCGGCGGATATGGCGGTGGTGGCTACCAGCGGGGCTACGGCGGCGGCATCGGCTTTCCCTTCATCGTGCCGTTCTTCTTCGGTGGTGGTGGTCTGTTTGGCTTCTTGGTGCTGATGGCGGTGGTGGGCCTGGTGCTCAATGCCGTCCGCGGCGGTGGTGGCGGCGGCGGTCAAGCCCTGCCCGCTGGGGTGCGCGGTGGTGGTCTCGATGCCTATCGGCCCGATGGACCCGTGTCGATCGCTCAGTTGCAGGTGGGCCTGCTGGCGTCAGCCCGCGATCTGCAGCGTGATCTGCGCAACCTCGCATCCAGTTCCGATACCAGCACCAGCAGCGGTCTGCAGCGCGTGCTTCAGGACAGCACCCTGGCCCTGCTTCGCCATCCAGATCTGTGGGTGTACGCCAACGCCGACGTGGGCCAGGTGCCCTTCCAGGCTGCGGAATCCACCTTCAATCGCCTCTCGATGACCGAGCGCAGCAAGCTCTCGGGTGAGATCACCACCAACGTGAGCGGGTCCCGCGGCACGGCTGCCTCCACTGCTGGCGATGCCGATGCCACCAGCGATTACATCGCCGTGACGCTGCTGGTGGCCAGCCGCAGCCGCATCACCCTGAAGCCGCTGAACGGCAGCGAAGAGCTGCGCGAAGTGTTGCGGGTGATCGGCTCGGTGCCCTCGGATCAGCTGCTGGCCTTGGAGGTGATCTGGCAACCGGAAGGCGCGGGCGAGGTGCTAAGCGCCGATGAGCTGATCACGGCCTATCCAGATCTGAAGCATCTTTGAAGTTGATTCTTTCGTTTCTCTGCAGATTTAGGGAATTACAGAAACTCTTCCGCTGAATTGCTGTTGCACAAGCTGTCGGCACCGAGGTGGATTTGTAGGTTGTTAGCCACTTCATCCCCCCTGCGTGTCCGCCTCGTTTCGCCATTCAGAAACCCGTGCCATGCAATGGCAGGCCAATGGTGAGCTTGCCGGTAGCGATCTGCATGCGCTGCTCAGCCGTCTGCATCAGGTGGAAACCGAAGAGCGGGCTCAAGAGTTGCAACAGTGCCTTGGCCCTCGCGCCCAGGACGCTTGAAGCCGATCTGCACGTTGGCCTCGGCCGCCTTGTTTTGAGGCAGTAGGGCCAGCACACTGCGGCTCAAATGGAAGGCGCCTCTCGATGCCGCGTTCCCTGCAATGGGTGAACACTCCTGTGTTGCTTGAGGCGCTTGAGCGCTACGAGCAGCGGCGTTTGCCGCGCTCGATGCACCTCTGGGTGGAGGCCGTGCTCGAGCTCAAGGCAACGGCCCCGCTGCCGCTGCGGCCCCACTGTTGAGAATGCGCAGGGCCGCCATGGCCGCGCCGTAGCCGTTGTCGATGTTCACCACGCTCATCCCCGGTGCACAGCTGGCGAGCATGCCGTGCAAGGCCGCCTGGCCGCCCGCACTCACCCCGTAGCCAACGCTCACCGGCACGCCGATCACCGGTTGAGGCATCAGGCCGGCGAGCACCGTGGGCAGTGCCCCTTCCATGCCTGCGCAAGCAATCAACACACGCGCCTGCTGCAGGCGTTCGAGTTGGCCCAGCAGCCTGTGCAGGCCTGCCACGCCCACATCGAGTAGCTGCTCACAGCAAATCCCATGCCAGTGCAGGGCCAGCTGCGCTTCGCTAGCAACCGGTAAATCGCTGGTGCCACCGCTCAGCACCACCACCTCCCCCAGCTCCGGGCGCAGGGGCGCTGGTGCCCCCAGGCTGAGACAGCGGGCATCGGGGTGAAATTGCAGTTGCCCCACACAGGCTTCGCCTTGCAGGTGCTGCCGCACTGTGTCCGCTTTGGCGGCATCCACCCGGGTGGCTAGAGCCAGTTCATCAGCGGCATGCAAGCGCAGCAGGATCCCAGCGATCTGCTCGGCGGTTTTGTGCTCACCCCAGATCGCCTCCACCATGCCGATGCGGCTGCGGCGTTGCAGATCAAGACGCGCCGTTTCACTCATGCCGCTGGCTGCAGCTCGCCTTCAAATACCAAGGGGAAAGGATTGCCCTGGCTCGTGCCTGTGGCCTCGCGGGCTAATTGCTCAAAGCGCTCTTGCACGGCTTCCACCTCGGCTACGGGAATCGCTTTCCACTGTTCGCGGCTAGCCCAGCGGATCAGAAGGGTCCCTTCTTCGCGTTCGGCATCCCAGAGCAGATCACGCCCGAGATAGCCGGATTGCTGCGCCAGCCAGGGATCCCAACTGCCGCGCTCGGCCTCAAGCCAGGCGGCACGGGCTTCGGCTGGCACCTTCACCCGCAGGTGCTCCACCACCGCCACTTCGAAGCTGCCGCCGAGCTGTTGCTGCTCGGCGATCGCCACATCGGGATGGCCGGCCAGCAGCATCAGCACACACAACACCAGAGCTGAAACCCTAGCGATCAAGCGCTTGGTCACGGCTTCTGCAGCAGCGCCACCGCCTGGCAGGAGATGCCCTCTTCGCGTCCTTCAGGGCCGAGCTTTTCGTTGGTGGTGGCCTTCACGCCCACCTGATCGGGCTCGAGCCCCATACGGGCGGCAATGGCGGCTCGCATCGCTGCGATGTGCGGTTTGAGCTTGGGGCGCTCGGCGATCACCACCGAATCCACATTGATCACTTGCCAGCCCCGCTCGGCAACGAGCGCCACCACTTGCTCCAGCAGTAAGAGGCTGTCGGCCCCCTTCCACTGCGGATCATCGGGCGGGAAATACTTGCCGATGTCGCCCAGCGACAGGGCTCCCAGCAGGGCATCCATGATGGCGTGCACCAGCACGTCAGCATCGCTGTGGCCGTCCAGCCCAAGCCCTGCCGGGTGCTCCAGCCGCTGACCTCCCAGGATTAAGGCGCGGCCCGGCACCAGCCGATGGATGTCGTAGCCGTTCCCGATACGGAGCTGCATGGCCGTAAGGCGTTGCCGTTGGATGCCAACGCCGACCCTATCGCCGCTCGTTAGGGAAGCTGCTGGTGATCGCTGAGCACCTGCAGCTGGTTGCCATCACGGCCCATCACCAGCACGGCATCGCCGGGTGCAAGGGCTTGCTCGGGAGTGAGGTTGGTGGCAGCCCAGCTTTGGCCTTGCCAGCGCACGCGGCCGGAGCTGTTGGCATCGCTGAAACCACTGATCACGGTGGCCCTATCGCTTGTGCCACTGGCTGGGATCGCCCGGCTGCGTCGCCGCGACCAGCGCTGCAGCGCCAGCAGCACGCCTGCAGTGGCCGCCCCAAACAGCAGCAGCTGAGCCACAAGCCCCAGCCCTGGCACTAGGGCTGTGAGCAGCGACACGCCCAGTGCTGCTAGGGCCGCAGCCAGAAGCCCATCGAATTCGGCTCCGAGCCATTCGGCCCCCAGCAGCGCCAGGGCCAGCACAAACCAGAGCAGCGGAGCTGGAACCATCTCCCCATGCTGCCTAGCTTGAGGTCAGCGTGCTCGCCTGCCTGTGGAAACCCTTTTCGGTCTGCCCGCCTTGGCGGTGATCGCCCTGTTGGGCATCAACGGCGTGAAAGTTACCAGTGGCGGCCAGTCGCGCCTGGTAGAGCGCCTTGGCAAATACGACCGCCAGCTGCAGCCAGGCCTCTCCTTCGTGCTGCCGGTGGTGGAGCGGGTGGTGAGCCACGAATCGCTGAAGGAGCGGGTGCTCGATATCCCGCCGCAGCAGTGCATCACCCGCGACAACGTGGCGATCGAGGTGGATGCCGTTGTGTATTGGCAGCTGCTGGAGCACTCCCGCGCCTACTACGGCGTGGACAACCTGCAGGCGGCGATGGTGAATCTGGTGCTCACCCAGATCCGCGCTGAGATGGGCAAGCTTGATCTTGATCAAACCTTCACCACCCGCCAGGAGGTGAATGAAGCGCTGCTGCGCGAGCTCGATCAGGCCACCGATCCCTGGGGCGTGAAGGTGACCCGCGTTGAACTGCGCGACATCCAGCCCTCCCGCGGCGTGCAGCAGGCGATGGAGCAGCAGATGACCGCCGAGCGCGAAAAGCGGGCGGCGATTTTGCGCTCGGAAGGCGAGCGCGAATCGCAGCTCAACGCCGCCCGCGGCCGGGCTGAAGCCTTGGTGCTCGATGCCAAGGCCAAGCAGGAAGCGCTGCTGCTGGAAGCTGAAGCCCAGGCCAAGCAACAGGAGCTGCTGGCTCAGGCCCGCGCCGATGCCGCCACCCGGCTGGCAACGGTGATGCAATCCCACCCGCAGGCCTCCGAGGCCATTCGCCTGCTGCTGGCCGGCGATTGGATGGCCATGGGCGAATCGATGGCCAATGCCCCTGCCGGCAGCGTGCTGATGGTGGATCCCCAGAGCCCTGCCGCTCTGCTCACGGCCCTGCGCGATCTGCAGAAGCCTCAGGGCTAAGGCCTACTGCTGCTGTTGCTGCGCCTGCCAGCGGGCGTAGAGGTCGGGGCGGCGGTCGCGGGTGCGCTCTTGTTGCTGCTCGGCTCGCCAGCGGGCGATGGCGCCGTGGTCGCCGCTGCGCAGCACATCAGGCACGGTGAGACCGCGGAAGTCGGCGGGACGGGTGTAGTGGGGGTGCTCCAGCAGCAGGGCGCTGTGGCTTTCCTCTTCCAGGCAGGCCTCGGTGCCCACGGTGCCTGGTAGCAGGCGCACCACGCCGTTGATGATCGTCATCGCCGGCAGTTCACCGCCGGTGAGCACGAAATCCCCGATCGACACCTCTTCATCGGCCAGGGCGCGGATGCGCTCATCGAAACCTTCGTAGTGGCCGCAGAGAAACACCAGCTGGTCGTAGCCGCTGGCCCAGCGGCGTAGGTCGGCCTGCTCCAGCGGCTTGCCCTGGGGGCTCATCAGCAGCACCCGCCGCCGCGGCAGCACCGGAATTGCCTCCACCGCGGCGTACACCGGCTCGGGCTTGAGCACCATCCCGGCACCGCCGCCATAGGGCTCATCGTCCACCTTGCGGTAGCGATCGGTGGCGTAATCGCGCGGGTTGTGCACGTGCAGCTCAGCGCGGCCGGCGGCGAAGGCGCGGCCGATCACGCCAAGACCCCGCAAAGGCGTGAACGCCTCCGGCGCCAGGCTCACCACATCAAGGCGCATGGCGGTGGGTTGCAGCTCGCTCAAGCGGCTGGGGTCGCCGGTTTGCTCACCCGGCGGATTTCAGAGCTGAAACTGGCGCGGCCTGGTGTGCCGTCGGCGGGCTGTTCGATCGTGGAGCGCAGGCGCAGGTTGGGCTTGTTGAACCAGATGCGCTCGCGTAGTTCGCCGCCGCCTAGCTGCACAACCAGCTCCAGGCTGCCGTCGGGCCAGAGGGTCCAGCAGCCCTGTTGATCGCCGCTTTGGAAGCTGCCGTCGGCAGCAAACAGCAGCTGCCGCGGCGTTTGATCCTTCGGGCCCACACTGATGCCGCCCGGTTGGCTGCTGGCCGAGGGCTCCACGTAGCGCACCACCAGCTCACCGCGCTCGCTGCTGTGCCATTCATCACCCTCGCCGGCTTCGGCGTCGCTGCCCAGCTGGAAGCGTGAACGCAGGCTCATCCACTCGCCTTCGCAGAAGCGCAGGAAGGCCTCGATGGTGGCGGGGGGAAAGGTGGCGGGATCGCTCATCGGGCGATTCTCTCAGTTCTCTATGCCGCCCACCCAGCGCACCTGTTTCCCGTAGCTCTCAAGCGTGCGATCTGCGCTCAGCAGGGTGCATTGGCTGTGGCTGCGCTGATCAGCTATCTCCCCGATAGCCCAGTTCGGCCAGGCGAGCGGCGCTGCGGCGCCAGTTGGGCACCACTTTCACGAACAGCTCGAGATACACCGGGCCATTGATCAGCTTCTGCATCTGCTGGCGCGCACCGCTGCCGATGTCACGGAGCATGCGGCCGCCTTTGCCGATCAGGATTCCCTTCTGGCTGTTGCGCTCCACCAGCACCGTGGCCAGCACGGCCGTGCGCGGGCCATCATCCACGATGCGCTCGATCTGCACCGCCACCGAGTGGGGCACCTCTTCGCGGGTGTGCTGCAGCACCTGCTCGCGGATCAATTCCGCCAGCAGCAGTTGCTCGGGCTGGTCGCTCACCGCATCGGGCGGATACAAGTGAGGCCCCTCCGGCAACGCGGCCGTGAGGGCCTCCACCAGGCTGTTGGTGCCATCGCCGGTGAGGGCGCTCACCGGGTGCAGGGGCCAGTCGGGCACCAGTTCGCGGTAGCTGGCTTCCAGCTCTGCAGCCTGGGCGGGATCGACCAGGTCGTGCTTATTCAGGGCCACATGCACCGGCGCTCGGGCATGGGAGAGGAGTTCCACGATGAACCCGTCGCCCCGTCCGGCTGGTTGGCTGCCATCCACGAGCAACAACACCAGATCAACCTCGCCGATGGCCCCGCGGGCGCTTTGTACGAGCCGCTCGCCCAGGAGATGGTGCGGTTTGTGGATGCCTGGCGTGTCTACCAGCACCAGCTGGGCCTTAGGGGTGGTGAGGATGGCGCGCAGCCGGTTGCGGGTGGTTTGGGCGATTGGCGAGGTAATCGCCACCTTCTCGCCTACCAAGTGATTGAGCAGGGTGGATTTGCCCACGTTGGGCCGCCCAACCAGGGCAACGAAGCCAGATCGAAAGCCTTCTGGGCTCTGGCCCAGCTCGAAGCCGCCGGCCATGGCCTCGGCGGGCAGGTCGCTCAGTTCCGGAAACGGCGGATATGAGTCGTTGGGGGGGCTTGGCTCCATAACCTCACCTTGGCAGCCCGCAGGCAGTTCACCCCTCTGATCGCATGACCGACGCCACCACGCTTCAGCCCACCTTCCAGCAAGCCATGGAGATCACGGCGCAGTGGTTGGCGCTCTGGGAGAACGGTGAACTCAGCGATGAGGTGCTTGGTGATCGGGTGGCGGAGTTGGTGGCGAGCCGTGATGGCGCACGCGGCTTCTTTGTGGTGTCGCTCGCGGGCGACTCGCCGCTGATGGATCGTCTGCCCGATGCGGTGGTGCTTGCTCTCCGGCAGGAAGGTTTGGGTGTGGTGGATCTCAGTGCGCGCAACCTGGCCATGAGCACGGCGATGGCTATGCACCACCAGCGCAGTGGTGATGCTGGCCAGCAGGCTGGATCGGAGCGGGTGCAGTTGCGCTGCACCGAGCTGTTGCGTTTGCTGGAGCCTGGGGCCGTGAAGGATCGCCTGGAAACCCTGCTGGAGGCCACGGTCGGGCGCGGTGAAGATGTGGCCTTCCTCGATCGCTGGGGCTACGACGCTGAGCAGAAAGCAGCGATTGCAGAGGCGGTGTTGGCCGTGGCCGAACCCTGAGTAGGTGTTTACGGTTTCAGTGGCCGTCGCTGCTGTTGTGTGGAGCTTGCGCCGCGTTTACGCCCCTGGCTGAGGGCCTACCTCTCCAATCCCCGTAACCGGTTGCCGCAGAACCAGCTGGACGCATTGCTGGATGCCCAGTTGGAAGATCCAGTGCGCTATGCGGTGTTGTTAGCGCTGGCCGCCGGCATTGCCACCTATGGCCTGATCGGTGATAGCTCCCCGGTGATCATCGGGGCGATGATCGTCAGCCCGTTGATGTCACCCATCCTCGGCCTGGCCTATGGCTTGGTGCGCCCGGATCCTGGGCTACGCAGCCGCAGCCTGCGCTGGATCGTCTGGGGCGTGCTGGAAGTTGTCTTGATCAGCTTTCTGCTGTCCAACCTCAGCGGTTATGTGGCCTACCGCAGCGAGGTGTTGAACCGGATTGAGCCCTGCAGCCTCGATCTGTGGGTGGCGTTGATCTCCGGGGCAGCTGGAGCCTTCTGCACCCTGAACCCCCAGGTGGCCAGCAGCCTGGCGGGGGTGGCGATTGCGGTGGCGCTGGTGCCGCCGTTATGCGTCACCGGGATCGGATTGGCCGGGCTGATGGATGTGGTGAATCACGGCAACTTTCTGCTGAGTGATCTCAGCTGGCCGGTGACGAGTGGTTCTTTTCTGCTGTTTTTTACCAACCTATTTGGCATCACGGTGGCGGCTGCTTTGGTGCTGCGGCTCTACGGCTATGGCCGCCGAACGGCCATGGGCCGGCTGTTCGCCTCCCTCAGCCTGCTGTTGGCGGCGGTGGTGATTCCGCTTTGGTTGAACGATGCATCGGTGTTTCTGCAGGCCCGGGTGCAGAAGTCATTGCATGTGATTGAGCGGCTGTATCCCGCGATGGAGATCAAAACGGTGATCGCCCAACCCAAACACCAGCCTCCGCAGGTGGAGTTTGTTCTGGGTGTGCCGCGTCAGCCCACCATCGATGAGCGCCGCGACATTCTGCGGCTGGTGGCATCGATCCTGGGGCGCCGCGTGCAAGCCAGCTTCAGCTTTGTCAGCCGCGCATCGTCTTGAAGGCATGCCATGCCACAAAAAAAGCACCCCCGTAGGGGTGCTGGAGACCACGTGATCCGCTGCGGATCAGTCGCGGCGGCCGCCACCGTTGAGGGCGATCACCAGGCGCAGGATGAAGATGAAGAGGTTGATGTAGGTGAGGTACATGCCCAGAGCGCCGGCCAGATACTGGTCATCGCTGTAGGTGCGGGGCATCGTGTAGAAGTCGACGAAGGCGGCGCCCACGAAGATCACGGTGCCGAAGCCGGCGATCAGCAGCTCCATGCCGCCCATGCCGAAGCCGGGCACAAAGATGCCGCCCACGATCTGCACGAGCATGGCGATCACCAGGCCGATAATGCCCAGCCCCACAACGCCGCTCAGGGCCTGACCGACGCTGTCGCTCATGCGACGGCCCATCACTGAGGCCGCCACGAAGGTGATGCCCGTGGCGAGGGCAGCCGTGCCGATGGCGCCGATGCCCGCGGTGCCGATGGCCATGGCTACCAGGCCGCTGAGGGTGTAGCCGGTGATCAGGCTGTAGGCGGCCAGCAGCGGCAGTGCCGTGCCGTTGTTGCCCTTCATGGCCACGTTTTGGGCCGCGAAGAAGAGGATGAAGTTGCCGATCAAGGCCACCCAGAACAGGGGCATGAACAGCGCCGGGTTACTGGCCATGAGGGCCAGACCGCCCATGACGCCACCGGCGGTGAGCACCATCCCGCCGCCCACGTAGGGCAACGCCTTGTTGACCACATTGGGGCCCACCAGCGCGCTCGATTGAGCCTCGCGGATGGCCTCCTGGAAATTGCTGCTGGCCGGCATGGCTCAGAGAGACGACTGACTTCCCCTATCCTGCCAGCGCTTTTTCACCAGTGGGAGGAAGTGAAAGGCTCTGTTGGTGTGGATCCCCCTACGGACTCAGCGCCGGTGAGGTCCGCGGCTAGCGCTGCGTTCGTCGTCGCGGCTGGCGTAGGCGTTGACTAGGCGCTGCACCAGCGGGTGGCGCACCACATCAGCAGCGGTGAGCCGGCAGATGGCAACGCCTTCCACCCCGTCCAGCACCTGAGCCGCCTCGATCAGGCCGCTGAGCTGGCCCGGTGGCAGATCGATCTGGGTGGGATCGCCCGTGACCACCATGCGGGAGCCTTCACCGAGGCGGGTGAGCACCATGCGCATCTGGGCGGTGGTGGTGTTCTGGGCCTCGTCGAGGATCACGAAGGCATCGGCCAGGGTGCGGCCACGCATGTAGGCCAGCGGCGCCACTTCGATCACATTTTTTTCGATCAGGGCGGCGGTGCGCTCTTGGCCCAGAAGGGTGTGCAGGGCGTCGTAAAGAGGGCGCAGGTAGGGATCCACCTTCTGTTGCAGGTCGCCCGGCAGAAAGCCGAGCCGCTCACCCGCTTCCACGGCGGGGCGCGTGAGGATCAGCCGCTCCACCCGGCGCTCCTGAAGAGCGCGCACAGCCTGAACGGCGGCCAAAAAGGTTTTGCCGGTGCCGGCGGGACCTAGGGCCAGGGTGAGGTCGTGGCGCTCAATCGCCTCGACGTAGGCCTTTTGCTTGAGCGTGCGCGGGCGCAGCAGCTTGCCGCTCTGGCTGCGGGCCAACACTTGTTTACCCAGTTGCTGGTGCTCATCGCCACGGCCCGTATCGAGGGCGGAGAGTGCCGTTTGCACGTCCACCTGGGTGATCGCTTGGCCCTCCTGCCAGAGGGGGCGGAGCAGTTCCACCAACCCGGCGGCGCGCTCCAGCTGGTTGGGGCGACCGCGCAATTGCAATGACAAACCCCGCAACACCAGCGAGGCACCAGTCAGGGCTTCGAGGCGATGCAGGGTGGTTTCCGCTTCGCCCGCCAGAGCCATGGCGGCATCCTGGTCGGGCAAATCGATGCTGAAAGAGGTGAGGGTGTCAGCCCCGGACATGGGGCGCAGCCTCAGGCTTCAGCAGCGCCTTCGGCGGGAGCAGCAGCAGCTTCTGCAGCGGCGGCAGCCTCAGCAGCCTTGGCTTCAGCGGCTTCCTTGGCTGCCTGCTTGGCAGCGGCTTCACGGGCAGCGGCTTGCTTCTTCTGGCCAATTACCACGGAAGGGCGCACCTTCTTCTCTACAAGGCCGCCGCGCTCAAGCAGGGTGAGCACGCTTTCGGTGGGTTGGGCACCCTGTGCCAGGCGTGCACGGATCGCTTCGGTGTCGAGGCGGGTTTCCTTGGTGCGGGGGTTGTAGAAGCCCAGCTCCTCGAGGGGGCGACCATCGCGCCGGGAGGTGCTGTTGCAGGCCACCAGGCGGAAGCTCGCTTCCCGCTTTTTACCGAACCGCTTCAGGCGGAGCTTGATCATTGTGGCCTTGCCTTACTGACTGGATAAAGGGTGCGGGCTCCGTTGGAAAGCGGAATCGCGCGCCAAACGACCACAATACTCTTCGAGGTGAACCCCCTCAAAGCTGGCCGAAGCCCTTGCGCTTCTTGGCAGGTTTGGGGGCCTTGGGCATGCCGCCGCCGCCACGGCCGGGGCCGCCCATCCCTGGCATTCCAGGCATCCCGGGCATTCCAGGCATGCCGCCACCCATTCCGGGAAAGCCGCCCATGCCAGGCATGCCGCCGCCACGGGTCATCTGCTGCATGAACCCGCGCATCTGCTGGAAGTTCTGCAGCACTTTGTCCACATCAGCCGGGGTGTGGCCACTGCCGCTGGCGATGCGGCGCCGGCGGGAGGGATTGGCGGCCAGCAGGTCGGGGTCGCTGCGCTCCGCCTCGGTCATCGAGCTGATCATCGCTTCGATCTTCTTGAGCTGCTCTTCGCCCTGCTTGAGCATGCCGTCGTCGATCTTGTTCATCCCCGGGATCATTTTCATCAGACCGCCCAGGGAGCCCATGCGCTTGATCAGGCGCATCTGCTTCACGAAGTCCGAGAAGTCGAAGGTGGCTTCCTGGAGCTTCTGCTGCATCTTGGCCACGTCGGCCAGCTCCACCTCCTTCTGGGCCTTCTCCACCAGGGTGAGCACATCCCCCATGCCGAGGATGCGGCTCGCCATCCGCTCGGGGTGGAAGGGCTGCAGCGCCTCCACCTTCTCGCCGGTGCCGATGAACTTGATCGGCGCGCCGCTCACCTTGCGGATCGAGAGGGCGGCACCACCGCGGGAGTCGCCGTCGAGCTTGGTGAGCACGGCGCCGGTGATGCCCACCTGATCGTGGAAGGCCCGGGTGAGTTCGGCGGCCTCCTGGCCGATCATCGAATCCACCACCAGCAGCACCTCATCAGGGCTGCAGGCCTCCCGGATTCGCACCATTTCCTCCATCATCGATGCATCGATCTGGAGGCGGCCGGCGGTGTCCACCAGCACGGTGTCGAACCCTTCTGCCTTCGCTTTTTCGATGCCTGCGGCGGCGATTGCTTCCGGTTTGGCTTCGGTGCCGAGGCTGAACACCTCCACACCGATCTGGCCGCCCAATGTTTTGAGCTGATCGATGGCTGCGGGGCGATACACATCGGCACCCACCAGCAGCGCTTTGCGGCCCTGTTCTTTGAGGTGCAGGCCGAGCTTGGCCGTGGCGGTGGTTTTGCCGGCGCCTTGCAGACCGGCCATCAGCACCACAGAGGGCTCGCCCGCTTTGCCCCCCGCGGCGAGAGGAGCGTTTTCACCGCCCATGGTGTCCACGAGCTGCTCGTGCACCACCTGGATGAATTTTTGGTCCGGGCTGATGCCGCGCACCACCTCTGCGCCAAGGGCCTTCTTGCGGACTTCGTCCACAAAGTCCTTCACCACCGGCAGGCTCACATCGGCCTCCAGCAGCGCGCGGCGCACCTCCTTCAGGGCGCCATCCACGTTGGTTTCGCTGATGGAGCCCTGGCCGCGCAGGTTTTTGACAGCGTCTTCAAACCGCTGGGAAAGCTCGTCGAACATCAGATGCGCAGGCGGCTGGGGGCGGGCGGCGACAGCCGCTGATGGCGCGATCGTAAAAAGGCGTCGTCCTCAGCTCGGTTTGAAGCCCGCCAGCAACCAGCGATCACCGTCGCGGCCAAACACATAAATGTTGGTGAAGGTGGTGCTGGCGGTCTGGCTCAGCACGGCCCCAGTGCTGCTGCGGCGTTGATCGCTGTATCGGAGTGTTACCTCGGCGGCGATCCGGCGGGGGCTGCGTTCACGCACGCTGAAGCTTTCCACCTTGGCGTTCACCGTTTCGGTGGCACCGGCGTTGCGGTTGGCCTGTTCCTGGCGTTGCAGCAGGGTGACCTGGGAGCTGCGCGCGAGAGCCGTGAGTGCTATGGGCGGTTGCTGACCGGCCAGCACCGCAGCCTTGGCCGCCAGCCAGGCTTCGAGGAGCTCTTGCAGCTGGGTTTCGCTGGGGTCGCTGCTGGTGAGCGGGAAGGCGGGAGCCGGAGGTTCGGGCGCTGGCTCCGGTGCCGCTGCTGTGGACTGCTCAGCCGGTTGCACCGGCAGGGGCTGCACGGTTTGGGGGCGTGGGCGCAGCACCAGCCAGCCCCCAAGTGCGGCCACGAGCACGGTGGCTCCCGCGGCCGGTAGGGCCCAACGGGGCAGATCTGTGATGGCTGGGATGTCCGGCAGCCGAAGCGCCGGTCGTCGCCAGCGGGGACCATCCCACAAGTCGTCGTCGTCGTCGGAATGGAGAAGGTCTGGCTCTGGGGCGCTCTCGAAGCTGAAATCGGGCCACGCCGGCAGCTCCTCCGGGGTGGTAGCAGGCGGGGTTGGGGTGTTCGCGAGGGGGGATGGGCTGCTCTGGCGACCGCGGATGCGGTCTTGTTGCTCCACGTAGGCCTGCACGTCGCGATCGGCGAACCAGGCCTCGAGGTCCACATCGGCCTCGATGTCACGGAAGCCGGGCAGCACTTCGCGGCTCAGCCAGTCGCGGCAGTACGCGCACAGGCGGGCCAGGGGATCGTCGCTCTGCTCTTCAGCCCACTGGCGCAAGGCCTCATCGGCGCCCGCATCAAACATGGCCTGGGCCTGATCCACCTGGCCCAGCAGCAGTTGCTGGCAGGCAAGGAACACCTCGGTGCCGGCCTGGCCTCCGGCCTTGAGGCGCTGGAAGGCAGCTTGGATGCGCTCGGGTTTGCGCTGCACGAAGCCCGCTGCCGTGAGGGCAAAGCTGGCGAGGAAATCTGCGGTGGCCGAGCCGGCATCGCCCCAGCGGCTGAACAGATCCACCTGCTCCTGCACGGTGAGGAATTGCCGGATCTGCTTAAAGAAGGGTTGGAACTCGGCCTGCGGGAAATCACTGTCGAGATCGCCTTCCAGGCCGCCGCGCTGCTGCACCAATTGCTCCAACAGCCCGATGCCCTCCTGGCGGGCGCTGAGCGCCGAGAGGTCTCGGCTGATCAGGTCGAGCACCCGATAGGGCAGGAGAGTTTTCAGCTGGTGTTCCAGCTGGCGGCGCTGCTCGGGGAGTTGGCCCATGCGCTGCAGCAGCTGCAAGCCCTGTTGCAGCGTGCGGGCCGAGGCTTCGTAGCGGCGCTGGTTGCGGTAATCGGTTGCGGCGGCCTGGCAGGCGATGCCGGCCAACAGGGTGAGATCCGCTTCACGGCTGCTGCCTAGGGCGGGCGCCTGGGGCGGCTGGAGGCCGCGGCTGGCGGCTTCGAAGGCCTCTTGGGCCTGGCCGGCCTCCATTAGCAGCAACAAGCCGCCCACTTCGCGGGAGGGGGGGATCTCCAACGCGGCGATGGCCCCTTCGCCCGTGTCGGCGATGGCGGTGAGTTCGCGCTCGTAGCTGTGGCGCCGCTCCTCATCGCTGAGCAGGTCAGCGCTGGCCTGCAACAGCTGCGCTCGGGCCTGCAGCGTGTCGTGGGTGAAGCCCTGGTCCGGGGCTCGATCCAGGCGCTGCTGCAGGGTGCGCAGCACGGTTTCCCCGTCCGTCGTGGGGGAGACACCGAGGAGGCGGAAGTGGTCGATCGGCAGTTCCAATCCGCCCCGTTCGCTTGGGCGCGACTGTAGTCAGGGTCTGTGGTTTTGGCTTGAATCTGCACATCCTTTGCTGATGGACCCCGTACAGTCGGTCCAGCATCAGTAGTGGCCGGGCAGCCGGAAACCGCGCATGACACAGGCAGATCTCGGCCAGAGCGTCGCCAGCAACGGAGCTCCCGCCTGCTCGGCCGACGTGAATGCAGTGGGGCTCCACGCCGAGCGTCTGCTCAACCTCTATCCCTCCACGCCCGCTGTGATTACGCGGGATGAGGGCTTGATGCTCTACCGCGATATGACCCTGGGCCGGCGCTTTGAAGACAAGTGCGCCGAGATGTATTACCGGGGCAAAATGTTCGGCTTCGTGCACCTCTACAACGGCCAGGAGGCTGTGAGCACGGGCGTGATCAAAGCAATGAAGATGCAGCACGACTGGTTCTGCAGCACCTATCGCGATCACGTGCATGCCCTCAGCTGCGGCGTGCCGGCCCGCGAGGTGATGAGCGAGCTGTTTGGCAAAGAAACCGGTTGCAGCAAGGGGCGCGGCGGTTCCATGCACCTCTTCTCTAAAGAGCACCACCTGCTCGGTGGTTATGCCTTCATCGGTGAAGGCATCCCGGTGGCACTGGGTGCTGCCTTCACCAGCCGCTACAAACGGGATGCCCTGGGTGATGCCAGCAGCGATGCAGTCACCGCAGCATTTTTCGGTGATGGCACCTGCAACATCGGGCAGTTTTACGAGTGCCTAAACATGGCCTCGCTGTGGAAGCTGCCGATCATCTTTGTGGTGGAGAACAACAAGTGGGCCATCGGCATGGACCACAACCGCGCCACGAGTGATCCTGAAATCTGGCGCAAAGCAGCCGGGTTCGGCATGGCCGGTGAAGAAGTCGACGGCATGGATGTGCTGGCCGTGCGCGGCGCCGCCCAACGTGCCATCGAGCGGGCTCGCGCCGGCGAAGGCCCCACCCTGTTGGAGTGCCTCACCTACCGCTTCCGCGGCCACTCGCTTGCGGATCCTGATGAGCTGCGCGCCGAGGCGGAGAAAGAGTTCTGGGCGCAGCGCGATCCGATCAAGCGCTTGGCGGCTCATCTGATTGAGCACAACCTGGCCAATGCCGATGAGCTCAAGGGCATCGATAAGGAGATCGACGCCGAGGTGGCCGATTGTGTGGAATTTGCCTTGGCTGCTCCCGAGCCCAAGCCTGAAGAGCTCACCCGCTACATCTGGGCGGAAGACTGAAGCCAGAGCGCCCTACGCGCCGCTCACAACCCATGGAGCCGGGCCTGTTCTTTCGCGGCCCGAAACACCAAGGCATGGCGCTGCACCAATGGCTCCAAGTCGTCGTACCCCCCACCGATCACGGTGGCCACAGGGATCGAGCGCCTGAGGCATGCATCTAGCACCAACCGATCGCGGTTGAGCAGTCCCATGCTGCTGAGGCACAGCTTGCCGAGGCGGTCGCCGCGGTGGGGATCAACCCCGGCGTTGTAGAGCACCAGATCCGGCTGTACCTGATCCAGCAGGTTGGGGATTAGATCACCAATGGCGATGAGGTAGTCGTCGTCTTGGAGTCCATCGTCGAGCGGTAGGTCGATATCGCTGTTCTGTTTCCGCAGTGGGAAGTTGCTTTGGCAGTGGACTGACACGGTGAAGACCCGCGGTTCGCTGGCAAAGATCGCGGCTGTGGCGTCACCTTGATGCACATCCAGATCAATCACCATCAGCTGCTGCACCCGGCCTTCATCCAGCAGCACCTGGGCTGCAACGGCACAGTCGTTGAAGATGCAGAAGCCGCTGCCGCGATCGGGGTAAGCGTGGTGAGTGCCTCCGGCTAAGTGGCAGGCCAGGCCATGCTCCAGCGCCAGCCTGGCGGTGAGCACCGTGCCGCCCACCGCCAGCCAGGTGCGCTGCACTAACGCCGTGGTGGCCGGTAAGCCGATGCGGCGCTGCTCTTGATGGGTGAGTGTTCCGTGGGCAAAGGCCTGGTGGTAGCGCGGTTCGTGCACCAGCTCCAGCCAGCGGCGCGGTGCCGGCAGCGGCTGCACAACCTGCTCGGCCCGCGCCAATTCCCGCTCCAGCAACAGCTGATGCAGCAGCCGAAATTTCGCCATCGGAAAGCGATGGCTACTGGGCAGCGGCGCGGAATAAGCCGGGTGGTAGACGAAAGGTGGTTGCACCAAGGAATGGCGCCTAGAGCTTCAGTGTCACCTGCGGTGGGGACAGGCTGCTGAATCCCCACCACAACAGGGTGATCCAGAGCAGCAACGAGGCCAGCCATAGCCATGTTTGTTGGCGGCTGGTTTCTCCTTCCAGCCAGGGGCGGTACGCACGGCTCATGGCGGGAACCAGCAACCAGGAGGTTGCGGCGACGCAGGCAGCGTTGCTGAGCAGCATCAGGCTGGCTCTGGAGGCATCCGGAAGCAGCCGCTGCAGCAGTGGTGCCACCAGCATCGCTGTGGGGTAGAGGCTGAGCAACACCAACAGATTCACTTTCCAGGTGGCCACCGGCCGTTTGATTCGGCGCGATAGCCAGCGGCCATAGCCCATCCAATTGGCGCGGCCCGAAAAGCGATAGCCGGTTTCCTCTTCCTCCTGCACCAGCAAGCGACGGCGCTCGGGATCATCCAGCCAGCTCATGCACTGCTGGATGGTGTTGAAGCGCATGCTGGTGCGAAATACGCAACCATTAGGCCGCTCCTCGATCAACCGCCGCTCCACGTTGAGGAAGCCTTTGTGGCGACGAGCCAGTTGCTGCATGCGGTTGCTGAGCCGCAAAAATCGCTCCACGTGGTGGGGCTCCACGTGTTGTTCGAAGTGATATTCGAACGAGCCGAGGCCCTCGCCCATGGCTTGCGGGCAGCTGTCTACAGGGTGCTTGGCATGCGGCGGGTGAGGTGCCGCAGCTTGCGTAGGGCCTTCAGCTCCACCTGGCGCACGCGCTCGCGCGACACATCCAGCATCCGGCCGATTTCGGCGAGGGTATGTCGCTCTTCGCCCTCGAGGCCGAAGCGCAGCTCGAGCACATGGCGCTCTTGGTCGGTGAGGTGGCTCAGCCAGCGGCCCAGCTGTTCGTGATGCATGCCGCGCTCCACCTGATCCAGCGGTTCGGCATGGCTGTTGTCGGCGATCAAGTCGCCCAGGAAGCTGCGGCCTTCTTCGCCATTCACCGGCGCATCGAGGCTGGAGGTGGTGAGGGCCTGGCGCAGCAGCGAATCGAGCTCATCGATGGGGATCTCCATCGCTTCGGCGATCTCCCTACGGCTAGGCATGGCGCCGAGTTTGTGGGCCAGATCGAGGCTCACCTTGCGGATGGCGCTGAGCCGCTCCGAGAGGTGCACCGGCAGGCGGATTGTGCGCGACTGGCAGGCGATCGCACGGGTCATGCTCTGGCGGATCCACCAGAAGGCATAGGTGGAGAACTTGTAGCCGCGAGTGGGGTCGAATTTCTCTACAGCGCGCTCAAGCCCCAGGGATCCCTCCTGAATGAGATCGAGTAGCTCAAGCCCCTTCCCTTGATATTTCTTGGCAACGCTCACCACCAAGCGAAGGTTGGCTTTCATCATCCGTTCTTTGGAACGGCGCCCTACGCGGATTTTTTTCTTTTGCAGATCGGTATAACCGCCTTCGGGCTCCTCTTCAGTCAGGCGCATCATCGCCTGCACTTGATT
The DNA here is from genome assembly GCF_018502385.1 of Synechococcus sp. LA31. Taxonomy (NCBI): domain Bacteria; kingdom Bacillati; phylum Cyanobacteriota; class Cyanophyceae; order Synechococcales; family Synechococcaceae; genus Synechococcus; species Synechococcus sp. LA31. The sequence continues at coordinate 35,870 of NZ_CP075523.1, forward strand.
GCCGAGTTCAATCTCTTCGGCTGGGGTTAAAAGAGGCACCCGTCCGATGGTGGAGAGGTACCAGCTGATGGGGTCACTCGTGCGGCGACGACTGGCGCCCCCAGGGGAAAGTCCGGACGCAGTCATGAAGCCTGAGCAGGAAGTGCAGCAAATGTCCTACGGGTTTCAGCAAAACCGATGTGATTTCAGATGGCCTTCAGCTTTCAGCAGTAAAACCTCACACTTATTTGTTGAGACTCACGCTTGAGAAGGCGGTTGTAAATCTTCTAGTCATGATTCGCTGTTATTCGCTTCTTGAAGCGGCAACAGCTGGGCCACAGCCATGGGATCGGAGCCGCCCGGCCCGCGTTGTTGCAACGCATCACGGCCGGCGTTGGCATGGGCGAGGGCGCATGTAGCCAGGAGAGCGGCCTCGTTGTTGCCCGTTGCCGCTCGCTGCCGCGCTGCTAGGCCGCCCGCATAGCCCGCCAGCACATCCCCCAGGCCGGCTCGGGCCGCTGCAGCTGAAGCCTGGCGTAGCTGCCAGCGGCCACCATCGGCGCCGGCGATCACCGTGCGGGCGCCCTTGAGCAGCACGCTGCAGGGGTGGTGACCGCTGCAGCCCATGGCGGCGGCCGCCGCGGCTTCCAGCGGTGGCTGATCCGCCAGATCTGCAAACAGCCGCGCAAATTCCCCCTGGTGCGGGGTGATCCAGGTGGGGCCCTGGCGTGCCTGCAACCAGGCTTGAGCTCCCAGACCTGCCAGGCGGTTGAGCCCATCGGCGTCAAGCAGCAAGAGGCCCGGGAAGCGCTGCAGTTCATCCCAAGCGTGCTGCTCGGCAGCGGCTTCTTCAGGTGTGGTGGCGCCCAGGCCAGGTCCGATCACCACGGCATCGAGGCGCTCCATGGCTTCGGCCTTGAGGCCCCCGAGATGGAGGCTGCCGTTGGGATGGCTGGGCAGGCTTGCGCTCAGCACCACATGGGGTTGCACGCTCCAGAGCTGCTGCGCCAGGGGGTGTGGGAGGGCCGCCCGCAAGCTCCCAGCCCCGCTGGCGCTGGCGCCCATCAAGCAGAGCTGGCCGGCGCCGCGGTAGGCCTCGCTGCCGGCGATCACCAGCAGGCGGCCCCGCTGATACTTCGAGGCGGCTGGTGCCAGCTGCGGCCAGGGCGCTGAGGCGAGGTCGTGCGCTGCAAGGCCCAGGGGTTGATCGGGCGGCAAGGCATGCAGCAGGGCCGGCGGCAATCCCAGCTCGATCCGCTCCAGTTGGCCCACCCAGGCCAGGGCTGAATCCTGCAGAAAGCCTTGCTTGATCAGGCCGAGGCTCAAGCTGAGGCTGGCGCAAGCGGCCACGCGGCCCAGGAGCTGGCCGCTGTCGGCACACAGGCCGGTGGGCCCATCGATGGCGATCAGCCGGCCTGGCTGCATCCGCTGCCGCTGCTCCAACAGCGTTTCCAGTGCTTCACCGGGGGGGCGGCTCTGGCCGATGCCAAAGAGCGCATCGATCCACACGGCTGGATCGGCTGGATTGGGCGGGGCTTCTGGCTCCGGGATGCCCAGCCAGCGGGCATGGCGCAGGTGGGCTGCGGTGAGGGGTTTGTGGCGCTCAAACGGGCTCCAGATCCGCACGGCGATGCCCGCGAGGTGCAGCTCGCGCGCCACCACCAGCCCGTCGCCGCCGTTGTGGCCCGGTCCCACCAGCACCAGGGCGCCGCGCTGCTGCAGCTGGAGCCACCAATCGAGTTGTTGCAGGCGCTGGGTTAGCGCCAGCGCCGCTTTTTCCATCAAGGCCTCCACCGGCAGGCCGCTGGCAAACAAGTGCTGTTCAAGCTCCGCCATCTGGCTGCCGCGCACCAGCAGGTGCTCGGCATCGCGCAGGGGCCAGGCGGGCTGAGACAAAACAGGCCGGGTGGTGACCGTTCCATGATGGAGAGATCCCGCTGATCGGGCTGTAGGGCCCGGTCGTTTTGTTGGTTTGGCGCGTTTTTCTGCGATTCCCGCTGCTGCGGAGCCCTCAGTGGCGGCCACGCCGGCCGGTGCCTTAGCTCTCGAGCGCCTGCAGGCCTGGCCGGGTGAGCACCGGGTGGCGGTGGGACTGTCGGGTGGGGTGGATAGTTCCCTCACGGCAGCCCTGCTGGTGGAAGCGGGCTGGCAGGTGGAAGGGCTCACGCTCTGGCTGATGAGTGGCAAGGGCGCTTGCTGCGCCGAGGGCTTGGTGGATGCGGCGGGGATCTGCGAGCAGCTTGATGTGGAGCACCATGTGGTGGATTTCCGCGAGCACTTCAAAGAGCAGATCGTGGATTTCCTGGTGCAGGGCTACGGCGATGGCATCACGCCATTGCCGTGCTCGCGCTGCAATCGGGAGGTGAAATTTGGCCCGATGCTGCACTGGGCTCAAGAAGAGCGCGGCATTGCGCGCATCGCCACAGGCCATTACGCCCGGGTGTGCCACGGCGAGCAGAGCGATAACGGCCGCCATCAGCTCCTGCGTGGCCTCGACCGGCAGAAGGATCAGAGCTATTTCCTCTACGACCTGCCGCAGGAGGCCTTAGGCCGCCTGGTGTTTCCTCTGGGGGAGCTCACCAAGGCCGACACCCGTGTTGAAGCCGCCCGCCATGGGTTGCGCACGGCTGATAAACCGGAAAGCCAAGACCTCTGTTTGGCCGACCACCACGGCTCGATGCGCGCGTTTCTGGACACCTACCTGCCCCCGCGCCAGGGCGAGATCGTGCTGGAAGACGGCCAGGTGGTGGGCCAGCACGACGGCATCCAGCACTTCACGATCGGTCAGCGCAAGGGGCTCGGTGTGGCCTGGAGCGAGCCGCTGCATGTGGTGCGCCTGGATGGCGCCATGAACCGCGTGGTGGTGGCCCCCCGCCGCGATGCCGCCCGCAGTGAAGCGGTGGTGGGAGCCGTGAACTGGGTGTCGATCGCGCCGCCGCAGGAGCCGATCGAGGTGGAGGTGCAGGTGCGCTACCGCAGTGGAGCCGTTGCCGCCCGGTTGTCTCCTCTGGAGGCCACCGATGCCGATGCGGCGGCGGGCCGGCCCCATCGCTGCCGGCTGGAGTTTGCTGAGGAGCAGTTTTCGATTACACCTGGTCAGGCAGCGGTGTTTTATGCGGGTGATCGGGTGCTGGGGGGTGGCCTGATTCAGCGCTGAGGCGTGAGGAGGCCAGCCAGATCACCGCAGCATGCTTTCCTCCGGATAATCGCGTTCAACAGCACCCCGTTCATTCCTAAAAGCTTGATTGCGTTCTGAATGGAATGCCCCTGCCAGATGCATCCCCTTTGATGGATGATCTGGTATGCAGGATTGATGGAATTCTTGAAGTTAGTCTTGATCGGTAGTGGCTGAGCTGAGGATTTTGATCACGCTTTCCCGGATTGCAGGGAACTGCTGATAGGCCTGCCACACCTCCTCGAGATCCACTCGGTCATAAGCATGGATCAGAAGATCTCGCATGCCTGCCATTCCGCGCCAAGGCAGGTTGCTCCATTGATTTCGAAGTTCAGGGCTGATTCGTTTGACGGCTTCTCCCATCACCTCGAGGCATCGGATCAAGGCGTCTTGTAAATAATCTGTCTGCTCGAATGCGTCGAAGTTTGAAATGGGGAATCCCAGGGCACGATCGATCACCGCAAGGATGTCGTTCAGGGCGTCTTGATCGCGGGGGTTCATGCCAGGGGTACCGCGTCTGCTTCGACACGATCGCGCAGGCTTGGCTTGAGGTTTCGACGACGGATGAGATCGACGTTGTGCTGGAGGAGTGTTTCCAGGTCCTGTTTGAACTCCGCGTGCTCAAACAGGCTGGTGCCTGGAGGCAGGTCAACGAGTAGATCGATGTCGCTGGTGTCTGTCGCCTCATCCCGGGCCACGGAGCCGAATACAGCGATGTTGGAAGCGCCGTAGCGCTTCGCGATCAGCCTCAGCTTTGGGGTGAGGGCCTGGAGTTCTGAAAGTCGCATCGGCCAGGCATTGCCTGACTTAAGCCTACGGGTTCTATGGGGTACTGCAGATTGCTGGACACTTCCAACGAATGCTCTGATGCCTGATGCCCTATGGCCTCACCAATAAGGATCCGTCGCCAACTCAACCGTGAGCTCCCCGCTTTTGTTTGCGGGCACAGTGGCGATGCAGGCGCGCACCGTTGTTCCGTTGACATCGAGTTCGCAGGCGCCGCAGCTGCCGCCGAGGCAGCCTGTGGGGATCGAAAAGCCGGCATCGCGCGCTGCTTGAAGCCAGTCGATGCCTGGCGTGCAGCGGGTGGTTTGCCCCGAGGGCCAGTGGATCAACACCTCGTTCATGGCTGCTGCAGGAGTGGCTCCAGGTTCACGTGCTGCTCGAAGGCATCGGCGAGGCGATCGAGCAGGGCGTCGCGCTGACGGCTGTGGTGGGGTTGCTGTTCGCTCAACATCGGCAACCCTTTGCGCGCGCGTAACTGATTGAGCCACCGCCTCCGCCAAGGGCCGCTTTCGAACACACCGTGCAAGTAGGTGCCGGCCACTGAGCCGTGCACCCAGCCCAACTCTGCATCGGCGCAAAGGGGCTGGCATGGCTCCAGGGTGGTGGTGCTGCCGCGGTGCAGCTCGAAGCCTTCAATCGGCAACTTGCTGCTGTCGCCAATCAGCGGCCAGAGCGCCGTGCTGTTGCGCTGGCGCAGGGCTTTGCTGCCGCCAAACACGGTGCGTAGGGGCAACAGGTTGAGCCCTGTTGCCTGAAGCAGGCCGTTGCTGCCTCCCTCCAGCCCCTCGGGATCGCAGAGCTCTCGCCCGAGCAGTTGCATACCGCCGCAGATTCCAAAGACCGCCCCACCTGCCGCAGCGAACTGCTGCAGCCCACTGCACAGCGTTGCGCTCATCCGCAGGGCGTCTAAATCGCGCAGCGTTTGCTTGCTGCCAGGCACCACCACGGCATCGGGGTTGCCCAGCTCCTCGCCGGGCGCCACCCAGCGCAGCTGCACGCTGGGTTCGGCCTCGAGCGGATCGAGATCGGAGAAATTGCTGAGCGAGGGCAGCTTGAGCACCGCGATCTCCAGCTCAGCGCCCCGTTTGCGCCCCCGGCGTTCCAACAGGTCGAGCGAGTCTTCCGGCGGGAACAGCTCATCGAGCCAGGGCATCACCCCCAGCACCGGAATACCCGTGTTGGCCTCCAGCCAGCGGCGGCCTTCGTCAAAGAGTTCGCGGCGTCCGCGGAAGCGGTTGATCAGCAGGCCCCTGATCAACGGACGCTCCACCGGCCGCAGCAGCGCCAACGTGCCCACCAGCTGCGCGAACACACCGCCGCGCTCAATGTCGGCCACCAGGATGCAGCTGGCGCGCAGGTATTGGGCCAGGCGCAGGTTGGTGAGATCGCGTGGTTGCAGGTTCACCTCCACGGGGCTGCCGGCACCCTCCAACACCAGCCGACCTTCGGGGTAAGCCCCTTGCAGCTCGTTTAGGCCGCTGCGGATCGCGGCCCAGCCGGGGCGAAACCAGTCGCGGTAGTAGTGCTCGGCGCGGCAACTGCCCACCGATTGGCCCAGGTGGATCACTTCGCTGGTGCTGTCGCCCTGGGGTTTGAGCAACACCGGGTTCATCGCGCACTGGGGTTCGAGCCCTGCGGCCCAGGCCTGCAGCGCCTGGGAGTAGGCCATCTCGCCGCCGGCCTGATCCACCCAGGCGTTGTTGCTCATGTTCTGCCCCTTGAAGGGCAGTGGCGTTTCACCGCGGCGCCGCAACACCCGGCAAAGCGCGGCCGTCATCAACGACTTCCCGGCACCGCTGCTGGTGCCCAGAACCATGAGGGGGGTGTGGTTCTCGCTCATCAAAACCTCGGCCTGTGCTGCCGAAGCCAGTGCTTGAGGCGCATCAGCACACCTCCGGGAGGGATGGCGTCGCTCCATGGGGCAATGGTGTTCCGCCCCATCGGGGTGAGCCGCACCCGTTCGGTGAGGCCCTGGCCGTCCACTTCGCGGCGCAGCACACCGAGCTGGATCAGCCAGATCAGCAGGTCTTCGGTGCGGTTGGCGTTCAGGCTGAGGCGGCTGAGTTGCTGCTGGTTGGGGTGGGCAGCGATCTGTGTGCTGCTCAAGGCCTGGGCATCCAGCAGTTGATAAAACGACAGCCGAAAGGGGAGGCAGCGCACCGCCTTTCGGGCCCGCTGCAGGGCGCGTTGCTCTTGTTGGCTGGCGGTGCTCACACAACACAGGTGGCTGCTGCCATTCTCATGGCCAGCCCATCCCCTCCGCTGTGCTGCTGCTGGCTTCTGCGTCTCCGGCCCGTCGCCGCCTGCTGGAGCAGGCCGCCATTCCCCACCGCGTGCAGGTGAGTGGTGTGGATGAAGACGCCATCCACCACACCGATCCTGCCCAGCTGGTGCAACTGTTGGCCAAGGCCAAGGCTCAGGCCGTGCGGGAGGCCTGCACGGATAGCTCGATCACGGCGGTGTTGGGCTGCGATTCAGTGCTGGCCTTTGAAGGGGAGGTGTTCGGCAAGCCTCTTCACGCTGCAGAGGCGATCGATCGCTGGCGACGGATGGCTAGTGGTTGGGGTGAGTTGCACACCGGCCACTGTTTGTTAGTGAGCGGTGAAGCGCGGGAGTGTCCAGCTCCGGATATCCATGGATATCCGACCACGGAACGTCTCGCCACCATCACCACCCGCGTGCAGTTCGCTCCGCTCACCGCCGCAGAGATCGAGGCCTACGTGGCCACCGGAGAGCCGCTCCAATGCGCTGGCGGCTTTGCTTTGGAGGGGCGTGGTGGTGCGCTGGTGGAACGGATCGAGGGCTGTTTCTCGAATGTGATCGGGCTGAGCTTGCCGTTGCTGCGGCGCTGGCTCCTGGCGATGGGGGTCAGTTAAGGAGTGTGTTGGCGTGCTTCTGTGGTCAACACCGTTTTCTCGTTGCAAGGCAGCGCAAGGCTCTTCCTAATCCGCGACCGCGAAGCCCGAGCAGAATGGTCTGCATGGGGTTTTCAATTGGCGATTCCCCACAGCGTGATCCGCAACTGTTCACCGCGACTCGAACCCTCTTTGGTCGCCCTAGCGCCATGACCAGCTCAACGCCCACAACCATTCGCCAGCGGCTTGTGGCCCATAGGCCCGAGGTGCTCGCCCTCGCCCAGCGCCATGGTGCAACCAACCTGAGGGTCTACGGTTCGATCGCTAAAGGGCAGGAGCACCCAGGTAGCGACCTGGATCTTCTGGTCGATCTAGCGGAGGATCAGTCTCTGCTCGGGTTGATCAGTTTCCGGCAAGAGCTTGAAGATCTCCTGGGATGCCTGGTGGATGTCACAGAAGCAGAAACACTGCACCCGTTGATCCGTAATGAAATTCTGGATCAGGCTCAGTTGCTGTGAGCAAGGATCGCCTCTATCTCGACAGTATTCGTGATTGTTTGGAGCGCATCGCGGATTACACTGCTGCTGGTGAGAGCAGCTTTATGGCCTCTCGTCTGATTCAAGATGGCGTGATTCGCAATCTCGAGGTGATCGGTGAAGCCACCAAGAATCTCAGCCCGGAGCTCCGAGCGGCCAGTCCTGAGATTCCTTGGCGGCAGATAGCCGGCATGAGAGATGTTCTGATTCACGACTATCTCAAGGTCAATCTGGCCCAGTTTGGCGGACTGTTGATATTGACCTACCTCCACTTCAGGAGGCAGTCCTGAGGCTGCTCCAGGCATAACGCTTGGTGCCTCCTCTGGCGGAACCGTGCAGCTACTGAGGCCCGCGAGCCGGTAGCGACCAGGTGCCAACCCGTTCCCCGTTCATCCAAACCGCCAGGGAGCGCGCTCTCGAGGGCCTACTCATCACCATTCAGCTGGATTGATGGCGTGTTGTCGCGGCCTCACCACCACTTCGAGGTTGAGGGCGGCCAGGAGCAACAGCAGACGCTCCACGGTGAGACGACCCGGTTGCAGTTCGAGCTGAGAGAGCCGGGCTTGGCTCATGTCACCGGCTTTGAGGGCCAGCTCTTGCTGGTTCACCCCCTGCTCCAGTCGGGCACCACGGAGCAGCATCCCCAACTGCGCAGGGGCGCGAATCACCTGCTCAACTGCAGCCATGGTTTACACAGATTCTCAATAAACGAATCGCATCAAGATCCTCAATAATTGGCATTTATTGCGAATCCGAGTGAGCGTGGAGGAGCTTGCGCTGTCGGGCTTGCCTGTGTCAGGCGGTTCTGGTTGATGTCCATGGGCGCAGGAATTCCTCCAGTTGCACTTCGCCTGGACCGACCAGAACCATCTAGTGCTCATCAACGATTTCAACGTCTTCTGGCCCTGCTTCTGTCCAGACCAAGCAGAGCCTGAGCTGGTGGTTGACGCGGATGTAGTGCAGCTGCTGGCCCTGGTGTCCGACGACAATCAGGTCAAGGCTCAGGCGGTGATCGATGCCTGCACGCATGCCACCATCACCACCCGCGTGCAGTTCGCGCCGCTCAGCCCCGCAGAGATCGAGGCCTACGTGGCCACCGGAGAGCCGCTCCAATGCGCTGCCGGCTTTGCTTTGGAGGGGCGCGGTGGTGCGCTGGTGGAACGAATTGAGGGCTGTTTTTCGAATGTGATCGGCCTTAGCCTTCCGCTGCTCCGCTGTTGGTTGGCCCAGATTCCTGCATGAGGCAACCTTCCACCACGGCTTTTTATCCAGTTGTTCAGAGTTCCAGCTTTGAGCATTGGCGCGCTTGCCTGCAGCAGGTGATGGGCGACTGCCGCGTCAGCTGCTTCGATCACGAGCGAGATGTGTTTCAGGCCAGCATCCAAGTGGCGGCAGCTGGGCCGCTGTCCCTGGTGGAGCTGCGCGGAGAGGGTGGGGGCTTGGAGTTGCTGCGGCGTCAGAACCCGGAATTGGCGGTGCTCTGGATTCCAGAACTTGGTTGCATGCTCGAGCGCCAGGCCGACTGTCCTGATGAGTTGATCACCAGCCCGGGCCAGGGCCTTTGGATTGGCCCCGGTGCAGAACTGCATGGGCTGAGCTCAGCCAACACCAGTGGTGTTTCCATCATCGTGCCTGTGACGGTGCTGGAAGCGTTGGGTGATCAATGCGGAGAGACTGCCGTGCTCGATCCCTTTCGCACCAACCGCCAGCCCACGGTCGTGGCCCTGCTGCGCCAGGCACGTGAGTTGATTGATGCGGCGCGTCTGCATCCCCATTGGCTGGATCACAGTGCCGGTGCTTTCTGGCAGGCCTTGATCAATCATCGGCTGGCAGCCGGCTCTGCGTCTCTGATCCCACCACACGATGACCTCACCAACCGCTTCCTGGAATTGGTGCAAAGCCAGCTCACGGAGGAACCTCAACCTCGATTCGCCTTAGGCAAACTTGCAATGGATCTGCACTGTTCAGGGCGAACGCTGCAGAACCGCTTGCGATCTGATCTTGATGCCTCGCCCCGCGAGGTGTGGACGGCTCTCCAGAATCAGTACCGGCCTGATCAGCGAATCACTAGCGCAGCTTGAGCATCACGCCATAGCTGAGGGCAGGGCTGATGAGATCATCTGCAAGCTCAAACTGAAGAGAAGAGAGTTGCCCCAGGTCACTCTTGCGTCGGCGTTTATCACATTATTGAGATGACACAGCCCACTACTCAGCTGAGAGACGTCAGGCTGACGAAGATACTTTTAAAGGGCTATGGATTTATTTGCACCGAAGAAAGGATTCCCAGGATTAGATAGCAGTGCTCGCGTGTGTGGATTATTGGTGTTGTGAGGGAACACTTGATGGGCGTGAATATCCCTGTGCCTTCATGCTTCTTCGGTTTTTAGCGACTCTTGGCCGCACAGTTCTTGGCCTCAGGGGTCATCATTAGATTGGTGAGACGAGCTCCGTTCTCGCCGCTCGCACCGGACAATTGGATGATTGCATTGAGGGTGACTCCGTCGTATCTGGCTTGGTAGGCATTGGCCAAGCAGTTGCAGTATGCGCTCTGGCTCTTGATGCCAGGGGTTCTGCCGTTGTTGCAACCCTTCAGAAACCCCGATCTGAATTCTTGAGTCAGTTTCGCGTTCTCGGCTGCGGTGATTGTTCGTTGCTGTGCATATGCAGCAGGGCTCAGGCTTATGAGGGAGGAGATGGCGATCGCTGCTGAGATGTGCTTGATCATGACTCGGGTGATTCTGGTTAGGAAGAGGTGGGAGTGGCGACAGCTATTTCTGATCTCATCAGGCCAGAGCTGCCAAAGGAAATGGGGGATGTCAGCCTGGTAATCCGATGTCACTGAACAAAATACTGAAACGCAATGCCTATCAAGAGGTGCTCAGGGCTGAGTAGGCAGCTTGCTTACCGAATGTTCACCAGATGGACTGGAGCCAGGCGTCAGTCTTTGAACCTGATTCATCATCCGCTGGAACAAGGATTCCTGGCGAACGATCTTTTCATCCTGCTCCACCAGCTTGCGCTGGAGCTCTTGAACGATTTGATCTTGGCGCTTTCGATCCTCCTGCAGCAGTGCAATCTGATTCTTCAGTAGAGTGATCAATTGCGCTGTGCTCTCGGATCGAACCGCCTGACCTGCACTGGAAACAGCCTGCATCTTCTGCAATTGCTCTTGCAGAAGCCTGATCTGCTGATCGCGACTTTGCAGATCAGACTGCAACTTGGAAACGCTTGCATTCAGCGATTCAAGCTTCTGGGACGTTTCCTGCGCGTTGGCGGGGGCGGACTTCTGTTTATTGATCTTCCCAAGTGGGAAGGAGAAGCCAAGCCGGCCTGCCACTGAGGGAGTGGAGCCGTATTCGTAGTCGATTGAAGGTGCGTAAGACAGGGCGCCATTGAGGTGGATGCGATCAGCAACCCGAACGGCGCAACCGGCTGCGACAGCATATTGTGTGCCGAAGCCGCCCGTGCCGAAACCGCAGCGGACCGGTTCGTCTTCTTGCAGGCTTACTTCAGGCACAGCAGAGAGCGCGGCGGCCATTGCTGTGGTGGTTCCAACGGCGTAGCCGAGGCCTTGAGCGGCAGACTCGAGCTTGGGAACAGTTTGTGTGACTGTGTTTTCAATGCGGTTGACAGATACGGATGATGTGCCGGCATTGCCGCTTCCATCAATGGTGAGCATCCGCCGCTCACCATTGTTTTGATACTTCGTCTCTTTGAATCGACCATTCCTGGCTAAGCCATCAAGCTGAACAGGGCCCGACAGTGTGGTCTTGCCTGTAACGCCGAGGTTTGCCCCAATGGTCTGGCTTCCCGCGATGGCGGATGATCCGCTGACGCTTTGGTTGCCGCTGATTAACTGATCACCGCCAATAGTCTGGTTGCCACTAATGGTCTGACTGCCGCCAATACTCTGATTGCCACTAATGGTCTGACTGCCGCCAATACTCTGATTGCCACTAATGGTCTGACTGCCGCCAATACTCTGATTGCCGCTAACAATTTGATTGCCGTTGAACGTGGAATTCCCATTTACGGTGAAGTCGTTGTTAACGATCGTTGGCCCATTGAAAACGGCTCGCCCTGACACGTTCAGTGTGTCTGTCGTGATCCCGCCTGTGACGGTGAGCCCCCCGTTCAGGGTGGTGTGCCCATTGACGGTCAAGTCGTTGGTGACAGTCAGTGAGCCGTTGTTGATGCTGATGCCAGTGGAACGTTGCAGTGTCCCGTCTGCTGAAGCTGCAACGAGCTCCGTACCTGAGCCGGCAAGGTTGGCAACGGTGACCTGGGTTCCAGATGTGCCCAGCATCATCTGGTTATCTCGAGTTGTCCTGGCCCCAGCGCCAATGGCTGTTGCGCCAGTGCCGGTTGCATTGGCTCCAGCGCCAATGGCGGTTACATCGGTTCCATTCGCTACAGATGCTGTGCCCATGGCCAGCGCGTTGGTTTGGAATCCTTCAGCACGCGCGCCGACGCCAATTGCCGTAACGTTGCGACCATTGGCTACTGCGCCTGTGCCGTAGGCAAAGGCATTGGTGCCATTGGCGCGAGACAGGCTACCTAGTGCTATGCCACCTTCCGCAGTTGAATTGGCGTAGAAGCCCAGCGCAACCGACCCTTCCCCACTGGCAGTGCTGATCACGCCGAGGGCTGTGGCTCCATTACCACTTGCATTGGTTAATGTTCCCAAGGCAGTTGCTCCAAGAACAGCGTCTGCGCGACTGTTGTCGCCGATGGCTGTATCCCCTGTGCCAATCGCTTCTGCATTGGCTCCGTAGCAACTAGATTGTGCCCCAGTACGATTGCAGAACGTTGTTGTATTTGTGGGGAACACGATAAATCCAAGATTCCCCGTGGAGTCGGTTGTTAGAACCTGTGTTGTGCCACTTGTTTGATTTGTGGAGTACCCGCTAAGTGTTACGGATCCTCCGAGTGTCGTCGCGCCTGTTACAGCAAGGGTTCCACCGATGCTTTGATTTCCGTTGATGGCGGAGTTGCCATTAACTGTCTGATTACCGTTGACGGTTTGTATGCCGTTAACGGTGAGTGAGTTGTTGACGGTAGTGGCGCCATTGAGTGTGGTGGCACCTTGAACGGCAAGAGTGCTTTGGAAGTTGGCCGCGCCAGTGGCGGTGAGGGTGTTGAGGGTGGTGGTGCTGGAGACGTTAAGGGTGTCGGTGTTGGTGCCGCCTGTAACAGTCAGGCCATTGTTGATGGTGGCGCCGCCGGAGAGGGTGGTGGCACCAGTCACGCCAAGGGTTCCACCGATGGTTTGATTACCGGTGATGGCGGAATTGCCAGATACGGTTTGATTGCCGGTGACAGCAAGTGTGCCTACGACGTTGGTGTCTTTGAGATTGGTTGTCCCTGTGACCGTAAGAGAGTTATTGACAGTGGTGGCGCCATTGAGCGTGGTAGCACCTTGAACAGCAAGTGTGCTCTGGAAGTTAGCCGCGCCAGTGGCGGTGAGGGTGTTGAGGGTGGTAGCACCGGAGACCCCGAGGGTGTCGGTGTTGGTGCCACCGGTGACCGTCAGGCCATTGCTGATGGTGGCGCCGCCGGAGAGTGTGGTGGTACCAGTCACACCAAGGGTTCCACCGATGGTTTGATTACCGGTGACAGCAAGTGTGCCTACGACGTTGGTGTCTTTGAGGTTGGTTGTCCCTGTGACCGTAAGAGAGTTATTGACAGTGGTGGCGCCATTGAGCGTGGTAGCACCTTGAACAGCAAGGGTGCTCTGGAAGTTAGCCGCGCCAGTGGCGGTGAGGGTGTTGAGGGTGGTAGCACCGGAGACCCCGAGGGTGTCGGTGTTGGTGCCGCCTGTGACAGTCAGGCCATTGTTGATGGTGGCGCCGCCGGAGAGTGTGGTGGCACCAGTTACACCAAGGGTTCCACCAATGGTCTGGTTACCGGTGATGGCGGAATTGCCAGATACGGTCTGATTACCAGTGACAGCGAGTGTGCCAACGACGTTGGTGTCTTTGAGGTTGGACGTTCCTGTGACCGTGAGTGAGTTATTGACCGTGGTGGCGCCATTGAGTGTGGTGGCACCTTGAACGTCGAGAGTGCTCTGGAAGTTGGCGGCACCTCTGGTGGTGAGGGTGTTGAGGGTGGCGGCACCACCCACATTCAGGTCGTTGGCTGTTGTGAGGGATCCGTTGTTAACGGAAATTCCAGCTGCACGCTTGAGGGTGCCATCGCCGTTGGCGAAGACCATCTCATTGCCTGTACCGGAAAGGTTGGCAATGGTGACTTCACTCGTGGATTTACCGATGGCAATCTGGTTTGTGCGTGTGGATGCGGCACCATCACCGAAGGCAATGGAGTTGTCGAAGCTGGCATTGGCCTGATAACCGAGGGCGATGGCATCGTTGGCGTTGGCCACAGCCTGGAAACCCATCACGATGGTGCGGTTGCCTGCAGCGCGAGAATTTTCGCCAATGGCAACCGTGGCCGTGCCTGTGGCATTGGAGGCCACACCAATCGCCACGCTGTTGATCCCGGTGGCTTCTGCATAGGCGCCAACAGCAACCGATCCATTGGTGGCATCGGCATCAGCGCCAACAGCAGTGGCCTCCAAACCGATGGCGGTGCTGTTGGCACCTAAAGCCGAGGCGTAATCACCAAGAGCTCTGGAATTGTTCCCGAAGCAGACAGAGTCAATGCCTTGATGGGTGCAATTGAAGGCGTTTTGAATGGCAATTGTGTAGTTGGGGGCCAAAGTTGCCGTGCCAGCAGTCACCCGACCTTGCTGATCGATGACGAGGTATTCAGTGCCGGACGATGGTTTGTTGGCAAGGCCCGGTAAGAAAATATCTGTAGTCCCATTACCACTGGCGCCAAGGGTGATGGAGCTGCTGGCGCTGGACCCTGATTTCTGGCGGGCTACTGCACCAGTTCCAATCGCGGTGGCATTGGCAATGTCTGACCTGGCTCCTGTCCCCAGGGCCATCGAGTTGGAATTAGAGGCTGTAGCGGCACGACCAAGGGCGATTGAATTCAGTGCAGATGCACTGGAGTCTGTGCCAACCGCCGTTGCCCATCCACCACTTGAGTTACTGCCCCAGCCGAGCGCCGTCGATCCTTGTGAGGTAGCTGAAGCGTTGCCTCCGAGTGCGGTTGCCCCTCCAGAATTATTTGACGCTGTTGCACCATTGCCAATCGCAATGTTGTTTGAGCCTTGAGCGTTTGCACTTCTGCCAAGAGAAACTGATGAAGTTCCTGTTGTATTTGCGTTGGCACCAATAGCAGTTGAACCCTCACCATTGGCTACTGCATTCGGCCCGTAACAGGTGGCGTTATCGCCTGATGCTACGCAATTGGCACCTGCTGCGAGAGCATTAGTGTTGATTGCCTGGCCATTGATTTGTAGGCCACCGGTGATATTTAGCGTTGTAAGCGATGTGGTGCCGGTGACCGTCAGTGAGTTATTGACCGTGGTGGCGCCATTGAGTGTGGTGGCACCGGAGACGCCGAGGGTGTCGGTGTTGGTGCCGCCAGTGACAGACAGGCCATTGTTGATGGTGGCGCCGCCGGAGAGTGTGGTGGCCCCTGTGACACCAAGGGTTCCACCGATGGTCTGGTTACCGGTGATGGCGGAATTGCCAGATACGGTTTGATTACCAGTGACAGCGAGTGTGCCAACGACGTTGGTGTTGTTGAGGTTGGTTGTGCCGTTAACGGTCAGATTGTTGGCAACGGTAAGTGACCCGTTGGCAAGTGAAATCCCAACAGCACGCTTAAGGGTGCCATCGTCGTTGGCGAAGACCATCTCGTTGCCTGTGCCGAACAGATTGGCAACGGTTGTTGTGGTTGTTCCCGTGCCGAGCACGATCTGATCATCTCGGGTGGTGGCGGCTGATCTTCCGACGGCTGTGGACCTGTCGAATGCAGCACTGGCTTTAGCACCCAGGGCCGTGGCGTAAGCACCCGAAGCAGTCGCACTCCAACCCAGCGCCGCGGCGCTTCCGCCCGAAGCACGGGTTTCACGACCCACCGCCGTGGCGGTTACTCCAGAAGCAGTCGCATACACACCCAGCGCCGTGGCGGAGTCAGCCGAAGCAGTGGCATTTCTACCCAGCGCCGTAGCTCCAGGGCCCGAAGCTTTAGCTGACCTACCAAATGCCGTGGAGGAGCTGCCCGAAGCATTGGATGAATTACCAAATGCCGAAGCAGAGTTAGCCTCTGCCGAAGCATTCGGCCCGAAACAGGTGGCGTTATCACCGGTAGCCACACAATTCAGAGAATTAAGCGCTGTTGCGGAGATCGATGATCGCGAGAGGGTGCCATCGCCATTGGCGACAACAAGGCCAGTGCCTGTGCCGGCCAGATTGGCGACGGTGGTTGTGGTTGTTGCCGTGCCGAGAACGATCTGATCAGCTCGTGTGGTGGCGGCTTTTGTTCCGATGGCTGTGGAGTTGGCGTAGGCAGCATTGGATTGAACACCCAGGGCCGTGGCGGAAGTGCTCGAAGCATTGGCAAACAAACCCAGCGCCGTGGCGTATTGGCCCGAAGCACTGGCTGCACTACCCACCGCCGTGGCGGCTGTGCCCAAAGCATTGGTTAGTTCACCCAGCGCCGTGGCGCTAGGACCCGAAGCATTAGCTCTGCGACCCAGCGCCGTGCCAGAATTGTTTGATGCAGTGGCTTGAAAACCCAGAGCCGTTGCGCCAGAGCCCGAAGCATTGGCTGCACTACCTAGTGCCGTGGCGGCGTTGCCCGTAGCAGTGGCTTGAACACCAAGAGCCGTGGCGGAGAAGTTCGAAGCCTTGGCTGAACGACCCAACGCCGTGGCCTGATAGCCCGAAGCAGTGGCTGAACTACCCAGCGCCGTGGCCTGATAGCCCGAAGCATTGGCTAAATTACCCAGCGCTGTGGTAGCGAAATTAGAAGCTTTTGCTGATTCACCCAGCGCCGTGGCTGCTATGCCCGAAGCAGTGGCACCAACACCCAACGCCGTTGAATTATTTCCCGAAGCCGTGGCTGTATCACCAAGTGCCGTGGCTGAATAACCCGAAGCACTGGCTTGGATCCCCAGCGCTGTGGAGAACCCGCCAGATGCGTTTGCAGCGTAACCAAGAGCCGATGCGAAATTGCCATCGGATTTGGCATTGGTGCCTAGCGCTATGGCGGCAATACCCGAAGCTCGGGCTAGTTCACCCAGCGCTGTGGCGGAATCGCCCGACGCAGTGGCCAGTTGACCCAGCGCCGTGGAGCCTGTTCTCGACGCAGTCGCTCTATAGCCCAGCGCTGTGGCTTCTTCGCCCGAAGCAGTAGCTAGTTCACCCAGTGCCGTGGCTGAATTACCTCCAGCATTGGCTTCACGGCCAAGAGCTGTAGCGGATGAACCTGAAGCCTTGGATGAATAACCCACTGCCGTAGAGAAGTCTCCGGAACTTTGGGCCGAGGCACCCAGCGCGGTGGCGTAAGTGTCCGAAGCATTGGCTGAGTCACCCAGTGCCGTAGCTGAACTGCCCGAGGCATTGGCAAACTTACCTATCGCCGTAGCGGATATGCCTGAACTATTCGCTTTTGTCCCCAGTGCTGTGGCGTTTGCGCCATTAGCCCATGCGCTTTCACCCAGTGCTGTGGCTCCTATCTGATTAGCAAAAGTGTTATTACCCACTGCGACGGAGCCAGTTCCGCGTGCCTCCGATCGGTAACCCACGGCAACAGTAGACGTGTCTTCAGCCTGGGCGATAAAACCCAACGCCACGGCGTATTGGGCTCTCGCCTCGGCGTTCGCGCCTATCGCAATCGACCAATTGCCGTCAGCAGTGGATTGGTAACCAATTGCATAAGCGTAATCACCCGTAGCTGACGCAGATCCAAATGTGCCATGAGAACTGCTTGGTGGACCTGCCTGTCCTGGAATCTGGGTGATCTGAGCCTGAGCTGGCTTGCTTCGCAGGGCTGCATCCACCAACACGCCAAGGCTGGCCACCTGACCGACCACGGCCCAAGCCATGAAGCCTCCCTGGGCGGCTTTGCTCCAGCGGCGGCTGCGGCCAGCCTTGCGCGTCTTCGAACCCCGGCGATAGCCAGCCACTTTGAGGATCGCAGCGAGCAACCAGGCGTTCAAGGTTGAGTCAATAATTTCGTCTGATTCTGCTGAGCTGTCAGAGGTTTGAGTTGCCTCGACTTGTGAGTCCGATGAGTTTCGTGAGACTGGCTTTGTGTGTTCGATCTTCGGCTTCGCTTTAGGGCATGACAGCCTTTGCAGTTCGGCTTACTGTCCTGTCCTCCATTGAGTTGAGTGATGGCGGAGCAACACCAACGCACGCGTGACGCCATGTTGGTTGTTGCCGAATGCCGTTGGCTTCTGCTCCCGATCCCCAAGGTCGCATCCACGTTGCTCAAGCGTCTTGCGGTGATCGCAGCAGGCCGGGATCCAGCCGAGTTGGCGGTGTTGGGTGAAACCCGTCCGGCCCTGGCGATCCACCGCGCTGATGTGCATGGATTGCCGTCGCTTGCTGCGTTGCCCTCTGCTGAAGCCGAGGCACTGCTGGCCGATCCCCATGGCCTGCGGCTTGCGGTTACCCGGCATCCCGGCGAGCGCCTGTTGTCGTTCTGGCACGACAAGCTGCATCTCGCTGATCCGGCCTATGTGCCCCTCAATCAAGCGATCCAATCCAGGCGCGAACGCGCCGGTGCAGAACCGTGCCGATTCTCAGACTTTCTCATCTATCTCGATCAGCACTGGGAGCAGCTCCGAGGCGATGGCCATCTCTTGCCCCAATCCGAGTGGCTTGCTGATTCCACGCTGTTCAATCAGCATCTCGATCGCTCCGAGCTGGTCGATCGTTTGCCTGGGTTGCTCGGCTCACGGCTGCCCGCCCAGCGCCTCGAGCGCTTGCGTCAGGAGCTGCAGCTCTACGACCGTCAGCACCGCCAGCGGTTGAGCAAACGCTGGGAGAGCAGCTACGGCAAGGATGGTTTCCAGATTCTGGAGCGTCTCTATGCAGCCGATCTTGAGCGCTTTGGTTACACCCTTCCCCGTCGCCCTGGCGACAAGGTGAAACCCCTGGGCGCGGTGGATCTCGATGCACTGGTGGATCCCCTGCAGCAGTTGCGTGATCGCCATCGTCAGATCGCCGGCCTGCAGCAGCAGATCCTGGAGTTGCAGCTGGAGTTGCAGCGTCCATCCCTGCCCTCGCTCAGTCCGGCGCAAGGGCAGTGGCCGCCCCACAACACTCCGGAGGCAGGCCTCGGCCATCTCTACGACGCCCTCGCTCAGCAGCGTTTTCAGGAGGTGTTGGATCAGGCCTCGGGGCTCGAAGGGCATCCCCATGCCGGTGAGGTGGCCTATCTCGAAGGCCTGGCCAAGAAGGCCCTCGGGCAGCACGAGGCCTCCTTGCGCTGTTTTGAAGCCGCGCAGGCCCGCGGTTTTCTCACGCCCTATGTGCTGTTCAACGCCGGCAATGCCTGCCGCGTCCTGGGCAACACAGCCGAAGGTCTGCGGTTATACCGCGATGCCCTGGCGGTGTTTCCCCAGTTCAGTGAATGTCGTCACAACCTGGCGCTTGCCCTGATCGAGGCCGCTGATCTTGAGGCTGCCGAACGGGAGCTGCGCCTGCTACTTCGTGATCAACCTGCTTACTTCCAGGCCGCGTTCTGCCTGGGCAACCTGCTGCGTGATCACCACCGGGAGCGCGAGGCGATCGAGGCCTTCCGCCTCTGCCTTCAGCATGCGCCCGCCTATGCCGATGCCTGGAACAACCTGGGCCTGGCCCAGGCCTCAGCAGGAGATCTGGAGGCGGCGATGGCCAGTTATCGCCATGCCCTCACCATCGACTCGCGCTTCAAGCCATCCCGCCAGAACCTCTCCCAGGCGTTGGTGCAAGCCAAGCGCCACGCCGAGGCCCTTGAGCAGTTTGAGCAGTTCGCCGCCCTGGAGCTGAGCACCTATGAGCAGGTGATCGCCCTGCAGGGACGGATGAACTGTCTGCTCGAGCTGGATCGTTACGACGATGCCCTCGCCCTCGCTGACAGTGAGAGCGACGAGCGGGTGCGGCTGATGAGCCGCCTGCACGTGTTGCCGGTGCTGTTTGCCACCGACGAGCAGGTGGCGTCGGTGCGGCAGCGCTGGGCCGACGACGCTCGCAGCTTGTATGACCTGTTGGAGGGGATCGATCAAGCCGACGCCGCCTGGGAAACCCTCTATGCCCACGCCTGGTCGCTTACCAATTTCTATCTCGCTTATCAGATGGACGACGACCGTCCCTTGCAGGAGCTCTATGCCGGCATCCTCGATCGCATCCTGCGCCCGAAGCTGGGGGCCTTCATGCAACCCCTGCCCCAGCGCGATCCGGCCGATCCCCGCCCCCTGCGCGTGGGGGTGATCTCGCCCCACCTCCACAACCACAATGGCGCCATCTGGTGTCTGGGCTGGCTGGAGGGAATCGCCGGGAATCCTGGCTACGAGATTGTCAGTTACAACCTGGCCGAACGGGTGGATTCCGGCACCCAGCGCTTTGCTGCGCTGGGTCTGCAGCGCCATCTGCCGTTGCGCGCCGAGAATCCGGAGCCGATGCTGCAGCAGATCCTCGATGATCAGCTCGATCTGCTGATCTTCACCGATATCGGCATGCACCCCGCCAGCAAGGTGACCTCCGTGTTGCAGTTAGCACCGGTGCAGGCCCAGGGCTGGGGCCATCCGATCAGCAGCGGGTCCCGCACCATGCACTACTACCTGTCGGGGGCGGGCATGGAGCCTGACGGCAATGAGGCCCACTACAGCGAAACCCTCTACCGGCTGCCAGGCACTGGCCTCAACTACGAAACCCCGGCCGCCCTCCACGACGGCCAGCTGCTGTTCGACAAGTTCGATCTTCCCCGCGATCGCCCGATCCTCAACTCCCTGCAGAGCACGTTCAAATACCTGCCGCGCAACGACTGGACCTTTGCCGAAATCGCCAAGCGCCACCCCGAGGCATTCATCGTGCTGGTTGGTCACATGGGCAGCGGAGGCATCGCTGAACGCCTGTTCGAACGCCTGCGTCCCCATTTCGAGCAGCGCGACCTGGTGATTGAGGAACATCTGCGCATCCTGCCCCGGCTCGATTACGGCGATTTCATGGGCTTGTTCTCCATCAGCCACCACACGATCGACACGATCGACTGGAATGGCGGCAACAGCTCCTTGCAATCGTTCTCCCTCGACTGTCCGGTGGTCACCCTGCCCACCGCCTTCATGCGCGGGCGCCATACGGTGTCGATGCTCGAGGTGCTCGAGCTTCCTGAGCTGATCGCCAGCAACGTCGACGACTACATCGCCATCTCTAGCCGCCTGCTCGACGACGAAGCGTTCTACAAGGCGATGCGCAGTGCCATCGCAGAACGCAAGCAGCGGCTGTTCCACGACAAGCGTGTGGCGGAGGCGTTTCAGGTGGCCGTGGAAACCATGTGCCGGCAAACGCCCGCAGTGGGTCAGCAACCCGCAGAGGTGTTGCCTCTGGCCATGGCCGCCTGATCTTCATGCTCAGCCTTCAACCCTCGGATCCTCTCCCAGGCTTGCGTGTGCGCACCAATGCCGATTGGGCGGCGGTGCAGCAGGCGATGCAAGCCGGCGCCTCGCTCAGCCCCCTGCTCTCCCTCGGCGATGATGCGGGTTTGGTGTGGATTCCCAAGAATGGCTGCTCCAGCCTGAAGCGGGCCTGGCTGCAGCTGCGCTTTGGGGTGATGGCCAACGACGCGCTGCTTGATGATGTGCATGGGGCCGTGCAAGTGCACAACCACTGGCTCAGGCCTGAAGAACGCAAAGCCGTGGCCCAGCACAGGGCCATCGTCGCCATTTGGCGCGATCCGATTGATCGCTTTGTGTCGGCCTGCCGAAGCCATCTGGTGGAGCTCACCACCGGCCGGATTGTGGTCAAGCTGTGCAGTCACGCTGGTGGCGATGAGGAAGCGCTGCAGGCGTCGTTGCAGTTCCATCAGCAACTGTTCAGTCGGCATGGCGTCAGCAGCTTCAGTGATGACGCTGATCCTGTGGCTGTGATGAATCAGGTGGCGCAGCAGCTCCCCGCCTGGATCCCGTGCCACGTCGATTGGAGCCACCACACCCTGCCGCAGGTGAGCTTCCTGGGGGGTGATCCCTCGGATTACTCCACAATCCTGGGCATGGAGCAGATCCAGGGCCTGATCAGCCATTGGGCCCAGGCCTCCGGTGTGGCCCTCGACCTGGCGCCCCAGCACGTCTCCCAGCCCCTGGAGGCCGCCGATCCCTGGAGACGGTTGCGCCGCGACCAGCTCACCTCGGAGGCCCTTGCGACGCTGGAGCAGTTTTATGCCGCCGATTGGGCTTTTCTGGAATTAGCCCAGCAGCAACTGGGCGCCTGGCCGGCTCAGCAGCGCGAGGTGGCATGAGAGGCATCCCGGCCTTTCCACCGTTGTTGCGTGATCGCCCGGAAGCGGAACGGCAGCAATGGGTCCGCTGGGTGCTGGGTAGCCACAGCGATCAGTTCCTGCCGGAGATGGTTGCTGCGGTGGATGCGATGGAGCGGGACGATCCGATTGCCCTGGGCCAAACCGTGGTAGCCCCTGGAGCCCGAGGCGATGACCTTGTCGTCATCGCCTGTCAGCGCGGTCGCCACTGTGTGGTGTTCGACCAGCCGTTGCCCTGTCGTGTCGTGTTGTTCGACTGGACCGGGGAGGGCCTTGAGCCAGGCAGTAATCCCCAAGGCATTGATGTCATCAGCGTGGCGACCGAATGCAAGGGGCATTTGATGGAGGAAGCCTGGCGGCGTCTCGGTTCTCCGGCCTCTGGTCACTACATGGGTTTCATTGACGATGATGTGTTGCTGCGCAGCAGCGACATCCACACGCTGCTGGCGGTTGCGCGTATCCATCAACTCAGTGCGGCCCAGCCGGCGGTGAGTTTCACCAGTTCCCTCTGCCGCGAATACGGCTGGCTCCGCCAACGGGCCGGAAGCAGCCTGCATCGGGTGCCGATCGTGGAAATCATGGCTCCCTTCATTCGAGCTGATCTTCTGGATCTCGCGATCCCGTTTCTCCGTGGCGTGCGCAGTGGCTATGGCCTGGATCGTTTTGCCTTGCCCCTCTGTGCCGATCACCTCGGCGCCTGGCGGTTTGCGGCCGTTGATCTCACGCCGTTGTCCCATGTGCGCGTGTTTGGTTCACTCGAAAAGCGTTTCACCAATGGTTTGCTCAGCAAGGAGGAGGAGTTGCTGATCCGTCAGCGGTTGATGCTGGCGATGGGTTTTGATGTGGATCAAGTGCTTTATGGACGACTGGAGGGGGCAGCGAACTGATGACGGAGACTTCTCCTCTTTCTGTCAGCTTTGCTGCGGCTGCTGAATCTTCGGGTAGTGATAAGTTTCATCAGCATGGTTATCACCGCTTTTATCCCCGTCATCTTGATCGCTTTCGCCACCGGAAGGGGAATCTCGTGGAGATCGGTGTTGATGAAGGTAAAAGCCTGCAGCTTTGGCGCCAGTACTTACCAAACGCATTTCTTCATGGTGTCGATATTGGGATGGAAGGCGAAGGAGATCGCTTCCTGGTTCATCGCTGTGATCAGGGCGATCCTGGCCAGTTGCGAGTGGTTGCTGAGCGAATCGGGGCTGCTTTCGCGATCATCGATGATGGATCCCATATTCCCGAGCATCAATTGCTCACGTTTGATCTCTTTTTTAGCGCTGTGCTGGAACCCGGAGGGGTTTATATCCTGGAAGATATCGAGGTTTCGTACTGGCGGCGTGGAGTTCTCTACGGCTATCCAACCCGGTACGGGCTGCATTATTCACGCACTCTGATGGCGGCCATGAAGCTGTTGGTGGACTGGCTGAATCGTGAATTCCTCTCTGATGCGGATCGCTCTGTGTTGTCCACACGGTTGCAAGACGCAGGATTGAGCATTGCAACCTGTCATCAGGTAGCCTCAATTGAATTTGCGCAGAACTGTGTGATTCTGCGGAAGCGCGAGCCGTGGGAGCAGGCTTTTGATGGACGGCCCTATCAGTTTTCTGAGTACGTATAGGGGCCAAGCACGGATTTCTATTGCAGTTCAGTCGAGATTTCTCATGCTGGTGCAGAGCCAAACCGCTCATAAAACCAGCCATACCGCTGGCGAATCCAGTCGCAGAGGTGTGCGCATAGTACCTCTTCTCCGCGGCTCGGTTGAGGCTCTACCTTTCGACGGATTGTGTGATCGCCGAACACGCCATACACCTCATCATCTTCCACCGTGATTTGCTCCACATTGTTGAAATCGTGGTCTTCGTAAGACGGCAACCCCAGGTAGGCATAAAAGCGTTCCAGCTCTTGGCCGGGGTTGGCACAGAGATCCTCATAGCGAATGAACAACATCTGCTGATCGATGCCATGACGCAGGATCTCCAGTAGCCGCTCCATCGCCAGCCCCACTGGTGGCGTCACCACCCAATGATCCAGGCGTTTCTCCAGGCTGGTGTTCAACATCTCGCTGTGGTTCACCAGGCCTGGATCCCGCAGCGTGGCCTTGCGGTAATTACGTTCCATCGAGCAGAGAATGTCCACCGGATCGCGCAGCATGCACACGATCTTTGGGTTTGGATAAAAGGCATCCAAAAACGTGTAGTGCACCCCCCAACCGCGGCTTTTGTCCAGGAGCCAAGGCTTGCTTGTCAGCGCCGAGGCATAGCCCTCCAGCCCGCCGCGGCAGAATCCGATGAAGGCCCGCTCCATTTCATCGCGGTTTTGCGCTTTGAATTCCTCGCCCCGGCTGAACTGGCTTCGGGCTGTGTAGAGGAGATCCAGCAACCCCGATGTCGGTGTCACATGAAACTCGGGATTCTGCCCCACGATGTTGCTGAGCAACGTCGACCCTGAGCGCGGCAACGACGACTGAAAAGCGATCCGCGGCGGCATGGGTGGTGTGGTTCTTAACCCATCATCGCTCTTAAAGGCGATTCAGTGGCTTGCCATGCCCCTGCCTTGAGCTAGGGGACGTTGTTCGTGCTCAAATCGAGTCGTGATTTGCGTGAGCAAAGCCCGTTCGGCTGCCCATTGATCGCCGGTAACGGTCATCAGCAGCACACTCAGCTCCACCGGGTTTGTTGATACCGTGGTCTCGACCCCTTGGATGGCCGGTGCTCTTTGCCGATGCTCAGGGCTTGGCGCACCCTCTTGGATAGGGAAGCCGCGCATGCTTGCCCACGCAGATGCTGTTGAGCCCACCGATTTCATTGAGGGAGCTGAAGCCGTACTCCTTCAGTCCCCACATCGTTCCCGAAGTTATCTCGCGCATCTCTAATCCACCTGATTGGTCACGGGCCTGGCTGATCGGTACCCACTGAAAGATCGGTTGATCACCGTGGGCAAACTCGTGCAGGGGGTCTTGTAGTGGCTGGTTCTGGCAACGGGCGCTTCATCCCGTTGTGCATGGGCCGCTGCTGAGATCACCACCATCCCAACCACGATGAGTGCCCGGCACAGCTTGGTGGCATTGCGGTGGGTGTTCGTCATGGCTCGGAGGGCCTGGGCCCGGGCAGCTCTTGGATCCGCTCCATCTCAGCATCAACGCCGCACGGCGGTGCTTAGCGGATCGTGTTGCATCAGATCAGCGCAGCACTGTTGCCATCGCCGCTTGGCCGTGGCTATGGCCTGGATAGTGCTCAAGATCCCCTCCAATGAAGTCTGTTGCGCTGTTGATGGCTGGAAGCCTCCTGGTTGGTAGTGGTTTCGGAATGCATGCCTCGGCCATGGAGCCGATTGTGCTGGCCACCACCACACCAGAGGTGCAGCAGCCTGTGGCTCAAGAACAGAACCACCTGCAGGCCGCGTCATCGGAGATGCGCCAGGGCGTCACGCGTGATGGCGATCTGCCGCTGGAATTCAAGAAGCCCACAGGCCCGAAGGCTCATCACGTGATCAATCTGAGCTTTTAGGCGTTTCATCACTCAGCCCCAGCAGCTGCTGCACGGTTTGAAGAATCTTGCGGCTGCTGCTGGCCACGCGTTCGAGGTCTTGCAGTGTGCTGAGCAATAAGGGCTGGCTCTGTTGCAGGAGTTGCTGAGCTTGGCGGGAGGTTTGCTCGGCGCTGCTGCCGGTTGAACGCAGCTGTTGCAGTGTCTGCCGCAGCTGAGGTGTGGTGGTTGCCGTTTCCCGTTCTAGCGTGGAGGCCAGCTTGTTGATCCCGCGAAGGGTGGCGGGGATCTCATGGCTGGTGAGGCGCGTTGTGTTTTTGAGCGTCGCCAGCAGTTCGGTTTGCGTGTCGATCAAGCGATGCATCAGGTTGTTGATCGCCACGGGTTGCACATAGGGCAAGGTGCGCTCTGCCAATTTGGCGCCAGGTTCAGTGGCCTGTGGATCCGCGCTGATGATCACGAAGTGATCACCCACAACGCCTTCTTGGCCAAGGCTGGCCATGCTTTTGGGGCCAATCAGATCAGCATGCTGTTCTTGCACCCGCAGGGTGACTTTCACCTTGGCATTGGGTTCGAGCTGTAGGGCCTGCACCTTGCCCACGGGGATGCCTGAAATGCGCACGTCCTGCCCGGAACGCAGCCCTTCGGCATTGCTGCTCAACAGATGCAACAACACCCAGCGTGTGCCCCATTGCTGTTCGCGTGCCATCCCCACCACCAACGCAACTGCCAGCACCAGGCCGGAACCCAAGAACACATAGCGCTCGCGGAGGCTGTTCGGGGGGATGGTGGGACTCATTGCGGGCTTGCGCTTAGGTGCAAGGGATCGATCACGCTGATCCATAGCAATTTGAGTGATAGCAGCAAGAGAAATCCTTCGGCGAGCTGATCGCTCACCAAGAGGCCTGGATCCTGGCCGCGCAGCAGAGCACGTCGGCTACGCCATTGGCACCACCCACTCATTGCGGCAAGAAACACGCCTGCCCGCAGGCACGAGCGGGCTACATCCGGCAGCAGAACTCCATAGAGCAGATCACGAAATTCACCCACCAGATCGCTACGCGGCGTTCCCAGCACCCCGCCACACATCGCGGCTGCCAGAAACAGCAACTGGAGCAGAGCGCCCGCAAGACCTGCCGCTGCGAGCCGCTCAACGCGGTAGGCGTCTCCCACGACTTGAAGACGCTGGATCCAACGGGGCAGGAGCAGTGCCAGCGCAAACAGCGCCACCATCATGGGCCCCACCAGCTGCAGCACTAGCAGGATTAATAACTCCAGGCTGAAGCGGCTGGTTTGTGCCAGTGGCCCGCTGGCCAGCTGCACAATTCCAAGACCCACCACGAAGCCGGCGACAATCACAGGACCACCGCAACGCTCGCCATAGCGCTCAGCCAGCTTGGCCATCGCGGAGAGGCTCTGAAGGCCAGCCATCGCTTTCATGATTCCCTTGATCATTCCGTGATGTGCGTGCACCAGGCACGGCTTACCGCGAGGGCCAGGGCACGCACGGTTGGCTACTCAATTGCGCTGTGGCCGATGAAGCCGATGTGACGTCCCAGGTCGCTCTTACTGGAAAAGAGTATTGAGCAGGTTGCCGAGGGCATTGCCCACAGCGGCATCGCGGTTGCTAGTGGTGTTGCGGTTGGAATTCTCTTGGGTGGCCACCAGCTTGTAGTCACCGAAGCGGAAGATACCGGTGTTGCCGTGGTCGATGAAGGTCACCGGCCAGGTGCCACCAAAACCATCACGAGTCTGGAAGCCCCCACCCACTTGCTGGAAGGTGTAGGTGTTGCCGTTCTGAAGTTGCACCTCGTAGCGGTTCTGGCCGCCCTGGCTCACCTGCTTGAGTAGGCAGGGGCCGTCGTAGACGCGTTGGCTACCGCGGCTGAGGCTGCAAAGCCCTGTATCTCGGCTCACCTGGGCCTGGCCGGGCCTGGTGCTGGAGCCGAACAGCTGATTGGTGAGTCCGGCTGCCACGTTGCGTTCACCCCATCCGTCGTTCCAGCAGGTGCGCTTGGCCACGCTGCAGGCCTGGCCAGTGCTCAGGCGGAAGTCGCGGCTGCTGGTTTGGCTGAGGTTTTTGGAGAGATGGTTGGCGGCCTTCTTGCCGTACACCTCTGAGGTGATCCCGATGGAGGGCCCGTAGCTGTCGTAGCAGGTTTTGCCAACCGAGTCGCACACCACGCCAGGACGCGGGTAGCTGAGGCTGGCGGGTTGGGCGAGGGCTGCGCTGCTGATCACCAAAGGGAGGGCTGCTGCCAGGGTCAGCGTGTGTCGGAGCATGGCGAGCAGATCCTTGAGGTGATTGGCAAACCCTAGTGAGCAAGAGTTTGGTTGTCTTGTCTCCTGCTGAGTCTTGCGCTGACAATCCTGGTTGGTGTCATCACAATGACGCCAACCAGGATTGTGTGATGGCAGGCGGTAGTAAGCGACGTGATCGGCTAGCGGCTGGGATTCTCTCCCTTGCCATGGCGACCTGCATGCCGGCGATTGCCAAGGCTGAACCGCAGCAGGCGTTGGCGATCTTGCTGCGTGAGCTCCATGCCAAGCCACTTGGGCTTTACGACGGGGTGCGTCTGTTTCGCATCAACCAACCTGGCGGCGGCACCCTCACCCTCACGGTGAGCTGCGAGCGCGAACAATGGCGTGTGCAAAACAGCGACAGCGCCAAGGGGCAGCCGAGTTTCTACGACACGCCCTTTCTCTCCGCCAAAGGCATCAACCGCACCTGGGTGTGCACGGCGCCAGGGAGGGTGTTGGAGTGACTGCGGTTCAGCTGGCGGCCATGGCCTGGGCTTGAGCCATGGGGAGTTGGTCGCGCTCAAACCGCGCCACGATCTGAGTGAGCAGAGCCCGTTCTGCCGCCCACTAATCGTCGGCATGGGTGATCAACAGCACGCTCAGCTCCACAGCCAGCTCCTGGTGTGGGGGAGCGGCACGGTGAGCTCGATCCCGGAGCGAAGGCGGGTGTGATTCACCACGTGCTCCAGCAGCAGTTCCGAGAGTTGTTCGGCCTGACGGCATAGGGCTTGATTGGCATAGAGCAGCCGTAGCTGCGCATTCACCACCGACTGCTCGCCATGCAGCTGTGGTGACGCCACCACGAGTGCCGGAACCCCAAGGATTCGGATCGGCGCCACCTCGTAGCTGCCGGCGCTGCGGCTGCCCACAACGTGCCGGCTGCCGCGTACGTATAGGCCGTAGAGGTTGGATTCGCGGCAGCGGGGATGCTCGCCGATCACCGCGATCTCCAGGGCTTCGAAGGCCAGGCGGAGCTGCTGCCATTCCTGTTGATCGGTGCGTTCGCGGTGATTGGGCCTGAACAGGGGGATCGGCAGCACAAACGCGAGGGCAAGCAGTGTTGGGATCATGGAAGGCACTTGATCGGTTCTGCTCGCTCAAGGCATGTGATTCATCAGTGTGTGAGCTCAAGGGGCCTTGCACTGCAGGAGTTGGCCGTTCCAGTTGATCTGCGTGCTGCCCTGGTGCTCCCAGAGCTCCACACCCGCAGCGCTGTAGCGAGCGCCGCTACCCGAAGGCGCGATCGGAACCACCAGGGTCTCGTTCCCAATCGCGAGAACAACGCTGGGGGGATCTGCTTGGTTCAGGAACACCACCGATACAGGCGCCGTGATTGGGCCAGAGCACTGAAGCGGTTTGCGCCAGAACACTTGCAAGGTGAACTCCCCTTCTCTGGTGAAGCGGATGCCATCGGCGTTGTCAGCATGTTGGTGGCTGATCCCGTGTTGATTGGCCGCGAAACTGAACGTTCCATGTGGCTGCATCGACACTGTTATGTCTCCATCGCGTTCCCTGAACGCACACGGCCCTCGCTGAATCGGTAGCGTGTCATCGTGGCGTCTCAGGAGGCAGTAGGCCTCTAGCCCACGCCCCTCGGCCGCCCGATGGCCTTTCATCGCCTGGCCGTAGATGAAGCCGATGATGTAGCCCTGGCCCCAGTAAAGGGCGGCTACGGCGGCACCGATGCAGGCTGCCGCCGTGGCCAGTGGTTTTACCACTGCTTGAACTCGTTCACCGTGCCGTCGTAGTTCACATTGCAATAGCCCTTGGCTGTTTTGCCGTCCACGGCCCAGTTGAAGCTGAGGCCGCTGGCCTTCACGTCTTTCATGGTCATCGCGCCGGAATCGAGGCTTTGCTTCAGCGTGGCGCCGAGGCTGATCCGCGCTTCAGCCATGCTCACGTCAAATTGCTCCACCACGCGCAATTTGCATGCGTTGCCTAGACGCTGGCTGACAGCGTCGAGTTTGTTGGCCAGGGCTGGGGCACTGATCACGGTGACTAGTCCGGCCGTTAGGCCAAGGCTGATCAGATGAGGTAGGGGGCGTGTCATGGCGAAGTCGGAGCTCACCGCATTCTGAACATTGGAAAACCTTTTTCACCCCATGGATCGAGTCTTGCGAGTTGGGATCTGAGACCAAGCGGTTGTGGTGTCGTTGTGTTGCTCGCAGTCATCACGGCCAGCGCCAGCTTCCGGTCCGGGTGCAGATGTCGCCAGTGGGACTGCCTGGCCAGGGCCTCTCGCAGGCTGATTTTGATCAGAGCAAAATGCTCTCGGGTCATCGGTGCAACCAAAAATCCCCGCCTTGCGGCGAGGGTTTGAGGACGAACGAGTGATCGAGGCGATCAGTCGAGGACGGGCATGGTCAGAGTGGGCTCGGCCTGACGGACGATGCCTTTCTCGAAGCCAGCAGCAGCGACGCGGGCGCGGCCGGCGTGCCAGAGGTGGCCCACCAGGAAGAAGAAGGCAAGCATGAATTGAGCCGCAGCCAGCCACTGGCGGATGTTCACGAATTTCACCGAGTTGGGCTCGGTGATGATGCCGCCCACCGAGTTCAGAGAGGCGTTGGGTGCGTGGGTCATGTCTTCAGCCGCACGGCGCACTTGCCAGGGCTCAGCGGCCGTGATGTCAACAGACCTGGCTGCAAACAGATGGCTTTTGGGGCCACCATCTCATAGCTGCACGGGATTCTGCCGCCTGCTGCTCCTCAGGCGTGGTGGTAGCCCATTGATTGTGGATGCCTGCACTGCCGGTGTGTTCTGGATGCGCCTGCTGCAGCCAAAGGCTTGGCAGATGTGGCTCAGTCGAGTGCAAACACGTTGATCCCAGGGGCAACCTCACGCATCTCGCGGATCTCCTCGTCGATGGCCGCAAGGATCTCCTGGCTGTAGTCGGGGTGTTGCTTGAGCGTACGCACGATGTTTCGCACGCTGTCCACTGACAAACCACCATGCAATACCTGCTGATGAATCTGTTCGCGGAACTGCTGCAGAGCCAGCTCTTCTTGTGGTGATAGGGGGCGCTTTGGCGCGGGATGGTTGATCTCCATGTTCTCGCGAGCAGACCTCGCTTGAACCGTAGAGAGGTTCAAGTGATCTTCAAGGTTTCAGGGCCTTGGGTTTACGAAACAAACCATGCTGGAGCGGTAGGGGCGTGGCTTGCGCGGGGCGCCGCGCCGTGGCATCAGCGCAGCCGCTGAAGCACTGCCGTGCCAGCAGCGCCACGTCCTGAAGGAGCAGCGGCACCGGTGTCTTAACCGAAGCCGTCAAGCCAAAGTGGCGATGTTGGTAGCAGCGTTTGCGTGGGTCCAAGCTCCAGGCTTCCCTATCCAAGAGGTTGCGCTGCGCATTAAGCACTCACACCTTGTTTGATTCCGGCCAGCGCCAGCTGCCTCGCTCCAGCGTTGTTTGTGCTTGCACCTGGGTGGCCCCCAGCTCTCGTTCGAGTTGGAGATGCCGGCATTGGGGCTGTTGGGCCAGGGCGTTGATCAGCGCTGGGGCATGGGCGATCACCCACACCTGCGTGCGCTCGGCCGCTGCGTGAATCAATCGGGCTAAAGGGGCCAAGAGCTCTGGGTGCAGGCTGCTTTCCGGTTCGTTCAAGACCAACAGAGGCGGTAGCCGCGGGCTGAAGAGCGCCACGGTGAGGAGGAGATAACGAAGTGTTCCATCGGAAAGTTCCGCTGCCTCCAGCGGCCGCAGTAGCCCTGGCTGATGCACATGCAGGCGAAACGATCCGCCATCGGTTTGAACACTGAGATGACAGCCCGGGAAGGCATCATCCATCGCCTGTTGCAGACCGTTGCCATCCCCGTTTTCAAGAATTGTCTGCACAGCGGCTGGTAGATCACCACCATCGCCGCTGAGGGCAAAGCAACGGGTGCCCACCCGCGGCTGTCTGGCTGGCGCCTCAGGATCGGTGCGGAAGCTGTCGTAGAAGCGCCAACTGAGTATCTGCTCACGTAGCAGCATCACCTCCGGTTGTTGATCAGGATCAAAGCCGCGTTGAAACAGTGATTGATCGGGATGGTGTTGAGGCCCTGAGCTGCTGAGCACCGCCCTGGGGTGGAATCCCTCGCCCGCCCAGATCCATTCCCCTTTGAGCTGGGGATCAAGGGCAAAGGCGCTCTGTCGTTCCTGTGGGTAACCCAGTTCCACGGCATAGGAGAAGGGCTCGGCCGCAAACCCCAGCCGCAGCCGCACCGCCTGTTGGCGCGGACCTCCTTGAACGGGCTGCTCGCCTTGGCGCATCGCCCGGCTGAGGCGCTCCGGTCCAGCCCACATCACGGCTGGCAGGCCTCCCTCCTGGGCCAACGCTCCCACCATCGTTCCTCGAGCTGCGGCTGTGAGCAATCGCAGGGCCCGGTAGAGGTTCGATTTGCCACTGCCGTTGGCGCCGGTGACCAGCGTGAGCTGGCCGAAGGGCACGACCACGTTCTGCAGAGAGCGATAGCCGCTCACGGCGAGACGGTGAATCATCGCGTTTGTTCAGCCTGCAGCCTCATCATTCCCTTCTGCTCACACGTTGTCCTCTGGCTGCAGGATCGATCGCAAGGGCCATGCAAGCCACCACTTCCTCGTGCCTGAGATTGTGCGCGCATTGGGCATCAGCAAGGTAGCCGTTGACCAGCTGCGCCGTTTGAAAGATTGAATCATTGATTGCTGAGCAGGGAATGCTCAAAGCATTCCCCTGCAGCTCTCACCAGCGCAGCTTGAGCCCCCCGCCATAGCTGAGCTCGTTGCCATTGCTCCAGAAGGCACCACCCACGCCGGCATAGAGGGAGAGGGCTTCAGACGTTTCGTATTCCAGCGAGAGGCCCACATCAAGCGCATTAGCCCCGCGGTTCTGACCGAGCACATCAACAGAGCCGAGGGCCGGCACGTTTGCGAAGGAAGCGGTGAGCTGGTGCTCCTCGTTGGAATCACCGTTGAAGTCGTACTCGTAGCCGAGGGAGAGGCGCGGGATCAGGCGTGATGTTTTGCCAGTGACGATTGGCGTCTCGATCTGGAAGCCGATGCCGTAGATGAGGGAATCGGCGGTGTGTGAGTTGAGGGCCAGGTTGAGGGAGTCAGCGCCGGTTTCCGAGAACGCTCCTTGGTTGTGGAGGGCGTAGGAGAAGAAGGTGTTGGGCTTGATGCGCACAGCGGAGCGGCTGGTTTTATCGGAGGAGAGCACCCAGTCGTATTCGGCTGCCAGAGCTGCTGTGAAACCATTGCCGCTCCAGTTGGCATTGGCGGTGCGGTTGAGCCCCCCGAAGTTGATGTTGCGGTCTGATTCGTACTGGAGGTTCATGTAACCGGCCAGCGCCGTGAACTTCCAGCTCTCGGATGGGCGATAGATGCCCCATGCAGCACCGGAGTAGGTGGAGGATTCGATGCGAACGTCGGCGTATTCGTAGTTGTAGAGATTGGCACGCCCGTAGCCAAAGGCAGCACCAGCACTCCAGTTGCGATTGAAGTCGTACTGGAGGCCGTAGGAGCTGGAGAAGATGTTGTAGTCGAGGGAAGCGAGATCGTTGGTGCCGTTGAGGGTGGCTTGGGTGTTGGTGCCATCGATCAGCAACGACCAGGGCGTGAGCCTTTGAACGGTGCGCGGCTTGCAATCGGGCTGGAGCTGCTGGGCGCCATCGGCACGGGGCTCGACGTTGCCATCAACAGTGCAGACCTCTTCTTCTGCAATGAAGGGAATGGCCTTGGTGCCAGAGGTGAGGGCGAGTGTGTTGGCACGAAACTGCTCCATCGCTTCCAGGGCCACTGATTGCATGGAGGCGTAGGGCTCAGCGGAGATGGAGTGGAGGGCTTGGTTGAGCTGTTGCCGGGTGGGAACAGCAAACAGCGCAGCGATCACATTGGCGAAGTCAGGCGTGACGAGCGCTGCACTGGTTTGATTGGTGGTGTAGCCGGTTGTGCCGATTGCCTTGCCACCCGTTACACCAGATGTGACAGCTGCACTGACAGAAGCCCAGCCTGCATCGAGTGCCTTGGCAGTAGCCACTGTGTTGTTGTTGTTGCCAGAAGCCCCTGTGCCAGGCTTGTTCTGCTGCTGACAAGCCGATGCAGAACCACCGTTGCTGGTGCAGGTGTTGGTGTTGGAGTTGGGATTGCCGGATGAAGCTGTTGTAATTGCCCCACCAGTCTTATTGACGTTGGCAATGGTTTCCTTTCCGGGCAGCTTGGTGGTATTCGGATTTAGTGGTTGACCGGTTGTGGGATCATTCTTTACCCAGGCGAATTGCAGCTTCGTGCAATTCTTTTGAATATTGGGATCCGAGCTGGTGCAGGTGGCGTAGTAGTTGGGATCGATTTTGCCAAAGAGTTTGTCTGTTTCGCGCGCGAAGGTGAAACCAGATGAGCCAATAACATTAAGACTGGTTGTCAGGCCAATTCCCTCTCCAGTTGAATCGGCACCGGTAACGTCAATAGCGGTATAGATCTTGTTGGCAGAGATGGGTGCACCTTGATAGGAGCTGATGTTCAGCTTGCCTCCCAGGAGTGCAACACGGTTAGGGCCTGTGATCTTCAGCAGGTCAGAGTCTGATCCGTTGACATCGATATTGAGGCTGGCGCTGGGATTTGTTATGCCCTGGAGGTAGTTGCCATCCACGGTGAGCGTGCCGATGTCATCGTTGCCCGGGGATACATTGCCTTCATTGATGACATCTCCAAAAATAGTTCCTGTACCCTGTAGTGTCCCCCCAGTTTCTACCGTGGTCTCTGATGTGATGGATCCGATGATTGCGAGTCTCCCACCTCTAATGATTGTTGCTCCTGTATATGTATTTGTTCCGCTGAGAGCCTGAAGGTTGCTGCCAGTTTTGATGATTTTGCCTTTCCCTGAGGAGTCTATGATCGAGCCTGTAAATACTGCCGGGCTCGATGATGCGCTGCCAAGGGATAGACTATTGCCTTCTAGGTTCACGGTAGCGGTCCCGTGGGTCGACCTTAGTGAGGCAATTGTTTCGTCGCCGCCTAGGATGGCTAGCTTGCTGTCGGGAGAAAAAAGGTATACATCTGAGGAGTCGGGTATGGCACCATAGCGGCTCACTAAAGTACTATCTCCGTCGATAATGGTGATTCCTGTATAGGTATTTCTGCCGCTAATCTCGATGTAGTTGCCGTTCGGTCTGAAGGTGATGTTTCCTGATGCGCCTGACGCGTCGCTAAAAATACCTGAAAACTTAACGGGAAATCCTTTGTTGTTGATGGCATTGTCGGTTGAGCTGCTTAACGTAAAATCTTGGTTATATGTCTGATTGTCTTGGTCGACAGTAAGCGTTCCTCCTTCGAACTGGGGCAGTAATCTGCCTGAAGACAGGTTGCTACTTACATTGTTATTGGTGCCATTAATGTTTCCCGCTGGATTGATCGGAGCAGTCGTCGGTGTAGGTGGAGCGGGATTAGGCACCGGTGATCCAAATGCCCATGGGAAAACGTTGCTATTGGATGTAAATGCTGCAAAACCATCGGAACTGCATTGGGATTTGTCTAGAGATGAGCAAACACCGTATACAGTGGTTTGACCTGCTTTGTAGGCGAAGTTTACAATCTCTGTATCTCCGTATTGCGCACTCCAGCTATCCCTAAAGTCTTTGGCGAGCCACTCATCTCCCCACCAGGGAGAGTTTTCGTATCTTGGATCCTGTTGTGCAGTATTCCAGGGTTGCTTGTTAGGCCCGTAGCCAACTGTGTAGGTTTTGTTGTTGACGGTTATTATATTGGGGTTCGCTGATGCGGCTTGTGGGTTGCCTAGGTAGCAGAGCGCCAATGGCACAAGGGTTGTGCCCATGAGTGAGTGCAGTGAGACTCTTATGGCGTTGCTCAAGACTTGATCTTTTTGAATTTTTCTATTTTATTCTGTGACAGACTGCCTGTCATTATTTCTTTGGCACTTCAAGAACTGGCTCTTTTTCGGGGCTAAGGGTCAGCAGGATTTGGGGGTTGCGGCCTGCAGGAATGCACTGGAGCCCACGCTTTTATGAAATCTCCGCAGAAGATCGGAATCCGACACTAGCGAGTAGACGCTGTGTCCATCACCTCGGCTTGCACGTGTTCTCTCTCGCCTTTTCTGATTGTTTCTGGTGAGTACTGTTTCGGATTCTTTCTTCGCTACAGCTTGATAACTACCCAATTCCAGATAAAAAAGCCCCCGCCTTGCGGCGAGGGCTGAGGGTCGTTCGCTGATCTGAGATCAGTCGAGGTCGGGCATGGCCAGAGTGGGCTCGGCCTTGCGGTCGATGCCTTTCTCGAAGCCAGCAGCAGCAGCGCGGGCGCGGCCGGCGTGCCACAGGTGACCCACCAGGAAGAAGAAGGCGAGCACGAACTGAGTCGCAGCTAGCCACTGGCGGATGTTTACGAAGTTCACCGAGTTGGGCTCGGTGATGATGCCGCCCACCGAGTTGATGGAGGCGTTGGGGGCGTGGGTCATGTATTCAGCCGCTCGGCGCACTTGCCAGGGCTGAATGTCGTTCTGGAGCTTGTCGAGGCTCAGGCCGTTGGGGCCGCGCAGGGGCTCCAGCCAGGGACCACGGAAGTCCCAGAAGCGCATGGTTTCACCACCAAAGATGATCTCGCCCGTAGGGGAGCGCATCAGGTACTTACCCAGACCGGTGGGGCCCATGGCTGAACCGATATTGGCGCCAAGGCGCTGGTCACGCACCAGGAAGGTGAAGCTCTGAGCCTGGGAGGCTTCGGCGTTGGTGGGGCCGTAGAACTCCGAGGGGTAGGCGGTGTTGTTGAACCAGATGTAAGCCGAGGCGATGAAGCTCATGAAGCTCAAGGCGCCCAGGCTGTAGCTCAGGTAGGCCTCACCGTTCCAGATGAAGGCGCGGCGCACCCAGCCGAAGGGCTTGGTGATCACGTGCCAGATGCCACCGAAAATGCAGGTGAGTCCAAGCCAGATGTGGCCACCGATGATGTCTTCCATCGAGTTCACACCGATGATCCAGCCCTCGCCGCCGAAGGGGGCGCGGAACAGATAACCGAAGATCACACCAGGATCAAGGGTGGGGTTGGTGATCAGGCGCACGTCGCCGCCACCAGGAGCCCAGGTGTCGTAGACGCCACCGAAGAACATGGCCTTGAACACCAGCAGCAGGCAGCCCACACCCAGAAGGATGAGGTGGTAGCCAATGATGTTGGTCATCTGGTTTTTATCGCGCCAATCCTGCGAGAAGAAGGCGGAATAGTTTTCCAGAATTTCGGGTCCACGCAGTGCGTGGTACAGACCGCCGAGGCCGAGCACGGCGGAGCTGATCAGGTGCAGCACACCCACCACGAAGAAGGGGTAGAGGTCAACAACCTCACCACCTGGGCCCACGCCATAGCCAAGGGTGGCCACGTGGGGGAACAGGATCAGGCCCTGCTCATACATCGGCTTATCGAAGGTGAAGTGGCTCACCTCGAACAGCATCATTGCGCCAGCCCAGAACACCATCAAACCGGCGTGGGCGACGTGGGCTCCCAGCAGGCGACCCGACAGGTTGATCAGACGAGCATTCCCCGACCACCAGGCATAGCCCGTGGAGTCGAGGTCCTTCCCGCCGATCCCGGAGAGAGAAGGATTAGAGAGCGTTACCACGGGGCAGAACCTCTTCAGGGAAGACGAAGTTTTCGTGCGGCTGGTCAGCCGGTGCCATCCAGGCACGCAGACCTTCATTCAGAAGAATGTTCTTCGTGTAGAAGGTCTCGAATTCAGGATCCTCAGCAGCGCGGATTTCCTGCGACACGAAGTCGTAGGCACGCAGGTTGAGGGCCAGTCCGATGATGCCGATGCTGCTGGTCCACAGACCCATCACCGGCACAAACAGCATGAAGAAGTGCAGCCAACGCTTGTTGGAGAACGCGATCCCGAAGATCTGGCTCCAGAAGCGGTTGGCGGTGACCATCGAATAGGTCTCTTCTTCCTGGGTGGGCTCAAACGCCTTGAAGGTGTTGGCCTGCTCACCGTCTTCAAACAGGGTGTTCTCCACCGTGGCGCCGTGGATGGCACACAGCAGAGCGCCACCGAGGATGCCGGCCACGCCCATCATGTGGAAGGGGTTCAGCGTCCAGTTGTGGAAGCCCTGCAGGAAGAGCAGGAAGCGGAAGATGGCGGCCACGCCAAAGCTGGGTGCAAAGAACCAGCTGCTCTGGCCGAGGGGGTACATCAGGAAAACACTGACGAACACCGCAATCGGGCCGGAGAAGGCGATGGCGTTGTAAGGGCGGATGCCCACCAGGCGGGCGATCTCGAACTGACGCAGCATGAAGCCGATCAGGGAGAAGGCGCCGTGCAGGGCCACGAAGGTCCACAGACCGCCGAGCTGGCACCAGCGCACGAAGTCGCCCTGGGCTTCAGGGCCCCAGAGCAAGAGAAGGGAATGGCCCATGGCATCAGCCGGGCTGCTCACCGCAGCGGTGAGGAAGTTGCAGCCCTCCAAATAGGAGCTGGCAATGCCGTGGGTGTACCAGGAGGTGACAAAGGTGGTGCCGGTCAGCCAGCCACCCAGCGCCAGGTAGGCGGTGGGGAACAGGAGCAGACCCGACCACCCGACAAAAACGAAGCGGTCGCGCTTGAGCCAGTCATCGAGGACGTCAAACCATCCCCGCTGCGGCGCGCGCCCTACAGCGATCGTCATGGGTGGAAAAAACCGCGGGCTGTGGGTTACCGGGCGATGGTAACAACGTTGAACCGCAGCGCGAGGCGGGTTTTGGCGGGCTGACACGGCCCGTCACCATTGCGTTTTGGGTATTTGTGCTCAGGCCCTGGCCAGCCTGGGCGCAAGGCGCGCCAAGATGGCAGGCCACCGGTTGTAACGCCTGTATGGCCTCGGCATCTGCAGCGAAGGCTGCCTCTTCCTCCGAGCTGCTCGAGCAGGATGTGTTGGGCTCCCGCCGTCTGTCCAATGTGTTGGTGGCGGCTGTGGTGAGCACCGGCGGGCTTGGTTTTCTGCTCACCAGTGCCTCCAGTTACTTCGGAAAGGACCTGCTGCCGATCGGCAATCCGGCGGCCCTGAGCTGGGTCCCCCAGGGCCTGGTGATGGGCCTGTATGGCATCGCTGCAGCCCTGCTCTCTTCCTATTTATGGGCTGTGATCGCTCTCGATGTGGGCGCGGGTGCCAACAGCTTCGATAAGAGCTCCGGCACCCTCACCGTGACGCGCCGTGGCTTCCGTCAGCGGATCAGCGTGACCACCCCTCTCAAAGACATCCAGGCCGTGAAGGTGGATGTGCGCGACGGCCTCAACCCCCGCCGCCGCCTGGCCCTGCGGGTGCAGGGTCGCCGCGATCTGCCCCTCACCCGCGTTGGCGAACCGATGCCCCTGGCCGATCTCGAGCGCGGTGGTGCCGAGCTGGCCCGCTTCCTCGGCGTGCCGCTGGAGGGTGTGTGATGCCCGCGATGCGTTCCCTTCTACTGGCGCTGCTGCTGCTGCTCAGCCCCTTCGGCCCCGTGGCCTGCGCAGCCCCTGGCCCGTCTACCAGCGTTGGCTGCGGCAGCTCTGGTGTGCCTTGCCTCAAGGGCACGGCCCTGGTGGAGCTCAACACCAGCAAGGGCAAGGTGGAGCTCAGCCTGGATGGCGCCGCCGCCCCGCTCACGGCTGGCAACTTCGTGGATCTCGTGCGCCGCGGTGCCTACAACGGCACCCTGTTCCACCGCGTGGTGAAGGAGCCCATCCCCTTCGTGGTGCAGGGGGGCGATCCCCAGAGCGCCAACCCCAACACCCCGGTTGATCTGCTGGGCACTGGCAGCTTCATCGACCCCACCACGGGCCAGCCACGGCTGATCCCGCTGGAGCTCTTCCTTGATGGTGAGGGCAGCCCGCGCTACGGCGAAATCACCGTGGGCCCTGGTCAGGCCGAGCGCCTCAAGCTGCAGCATCAGCGCGGAGCGCTGGCGATGGCCCGATCCAACGACCCCAACTCGGCCAGCGCGCAGTTTTATATCGCTCTTCGTGCTCTGCCTGAGCTGGATGGTCGCTACGCCGTGTTTGGCCGGGTGACCAAGGGGATGGATGTGGTCGACCAGATCAGCCAGGGCGACAAGCTGATCAGCGCCAAGCTGCTGCAGGGCGGCACCCTGGTGCAAGACGCCAAGTAAGCCGTTGCCGGCTCAGGCCGGCACGCGCTTATCAAGGCTGGTGACCTTGAGATAAGGGGTGCTCACGCCTGAGGCACGTTCCAGGGAAATGCGGCCTGTGCGGGCGATTTCGAGGATGCCGTAAGGCTTGAGCACGTTTTCCAGGGCGACCAGCTTGCCTGGATCACCCACCACCTCCACGGTGAGGGCTTCGCTGCCGAGATCCACCACACGGGCACGGAACACCTGCACCAGATCGAGGATCGCCGACCGCTTGCTCTCGGGTGCTGACACTTTCACGAGCATCAGTTCACGCTCCACGGCCGGGATGCGGGTGAGGTCGGTGACCTCGAGCACGTTGATCAACTTGTCGAGCTGTTTGCTCATCTGAGCGAGGGTGCGATCGTCGCCCTCCACCACCATCGTGAGCCGAGAGACACCCTGGCGTTCAGCTGGCCCCACCGCCAGGCTCTCGATGTTGAAACCGCGGCGGGCAAACAGGCCGGAGATGCGGCTGAGCACGCCCGATTCGTCTTCCACCAGCACCGACAGGGTGTGCTTCATGCCCAGGGCTGTGCGCGTGGCTAATCAGCACCCAAATTACGCGCCAGCCAGCTCAACACGTGCCGATTGAACAAGGCCGGTTGCTCGTCATGGGGGCAGTGGCCCAGATCGGGCAAGAGCTGCAGCTCTAGATCCGCTTTGTGCCGCCGCAGTTGGCCGCTGATCACCGGCGGCACCAGCCGGTCGCGGCTGCCCCACACCACCAGCAGCGGCTGCTGCATCCGGGCCAGCAAGACCGCCGCTGTGGCGCCATGGGGCCGTAGGGCCATGCCGATGCTCATCGCCCGCAGCGCCTGGGGTGCCCGAGGTCGTAGCGCTGGCCGCGCCACCAGGCGGCGCAGCTCCCTGTCGATCGCTTCGGGATCGGTGTAAGCGCTGCGCAGGCCTAGGTCAAGCAGTGGTGAACGGGCGATCAGTGGCACCAGCAGCTCGAGGGGGAGCAGCCGGCAGAGCACCACCACCACTTGGCGCTTCAGCTGCCGGCGCCAGGGGCGCTGCCGCCGCCGCATGGGCATCAGCAGCGTGGGATCCGGTAGCGGTGCTGCCACCACCCCGGCCACCCACACCGGATAAAACACGGCACAGGTGATCGCCACCAGGCTGCCCAGGGAGTTGCCCACCAGCACGGCCGGCGTCTGCACCACCTGCTCAAGGAAGCCCTGCAGCTGGCGCGCCCAGAGGCGGTTGTCGAGCGGGCGGTGGCGTTGGTGCCCCGGCTGGCTGGAGGCGCCAAAGCCCACCAGATCGATCGCATACACACACCAGCCCGCTGCGGCCAGCTCTGCAGCGTTATGCCGCCAGTGGCCGCTGGCGGCACCGAAGCCATGGATCAGCACCAGAGCTGGATGGCGCCGATCGCCCAGCACGCGCCAATGGCAGGCATGCTCCTGCCATTGCCAGGTGCCGTGTTCACCCCACTGGGACCCCGTGGGGGCAGGCTGGGGGTAGGGCGCAGAGGCTGGGGAAGCGGTGGTGGCCGACACGGCAGAGCGCTCTGGGCAGATGCATCACTATTGCGAAGGTGCTGCGGCGCTGGAGCTGGGGGCCGGATTTTTTCGGCCGGAATCCCGCCCCTCCCGCGATCTGGGGGTGCTGCTGGCAGCTCAGTTGGCCCAGCAGTCGCCGCTGCGGGTGCTGGATCTGATGGCCGGTTGCGGCATCCGCGCTCTGCGCTACGGCCTTGAGGCCAGGGCGGCAACGGTGTGGGCCAACGATGCCGATGGTGAGCGCCTGCCGCTGTTGCAGCGCAACCTCGCCCCCCTGGGCGACGCGGCTGCCATCACGGATCTCACGGCCCAGAAGCTGTTGGCAGGGTGCCTGCTCGAGGAACGCCGCTTCGGGTTGCTCGACCTCGATGCTTTCGGCTGCCCCACCGCTTTGGTGCCCGCCGCGCTGGAGGCCTTGAAGTTTGAAGGAGTGCTGTATCTGGCTAGCACCGATGGCCGCTCCCCCACCGGCCACGACCGCCCTGCCGCCATCCGCTCTTTAGGTGCCGCGGCTCGTGCCCATCCCGCCAGCTGGGAGCTGGCCCTGCGCCTGCAGATCGCCGTGGTGGCCAGAGCTGCCTGGGCCCTCGGCCGAGGTATCCGGCCGCTGTTCAGCTTCAGTGAAGGCCGCACCTTCCGCACCGCCATTCAGTTGCAGCGCCGTGCGGATACCCATCAGGAGAAGCTGCTGGGGTTGCTGGCCCATTGCCACACCTGCGGCGATCAGCTGCAGCAGAGCCTGCTGCAGCTGCGGCAATGGCCCGCCTGCGCCTGCAGCGGCCCCGATCCCGCCCCGCCGCTGGCCGTCTCTGGCCCCCTTTGGCTGGGGCCGCTGCAGCACCCCCCCACCCTGAAAGCGATGTTGGCTGCAGCCGCAGCCGCGCCCGCAGATTTCGTCGCCCCGGCTAGCCGAAGGCTGATCGAGCGTTTGCTCGCGGATCCCGGCGAGCCGGCCCGTTGCTGGCCCAGCGCTGAGTTAGGGCGGCGCTTGGATGGTGGCACCCCGGCCACCGAGCCGCTGCTTCGCGCCCTGCGCGCCGAGGGCTACATCGCCCTGCGCTCTGGGGTGATGGATGGATTGTTTCGCTGCAATGCTCCCTGGCCACGCGTGTTGGAGCTGGCGGCTGCGCTAAACAGGTAGCCGTAACTGCACCTGGTCATGGCCTCGGAGATCTTCGGCACTGCAGCGCTGTTCTGGGTTCTGATCCCCATCGGCCTCGTGGGTGGTGCTCTGCTGCTGAAGCTTGAGGGCAACAGCTGAGGTTCTGGCGAGCGCGCGGCAGCAGGCACACCACTAGGCTCGTGCCTCGCTGAACAAGCCTCATGCAGGTGCTGGTGATCGGTGCTACGGGCACGCTGGGCAGGCAGATAGCCCGGCAAGCCCTCGATGCCGGCCATCAGGTTCGCTGCATGGTGCGATCGCCTCGGCGTGCCTCCTTCCTGCAGGAGTGGGGCTGCGAGCTCACCCGTGGTGACCTGCTCGAGCCCGACAGCCTCGATTACGCCCTTGAAGGCCAAGAGGCGGTGATTGATGCCGCCACGGCCCGGGCCAGTGATCCCGGCAGTAGTTACGACATCGATTGGAGCGGCAAGCTCAACTTGCTCAACGCCTGCGAGCGCGCCGGGGTTAAGCGGTTTGTGTTCGTGTCGCTGCTGGATGCGGCTAAGCATCGCGATGTTCCGTTGATGGACATCAAGCACTGCACGGAGCAGGCTTTGATCGATTCCGATTTCGATTACACGATCCTGCGCTGCGTGGCCTTTATGCAGGGTCTGATCAGCCAGATCGCTATTCCGGTGCTGGAAAACCAAACGGTGTGGGTGAGCGGCACCCCCACGCCGATCGCCTACATGAACACGCAAGACGTGGCCCGTTTTGCCGTGGCCGCTCTAAGCCGGGAAGAAACGATTCGCAAAGCTCTGCCGGTGGTGGGGCCCCGCGCCTGGAGCACGGGTGAAATCACCCAACTCTGTGAGAAGTACAGCAGCAAGAGCTCACGCTTGTTCCGCGTGCGCCCCTTCCTGTTGCGCATGATGCAGGGCGTTGCATCGTTCTTTGAGCCGGCCGTCAACGTGGCTGAGCGCCTCGCCTTCGACAAGGTGATCGGTGGTGGCACCCCTCTCGATGCACCGATGGAGGAGAGCTACGCCGCCTTCGGCTTGGATCCTGCCGATACCACCAGCCTCGAGAGCTACTTACGCGAGTATTACGACACCATTCTCAGGCGCTTGCGCGAGATGGAAGCCGACCTTGATAAGGACGCCAAGAAGAAACTGCCCTTCTGAGGCCTGGCCTAAAGCCGTGACCGCACGGATGGCACCGTCTGTGGTGCGCCTGTACTATTGATTCAGTGTTGGCGCCGGCGGCGCGTGTGTGATGGGCATTGCGCAAACGAAGAATCTCCAGCGCCGCCTCGGTGTGCTCGAGCAAGAGGCCATCGAGGAGATCACTCGTGCCTGCGGTCATGAGCTCTGGCAGAGCGTGGGCTTCGAAGCCCTCGACAGCCTCTCTGATCCCGATCGGCGTGCCCGCGCCAACTACTACTACGGGCAGTTGCAGGTGGTGCGTGAGCTCAAAGACACACTGGGCTGAGGTTGGCGCCTCGTTCGCTAAGCCGCCTTATCCGCCGCCAGCGCCCCGGCCTGATTTCCCGCCTCCGGCTCGGCCGCCGCGACCCGGGGAGCGTCGCCCTGGTTGTTGAAGCAGAGCCTGCAGCCGTCGTTCCTCATCGCGATCCACCCAGCGCCACTCCCCG
Source organism: Synechococcus sp. LA31 (assembly GCF_018502385.1). Taxonomy (NCBI): domain Bacteria; kingdom Bacillati; phylum Cyanobacteriota; class Cyanophyceae; order Synechococcales; family Synechococcaceae; genus Synechococcus; species Synechococcus sp. LA31. The sequence goes on from NZ_CP075523.1 coordinate 79,720, forward strand.
GGTCCAAGCCCTTCGAGCCTGAGAGGCGGTGCACCATCCATCAGATCGATCCCCACCCGCAGCAGCCTGAGGGTGGGCAGGCCTACGGCGGCCGTCATGCGCCGAACCTGCCGGTTGCGTCCCTCCCGCAGTTCTATCTCCAGCCAGCTGGTGGGGAGATGGAGGCGTTGGCGGATGGGTGGATTGCGCTCCGGCAGGCCCGGATCATTGATCGTTCGAGCCCGAGCTGGCAGGGTGCGCTGTTTCTGGATCAGCAGCCCCTGTTCGAGGCTGCGTAGCTGATCAGGAGCAGCTTCCCCCTCCACCTGCACCCAATACCGGCGCCAGTGGCCCCAACTCGGATCGGTGAGCCGCTGTTGCAGCCGCCCATTGGCGGTGAGCAGGAGCAGACCTTCACTGTCGGCATCGAGCCGGCCTGCCGCGTATACATCCGGGATGGGGATGTGCTCTGCCAGGCAGCCCCAGCGGCTGCCCGGCTCCGGGGTGAATTGGCTCAGCACCCCATAGGGCTTATGGAAGAGAAGCGTGCTCAGGAGGCCTGGCGAGCGCGCCACAAATTCACCACCCCGATCGAGATCAGCAGCAACCCAAGATCCATCGTCACGGGAGGCAGCATCATCAGGGTCTCGGCTTGTGGGGTTGAGCGAGCGCCGACCCTAGCGGTTCTGGTGCGCGAACTAGACTCTGATGAGCAGTACGTCTTTCCAGCGGCAGCCGCGCATGATCGAGACTTCCGGTGTGATCGAGAAGGAGCAGGGCAACGGGTTTTACCTGGTCACCCTCGAGCAGCCAGCAGGCCACCAATGCCTCTGCCGGGCGGCCGGAAAGCTCACCAAGTTCCGCATCAAGTTGCTGGCCGGCGACAAGGTGCTGGTGGAGATCAGCCCCTACGACCTGAGTCGCGGCCGCATCACCTATCGCGAGCGCAATGCTGCAGCGGGCGGCCCTCGCCCCGGTGGCAACCGTCCCGGCGGTCCGCGTCGTCGCTGATCGCTGATGACAGCAGCCGGGAATCAGGTGCTCTGAAGCCCTGACCCGGTTTGCTTTGGGTGTGTGTGTTGATGCTGTCCAAGTCGGGATATCCACGGATATCCCGACTTGGACACTCTGTTGATGGGGCGACTGTGCCGCCCGGCTGGCTCGTCAGCCCACAGCAGCGCCTAGCAGCTGTTCGATCGCGGCCTTGAATTCGCTGCGCTGTTTCACGCCGCGGAATTGCTGCTTGAGCTCTTTCTGGAAGAACAGCTGCACCGTGGGGGTGCCGCTGACGCCAGCTTGTTGCGCGATGTCCTGATCGGCATCCACATCGATCTCAACGCCCTGCGCGCGGCCGCCGAGCTCATCGAGTACCCGTTTCAACTGGGGCTTGAGCACATGGCAGGGGCCGCAGGTGGGTGAGGTGTAGACCACCAGCAGGGGTTTGTCGCAGTCGTGGTACAGCTTGCGCAGGGCATAGCTGCCTTTTTGCCAGAGGGCGTTGGCATCGAAGTTGCTCTCATCGCTTTCGGCGGTGCGTTTCACCTCGCCCACCTCGGCTGGCTCCACCGGCTCCTGGCTCACGGTGACGGCCAGGTTGTGGTGGGTGAGCCAGCGCTCGGCCGCTAGGGCGGCCTGGCAGCCGCTGCCGGCGGCGGTGATGCCTTGGCGCCATTCGGCATCGGCCACATCGCCAGCGGCATACACGCCGTCAATGCTGGTTTCGGGGCGGCCTGGCTGAGTCACCAGGTAGCCGTGGTCATTCACCTCCAGCTGGCCCCGCACAAGGCGGGTGTTGGGGGTGTGACCGATGGCATAGAAGAGGCCCCGCACGGGCACTTGTTCGCTGGCGCCGCTGCCATCGGTGGCCACCAGGTCGATGGCTTCGAGCCATGCGCCGCCGCTGCAATCACGGATCTGGCGGTTCCAATGCACCGTGATGTTGGGGTTGGCCAGCACCCGATCCGCCATCGCTTTGCTGGCCCGCAGCTGAGCGGAACGCACGATCAGATGCACGCGGCTGCCGTATTTGGTGAGGTACACCGCTTCTTCGCAGGCGGAGTCGCCGCCGCCCACCACCGCCAGCTCTTCATTGCGGAATTGAGGGGTGGCTCCGTCGCAAATGGCGCAGGCGCTGATGCCGGCATTCCAGAAGCGCTCCTCACTGGGAAGGCTGAGGCGGTTGGCGCTGGCGCCGGTGGCCAGGATCACCGATTGGGCGCTGATCGTTTGGCCGTCGGCCTGGATGCGGAAGGGGCGTTGAGAGAGATCAATGCTGTCGGCATCAGCCTCCACCAGGCGGGTGCCCCAGCGCACGGCCTGGGCCTTGAGCCGATCCATGAGATCCGGCCCCAGGATGCCGTCGGGAAAGCCTGGGAAGTTCTCCACGTGGGTGGTGGTCATCAGCTGACCGCCAGGGATGCCACCGTCTTGAAAGCCCGTGATCACGATGGGGCGCAAATTGGCGCGGGCGGCGTAGATAGCGGCGGTGTAACCAGCAGGGCCAGAGCCCACGATCACCACGTTTTCAACGGCAGCACCTGCGGCACTGGGAGCGGCATCGGCCACGGCTTATGCGGATCGACTTCGCATAAGAGCCTAGCGGTGTGAAAGGGGCGGTTGGTTGACGCCCGGGGGTAAGCGGCTTTAGGTTTTTTTCAGATTTCTAAAAGTCCGTCGCTCTCGCTGCTGCCGCTTGATTGATTCAGCTTGCTGAAGTCGGGAACCATCAGCACCTGGTCTGCCATCAGCTCCGGATGCTGATCCACGCAGAGGATCCACTCGCGGAATTCCTCGGTGAGTGCATAGCTGTCTTCGTAGCGCTCCCTGTCGTCGAGGCTGGCAATGCGGGCTGCCGACCAATTGATCGCAACGGTGAGGCGGCGCTGGATGGAGCCGTTCATAAGTGTCCCGCGATGGCACCACGCTGGTCGGCAGCTAGGCCGATTGGGGTGCGATTTCGCAAAAGGTCGCACTTTTTGCTGCAATCGAATGTATTTATCGCTGCACAAGGAAGTTCGGCAGCTCCGGCCCGCGCATGCGGATCACGGCCCCGGCGCCATCTTCCACGGCCTGCAGCGGCAGTGATGCCCCTCGCATCGCTCCACTGCTCTCGGGTTCAGCTTCGTTGGTTTTCGGGCGCAGCACGTAGGGCTCGCTCAGCGACCACGTGCGGGCGTATTGCATCAGCAGCGGGTCGGCCGGGGCAAACACATACGACGGCTGGCGTGGCACCGGTTCGGTGGCGGTGCGCTCACCATCCATGCGCACGGCTCGGGTGATGCCCTGCACGAAGCGGGTGCGGGTCACCACGGTGGTGAGGTACGCCACCACCCGCAGACGCGGTGCATCGAAGCCCTCGGCGCACATATCGATGCTCACCAGCCAGTCGGCCTCGCCTGCCTTGAAGGTGTTCATGCGCTGCGAGGCCTCCGGATCCTGGGAGTGCACCAGGTGCACCCGATCGCCTTCTTCTTCGAGTAAGCCGCAGATGCGGCGGGCATGGGCGATGTCGCGGGCGATCACCAGGCCGCCGGCACCGGGGTGCTCCCGCCGTACCGCCTCTAGGCGCCGGCGGGCATTGAGCAGCAGCCGCAGGGCGATGCTGCTGCTGTCGCCCAGGCGGATGGCGCGGCGTAGGTTGCGGGCCCGCCAGCTCTCGCGTTGCTCCTGCGAGAGGGGTGAGCGCTCGCTGTCGCCCAGTTCCCCCTGGCGGCCGTGGTCGACCCATCCATCCTGGAAGCGGAATTCCAGGGGGCGCACATCGCCGGCGGCGATCAGCTCCCGGGGCTCCACGCTCAGGTCTGGTGCGATCTGCTCCACCCAGCCCTGGCCATCGTGCACCTGGATGCGGCGGGCGGCGCAGAAGGCCAGATTGTCGGCTCGGAAGGGTGTGCCGGTGAGCCCCAGCCGCAGGCTGGCCCCCGCGCTCAGCCGACTGAAGGCGTGGCCCCAGGCGGTGGCGTCTGGTTCCTCCGGGTCCATGCCCAGGTGATGCACCTCATCGGCGATGGCTAGCCAGGCCCCCCAGCCGGCCTGCTGCAGCTGTTGCTCGAGCGCTTCGAGATTGCGCCCTGCGGCCTGATAGGTGATCAGCAGGCCGTGCTGTGGCCCCTGGGGACTGCTGCTGGTGGTCCATTCCCGTAGATCCAGCCCCAGGCGCTCGGCGGCCCCCAGCCATTGGCTGGCAATGGAGCTGCGGTGGCAGAACACCAGCAGATGCTGGAGCCGGCCTTCGCGCTCCAGCCGCTCAAAGCTGAGCAGCGCGCCGAGGGTTTTGCCGGCGCCTGGGCCGGCGTTGATCAGCACGTCGTGGCTGCCGGGGCGCTCCAGGCGCCGGCGCAGCAGCTGGATCAACTGCGTTTGCCACTGGCGCGGTTGCAGCCCTGCTTGGGGGCGCCCCGGCGGGCTCAGATCGAACGACGGCAAACCCATCCCGCCATTTTGTGGGTATGCAGCGAAAAAAGTTGAGGGTTTCTACCTATTCGCTTTGGCGCTGGAGTCCTTAACTTCCGGCCATCACCCCCGCTCCGGGCCCCAACCCGTCAGCCCATGCTTGAGCGCTCCCCCTTTTCCCTCAGCCCCGACGAACTGCGTCAGCGCTTTGAGCGTGCCCTCGATCTCGAGTGCGACCTCGATCCGATGATCCTGCGGGCTCGCCAGCTCAGACGGCAGGGCTCCACTCCCCAGGCCCGCTGCCTGGAGCAGGAGCTGCTGCCGCTGTTTTGAATCGGGCCGGGTGCGGACTTGTGCGGATGTGAGCACACGCCCCTGAAAAGCGTTGCCCGTGCGGCCTCAGCAGGCAAACACTGGGCCGTTGTGACATGAAGGCGGCGAAGGATTGACTCGTGTGTTGGTGCCGCGGGAGTGCCGGCCTGGTGAAACCCGTGTGGCAGCCACCCCTGAAACGGTGCGTCGTCTCAGTGCCAAGGGCTGCACGCTGCATGTGGAGCAAGGGGCAGGAGCGGCCAGCGGCTTTGATGATGCGGCCTACAGCGAGGCCGGTGCTCAGTTGATCGACCCCGCTGCGGCGGCCGATCTCTGGCGCCAGGCCGATGTCGTTCTGGCAGTGCAGGCGGCAGCCCTTGCCGAGCAGCGGCCCGAACTCGAGACCTTGCGGCCGGGCGCACTGTTGCTGGGCTTGCTGGAGCCCCATGGCAATGAGCCGCTCAAGCAACGGCTTGAGCAACGGCGCCTTTCGGCGATGGCGCTGGAGCTGCTGCCGCGCATCAGCCGCGCCCAGAGCATGGATGTGCTCTCGTCTCAGGCCAACATCGCCGGCTACAAGGCTGTGCTGCTGGCAGCGGCAGCCCTGGATCGCTACGTGCCGATGCTGATGACGGCTGCTGGCACGATTCAGCCGGCGCGTGCCCTGATTCTTGGGGCTGGCGTCGCTGGCCTGCAGGCCTTAGCCACGGCCCGGCGCCTTGGGGCGGTGGTGTACGTGAGCGATGTGCGCGCTGCCGCCAAAGAACAGGTGGAATCGCTGGGTGGCCGCTTCATCGCACCCCCGGAGCAGGAGCAGAAGCCCGGTGAATCCGGCGGCTATGCCCAACAGGCCACGGAGGCCTTCCTGGCCGAACAGCGCCGCCAGCTCACCGAGCAGTTGTCCCTGGCCGACATGGTGATCTGCACCGCCCAGGTGCCCGGCCGGCCGGCACCGCGCTTGATCGACGACGCCATGCTCCAGCACATGCGCGCCGGCAGCGTGGTGGTGGATCTGGCGGTGGCCCAGGGCGGTAACTGCGCAGGCAGTGAGCCCGGAACCACGGTGGTGCGCCATGGCGTGCAGCTGATTGGTGCTGATCAGCTGCCCTGCAGCGTGGCCAACCACGCCAGTGCTCTCTATGCGCGCAATGTGGCGGCCCTGCTGGAGCACGTGCTCGCAGCGTCCGGCAGCGAGCCCAGCGCACTTCAACTCGACCTGGAGGATCCGATCGTGAGCGGTTGCCTATTCACCCACCACGCCCCGGCAGGAGTGGCGGCATGACCACCCTTTCGCAAGCGCTCTGGGTGCTCCTGCTCGGCAGCCTGCTGGGCCTAGAGCTCATCGGCAAGGTGCCCCCCACCCTGCATACGCCGCTGATGAGCGGTGCCAATGCCATCAGCGGCATCACGGTGCTGGCCTCGATCACCTTGATCGCCAAGGCTCAGGGCAACCCGGCCCTGCTGATCCTCGGTTCGCTGTCGATGGGCTTTGCCCTGTTCAACGTGATCGGGGGCTTCCTGGTAACGGATCGGATGCTCGCGATGTTCAGCCGCAAATCCACCAGCAAGAAGAGCGGAGGCGCACGATGAACGTGCTCGATCTCTTTGGCTACCTGATCGATCTGCTGGCGGTGCTCCTGCTGGCCCTGGGGCTAAAAGGCCTCTCCACGGTGCGTTCAGCCCGCTCTGCCAATGGCCTCGCAGCCTTGGCGATGGGCCTGGCGGTGCTGGGGCTGTTGCTTCAGCTCCAACCCGACCCCATGGCTTGGCTGTGGATCGCCATCGGCACCTCCATCGGTGGTCTGTTGGGGCTCCTCACTGCCCGACGGGTGCCGATGACGGCCATGCCCGAAACCGTGGCCCTGTTCAACGGCTGCGGCGGCATGGCTTCGCTGCTGGTGGCCATGGCCGTGGCCCTCTACGACAGCGATGGCGCTGATTTGGTGGAGCTGATCTCCATCGTGATCTCCGTGTTCGTGGGTGCGATCACCTTCAGTGGTTCGATCGCCGCCATGGGCAAGCTGCAGGGGTGGCTCGGCACCCCAGGCTGGACCCAGAGCAGCGTGCGCCATGGCGTGAACATCGCCCTGGCCATCGCCGCCCTGGTGGGGGCCTTCGCCTTGCCGGGCGATCCCACCGGTTCTCCCCTGTGGCTACTGCTGGTGGCCTCCAGCCTGCTGGGCATCGGCGTGACCCTGCCGATCGGCGGCGCCGACATGCCGGTGGTGATCTCGCTGCTCAACTCCTATTCGGGTGTGGCGGCAGCCGCAGCCGGCTTTGTGGTGGGCAGCCAACTGCTGATCGTGGCGGGCGCCATGGTGGGCGCGGCTGGCCTGATCCTCACCCAGGTGATGTGCACGGGCATGAACCGCTCCCTGGTGAGCGTGCTCTTCGGTGGGGCCCTCGGCGGCAGTGCTCCGGTGGGTGGTGGCGGCGGTGAGGCCGGCTACAGCCGCATCGTGAGCTGCAGCGCCGAGGAGTGCGCCATGGCACTGGAGAACGCCGAGCGGGTGGTGTTTGTGCCCGGCTATGGCCTGGCGGTGGCCCAGGCCCAGCACGCCCTGCGCGAGCTCTCCAAGCTGCTGGAAGCCAACGGCTCTGAAGTGAGCTACGCCATCCATCCGGTGGCGGGCCGCATGCCTGGCCACATGAATGTGCTGCTGGCGGAGGCTGATGTGCCCTACGAGCAGCTGCTCGAGATGGACACGATCAACCCCGAATTCCCCCGCACCGATGTGGTGATCGTGCTAGGCGCCAACGATGTGGTGAACCCCGACGCCAAAAACGACGCCCAGAGCCCCCTCTACGGCATGCCCGTGTTGGAGGTGGATCAGGCGCGCCAGGTGTTTGTGGTGAAGCGCAGTCTCGGCGCCGGCTACGCGGGCATTAAGAATGCTTTGTTCGAGCTGCCCCAGACGGCCATGGTGTTCGGTGATGCCAAGGCCGTGCTGCAACAGCTCTGCACGGAGCTGCGCAGCCAGGGTGTCGGAAAAGCTGCCTGATCACGTGTTGGATTCCAGGCAGGCCGCGGCGCTGCCCGCGGCCCTGGGCCTGCCGCTCTTTCGGCCACGACTGCCCTGGATCAACGGCGACCTGCAGACCCTGCGCGACACCCTGCGGCCGGAGCCCCTCCCGCCGGACACAGGCCTGCCCGTGCCGATTTCCGTGGGGCGTGGTGATCAGCTGCTGGGTTTGCTCGATCCGCCCCTGGATCAGGCCGAGCCGCGGGGCCTTGTTCTGTTGATGCATGGCCTGGGGGGCAGTAGTTCCCGCAGCGGCCTGCGCCGCATGGGCCACACCCTCCAGCACGCGGGCTTGGCGGTGCTGCGGCTCAACATGCGGGGCGCTGGCCCCGGGCGAGAGCTGGCCCGCGGCACCTATGCCGCCAGCTGCAACAGCGATCTGCTGCCGGCCCTGGCCCGCGCCCGCGAGTTGGCCGCGGGCCGGCCGCTGCTGGGCATGGGTATCTCCTTGGGGGGCACCAAGCTGCTCAATGGGCTCCTGGCCTCGCCCGGCCAGCTCGATGGCCTGGTCACGATCAGCTCCCCGCTCGACCTGGCTGCCTGCTCAGCCCAGATCGAGCGGCCGCGCAATCGGATCTACAAGCGTTGGCTGCTGCAGCGTCTGGTGGCCCAAACCCTCGCCGATCCCTTTGGTGTGAGCCAGCCGGAGCGTGAGCTACTGGAGGGCCGCAGTGCCATCGGCCCGATCACCAGCATCCGGGCTTTTGATGCCGCGATCACGGCACCGCGCTGGGGTTATCAGTCGGTGGAGCACTACTACCGCGAGGCCAGTCCGTTACAGCAGCTGCGGGCCCGCCCATCCGGGCTGCCGCCCACCCTGGTGCTCCATGCCATCGACGATCCCTGGGTGCCGGTGGATGGGGCCCGTGAGCTGGCAGCTCTGCAGCTACCGGGGGTGGAGGTGTTGCTCACCGCCGCAGGCGGCCACAACGGTTTTCATGCCCGCTGCGATGGCCGCGGCACTGAGCCGGGTAACTGGGGGGATCGGCTCACAGCCCGCTGGTTTGACCAGCTGCTGCGGGATCAGCAAACGGCATCCGCTTGATGATCCAGGCCTCGATCGGCTGCCGGCCGATCACGTGCTCCCGCAGGATTCGCTCGATCCGCTCGGGCGTAACCCCGCCGTAGACGATCCCCTCTGGCCAGATCAGCAGCACCGGCCCCTCGACGCAGATCCGCAGGCAATCAGCCTTGGTGCGCAGCACGATCCCCTCTGGGCGGGCAGGATCCTCCAGCCCCCATTCGCGCACCAGGCGTTTGAGGGTGTCCCAGCTGGCAGGTCCCACGGCCGGATCTGGGCAACAGAGCGCCTTAGCCGGCGTCGCACAGAGCAGCAGGTGGTGCGAAATCACGCCGGCAGCGCCGCCGAGGCCTGGGAATGAACCGTGGCGTTGAGCCGGGCTGCAGCTTCACGCACCGCCTCACGGCTCCAGGCGTCCACGGCCAGCACGTCGTCGAGAGAGGGGTTGGTTGTGAGGTCGGCCTTGTGGCGATCACACACCACGTCGATCAAACGCGGGATATCGAGGAAGTGGATCTGCTCCTCGAGGAAGAGCGCCACCGCTTGCTCGTTGGCGGCGTTCATCACCGCCGGCATCGTGCCGCCGGCGCGGCCGGCCGCGTAGGCCAGCTCCATGCAGGGGTATTTGGCCGGGTCGGGCTTGCGGAAGGTGAGTTGGCCCACCTCCGTGAGATCCAGTCGGCGCCAGGGGGTCTCCAGGCGCTCGGGCCAGCTGAGGCAGTAGAGGATCGGCAGCTTCATGTCGGGCCAGCCCAGCTGCCCCAGCACCGAGGAATCGGCCAGCTCCACCATTGAGTGGATGATCGATTGCGGGTGAATCACGATCTCGATGTGGTCGTAATCCAGGCCGAAGAGGTAGTGGGCTTCGATCACCTCCAGGCCCTTGTTCATCAAGGAGGCGCTATCGACCGTGATCTTGCGCCCCATGCTCCAGTTGGGGTGGCTGGTGGCATCAGCCACGGTGGCCTTGTGCAGATCGGCGGCATCCCAGTCGCGGAAGGCGCCGCCGCTGGCGGTGAGCTGAATGCGGCGCAGGCCAGGGTTGGGCACACCGGTGCTGAGGCGGGCGGTGTCAGCCCAGGGAGTGCCCTGCAGGCACTGGAAGATGGCGGAGTGCTCCGAATCAGCCGGCAGCAGGCGCGAGCCGCTCTTGGCCAGCTCCGGCAGCACCACTGGCCCTGCGGCGATCAGGGTTTCCTTGTTGGCCAGGGCGAGATCCTTACCGGCCCGGATCGCCGCCAGGGTGGGCAGCAGCCCGGCGCAGCCCACGATGCCGGTCACCACCAAATCAGCCGTGGGCCAGGCCGCGGCGGTGCAGAGGCCATCGGAGCCGCCCACCAGCTCAGGCAGCCTGGCCGGACGGGCGCCGGGTTCAAGCGCGTCCAGCCGCTGGCGCAATTCGGCCACGCGTTCGGCATTGGCCAGCGCCACCACTTCGGGAGCGTGACGTTGGATCTGGCTGATCAGCAGGTCGAGGTTGTTGCCGGCCGTGAGGGCCACCACCCGGAATCGATCGGGGAAGTCCTCCACGATCTCAAGGGTTTGCGTTCCGATCGAGCCCGTGGAGCCGAGCACAGAGAGGGCTTTCACGGCGGGATCGGCGAACGGCGCGGCCAGTCTCCCACTGTTGCGGGTTGCTTCGCCCCGATGCTGAGGCTGGTTAGCCCGGCAACCCTGGCTGCTTCCAGCAGTCTGGGGCTATGGCTGATCAGGCAGGGGCAGCGCCAGATGCGAGCGGCCTCCAGCTCCAGTGCATCCAGGATTGACAGCCACGGGTGCGTTGGCTGGTGCCGAAGTGGCCCCAGCGGCAGAGATCGGATGGCGACGCCGGTGTGAAACGCCATCAGGACCGCCGGCAGGCTGAGGCCCTGCGGTTCTCCCTTGCGCTGGTTCGTTTCGAGGATCTGAAGGGCACGCATCAGCGCCATCTCGCTGCTCACCCAGGCGTCGTTGCTCTGCACAAACCAACGCCGCACTGCATCGCTGGTGGGGCCACTGCCCACAAGCGCGACCAGGATTGTGCTGTCTACGTAGCAGAGGGATGGGCGGCTCATCACTGATCTGCCGCCGTCTGCAGGGCCTCACACAGGGCTAGGCGGCTGCGGCGCGGTGTTGGGGTGAGCAGCAACTGGCCACTCGGGAGTAGCTGAAGCTCCAGGTCATCGCCCAGTTGCAGGCGCAGCAGGTTGCTCAGTGCCTGCGGAAGCCGCACCGCCAGCACGTTGCCCCAGCGTCCGATCCGAAGCCGGCGCGGCTGAACGGGGGTGGAGTGAGCGTTGATGCCGTGCTGTTGGGAGTGGGCTTGGCTGGCGGGATGGGGTGGTGGCGCGTGTCCAAGACGGGATATCCATGGATATCCCGTCTTGGACGGTTCACCAGACCCACCATCGCCCCCCTGTTGAGGGCTGGCTGATCTCCCCAGTTGCAGGCGCGATCGGGTCATGGGCGTCTTGAGGCTGAACTGCCCAGAGCGTTCCCCGATTTGCAGCTCATGCCCCGCAGCCGGGAAACTGGGCACACCTTTCCAGCGGCCCATGCAGGATCAGATCGGTGCGGAGCGGGGACAGCCGCCCGAGCAGTGGGGCTCCTCGCTCGGCTTTGTGTTGGCAGCGGCCGGTAGCGCCGTAGGGCTGGGCAATCTCTGGGGCTTTGCCTATCGGGCCTCGCAGGGGGGCGGAGCAGCGTTCGTGCTGCTCTACGTGTTGATCGTGGTGGTGGTCTGCCTGCCGGTGCTGGTGGCAGAGATGGTGCTAGGCCGAAGCTCCGGCCATGCACCGCTGGTGGCGCCGATGACCGCTGGTGGGCGCCGTTGGGCGCCGCTCGGCTGGCTCTACATCGCCGCCTCGGTGGGGATTCTGAGCTACTACGCCGTGCTGATGGGCTGGACCGGCCGCAGTCTCCTGCACGCCATCAACGCACCGCTGCCTGCCGATATCGCCGCCGCAGAAGACTTCTTTGCAGCCATCAGCAGTGGAGGTGATGCCGTGCTTGGCCTCCTGCTCAGCCTGGCGATCACCGGGTTGGTCGTGGCGGCCGGAATCCGCTCGGGCATCGAGCGACTGTCGCGCTGGGGGATCCCGCTCCTGTTTGTGATGCTGCTGGCCCTGCTGGTGTGGGCGGCCTTCCTACCCGGTGCCAACAGCGGCTACGCCGAGTTCCTCCTGCGCTGGGACATCAGCAAGCTCACCGACCCCACCACGATTCGCAACGCGTTCACGCAGGCCTTCTTCTCAATCGGGGCCGGGATTGGCTGCATCCTGGCCTATGCGTCCTACCTGGATCGGCGCAGCGGCATTCCCGGTGAGGCGGTGGCCGTCGTGGGGATGGATACAGCCGTGGGCCTGATGGCTGGTTGCATCACGTTTCCGATCGTGGCGAGCTTTGCCCTGGGGGATGTGGTGAGCAGCAGCACCGTGGGCACGTTGTTCATCGCGCTGCCTACCGGTCTTGGATCGCTTGGGCTGGCGGGCCGGGTGGTGGCTGCTTGTTTCTTTGGCCTGGCCTATGTGGCAGCGATTACCTCCTCGGTGTCGTTGCTGGAGGTGCCGGTGAGCTCCGTGATGGATCGCCTGGGCTGGAGCCGCCGCCGGGCGGTGTGGCTGATGGTGTTCGTGATTGCTGTGATCGGCCTCCCCTCGGCGCTGGATGTGGGGGTGCTGGAGCGGATGGATGCGGTGTTCGGCGGGGTGTTCCTGATCACTGGTGGACTGCTGATGGCCCTGCTGATGGGTTGGCAAGCCCCGGCACGCTTCAGCGCGGATCTGCGTGCCTCGGGAACCTCTCCGCGCTTGCTGGCGTTGATGCTCTGGAGCTTGCGTTGGGTATCAGTGCCGGTGATCAGCCTGGGCCTTCTGGTGTCGGTTGTGGATCTTGCGAAGAGCTGGTCGGGCGGCTGAGGCAGCAGATGGTGTGGCGGAGAGCGCTTAACTGGCCGCAGCAGGTGGGCCTTTTCCATGGCGCTCGGACCGCAGTGGTTGCAGCGTTTCAATTTCATCGAACGCGCCAAACTCGAGCGCGAGCTCTGGGAGGCCTTCGAGCGAGGTGAGCCGATCGAGCAGCTGGTGGAGCAGTGCCAACCCGGCTTTCGCAAGGAGGTGTGGAGCACCACTGCCGTGCGCATTCGCAAGATCGAAGCGATGATGCGCGATCAGCAACGTCCCTCTGATTGAGGGATCCTTGCGACATCAGCCCTGATGCCCCGCTCTCAGTCGACGGCAGTGGCTTTCCGCACGGCTGTGGGCTCCATGCTGCGGTCCCGCCCCGGGGCCCAGTGGCGTAGCTGAAGTCGTGTGGCAGGAGCGAGGCTGAGGTTGGTGCGCCAGCCGCTGATCCAGTTGATCACCACGTCGGTTCCCTCCATGTGCCACACGCCCCCGGCCTGAGCATCGATGTCGTTGAAGGCCAGTCCGTTGGAGAGGAGCGCAGCGGTGTAGGGCTTCAGATCGCTTTGGGCTGGAGGGAAGAGATAGATGCCCACAGCTTCGGCAGCTGCTCCACCCAGCTTCACCGCCGTGCCGAAGTTGGCGGGAATCTCGCTGCGTACCTGGCCTGGGCGCCAGGCTGCATGACTGAGCCCGCTCGGCCCTACGTAGATCCAGTCGCTCCAGCCATCGGAATAGTCGACCCGGATGCCATTGCCCCAGGCCGACCAGCGGCCCAGTTCGCGGAACTGGGAATTGCGTAGTCGGGCTGATCCAGCGTTGGGTACACCCGCTGTGCCCACGGTGCTCACCGCCTTGCCATCGGGCTGGATCCGCACGTTGAACAGGTTGTTGTTGTTGTCGGTGAGTGCCCAGACACCGATGAAGGCGCGGCTGGCTTCATCGGGTGAGGCGCGCAGTGCGGTGCTCGTTGCGCCCTCTCGCGGCTGCGCTGATACCGGCGCCACCACGAGGCCCGGAGCTGTGATGTGGAGAGCAGCCCCCAGGCTGAGCAGGGCTAACGACCGGCGCATTGGCGGATCAGGGCAGTGGTGATCCCATATTGGGAAGGATTTAGGCGCGAAGCCACTCGGTGACGCCGCCAGGTTGATCGATGAGCTCGATGCCCTGGGCCTTGAGGGCCGCGCGGATGGCATCGGCGGCGGCGAAATCGCGGGCGGATTTAGCGGCTTTGCGCGCTTGGATCAGCTCCTCGATCTCCGCATCGCTGAGGCCAGCGGCGTTGGTTTCACCGCCCGCTTGCTGGCTCGCTTGAAGCTGCTCGTGCTGCAAACCGAGCACTCCCGCAAGCTCCTGAAGAAGGCCGGCCTGGGCCACGAGGTTGGGGGCAGACGCTTCGCTGCGGGCGCTGCTGTCACCACGATCGAGGCGGTTGGCCAGAGCCCGCAGCGGTTTGGCCAGCTCAAACAGCACCGCCAGGCCAGCGGACGTGTTGAGGTCGTCGTTCATCGCAGCGGCGAAGCGCTGGCGGGCTGCGGCCAGCGATGGAGGGAGATCTGAAGAGGTAAGGGCAACCTTGCTGCCGGTGCTGTCCGCCAGGCCCAGGGCGGCGTTGAGGCCCTTCCAGCCGGTGGCAGCTGCTTCGAGGGCTTCGGCGGTGAAGTCGAGCGGTTTGCGGTAGTGGGCCTGCAGGGTGAACAGGCGAAGCGTCATCGGCGAGACACCTGAATCCAGTAGGGCGCGAATGGTGGTGAAGTTGCCGAGCGATTTGCTCATCTTCTGGCCGCCCACATTCACCATGCCGTTGTGCAGCCAGTAGCGCGCCAGCTCCTTGCCGGTGGCCGCTTCAGATTGGGCGATCTCGTTTTCGTGGTGGGGAAACACCAGATCGGCGCCGCCGAGGTGGATGTCGATCGTGTCGCCGAGCTCCTCGCGCACCATGGCCGAGCACTCGATGTGCCAGCCCGGCCGGCCGGCGCCCCAGGGGGAGGGGAAGCTCGGTTCGCCTGGTTTGGTGCCCTTCCAGAGGGCGAAATCAAACGGGTGCTGCTTGCGTGCTTCCTCCTCGGAAGCCACGCGGCCGGCGGCGTTGTCTTGCTGCTGCTCGAGGTCGCGGCCGCTGAGCTTGCCGTAGCCGGCGTGTTTCATCACGGCGAAATACACATCGCCATCGGCGGAATAGGCGGCGCCTTTGGCCTCCAGTTCGCCGATCAGGCTGCGGATTGCATCAAGGCTGCGGGTGGCCCGCGGCATGCGATCGGGGGGGAGGATGTTGAGGCGGGCCATGTCGGCCACGAAGGCCTCGATATTGCGCTCGCTCACGGCCTCCATCGAGCTGCCTTCTTCGGCGGCGCGGTTGAGAATCTTGTCGTCAATGTCGGTGTAGTTCTGCACGAACGTCACCGCGTAGCCACTCCAGATCAGGTAGCGGCGCAGCACATCCCAGGCGATGTAACTGCGGGCGTGCCCGAGGTGGCAGAGGTCATACACCGTGACCCCGCAGCAATAGATGCTCACCTTGCCGGGCTCGAGCGGCCGGAACTCCTCAACGCGGCGGGTGAGGGTGTTGGTGAGCTTCAGGGTCACAGGTGATGGTCGAGCTGAGGTCCGGGTCGCATGGATCGTGGCACACGTGCTGGCGCTGATCCGCCGGTCAGATCAGGTCAACCTGATGAAGTGAGGCCTTGGTTGCCACCGTTTCTTGGGTTGTATCAGTCGCTTTTGCATCCGCCTCAGGCACTGCCCTGCTGGCCGCGGCAGGAAATGATCCAGACCTGATGACGCCCTGAGATGAAGGAGACTGCGGCAAGACGATCTGCGCGCGCGTCGGATCCGGCCTATTGCTTGTGCAGATCTGCTAGCCACTAAGTGGCTGTTGTATGTGATCACTAGATACGACCAGTTGTCCTGGTCCAAGGTGATCTCAACAGCGCATCTGGGCTGGCAGGTGGAGCCTGAGATGGCCGGCTGGCTATCAAGGCTCCAACTGAATCGAGGCTCAGCCTTTGGTGGGTCGAGGATCCGCGATGTGCGATTGGCTGCCTATCGGGGTGCACAGCTTGTGGTCTTGAAGGTGTCGGCGGCTGGGATCTCCGATCTGCGCTTTCGTCATCATCCCGGCATGGTGAGCATCGCGATTCCCACCTGCGGCCGTTTTCAGGGTGTAGCTGCAGGTCGTGCTTTTTCGGCGGTGCTCAATCAAGTGAGCTGTGTGCTGCTGCCCGACGACCCTCTCGCTTTGACGGTGGCATCCGATGTGCTGTCGGCTCTGGTGATGCAGCTGCCGCTGCAGAGCCTCCTGGATGCATGTCGCCGCCAGGGCTTAGTGCAGCCAGATCTGCGCTTGTTGCTGGACGCCCTCACGGGACAGGAAGCGCTGTTAATGGCCTGCTGTGAGCGGTTGCTGGAGCTGGCCCTGCAGCCCGAGGGTGACGCGCGCTCCACATTGGCGCTGCCACTTGAGGCATCCGTGCTTGGTGCGATGGCGAGTGTGCTGGTGGGGCGCGATCAGTTGCCGCATGGTTGTGTGCAGGATCCGCATGCTCTGCATGTGGAGCACGCTATGGCTTACATGGAAAGCCATCTGGCCGAGATGATCGCTTTGCGGGATCTGTGTCAGGCCTGCTACATCTCGGCGCGCACACTTCAGGTGTCGTTTCAGAGGGTGCGTGGCTGCACGCCTTTGCAGGCCCTGCAGGAGATCCGTCTGCTCAGTCTGCGCAAGCATCTGTTGAACCGGGTGGATTTAAGAGAAGCCTGCGCGTTGGTGGGTTTGCCGCCTACAGGTCGGATGGCTGCCAATTACAAGCGACTGTTCGGTGAACTGCCGAGTCGGACCCGTCAGCGCGCAGGCTGGGTGATCAGTCCGGTAGACGGTTTGAGAGCTCCTGCAGCAGACTGCGATGGGCAATGCTCAGATAATCAACATCGCGCCGAAGCCTGGTGATCTGTGCTTCACAGTCGTAGGCAGCTCTGACCAGTTTCTGGGCTTCATCGCTGAGATCAGCAATCGGATAGCTGCGATCACCGATGGTGAGCGTCGCAGCTTTGTTGCCGTTCTCTGTACGAGTGATGGTGGGTTGTTCCATAACGTTGAAATGAAGAGGGGGATGGTCTGATCTTGCTGAGCGTGATGAGCCGGTCTGCTCTTTCAGGGTGAACGTGAGCGTGTACACATCAGCGCCGCTCTGCCATCGGCTTGAAGATGTCCTCAAGAAAATCAAAAACCACGGCAATCACTGGCTTTTCATGCAGCACAACTCGGGCGGTAACGCCCATACCAGATCTCAGAGACTCCGCCGGGTAATGCTCGGGAATACCGCTTTTGTTAATGCGGATGCGGGCGATGTAGGCCTGTGCCTGCCCCTTGCTGTCCAACGCAGATGTGGTGGGAGATAGCGATTCCACGACACCTCGAAGGGTGCCGTGCTCATTGGCCGGGAAGGCATCCACGGTGATCTCCGCTTTTTTGCCCTGGCGGATGGGTGCCGCCAATTTTGATGACACCTGCACCGAGGCAATCAGGCCATCACTGGGCACCACTTTCGCGAGTACTTCACCTTGGTCTACCCGTTGACCGGTCACCTGAATCGCCAGTTGCTGCAGCGATCCTCCAATGGGTGATACCACATCAAATTGTGCAGAGCGCTCGCGCAATTCGCGGAGTTGCATGCTCAGATCGTTAATCTCGATCCTGCGCTGCAGATCCAACTTGGCTTTCTCTTCCAGCAGGGCCTCACGCTCGGCTTTGCTCTGAAAAAGCTCGTTTTCCTTATCGAGTAATTGCACCTCCTGAGCGGAACCTTGCTGCACCAGGTTGCGCAGCCTGGCCACCAGGCCGGTGTTCAGCTGGATACGTGCCTTGGCCTGACTGAGGCGGATGGCAAAGGCGAGGTCATCGCGTTGGCCCTTTTGCTTGAGGAGTTCAAGCTTGAGGGGAATGCTCTCCAGTCGTGGCTGAAGATCAGCACGGCTGAGGGTGAATAGAACCTGGCCCCGTTTCACCATTTGGTGTTGCACGGCATTCACCCGCTCCACAACGGCTGCATCGGGACTTTTGATGCTGGCCTCCGCACGGATCGTCTCGAGCTGTCCAGGCAGATTGCTGGTTTCTTCAATGCGGCTGAGGCATGACCAGCTGAGCAAAGCCAGAGAACCCAGGCCCAGGGACCAGATCAGAGTGCGGCTCCAGCGCGGGGGAGGTGTGAGCAACATCTGGTGACTTGCTGTTGCCTCGTTGGCTTGCTGAAGCTTGTCTTTGGTCAGCTGTCTTAAATCGGATAAGAGTGATTTCATTTAGCCTCCAAACTGTTGTTGGTAGAGGGCGTAGTAGCGACCTGATTGGGCCATTAACTCGTCATGACTTCCTACGGAGTCGATTCGGCTGTTGTGCATCAGGACAATCTGATCGGCGTGAATCAAGGTGGAGAGTCGGTGGGTGATCATCAGTAAGGTTCGGCCTTTGGCATGGCTCCGAAGGTTCCTCACGACCTGCTGTTCTGTATCCACATCCAGGGCACTGGTGGCTTCATCCAGAATCATCAGATTGGGGTTTTGCAGCAGCATCCGCGCCAGGGCAATCCGCTGCCGTTGTCCGCCGGATAGGCCTGCTCCCTTCTCCCCTACCGGTGTGCTGTAGCCATAGGGAAGGCCCATGATGAAATCGTGGGCACAGGCCAGGCGCGCCGCTTCTACCACCTGATCCGTTGCGGCTTCCGGATCGGCTACGGCGATGTTGGAGTAGATGGAGCCTTCGAACAGCAGGCAGTCCTGAGGAATAAAGCCCAGCTGCCTGCGTAGGGAATAAAGCTCCACCTTGCTCACATCCAGGTCATCAATCAGCACCTTCCCCCGACTCGGTTCATACAGCCTGGGAATCAACTTGAGCAGGGTGCTCTTGCCACAGCCGCTCTGCCCTACCAGGCCGGTGAAGCTGCCCTTGGGGATCGTCAAGCTCACCCCCGATAGCTGTGCGGAACTGGTGGCCCCGTAGCTGAAGCTCACCTGATCAAAGCGAATCGTGCCTTCGATCGGGGGCATGCTGATGTTGGTGTCTTCGATGTCCTCGGTTTCCAGCGGTTGGTTCACCACATCCCCAAGTCGTTCCACGGCTAGAGAGACCTCCTGGAAGTTCTGCCAGGTGCCGGCCAGGCGCAGGATCGGTTGGGTCACATAGCCGCTGATGATTCGGAACGCGATCAAACCGCCCAGTGTCAGCTGGTTATCCAGCACCAGCCATGCCCCCACCGTGATCACCAAAATGTTGCTGCTTTTATTGATTAGTTGTAGGGCGTTGGAGCTGGCCGTATTGGCTAGAACCGACCGAAATCCCTTGTTGATGCCATCGAGGTGCCTGTCTTCCCAGTTCCGCCTTGTGCTCAGCTCACTGTTCTGCACCTTCACGGTCTGGATGCCGTTCAGCACTTCCACCATGTAGGACTGGGTTCTTGAGTACGCCTCAGCGCGCTGCCGGATCAGGCGCTGGGTGATCGGTGTCAGGCCAAGGATCACCAGTAGCAGTAGTGGAATGCTGCCAAGGATGATGCCGGCAAGAATCGGCGAGTAGAAAAACATCACGCCGAAGTAGAGCATCGCAAACAGCGCATCAAGCACCACCGTGAGTGCTGTGCCGGTGAGGAAGCTGCGGATCTTGTCGAGTTCATTGAGCCGGCTGGCCAGCTCGCCCACAGGATGCTTTTCGAAATAACGAATATTCAGTCTCAGTAGGCGAGAGATGATTGCTGAGCCCAGGCTGATATCCACCCTGTTGGAGATCTCCATGAACTGGAAGGTGCGCAGATTGCCGAAGATCAGTTCCAGAACCATCAGTAACACCATCACAACAGCAAAGCCGCCGAGGGCATTTACCGAACCCTGGCCGATCACGCGGTCGATGATCTGTTGAAACAGCAGTGGTGTCGCCAGAGCAAACAATTGCGCCAGAAAGCTGGAGATGAATACCTCCACCAATCCCACCTTGTAGCGGCTCAGGAAGGGCAGCACCCAACTCAGGCCAAAGCGCTGCTGTGGCGTATGCCGGCCCGCGCTGATGGTTACAGCCGTCAGATCCAACCCGTACTGCTGGCTCAGGGCATCACTGTTGAGGCGCTTAATCTTGGTGCTTGGGTTAAGAATCAACAGGCCTGATCCATTGGCTTCAACAATCAGGCTTGGATTTCCCTGGGGATCAAGGATCACCGCAGGCGTGGGAATGCGGCTGGCATCGCCAGCGCGAAACGCCACGATGCGCCCGGCCAGCCCGAATTGATCCACAACACTCACCAGCTTTTCAAGGCTGAGGTTCTGTTCGCTGGCGGCGAGAAAATGACCGGCTTTGCGCAGATTGTCTCGCCGCATCGGCAGCCCATAGAACTGGGCCAGCATTGTGAGGACAGCGGTATGGCACTCTGCCGCGGTGCCTCCTCCCACGGGGCGAAACCCTAGTTGTCGGACCTGCTGGGTCAGGCTGGGTAGATGTTCATCTAGTGCTCCGGTCTGGAGCGGCCTGCTGGCCGGGGCCTCTCTTCGATCAAGCGGTTGTGGCTTGATGGCGTGTCGGGAGTGCTGTTTGGTGAGTTGTTCAGCATCGCTCCAGATCAGCACGCGCGGATTGTCGTCACCCAGGAAGCAGCGCAGCGCTTCCGCGGTGATCAGTTGTCCGTAATGAAACCCTTTCTTGGAGCGATCGGCATAGATCAATGGTCCTTTCAGATGGCTTTCGGGTGGAGGATTTCCTGTTGGTAGCAGCTGCCAGCGCCGCAGATAGATCTCAGGAGTTTGCTGATCCGCAGGTACGTTGATCCCGTAGCCCTGGATGTATTTCTGGATGAGCGGTAGTTCACTCGGGGATAGGCCGCTGCGTAAATGATCTAGAACTGCTTCCTCCAGTTTTGGATCCAAGGGCAGCGTGCCGAGCACGATGGCTTCGCAGTCTGTGGAGGCCATCAGCTCTTCCCCCAGGTCGCTATTCAGCAGGGTCAGGGCACCGCAGAGATAGGGACTCTCCGGTCGCAGCACGGTGTGGCTGCCGAACCAGCGATCGGGATCCAGCAGCCGGCAATGCCCTTCCACCACCAGCAGCACTTCGGGACTTGAGCCACTGGTCTGCAAGACCGATCCTGCGGGGAATCGGCGTTGGTCACAACCCAGTTGTTGTGCTAGAGCGCGCAAGGCATCTGCATTCGCCGTTGTGAGTTGCATCACGGAATTGACCCTGCAACCAGCTCGAGAGCTGTTGCAGTTCGGTCTTGAGATCGCCGCAGATCCTCGACTTGAAATTCATTTCCTCGAGAAAGTTTTGCGTATGTGCGTCGTATACGCTGTCGAACCGGTACTCCAAGCGCAGCAGCGTGTGCCACTCAGCGGCTTCAAACGGGCCGATCAACTGGCCGGCCTGAGCCGTGCGCAACCGGCCGGCGATCTCCGGATGGGGGGTGGTCAAGTCGACAGGGCCGACAATGCCCTGGGTTTTTGCTTCCGGTCCCCGTGAATGGAGACGTGCCGCTTCACCGAAGCTGATCTCGCCGGCTTCAATGGCATAGAACAGTTCGCGGCAGAGACCCGGATCATCCACGCGAATCAAGCTGTATAGCACCCTGTCCAGATTATCCTTGTAGCGTAGGTAAAGTGATTCGATATTGCTGCTGGATTGCTCGCGCAGTTCTGTGCGGCGCCAGTCATGAATGGCTTCTGACAAGAGGTCGGCCTGGCTCATGCCGTGCTTCAGGCACCATTGTTGCCGCTCTTGCTCGTTGCTGAGCCCATGTTTGCTGCAATATTCTTTCATGGCAGGCTCGGCAACCTGATTGGGATCGGACAGGTTGTTGTGTTCAAAGACCACGGCTCGTTCTTTCAGTTGCCTTAGGAAAGGTTCCACTAAACCGAAGCGAAATAGCAGTGCAATCAGCTCTAGATTGCTGGCATCCTGAAGCGCTGTGAAAACTGATTCAGCTCCCTGATTCGACTGTTCTGTTGTGCTGGTGATTGCAGTGGGTGTAGCAGTAGTCATGGCAGTGCTCATGGCGATGGCATTCGTTGTGCTTGATGTGTTCAGGTCATGGAGGGCATCAATCCCAGCTGCACTTGGCAGTTGAGGAGTTCACTCACCATCAGGGCATCAGCCATGGCCTGATCAATGCCCTGGGCCAGCAAGAGTGATTGCTGCAACTGCTGCAGTTGGATTCGGTTGTCACGGTTGGCGGAAGGATCGCGGTGCCGTGCCATGTGATCCAGCCAGCTTCGCCAATTCAGCTCCTCCTCCTGGTGGTGGAGCACGCGCTCGAGCATGCGGCTTACCTCGGCCAGCAGCGCGCCTGGATGGCTACTGCCGCAGATCAGCCGCCAGAGAGAAGCCTGCTGATCAAGATCACGGGTGACCAGCAAGCTGGTCGGCGCATGGCTCTGATCGCTCTGCAGGCTGATGCGGCCGTGCTCGATCAGCAGTTGCAGCGGCACTGGAGTGCCGCTAACCGGGCAAAGCCACAGATGCCATGCCGCTTTCAGCTCCGGATTGCGGCGCCGCAGCTGAATCGCCCGGCCTAGTTTCGATTGGAGGACCAGGGAGCGCAGACCACGCTCACCACCGGCAGGCATCGTCATCATCGTGATCACCAGGCCCGCCAGGCTGGCCGGATGCTGGAAGGCCTCGAGCAGATTCCGCAGGATGTTGCTGAAGGCATCGGGTTGGCGCGCTTCCACTCGCCGCCGTTGTTGCCAGGGTTCGATCCCGGTGTTTCCCTGATCATCAGGATCTCCGGTTTGCTGCAGGGGTCGGCGCTTCAGGGCTGACTCGCTCAGGAGAGATGCGGGTTCATCCGTCTGCCTGGACTGGCTTCCTGCTGTGGGCTCGGGTAATAGCAGCGGTTGGTTGTTCCCCCGCATGTCGCGGCG
The DNA here is from genome assembly GCF_018502385.1 of Synechococcus sp. LA31. Lineage (NCBI taxonomy): Bacteria > Bacillati > Cyanobacteriota > Cyanophyceae > Synechococcales > Synechococcaceae > Synechococcus > Synechococcus sp. LA31. The sequence goes on from NZ_CP075523.1 coordinate 102,216, forward strand.
CACTCTTCCGTCGTCCAGGGTCGGGAATTCGGCTGTGCGTGTCTCTGGTCCAGTAGGTGCTGGCGTGAACAGCTGCACCGGAGTGGTTAACTCTGCTGCTGATTCGGGGATCAGTTGGGGCACGATCAGCCTTGTTTCCATCCATGGGCTTTGCTGGATGCCGAAGCGACTGCCGTCATCACCGCGAACCCTGGTCCTGGTGGACACCGCCAGGAAGATGGCACCATCGCTGTTGGATTCAGGGGTGATCTCAAGCCAGTTGAGGTCAAAGATATCGCCGTTGTCTGCCAGCAGGGCAAGTAGCTCGGAGATCGGAATCGTCAGCTGTGTTGTGTCGGAGTCTTCCCCCGATGCACCCGTGTTCTGCCACTGGCGCTCCAACCGCCCAGCCTCAGCTGCGGAGAGGCCTGCTAGCGCCCGGAAGCTGTCGGAGAGGTGAACTCGCACCGGTTGGCTGCTGTTGATCTGGAGTTCGGTGCTATCCGCTTCGTCCTCGAAGAACAAAGGCTGTGCCTGCAGTAGTTTTCCCAGCGGGACGGACTCACCCTGCGTGTCATAGCGCCGGGGGGGGCTGGCATTGATGCTGACCATCTCGGCTGAGGGGATCAGCTCCAGATCAAAACTCTGGCTGGTTGACAGCTGTCCGTCGCTGGCAATGATTTCCACATTGCCACTCAAGATCTCTAGAAGACCTGGTGTCTTGAGCAGCAGCCGTGGTGTTTCAGTTGATTGATCAATCCTTAGTAGCTGGCTGAGCAGCTCGGTTTGTATTGGGCTCTCGCCACGTACCTTGAGGTTGTAGCTCAAGGTTGATCCACGTGATGGTGTTGTGTCGGGATCATCGAATAGCTCAGATAGATCCAGGCTGATGATGCTTTTCTCCTTCAGCCTAGTGCTGCCAATGGTTCCGATCACCAGCGGTGCCAGGTTTGGCTTTGGGTTTGCTTCCCTGATGGGGCTCGTCGTTGCTATCGCACTGAATGAGCTGCTAGCCCTGACGTTGTTGCTCAGCATGGCTATGAGATCTCGAAGGCGAATGTTTTTTGCTCTGTTCTCTCCCTGGCGAATCAATCGATCAATCAACGTTTGACTGCTCAGCGACTTGATCTCCAGTTGTCCTCCTCCACCGCTGCCATCTGCCAGGGCGAGACCCAGTCCACCCGCTGTCTCCTGATTGAGCATCAGATCGAGGCGGATCGGAGCAGTGGGATCCGTGAGCTCAAAATCAAGGACAACAAATGTCTCAGCGCGTTGGTCGCCGAGCGCTTCGCCCAGGCCCAGTGCCGGCAGGCTGGCAGCGCTGAAACGCAGGCGATTCTCATCTAGACGGCTTCGATCCACCTGCCGGAACAGGGGGAACACCTCACTGATCGATTCCTCCAAGGGACGATCTGCTGGCTGTTTCAGCTCCAGACCTGTCCAGCGCAGATCCAGATCAAGCCCGATGACCCCTGGATTGAGGCTGTTCTGTCGCTGGTCAGTGAGTTCCACACGCATGGAGAGTTGGCTGCCAGCCGGCAGGCTCCCCAGCTGCTCCGGACGGATGCTCTCGCCGCTCGCCGAGAGATAGAGGTTGGATTGAATGTTGAGCAGGTTGTCCTCACTGTAGGTCGGCTCCATGTCTCCCCCCTGCTCAGCCGTGATGACATCGAGGTTCAGCTGGTAAAGGCTGCTGGCACCACTGCGATCCGTTGCGGTGAGAAATAGTCGGTGTAGGCCTTTATCGCTTTCATCTGGTGAGAACCTCAGTTCACCTGTGCCAGGATCAAAGCCCAAATTGCTTTTGCGGTTTGTTTGGAGGCTGAAGCTGAGTTCGTCGCCATGAATTAGATCGAGATCTCCGAATAGATCCCTAGCATCCAGCCATAGATCGCTGCTCACCAGTATGGGGCGCTCGTCAAAAGCACCATCCAGGCGAAAGGGGGCCTGGTTGTTATTCTCAACCTGCAGCAAGAAGCGCTTCTCCGCTAGGGATCCAGCTCGATCAATCGCCTGCAGTCGGATGGCATGCCGGCCCACGGCATCGTTATCCGCGCTACCGATCAGGCTGTTGCGCTGTGGATCGAATTGCAGCCAGTTTGGAGCATCCACCTCAAACCTGAGACGGTCACCAATTGGGATATCATCGTCCTGAAAGAGATTGCTGATCTCCAATTGGAATGTCTCGCCTTCCTGCAGGGTGATCTGCTCCAGCTCTGGACCAATCCGATAGGGGCTGCGGTTAAAGTCGTGATCAACCACCCTCAGACGCAGAGGCGCAGAGGCTGACGCACCGGCGAGATCCGTTGCGACCAGCTGAAGGTTCAGCACTCCTGTTTCATTTGCTGGAAGCAGGCCGCTAATCGTCCCACTTCCTGCATCGATTGTCAGTATCGAAGCAAGCTGCTGAGCATCCTGTAGATCCAAGCTGTAGCGCAGCTGATCTCCGGCATCAACATCGCTGAAGCTTTGCTCCGGCAGCCTGATCTCAAACGGACGGTCCTGCCGAACCCAGATCTCCGGCAGAGGTTGACCATTCCAGAGCGGTGCATCGTTGGTGTTGATCACCACAAGCTTCACGGTTTGCTCAGTGGTGGCTTCACTCTGATCCCGGGCTTCCACACCGATCTGCCAGCTGCCCACCTCGCCATTGCCCGGTTGCCCGCTTAGTAAGCCGCTTCGTTCATCCAGCACCAACCAATCCGGAGATCCGTTGCTCAGCTGATACCTGAGGCTGTCACCTACGCTGACATCGTCATCCTGGAAGGCATCAGCCAGGCTGATCGTGAAGGCTTCGTCCTCCAAGATCTCGAACGCTTCCATCGCAATGGCCGTGGGCGCATCATTGACATTGAGAACGTTGAGAACCACCGTCTGCTGCCACGCTTGACCTGCGTTGTCGATGGCTTGTAGAACCAGTCGGTGCTCACCCACCTGTGCCTGCTGGGCCAGGCCGAACAGCACTGGAATGGGGCGGCTCTGACTGTCGACCACCACTATCTGTTCCGCAGAGAGGGTGGTGTTCCCGCGTGCGGGATAGTTGCGGGGAATGATCGTGAGATCGGGGCCTTCTGTCCCATTGCCGAGCAGCCGATAGTTGAGCTGCGCAAAGCTCTCTCGCCAGTTGTCGCCAAGAATTTCACCGTTGCCACTGCTGGGCAGGCTTGCGGCAACCAGCCCACTCAGGCTTCCTGCTGCTGCATCGAGGGTGCCTGTATCACGAAACAGCGGCAGTGATGGTGTGAGGTTGACTCGCTCCAGCTCCACTGCATCGGACTTCCAGAGCAGATCCAGCTCCAGGCCGATCAGGCCGAGGCCGTCATGGCGCGTGTCTGTGACCACCACATCCAACTGCATCCCATCGCCTAAGGGATCTTGGAACAGGCCTTCAATCACCACCTTCTCTGCCAAGGTGGCATCGGGTAATCGCCACTCGTAAGTCAGCCAGTCGATGGGCTGACCGTCTGCCTGATTCAGGATCTGGAGCTGCTCCACGTTCTGCGCTTGCGGCAACAGGCTCTGAAGCTCAAGGCTGAAGGGGCGGTCTTCAAGCACCAGTCTCTGTTGCAGCGCCAGCGGCTGATAGGTCAGAAACGCGTCCTGGCCAATGGCTGATTGCAGAAGGGGGGGGGTGCTGACCTCCGTGGGACCTGTCAGTTGATCCGGGACGGTGGTTGTTGTGATCTCTCCTCCAAGGGCCGCGATGGCTGTATCCAGCTGATCGAACTGCTCTGGTGATCGGACTGGAGGTGTGCTGTCCAGAACTCCCAGCGTGTTCATCACATCGCTGGCTGTCTCAATGGGTTCGCTGAGCGGTGACGTCAGTGGCTCCTGTAGATCAACAGAGGCGCTGAAGTTGCTCTCGGTCTGCAGAGGATCGCTTGTGAGTGCCATACACCAACCAAGACCTCAGCCATGGTGATCAGCCGGTTTGTGAATGGCCTGGCTCAGGCATTGGAACGTCGCTTTTGGGACAAGCCTGCGTTTTGTGCTGCCTGAGTGCGCAGGTTTGTCCGATTTACGCGGTTCTGGCGTTCTGCCCCAGAAGGTCGCTGATCAGCTCGTCATGGTTATGGAGGTCATAGCTGGAAAGGCCTCAGGTTTCGTAGGCCTCCCTTGGCTATGTCACTTCCTCCTGTGCACTTCCTCGGACACAGTTCATGGCCAGTTCATTCCACGTTAATTACGCCGACTTACAACGGATTCTTGAGAATATCAAGATTGCCGAGCGCGAATCTGCCGGTGAGAACCTGCTCGACATCATTACAGAGGTAGCCACTGGCTCCCCTGCGATCACGGGAACAACCTTTGTCAATGCGGCGAATCTTCCCCTGGGCCTGCGCCATGTTGATGGTAGCTACAACCAGCTGATTCCTGGATCGCCAGACGGGGTTCTCACGGGCGCGGCTGATCAATCATTTGCTCGCCTGGTTGATCCCAGCTACATCAGCGAGACCGGAAGCCCCAGCCTGGATCTCAATCCTGATCCCGCCAGTTTGCTTGAGGTCACGAACAGCAGCTATGACCCAGAGTCTCCCAACCCTCAGAACGATCCGGGCATTCATCCCAACAGTGTCGTTGATGCATCTGTTCGCACCATTTCGAATCTGATCGTTGATCAGACCATCAGCAACCCTGCTGCTATCGCATCCGCTCTACGTTTGGCGGGTCACGAGGATCCTGATGGCCAGGCGCTCATCCTGCATGAGCAGGCGCGTGTGCTCCTTGATCCTTTGGCCGCCGAGGCGGACCAGGCTGATGCGCGAACGGCATTAACGAATGCCCTGGCTGAAACCGGTGTCACGATCACGTCGGATGGCTCCATTGTTGTGGAGCATCGCAGCGCTGATATCGGCCTTTCGCCGGGTAACAGCAGCTGGATGACGATTTTTGGTCAGTTCTTCGACCACGGACTTGACCTGCTTGCCAAGGGTGGCCAGGGAACGGTGTACATCCCGCTTCAACCTGATGACCCTTTGTATGTGGAGGGCAGTTCTTCCAATTTCATGGCTCTCACTCGAGCCTCTGGCAACCCTGGCACGAATCTGATCACACCCTGGATTGATCAGAACCAGACCTATACCTCTCATCCCTCGCATCAGGTCTTCCTGAGGGAGTATCAGCGCATTGATCGTGTCACTGGTGCTCTGCTGACCGATCCTGCTCAGCCTGAGTGGGAGGCCGGTCTCACCGTGGCCACAGGCCGCTTGCTGAACGGTGCAGACGGTGGTGTTGCGACTTGGGCTGACGTGAAGGCACAGGCACTCACCTATCTCGGCATTGCTCTGGATGACCGGGATGTGCTCAAGATCCCCCAGGTTCTGACCGATCCTTACGGTCGCTTCATTGCGGGCCAGAACGGCTATGCCCAGTTGCTCGCTGTGGATGCACAGGGTCAGCCGATCACTGTGGAAGGCACTGCTGAGGGTGTGATTCCATCCGCGCTAAATGTGAGCCGGATTGCCCAAGCTTTCCTGGATGACATCAATCGGGCCGCTGTTCCCGTGATCGTTGATGGACAGCTGCTGCCGGATGCCGACATGGCTGTTGGCCTCTCTGACGCGGTGCCGGATGCTCGGGGTGGCTTCACGACGTACGACAACGAACTACTGGATGCTCACTATGTGACCGGCGATGGTCGTGGTAACGAAAATATCGCCCTCACGGCCATCCATAGTGTTTTTCATGGCGAGCATAACCGTGTGCTTGAGGCCAACAAGCTCACGATTCTGCGCAGCGGTGACCTGGAGGGTATCAATGAGTGGTTGCGTATCCCCCTCGCTGACGCTGTTGAACTCACGTCCGCTCAGGCCAGTGATGCTGACCTGACTGCTTTCGCTGCTGGGCTGCAGTGGGATGGTGAACGCCTGTTCCAGGCGGCAAAATTCTCCACCGAGATGCAGTATCAGCATATCGTTTTTGAGGAATTTGCTCGTCGAATCCAGCCAAATATTGCTCCATTCGTGTTTACCAACTCGGCAGATCTTGATGCTCGTATTGTTGCCGAGTTCGCCCACGCGGTCTACCGCTTTGGTCACTCCCAGCTGGGTGATGGAGTCGCCAGACTGGAAGCGGATCTGGCTTCTAGCGATCTCGGCCTGATTCAATCCTTTCTCAACCCGCTGGAGTTTGCCAATAGCGGCCTCGATGCCGAGGCGGCTACAGGTGCCATTGCCCGCGGGATCACGCGTGTGGTGGATCAAGAGATCGATGAGTTCATCGTCGAAGCGCTGCGCAACAATCTGCTAGGGGCGCCGCTTGACTTGGCCAGTCTCAACTTGGCCCGCGGACGTGAACTGGGGATCCCGTCACTGAATCAGACCCGGGCTCAGCTCTATGCGATGACCGGGGCTGTTCAGCTCAAGCCCTACACCGGCTGGACGGTTGATCCAAATCAAGCTGATTCCCATGGTTTCTTCCAACATCTGAAGAATCCGATGTCGGTGGTGAATCTCATCGCTGCCTATGGCACACACACCACTATCACAGAGGCTACAAGCGTTGAGGCCAAGCGTCGCGCCGCGATGTCCATCGTGTTCAACACGTCGCTGGATGGTCAAGTTCCCCCTCCTGATGCTCTGGATTTCCTGAGGGGTACGGGTGCGTATGCCGACCAGGAGACGGGCATCAATGATGTGGACCTCTGGATCGGGGGTCTGGCAGAGCAGGTGAATGAATTCGGCGGCCAGCTGGGAGAAACCTTCAACGCAGTCTTCCAATACCAGATGGAGCAGCTGCAGAACGGAGACCGCTTCTATTACCTGAGTCGTACGCAGGGGATGAACCTACTGACCCAGTTGGAGGCCACAACCTTCTCCGATCTGGTGATGCGGAACTCGGATCTTGGCGATCCCCATGCGACCCACCTGTCTGCGCACATCATGGGTGTGCCGGATCTCATTTTAGAGCTCGATCTGAATACGGCTCAAGCCAATTACAGCGGTGATCAAGCCCTTGATGATTTGGTTGGAAGCCAAAATACAGCTGAGCAACGCGGCTCTCTAGACCCCACGGCGTCCACGCTCTTCGATTTTCTCCTGGGGGGTGCGGCCACGAGCAAGGTTGTCCGTCAGTACGGATCTGTAGATCTTGACGGTAACGGTTTTGTGGATGGCAACGTCTTGCGTTTCACCGGCGGTGAACATGTTGTTCTGGGCGGAACAGAGGGGAATGATGCCATCTATGGCGATAAGGGCATCGATACGCTATGGGGCGATGGCGGTGATGACTATCTCAATGCCGGCATGGAGTCTGATCAGGTCTTTGGCGGCGACGGCGATGACATTATTATTGATCCCTTCGGTGATGATTTTCTCCGTGGTGAAAATGGAGATGACGTGATCGTCAATGGTGCTGGCCTTGATGTTGATTTTGGCGGTGCGGGTCAAGACGCGATGTTTGCCGTCGTTGATAGCACTGAAATGTTTGCCGGTGAGGATAACGACTTTATGCGTGGCGGTTCAGCTCCTGATCTCATGATGGGAGGTGAGGGCGACGACTGGATGGAGGGTGGCGAAGGCTTTGATTACATGGCTGGCGAAAATTCGGAGCTGTTCTTTAACAGCCCCATTGTTGGTCATGACATCATGAATGGCCAAGGTAACGATACTGATTATGATGGTGAAAATGGCGATGATATTATGGTTCAGGGCGTAGGCATTCAGCGCAATAATGGTATGAACGGCTTTGACTGGGCTATTCATAAGGGCGATCCCGTTGCGGCTGATACGGACCTTACGCCGCAGATCCCCGGTCTAGTTGAAATCCCAGATGCTGCCTTGGCGGTGATACTGCGTGACCGTTTTGATTCTGTTGAAGGCTTATCGGGCTGGAAGTATGACGACTATCTGAGGGGATCTGTTCGTTCCATTGACCAGAATCCCTGGTTCCAGAACCAGCTCACACAGGCTGGTGTCGACAGGATTCGTGGCCTGCGCGCTGTGCTTGGTGGTGAAGATCTTGCTGATCCAGATGCTGTTGCCTTCGGTGACCCCAATATCGATGGGAATTCGGACGGCCAGATCTTCCTCGGCGGTGATGGCAGTGACACCATTATGGGTGGAGTTGGCGATGATCTCATTGATGGTGATGCCTGGCTCAATGTGCGTATAGAGGGGACTCGTAAAGACGGTTCTTATTTTACGGTCGACAGCCTTAGCGATTTGTTCGTTGATCTCGTTTCAGGGGCCATTGATCCTGGTGAGATGCATGCTGTGCGTGAGATTCTGTATGACGATCGCGCTGACGGCTCTAACCCCGATGATGTCAATCTCGATGTCGCTGTCTTCCAGGACCTGAGGGACAATTACGACATTGCTTTTGACGCAGACGGTGCTGTCATTGTGTCGCATCTGAATGTTTCCGCGGGCCTGCAGAGTGACGGGACGGATCGGCTTCGCAATATTGAGGTCGCACGTTTCGCCGATCAGGATCTGCGGCTGGTTAATGATCCTGCACTCTCTTCGGGTCTGCTGGCAACCACGGAGCTGTCGACAACTGGCATTTTCGGTTTCTTCGGTGCCGCTAACCGCGTTGGCCTTGCCGCTCCTGCCCTTTTTGACGCGAATAACGTCACACCTGGTAATCCGCTAGGGCTTGTTGATCCAAGCTCAGTTTCTGTTTCCTTCTTTGATGCCGCTGATTCTGCCACTGCGCTGCCGCTCTCGGCTGCCGGTGAGCTGGTGTTGGCCGCCACGCCCGGCCGGCAGCTGTCGATGACAGCCAGCTATATCGATGCAGCTGGTTTCACTAATACCTTTGAGGCACCCATCTTCAATGCAATTGTTGGCACTGCTTCTGCCAATACGCTGACGGGTACGGCTGATCTGGATTATATCTTTGGTGGTGCAGGAGCTGATATTCTGCTCGGTAATGGTGGTGATGACTATCTCTCTGGTGGCGTTGGTTCCGATCTGCTCAATGGCGGTGACGGTGTTGACCTTGCCAACTTTGCCGGAGTGGCCACTAGTCTTTTCAACGCGGCTAATCCTCCAGCACAGGCAGTTGTGGATGCCAGATTCGACCTGAATGGCGTCAACCTTACGGTCTCAACTCTCACCGGCGGTCTTGACACGCTTGTATCGATTGAACGCCTGCGCTTCAGTGATGGCGTCTTTGATCTTGTCGCTGGTGCCACCAACGCTGCTGATGATCTGATTTATAGCGGTGAGCAGCGTGCGTTGCTGTTTGGTGGTGGTGGTGATGACCATCTGCGTGGCGGAGCTGACGATGATGTTTTCACCTACACCGCAGCCGGCACGATTGTCGAGAACGCCAGTAGCGGCGGCGGCCGCGATTCTGTTGACGGTGGTGCTAACCGTGAGCTTGGTGATCGCCTGGTGATTCAAGGTGATAACACCACAGAGACGTTCCGTGTGATTGCCGTGGCAGGGGATGTCAATGCATCACACCGTGCTGATTTAGCGGCGGCAGGTTTTGCGGCCATCGCTGACACTACCGAGATCGTGATTCTTCGGGGTACCGGTAATCTGTCTGCTATTGCGCCACTGACGACCGATAACTTTGCCGTCATCGCTGAAGTGATAGAGATTGAAGAGTTAACGATTAATGTGAGTGGTGCTGGCCGAACTGGTACCCAACGTGTTCAGGTGATTGGTGACTTTAATCCCACCAGCCTGCGCACCAACACCATCACGATCAGTAGTGATGGCGCTGGCGTTGATGTTGATGTGACCAGCCTTGAATCCGATCACCGTGTTGTGCTTGATGCCGGCACGATCCTTGGTCAGCGCCCTCAGGATGTTGTTCAGACAGCTGCGAACGAAATCATGAAAGCTGATCCCATGACGCCTGATCAGAACAATGAACTTGCTGATGGCAACGTGTCTGCATCGCTCACCTTGCGAGACGCCCAGGATCTTCTTGATCTTGTGCGTGGGATTGCCCCAGAGCGTCTCGATCCCGAGAATGCCGATGCGGTTGGTGTTCGTGATCTGGCTGGCGCTGAGAACAATCGCGCCAATGCCTCCTTCGGTGCAGCGAACGAACCGTTCATTCGTCTCACTGAAGCGCGATTTGGCGCTGTTGACCCCGCCTCTGGCACCGCTGAGATCAACCCGATCTTCGCTGGGCTCGACCCCCGCCTGATTTCCAACAGTGTGGCGACCCAGCAGCCGCAGACTCCCCCCAGCAGACAGGCGAACCTGTTCTGGATGTCCTTTGCCCAGTATTTCGACCACGGCCTCGACTTCGTTGTGAAGGGTGGCAATGGGACCATTCCCATCGGCGGCGTCGGTTCTGGTGGTGCCGATAACCCTGCAGATCTCACGCGGGCAACGATCACCGGTTGGGATGCTGATGGCCCGCAGCACCTCAACCAGACATCCCCCTTCGTTGATCAAAACCAGGCTTATGGCTCCACTGCCCTGGTTGGTCAATTCCTGCGTGAATCCGACGGCGCGCGTGGTTTGGGATCTCATTTGATGTCAGGTGGCGATGATCCTTCCGCTCCCGGATTCAAGTTGCTGCCGACACTGCGCACACTGCTGGACCACCACATCGCAGCTCAGACTATTTTCACTGGCACCAAGCTTGGTGACTTGACCCTGACGGAGTACTACCCCGCTCTGATCAACGCTGACACCTCTGACTACGACTCGGCTGTCATCGCCGAGCTCAACCGTGATTTTCTCGGATCGGGCTACTCCCTGCTTGTTGATCTCAACCCATTTGTCTCGCCTCTCGAGCATGTTGTCGCTGGTGACGGCAGGCCGAACGAGAATGTCGCCCTCTCTTCGATTCACTCGATCTGGGCGCGTAATCACAACTATCACGTTGACCAACTAACGGAGCTCTACTCAGCGGCTGGTCTTGATGTTACGCCGGAGGAGGTCTTCCAGGCAGCCAAAACTATCAACGAAACGGAGTATCAGCGCATCATCTTTACTGAGTTTGCCGAGATTCTGTTGGGGAGTGCTGGGATACGTGGTTCTGGCGAGCACGGCTTCGATGATTATCAACCGGCTACGGACGCCCGCATTAGCCACGAGTTTGCAGCAATGGCCTATCGCGTGGGCCACACTATGATTGCTGACGATTTCACGATCCTTGATGCTGACGGGCAGCCAGTGCGCGTGCCGCTGGTGGATCTTTTCCTCAACCCCACCAATGAGGCGGGGGCCTTCACGTTTGACCCTGATGGTCCAGGCTCTGCGGCGCCCCTCACCGGCGATGCCGCGCTGAGTGTCTTGGCCTCTAGGGGTTACACCCCCGTGCCTGGCTATGAGCAGCTTGGCGTTGCCCGCATCCTCGGAGGTATGGCTCTGCAGCCTGCTGAGGAGGTTGATCCGCAGGTGGTCGATGCCGTTCGCAACGATTTGGTGCGGGTGCGTGCTGATCTGGCTGCCTTCAATATCGCCAGGGGCTGGGATCTTGGCCTCGGCACGCTCAATCAGGTCAAGTCCGGCTTGCTTGCTTCCTCTAATCCTTATGTGCAGGAAGCCATCAGCTTTGTGGGTCTTGAGAGCATGACTCCCTACGCCAGCTGGGAGGATTTCCAGCTCCGTAATGGTCTTGCTGATGCGGAGCTGGAGCGGTTGCGTTCCGCCTATCCCGACCTTGAGATTCTGGCCACCGACGTGGAGGCCTTCCGTCAGTTCAATCCTGATGTACACCTGTTGATCCAGGACGACGGCAGTGCCTTGGTTTCGGGTATTGATCGCGTTGATGCCTGGGTGGGCGGTCTGGCTGAGCAGAAATTCGAGGATTCACTGCTGGGCTCCACCTTTTGGACCATCATTCATGAACAACTGGATCGTCTGCAGGAGGGTGATCGCTTCTACTACCTCTCTAGGGTCGATGACCTCGACTTTTATGAGGCCTGGGCCAAGGAACAGAGCTTTGCCGACATTGTTGAGCGCAATACTGGCCTCACAGGTCTACCCAAAGATATTTTTGCAGTCTCTGATTCCGAAGTATTAGTTGGATTGCCTGCTGCGGATGGGGCTCCTGCAGACGGTGGCGCTCCTGCTCCTGTCGATCCTGACCCCGCCGATGGGCTTTTGACTGACGCTGAATCCGATGTTGTGGCTAAGGCTTTGCATCTCGGGCTGAGTTTGCACAAGCTTCCGGATTTCACCGGCGATCAATCGAATGAGCTCGTGCTGCGCCCCTTCGGTTCACAGGCTGAGCGCTCCGCTCAGTTCTACCTGATGCTCACGGCTGAGTCGTTGCGCGATGCCAGCATCGACACCCTGGATGTCACCTTCGACCTTGGTGACGACTTCCTCAATGTCTTTGAGCTCAGTGGGGAGCAGATCTTCTTCTCCGATGACCTTGCTGTGCAGCGTCGCGTCCAGCTTGATGGCAGCACCCTTCGTTTTGAAGGTGCTGGTCTGGGCGCCATGGGCGCTGGCCAGGGCATCTCGGAAAAAGCTCCGATTGCCGTGATCTCTCTCACCCCGCGCGATGATCTTGACCAGCAGATCCTTGCTGAGCGGCTGGCCGATCGCTACGGCTTTACGAACTCTGAATCCTGGCAGCAATCGCTGCAGTTCAGTGTTGCTGCCAATGTTCATGAGATCATGTTCTCTGACCTCATGTCGCTCGGTGATCTCGGCGGCGAGGCGGCCTTGCTCACCGATGAGCTTCAGCTGATTGCCCGTGCTGCGCAGGTGGATCTGTTGACGGATGATGTCTTCGCCTTGGGGACTGAGCGCCAGGTAATCAAGCCGGGTGAAGGAGGATTCACCAATCTGATTCGTTCAGGAGACACTCTAGAGCGCACCACACAGTGGCGTAATGAAGGTGAATTTACCCTTCAGGATCTGTCGCTCACTGACCTCAGCCAGGCTGGCGTTGCCACCTCTAAGAGCTGGATTGCAGGTGGTTCAGACGCCTTGGCTGTTGGTGCTACAGCCGAGATCACCACAGAGATCAATGTGTACGGTGATGCTGGATCGGTTCTTGACAGTGCAGCCCTCGGCTTCCAAATTGACGCGCTCGGTGGCTATCACTGGGATACGGCTGCCATGTCTGCATTCCAGCAGAAAAATCTGGTCACCTACCAGGCCGACCTCAACTATGACGGTCGCGTCAGCATGAAAGACTTGGCCTTCCTGAATGCAGGTGTCAGCCGTGGTTACAGCCGTGATGTTGATGCCAACTTTGATGGTGCCCTCGATATCAATGATCTCGCGGTGATTGATGCCGAATGGGGGCAAAGCCTGCATCAGGGTGAAGGTCAGTACTTAGGTTCTGATTCCATGTCTATGGCTGATCTCTCTCAACAGGGCATGCAGCAGTGGGACAGCTCAGCCTTCATTGGCCAAAACGCCATTGAAGCGGAGCAGCAGGTGCCGGATCCTGTTGCTGAATCCACGGGCACTCTCGTGACGGTGCAGGGCTTTGACGCGCTCCTTACTCAGCTGGAGCAGCAGCAGACTCAGCAGTACGACATGACTTAACGGCGATAGCCCCTCAGCCTTAGGGCTGAGGGGCTTCTCGTCTTCAGAAGCTGGTTAACAGATCGATGCAGGAGGGTGGCGACTCCTGCATCGATTGTTTTGTGTCCTTCAGCGATTGATCTGTGTTGGAGGGTTCCGAGCTGCTAGGTGTTCAGTCTCAGCAGGTTGGTCAGCTGACAAGAAGGTGTGAGGCCGCTACGGGTTGAGGTGCGACCCAGCAACCCAGACCTCACGCCCCATGCATAGCCATCCCAATGCCCGACTGACACAGAAGAGCCGTCTCAGGCTCGTCAATCAACACCTCCAAGACCGTCGTCCCCTCGCTGAACTGGCTGCAGAAGCAGGCATCAGTCTCCGCTGCGCCTACAAGTGGCTGGCCCGCTACCGCTCAGGTGGTGCTGCTTCTCTGGCTGATCGACGGAGTGTTCGCCGCACCCAGCGGCGGACGCTCGATCCGCGGCAACTGCAGCAGGCCGTGGATCTCCGTCACCAACGCCTCCACCTCCGCCACATCGCCAGGCTTCTGGTCGCACCCTTCTCCACCGTGGCCAGGGTGCTCAACCGCCTTGGTCTGGGGCGGTTGCGGAATCTCGAGCCCAAACCTCCAGTCCAGCGCTACGAGCGGGAGCATCCCGGAGAGCTGATCCATATCGACGTCAAAAAGCTCGCCCGCTTTCGCAAAGTCGGTCACCGCATCACTGGCAACCGCCAGCAGGGCCGCTCCACGGGCGTTGGCTACGACCGCGTCCACGTCGCCATTGATGACGCCACACGGCTTGCTTATGTCGAGGTGCTCGCGGACGAGCAGCAGGCCACGGCCATTGGCTTTATGAGCCGAGCTGTGGCTTGGTTCAACAGTCAGGGCGTCGAGTGCCGGCAGGTCATGTCTGACAACGGTCCCGCCTACGTCTCACGCAGCTTTGCCAAGGCGTGCAAGGTCCTGGGCCTCAGGCACATCCGCACCAGGCCCTACACGCCGAGGACCAACGGCAAAGCCGAACGGTTCATCCAGACCCTGTGCCGGGAATGGGCCTACGGGATGCCGTTCCAGAACTCAGAAGAACGCAATCAGTGGCTGCCTCGCTACCTGTCGATCTATAACCGTCTCAGGAAGCACACAGCACTCGGCGGCCGATCACCTCAGCAGCGGCTCAACGAGCTGCTCTGCTGATCAACGTGGTGAGACACAACAGCTAGGGCTGAGAACGCTCTGTCGGGTTGGCTGCGCTGAACACTTGTTCAGCGCCACAGAGTTGATTCGGTAGCTGAAGCGGAGGGCCATGCGGTCTGCTCGCTGTGTTGCTGAGTTCAGACGTTTAACTTGTTTGCAACGGCTTGTGATCAACCGCTGTGCATTTGCCCCGCGGCTGCATCAGTGCTCTTACTTCGCTTCCATCCAGTTGGGGCCGACGCCTGTTTCCACCCGCAGGGGAACAGATAGCTCAACCGCGCGCTCCATGGTTTCACGTGTGAGGTTCAGCACCTGCTCGAGGGCGTCGGGGGCGGCCTCCAGCACCAGTTCGTCGTGCACCTGCAGCAGCAGCCTGGCCGGCAAGCCGCTGGCGATGAGCTTGTGATGGAGCTGCACCATCGCCACCTTGATGATGTCGGCGCTGGAGCCCTGGATCGGCGCATTGGCCGCGGCGCGTAACTGCTGGGCCTCCATGCCCCCTCGGCGGGCGACCTCCAAATCGATCTCCAGCGGGTCTTTGCCCAACAGGCGCCCCAGGCCACTTGGGTCGAAGGCGAAGGGGCGCCGGCGGCCCAAAATCGTTTCCACGTAGCCGCGGCTCAAGGCCAGCCGCTCTTGCAGCTCCAGGAAGGCAAACACCTTTGGGTAGCGCTGCTTGTATTTGCTCAGAAACTCCTTGGCCTGAGCCTGGCTGACGCCGGTTTCACGGGCGAAGCGCTGGGCACCCATGCCGTAGATCACGCCGAAGTTGATCGTTTTGCCGAGGCGGCGTTCATCGGCGCTCACCTCGTCTTTCTCCAGCAGCAGCCGGGCGGTGAGGGCGTGTACGTCGTCGCCGTTGCGGTAGGCCTCCACCAGCACCTCTTCACCGGAGAGGTGGGCCAGGATGCGCAGCTCGATCTGGGAGTAGTCGGCGCTGATCAGCTGCCAGCCGGCTTCCGGCAGGAAGGCCTTGCGGATGCGGCGCGAAAACTCGGTGCGCACCGGGATGTTTTGCAGGTTGGGATTGCTGCTGGAGAGGCGCCCGGTAGCGGTCACCGCTTGGTTGAAATCGGTATGCACCCGTCCCGTTTCCGGTTCCATCAACGCCGGCAGCGCATCCACGTAGGTGCTCTTGAGCTTGCTGAGGGTGCGGTGCTCAAGCACCAGGGCCACCACCGGGTGGGCGTCTTCCAGCTTTTCAAGCACGGCGGCATCGGTGCTCCAGCCGGTTTTGGTTTTGCGGGATTTCTTGCGATCCAGGCCCAGTGTGTCGAACAGCAGTTCGCCTAGCTGCTTGGGCGAGGCGAGGTTGAAGTCCGTCCCGGCGGCTGCTTTGGCTTCCGCATCAAGGCGCAGCAGTGTGCCGCCCAGTTCGGTGCTCAGTTCCGCCAGATAGGCCGTGTCGATGCGGATGCCGGTGGCTTCCATCAGCGCCAGCACCGGCTCCAGGGGTAGCTCCACCTGATCCAGCAGCTGCGGCAACTGCGGGCCGAGCTCTTCCAGTTGGGCCCGCAGCAGCGGTGCCAAGCGGCGGGTCACGTGCACGTCCATGCCGCAGTAGAGAGCGGCCTGCTCGATCGGCACCACAGAAAAATCAGCGCCCTTGGGCACCAGCTCGCTGTAGCTCGTCGGCAGGAAGCCGAAGTTGCGCTGGGCCAGCAGCTCCAGGCTGTGCTTGGCGTTGGCATCGCGTAGGTAATCGGCCAGCAGCGTGTCCATCACCACGCCTTCGAGGGGCAGGCCATGGCGCAGCAGGATCAATCGGTCGTATTTGGCGTTTTGCAGGGTTTTGGGGTGCTGGCGGCTGCCCAGCCACGGCGCCAGGGCGGTGAGCACCTGATCCAGGGGCAGCGGATGACCAATCGGGATGTAGGCCAGATCCGCTGGCCCGTCTCCCCAGGCCACCCCCACCCCCACTAACTCGGCCTGGAAGGGGTTGAGGCTGGTGGTTTCCGTGTCCAGCGCCACTGGTGCTGTGGCGGTGGTGCAGGCCAGCAATCGCTCCGTCAGGGCCGCCAGGGAGTCGGCGCTGTCGATCAGCTGGGGCTCTAGTTGCGGGGCTTCGCTCGAGGGGGGCGTGGTTGTTGCGGTGGTGTCCGCGTCTGGATATCCGTGGATATCCGGCTTCGGAGAGTCCTGCTCAGCGCCGGTCGCTTCCGCTGAGAACACCTCAGCAAACTGGTTCACCTGGCGCCGCAGGCTGAACAGCTCCAGCTCCTCGAGGCTTTCGGCCAGTGCTTCGGCATTCACCGCACCTAGCTGCAGGCGCGGCTCCTGGGGCAGCGGAATGTCCACCAGGATTTCGGCGAGCATGCGCGAGCGGTAGGCGCTGTCACGGTCGGCATCAAGCTTGCCCAGCAGTGCCCCCTTGAGCACGCCTTTGGGGTCCTTGGCCTTCGGTCCCGCGGCCTGGAGATCGGCTAGGGCGGTGTAGATGCCATCGAGATCGGTGTAGGCGTTCAGCAGGTTGATCGCCGTCTTCGGGCCGACGCCCTTCACGCCTGGGATGTTGTCGCTGCTGTCGCCGGTGAGGGCCTTGAGGTCCACCACCTCTTCGGGGGTGACGCCGAGCTTGGCGACCACGCCATCGCGGCGCATCTCTACCGGGCCGCTGCTCTTGGCGTAGGGGCCGCCACCCATGTAGAGCACCGCGATGTCGCGCTGGTCATCCACCAGCTGAAAGAGGTCGCGGTCGCCCGACAGGATCCGCACCCGCCAGCCGGCGTTGGCGGCGCGGTTGGCCAGGGTGCCGAGCACGTCATCGGCTTCGTAGCCGGGGGCCATGCACAGCGGGATATCGAGCGCCTGCTGCAGGATCTGCTGCAGGTTGCCCAAGTCCTGGAAGAAGTGCTCAGGCGCCACATCGCGGTGAGCTTTGTAGGTCTCATCCGCTTCATGGCGGAAGGTGGGCTCGGCCGTGTCGAAGGCGATCACCACCCCCTGCGGGACCAGACCTTTGCAGTTATCGAGCAGGGCCTTGAGGAAGCCGTAGGTCACGGAGGTGGGTACGCCTTCCTTGGTGCTCAGGCCTCCCTCGCCTCCTTTGCTGAAGGCATAGAAACTGCGGAATGCCAGCGAGTGGCCATCCACCAGCAGCAGCAGAGGTTGGGTGCTGGTGGAGTTGGCCGCCGCCACGGTGGATCGCCCGAATCGGCTCAGCCTGCCAGATGTGCTGCGGCGATCTGCACAACAGCTTCTGCGGTGGTCAGTGCTTCCTTGCTGTCGTTCGCGTCAAACAAATCAATGGGGGCCTCGTCTCCATGGGGATAACAGGTCTCACTGCTCATCCTGCTCAAGGGTTTGAGACGAAGAGCACGGATGGCGGCGGTATCGAGGTCGTGTTGCTCCAGAACCTCAACCAAGCGCTCCAACGCATGGCTGTGAGGCGGTGTGATCCCGATGGCAACAACCAAAGCCTTCAAGGCCTTCTCGGCCGCTTGCCCTGCGAGATAGCAGGCCTGCGCATAAAAACCTTCCGACTTCATGCAACGCCCAGCCTTGAGATCGCTCGTGGCTTGACGGATCCAAGCCTCTGCTCGCGGTGTCATGGCCGGACGAGTGGCAGGGCTTCTTGGCCGATCGCGCGCCAGTACGGATCGTCTCCGTTTTTCAGCTGCTGCCAGCGATCGGTGCTGAGGGCAAGGACATCGTCACCAATGCAGGCAGCTTGCAGGGCATCCGCCAGTGCAGCGGCGTCTGCCTTCGAGGGAGCAACCGCGAGCAAATCGATGTCTGAATAGGCATCCCCGTCGCCCCGAGCTAAGGAGCCAAACAGCCAGACCTCTGATCCGGGGTGATGGGGAACAATCGCGCCGACTTCTTTGCGCAGCTGGTCAAGCCTGCTGCTCCGTAGGCGCTCGCGGATGGCGGCAAGGCTGGCCATGGCATCAGGCTAGATGGAATCTTTTCAACGCAGGTGGTTGCGATCGCTCTGCCACACATCCTCTTTGGGGCGCAGTTCAGCCCCTGCGGCCTCTACCGCTGGAGGCTCGAGCGCGTGTGGGATCCGGCCCGGCCGCGGCTGCTGTTCATCGGCTTGAACCCCTCGCGGGCGGATGCGGAGCGCGACGATCCCACCCTGCGCCGCCTGAGTGGTTTTGCCCAGAGCTGGGGGTTTGGGTGCCTGGAGGTGGTGAATCTGTTTGGTCGTTGTTCGGCCAGCCCCGCCGTGCTGCGCCGCTGCAGCGATCCGATTGGCCCTGAGAGCGATCATTGGCTCAGGCAGGGTCTGGCGCGGCTCCAGTCTCAGGCCGGCGATGCCCTGTGGCTGGGTTGGGGCAACGGTGGCACCTGGAGGCAGCGGGATCAGCAGGTGCTCGCGCTCCTGGCGGAGAAGCTTCCCGCGGATCTGCCGCTCTTGGCGATCGGGCTGACTGCCAGTGGCCAGCCCCGTCACCCGCTTTACGCCCCAGCTGCTGCACAACCCTTGCTGCTGCAGCATCCTGGTGCTGCGCTTCGGCTCCTCGAGTCTTTTTGATGGCCCGGACCCCCAGTCGCTACGCGATCCACCTGTTGCTGGCCGGCGGGCACACCCAGGTGGTGCACTTCGCTTCACTCGATGCGTTCCAGCAGTGGTACGGCACCGTGCTCAACGCAGGCCCTGCCGACGCCTTCATCAACGTGCCCATTACCGAGCTTCCCGGTGAATATCTGGTAGTGCGGCCCAGTGCCGTGCAGGGCATCAGGGTGGAGCCCATCTACGGCGCCCTGGATGACGACGAATTCTGAGCTGATCTGGGGCGCGTCTTTCTTCTCAGGCTCTCTGGCTCAGTTGATCGCCCGCTTCAGCGGCTTGCCATCAGTGGTGCTGCTGCTGGCACTGGGGTTGTTTGTGGGCCAGGCGGGTCTGGATCTTGTCCAACCTGAGGCGCTCGGTCAGGGCCTTGAGCCCCTGGTGGGGCTGCTGGTGAGCCTGGTGCTCTTCGACGGCGGCCTCAAACTGCGGCTCGCTGGCCGGGAGCTTCAGCGCACGGTGATCCAGTTGGTGCTGGTGCGCGGGGTGCTGGGGCTTGTGGGAGGTGCCGCACTGGCCCATGAGTTGGCTGGGCTGGGTTGGCCGCTGGCCTGGGTGTTTGGAGCGATTGCACTGGCCACAGGCCCCACTGTGATTTCGCCGATGGTGCGCCAGATGCGGCTGCTTCCGGGCCTGGCGCAGGTGCTGGAGGCGGAAGGGTTGATCCTTGAGCCCGCAGCAGCGGTGCTCGCCCTGCTCCTGTTGCAGTTGGCTCTCGGAGCCTTGCCCGATTGGCCGGCGGTGGCGGAGCTGTTGCTGCTGCGGTTGGGAGGCGGTGCGCTGCTGGGTGCTCTCACGGGTGGCCTGTTGGTGCTGTTGCTGGAGCGACTGCCGGCCGATTCCGATGGTTTGCGGCTGCAGCTGGTGTTGGGTGTGTTGTTTTTGCTGGTGGCCGGCACCCAGATGCTGTTGCCGGAGGGGGGCTTCCCGGCGGCTGTGATGGCTGGTGTGGTGGTGGGGCTACGCCTGGAACAACAGGCGACGCAGCTGGATGAGTTGATTTTTCAGTTGGCCCAGCTGGCGATCACGGTGCTGTTTCCCCTGCTGGCGGCTGATGTGTCGTGGGGGGAGCTCAGCCCGCTGGGTTGGGGCGGGGTGGCGTGCGTGCTCTGCCTGATGCTCTACCGCTGGCTGGTGGTGCAAGTGGCCGGGCTGGGGATCGGCTCGCTGGCCTGGCGAGAGAAATTGATGCTCAGCTGGGTGGCCCCGCGCGGCATCGTCACCGCTGCTGTGGCCAGCTTGTTCGCGCTTCAGCTCGATGCCGCCGGCGTGAGCGGCGGTGGATCGTTGAAGGGTCTGGTGTTTCTCACCATCCTGCTCAGCGTGGGGTTGCAGGGATTCAGTGCCCCATGGCTCGCCCAGCGACTCGGGTTGGTGCAGGTGGAAGCCCCTTCAGAGGCTGCGCTCGATGCGGCCTCGGGCCTCACCGCTGGGCTGGAGCAGCAGCCAGGTGGTGAGCAAATCGGGGCCTTGAAGGCTGCCGAGTAGGGCGGCGCGCAGGGTTTTCATCAGCACGCCTTTCTTCACACCGGCGGTCGCCACGGCTTCGCCCAGCAGAGCCTGGGCGGCTTCTGCGGTGAGCGGTCCTTCTGGCAGGTGCTCCAGCAGCGCTGACAAGGCAGGGCGAGCCCCGTCATTAGCCAGCTGCTGCTGAGCCGCCTCGTTGAGTTCGGGCCGCTCGAAGAAGGGGCGGGCCTGTTCGATGCCGTCTTTCAGGGTCACCAGTGATGGGCCAATCAGGGCGCAGAGCTGCTGGAGCCAGCTGGCCGCGGCGGTATCGGTGCTCCAGCCCTGGGCGCTCCAGAGCGGCAGCAGGTCGGATAGCAGCTGCTCGGGGCCGCGCTCGTGCAGCACCTGGCTGTTGAGCCAGTTGAGCTTGTCCCAATCGAAGCGGGCGCCGGCTTTGTTCACCCGATCAAAAGAGAACACGCCTGCGGCGTCGGCGAGGCTGAAGCGTTCGCCCATGCCCTCCGGCGGCGACCAGCCCAGCAAGGTCATGTAATTGGCTAGGGCCTCAGCGGTGTAGCCCTGGTTGCGAAAGTCGCTCACCGACGTGACGCCATCACGCTTGGAGAGCTTCTTGCCCTCCTTGTTGAGGATCAGCGGCGTGTGGGCAAACACCGGCGCCGAGGCACCAAGGGCCTCGTAGAGCAGCAGTTGTTTAGCGGTGTTAGCGATGTGGTCTTCGCCGCGGATTACGTGGGTGATCGCCATGGCGGCGTCGTCCACCACCACCACCAGGTTGTATAGGGGGTCACCGATCTGATCGGCGGGCGCCCGGCGGGCGATCACCATGTCGCCACCGAGATCAGCGCCGCTCCAGCGCATCTCGCCCCGCACCAGATCGGTCCAGGTGATCACGGCGTTGTCGTCGATGCGGAAGCGGATCGTGGCTTCGCGCCCTTCGGCGATGAAGGCCTGCTCCTGCTCGGGGCTGAGATCGCGGTGGCGATTGTCGTAGCGGGGAGCGCGGTTCTCGGCGGCCTGCCGCTCACGCATCTCGGTGAGTTCGGCCTCGGTGGCGTAGCAGCGGTAAGCCCGGCCGCTGTTGAGCAGTTGCTGAATGGCGGCCCGGTGTTCAGCGATGCGCTCGCTTTGCACCACCGGCTCGCCATCCCAGCTCAGACCAAGCCACTGCAGGCCTTCGAGGATGTTGGCGGTGTACTCCGGCTTGCTCCGTTCCTTGTCGGTGTCTTCAATGCGCAGCAGGAACTGGCCGCCGTGATGGCGAGCAAACAGCCAGTTGAACACCGCCGTGCGGGCCGTACCGATGTGGAGTGTGCCGGTGGGGCTGGGGGCGAGACGCACACGCACCGCCGCTCCAGTTGCCACCACTGGCTTTGTCCTCAGATGAAATGGAACGGGACTGACGGGGCTCGAACCCGCAACTTCCGCCGTGACAGGGCGGTGCTCTAACCGATTGAACTACAGTCCCATGAGTGCTCCAAGAGCTCTCGCAGACAGGGGTTTGAAACCTGCGCTGCATCGCGTCGGCGACCACAAAAGTATCCTCTGTCGCCCTGCCCTCCGTCAACTGGGCTGGGGTAGTGGAGAGGCTGAAGGATGGTTGGCCAAAGCCGTTGCCGTGGTTTTTTGAACGCTCTCCAGATGTGGATATCCATGGATATCCCGAGTTGGACAGTTCCCTTGCACCCCTGCCCCACCGGCCAGCCTTAGTCGTCAACTCGCGATCATGGCGCTCCTACGAAGGAATTCGCTCCAGCAAGCCCACGGGAGCCTTCTTCCAGGATGAGAGGGATCTCGCGCGCATGAAAAAAAGCCCGCCATGGGACGGGCTTGAGGAGTCTGCGGTGGATTCGCAGCTCAATCAGGGGCGAAAGCCAGCGGGTTCGATCAAGCGCACCTGGTTACCGCGAGCAGTGAATTCACGACCTTGATCGCTTTGAACGACGACGCGACCACCAGATTTCACACGGATCACCCGGGCACGAACCCAGCCGAGGGCGGCGGATTCGAGAACCTTGACGACATCACCGGGCTGTAGATCCAACTCCATGTCCGGAACGTAGAAACTGCAGGGAGGAAACACCGAACGCGCCGTGGAGGACTTGAACCCCCGACATCAGGTTTTGGAGACCTGCGTTCTACCAACTGAACTAACGGCGCAGGGCCGATGTTCCCTCAGCCGGATGATTGGGTTGGTGACCAAATCATCCGGCGGGCCGATCAACAAGTGATGGCCAGGTGCTGAAGGCGGAAAGCGATCAGCGATCGAAGCGCTGCTTGACGCGGGTGGCTTTGCCCACTCGGTCGCGCAGATAGAAGAGCTTCGCTCGACGCACCTTACCCCGGCGCTCCACCTTGATGGAAGCCACCTGGGGGCTGTGGATCAGGAACACACGCTCAACGCCCACACCCTGGAAGATGCGGCGCACGGTGATGGTCTCGTTGAGGCCGCCATGGCGCTTGGCGATCACCACACCCTCGTAAGGCTGGATGCGCTCTTTGTTGCCCTCAGTGATGCGCACGCCCACGCGAACGGTGTCACCCACGTAGATCTCGGGGTGATCTTTGGCTTGCTTGGCGATCTGCTCGGCCTCGAAGGCACGGATCAGTTCACTGGCGCTCAGCTTGCCCACACTCACTTTGGCGGCAGGCTTCTCAGCTACGGCCACGCTGGGCTCAGCTGCGACCTCGGTGCTGGTGGTGTCGCTGGTGGTCTCTTTGATGTCGTCAGTCATGTCCTTGGATTCCGCTGCCATCCAGCTCCGAAAAACGCCTGGCCAAACAACCAGTGTACTGGCTCAGGGTGCAGGGGTGCCTCGGGGCTTTCTCTGCTGCCAGCGCCTGATGAGCAGCAGGGCTCCACTGCCCAGCATCCAAAGGAGCCCCAGACCATTGAGCAGCACATAGACGGGTTCTGCCCAGGGGCCGAGCCACTCGCCCTCATGCACCACCATCAGCCAATGCACCTGATCGCGGCCCAGTCCACCCCAATCCTTAAGTAGCCGGTAGCTCATGCCGCTCAACACAGTGATCAGCAGCGGTGCCAGCACCACCGGAGCCACAGCGGCATGCCAACGGCGCAGGTGAACCAACGGCGAGCTCATGGCAAGGGATCGGCCGGGCTGTGGTTTCAGGTTCTAACTTGAACCAAAGGGCCCGTATCGCCGAGATGAACCTGTTCGCTGAACTGCTCGCCGCTACGCAGAAGTCTCAAGGTGGAGCTGAACAAGCTGCAGCCTCTGCGGTCACCCAAACCGGCCCGCGCATCCAGAAGAGCAGGCGCGGTGTGGAGGTGAAGAGCGCTCGCGAGCTCGCCACGATGCGCCAGGCCAGCCGCATCGTGGCCACGGTGTTGCGGGAAATCATGGAGATGGCGGCCCCCGGTATGACCACGGGCGATCTCGATGCCCACGCCGAGAAGCGCATCCGCGAGATGGGTGCGGTTCCGAGCTTCAAGGGGTACCACGGCTTCCCGGCCAGCATCTGCGCCTCGATTAACAACGAGGTGGTGCACGGCATTCCCAGTAACAAGCGGGTGATCAAGGCTGGTGATCTGATGAAGATCGACACCGGTGCTTACTTCGACGGCTATCACGGCGATAGCTGCGTGACCATCTGCGTCGGCGAAGGGGTGCCTGAACACGCCCGCACCCTCTCCCGCGTCGCTCAGGAATCTTTGATGAAGGGCCTGGCCACCGTGAAGGCCGGCAGCACCCTGTTCGAACTGGCCGGTGCTGTGCAAGACCATGTGGAAGCGCATGGTTTCGCTGTGGTGGAGGACTACACGGGTCACGGCGTGGGCCGCAACCTGCACGAGGAGCCTTCGGTGTTCAACTACCGCACCCGCGAGCTGCCCAACATGAAGCTCCGGCCGGGCATGACCCTGGCGGTGGAACCGATTCTCAATGCCGGCAGCAAGGCCTGCCGCACCCTCAAGGACCGCTGGACTGTGGTGACCGTGGACGGCAGTCTTTCGGCGCAGTGGGAGCACACGATCGCTGTGACCAGCGACGGCTGCGAGATCCTGACCGACCGCAACTTCTGATCCAGCCCAGGGCCTGGTGAATGGTGATCAGGTCGCAGCTTTGCTGACAACCCTGAAATACAGCCAGCGGCTCAGGGCGGTCAGCGGCATCACCGCATAGGTGAGCGGGTTGGGGGTCACGATCACCAGCCCGCAGTTCCACTCCACCTGCCGCAGGATCTCGCGGGCCACAAAGGCTGCACTCATCAACCCGATCGGGTTGAGGGCCGAGCGGAAAGGCCCCAGCACCAGCCGGCGCAGCCGCAGCTGTGGTCCGGCCAGGTCGAGGCTGCGCAAACTCAGCAGCTGCCCTTGCAGGCGTTTGCTGATCTCGTAGAGCGGGCTCACGGCGGCCTGGATTTCCGCTTCTGAGGTGTTCATCCACAGCTCGCGGCGGGGGCGACCGGTGGGGTCGGCCCGGGCGATCTCTGCAAACAACTCCAGCAGCCGCCAGCTACTCAAAGCATTCACCTCCAGGGAGCGCCCTACGGCCTCGGGGCTGCGATCGCCATGGCTGTTGAATCCGTGGTTGATCACCAGCACATCGCAGCGTTGCAGCACCGGCTGCAGGGCCTGTTCCGCGCCGCAGCGCCACTGCACCTGCTCCAGCTGGATCGGGCTCCCCTGCGCATCGATCAGCGCCAGCTTGGCTGGGGAGCTGGTGAGCGCCACCAGTGCTGCGCCTTGGTGATGCAGCTCCAGCAGCAGAGCCTGCCCCAGGCTGCCGCTTGCTCCGGTTACGGCCACCGTGCGTCCGCTGAAGGGCTTGTGTGACATCGGCCATGGGCGATGCGGTCAGCTTGCGGCATCCTCTGGGCAGACGGAGTGGTGCGGATGTCGGCGGCATTGGTGGCCCTCTACGCCCCCTATTGCCAAGGCGACCAACTCGAAACTGGGCTGCAATGGTTGGCTCGAGGTGAGCTGCTGGGCCGGCGCCAGCTGCGGCCCGCAGGAGAGCGGCCGTTTGTGTTGCGCTGGCAGCCGGGTGTGGCTCCGCTCGAGACCACACGCGCCCAACTGGAGGTGATGGCTGATGGTGTGGAGCAGCCGGTTCGCTACAGCTTTGAGCTGCCCACCCATCAGCTGCTCAGTTGGCTGATCGGCTGGCTCGCTGCCGGCGGCGGTTCCGCTCAGCCGGCCGACCTGCCAGAGAGCTTCTGGCAGTGGTTGATCCTCGGGCTCGAAACCACAGCGCCGCAGCCCTAGATTCGTTACACCAGCCTTCGTTATATGGGTCACGACAGCGCGTCCACCCAGGCTCGTTCGTCGGCCCTGCTGATCGGTTCGTGTGAGCCCTTCAGCGGTAAATCGGCTGTTGTGCTCGGGTTGGCACGGCAGTGGTTGCAGCGCGGCGTTCCGGTGCGGATCGGTAAACCCCTCGCTGATAGCGCTGAGTTGAGCGAGAGCAGCACGGGTGCGCTGATTGATGACGACGTGCGTTTCGTGGGCCAGATCCTCGGCCTCAGCGATGAACAGCTCGTGCCTTCGGTGCATCTGCAAGGGGCCGACGTGGCTCGCGAGCGTTTACTGGCTGGCAACTTGGACCCGGGTGCTGGCTTTGCCGCCCTCCAGCAGCAGCTCGATCAATCCGGCGACGGCATCACCCTGCTGGAGGGAGCCGGTGGCCTCAGCGATGGCCTGCTCTACGGCCTGAGCTTGGTGCAGGTGGCCCGGGGGCTGCAGGCGCCTGTGGTGTTGGTGCACAGCTGGAGTGGATGCCACAGCGCTGAGTCGCTGTTGGCTGCGCGTGAACAACTGGGTGATCTGCTCTGCGGGGTGGTGCTCAACGGTCTTCCGCCGGACCAGGTGCCACTGGTGCGCGCTGAGGTGGCTCCTGCCCTCGAGCGGTTAGGCGTGCCGGTGCTCGGTGTGATGCCCCGCTCACCGCTGCTGCGCAGCGTCACCGTGGAGGAGCTGGTGCGCCGCCTCGATGCTCAGGTGCTGTGCTGCCGCGATCGCCTCGATCTGCTGGTGGAAACCCTGTCCATCGGCGCGATGAATGTGAACTCCGCAATGGAGTTTTTCCGCCGCCGCCGCAACATGGCGGTTGTCACCGGCGCCGATCGCACTGACATCCAGCTGGCAGCCTTAGAGGCGTCCACCCAGTGCCTGATCCTCACGGGTGCTGGTGAGCCGTTGCCGCAGTTGATCTCCCGGGCAGAAGAGCTTGAGGTGCCCTTGCTGAAGGTGGAGCACGACACGCTCACCACCGTTGAGGTGATTGAAAGCGCTTTCGGTCATGTGCGCCTGCACGAATCGGTGAAGGCCACCTATGCGTTCCGCCTGGTGGAGGAGCACTGTGATTTTGAGCCGCTGCTGACGCGGTTGCGACTGCCAACCCCCGCTTGAACACTGCTAGTTTCAACCCGTCAGCTGGTGGCGTGCGTTGACCCGGTCTCTTGATCTACCGGCCCTCGACCGGATCGACACCTTGGCCCAGGAGCTCGCCTTGCTGCAGGACCGCAGCAAGCGCCGCATTGCGATTCTCGGCAGCCGGCATGTGCCGGTGGTGTCTGTGCATCTGGTGGAGCTGGTGTCACGCTCTCTGGCCCAGGAGGGCCACAGCCTGATCACCTCTGGTGCCCAGGGGGTCAACTCGGCGGTGATCCGCAGCGTGCTCGAGATCGACGCCTCGCGGCTCACGGTGTTGCTGCCCCAGAGCCTCGATCGGCAGCCGCGCGAATCACAGGAGCAGCTCGAGCGGGTGCTCCACCTGGTGGAGAAGCCTGAAAACGACGAGCTGCCCCTGCCCATGGCCAGCAGCCTCTGTAATCAGGAGATCATCCGCCGCTGTGATCAGCTGATCTGCTTTGCGTTCCACGACAGCGAAACCCTGCTGGCGAGCTGCCGCACGGCTGAAGACATGGGGAAGGTAGTGAGTTTGATGTTCTTTGACTGAATCACAGTCAAAGAACGAAACTTCTCAGGCTATCGAGATACAGAATTCCGGTACACACCATCGCCCCGGCCCAGCACAACGACCGCAGTGGCGGCAAGTTGGCCACGTAGGCAGCGATGTAGGCCAGGCGCAAACCGGGGTAGATCCAGGCCGCTGCGATGGCGACGGTGTTGTCGACCTTGCCAATCAGACAGAGCAGTGCGGCCGGTGCAAACAGCACAAACGCTTCGAAGCTGTTGAGGTGCGCCCAGTTGGCCCGTTTGCCCCATTCCGGCAAGCGATCAAACATCGCGCGTGGGGCCGCCAGGTCGCTGATCTGGAAATCGGCTTTCGAACGGGCAGCGCCCAGGGGAACGAGGCTGGCCACCACCACGCCGGCGGCCAGGCAGAGCGACCAGGCAAACGCAGATTGCATCGGGGCTAAACGCCGTTGGGCCGGCGGTTGGAATCAGCCTCCTTTTCTAGGGTGGGCCAAGTTCCCACCGTTGCCGCTGTTCTGCCCATGGCCGACACCTATTCCTTCGACGTGGTTTCCGACTTCGACCGTCAAGAGCTGGTGAATGCCATCGACCAGGCCCGCCGTGACGTGTCGACCCGCTACGACCTCAAGGACTCCAACACCGAGATCGATCTGGAGGAGGCCAGCTTCACGATCACCACGGCTAGCGACATGACCCTGCAGGCGGTGGAGGATGTGCTGCGCCAGAAAGCCACCAAGCGCAATCTTTCGCTGAAGATCTTCGATTTCCAGACTCCCGAGCCCGTGGGCGGCAACCGGGTGAAGCAAGAGGTGAAGCTGCGTAAGGGCCTTAGCCAGGAGCTGGCCAAGAAGCTCAGCAAAACCGTGCGGGATGAGCTCAAGAAGGTCACGGTGGCCATCCAGGGCGACACCCTGCGGGTGACGGGCAAGAACAAAGACGACCTCCAGGCCGCCATCAATCTGCTCAAGGCTCAGGATGTGGAGGTGCCTCTTCAATTCCAGAACTACCGCTGAAGGGCAGCGGCAGCATCTGGATCTCCGGGAGGTGCGAGGCCAACTGGCACAGCCTGTGGTGCAGGGTGGTGGCCAGTTGCTTGAACTGCGGCGTGGAGGCAAACTCCCGCCGCACCACCAGCACTTCCCCCGAGTTCACCGGCAATTGCAGTGCTAGTCGCTGCATCGCCGGGCCCAGCAGCTCCAGGCTCAGCGCTGTTCCGTAGCCGATTGTGAGCTCCTGCTCAGTTTTGCCTTCCCACAGCTGCCGCTTGTAGCGCCGCATTCGCACCGGTGAGCTCCATAGGCCAACCTCCTTCAGAGCGGCCTCCACCAGGGGGTAGGCACCTTGCGGCAGCGCCAGGCTCGGGTAGGGGCGCAGATCCTCAAAGCTGATGCTGCTGCGCTGGAGCAGCGGATGGCCGGGCTGCACCAAGCAGTGCACCGGCATCTGGCAAAGGCTGATGCTGGTGAGCTCCGGGTCATCGGGCTCCGGTACATCCGGCAGGCCTGCTAGCCATACATCCACAACTCGCTCGCGTAGCAGCGCGAAATTGCGCGCGATGCCCACGATGTTGCAGAGCCCCAGCACCCACCCTGGCGGTACCGGTTCGCAGAGCAACGGACCCGACCAATAGGTGCCCTCCAGCCGAAGGGCACGATGGCCGCGCCAGCGGGCCAGCTGATGCACCTGCCGTTCGGCTGCCAGCAAAGGTGCATCACCGATGAGGTCCCATTCCCCCTCGAGTTTTCTCACGTCAACGTCAAACACCCGCAGGCAGCGGCGGGCCTGCCGCGAGACCGACGACTGGCTCAGTGCGAACCGCTCTGCCACCGCCTCACCTGAGCGCAACCACAGCAAACCATCGAGTGCGGCCAGGCTGTCTTGGTCGATCACGGCTCTCAGCAAGCGGGGCTGAATTCAATCAGTCGGCAGGGTGAATTCAGCAGGGTTTCTAAGATTCTTCTTGCCGAACAAGGCGGTGAATGGCTTCGGCTGGCTGGCGCTTTTGGATTGATCGTGGTGGCACGTTCACCGATGTGGTGGGGTGCACGCCGCAAGGTGTTCTGCAGGTGACCAAGGTGCTCTCGGAGCAGCCTGAGCAACAGGGTGATCCAGCGGTGAATGCTCTGCGGGCCATGCTTGGCCTGCCAGAGGCGGCAGCCCCGATCCCCGTTGGCTTGATCGAGGAGGTGCGGCTCGGCACCACGGTGGCGACTAATGCATTTCTTGAGCGCAAGGGAGCGCCGAGCCTGCTGCTGCTCAACAGCGGTTTGGCGGATCTGTTGGTGATCGGTGATCAGCACCGGCCCGATCTGTTTGCCCTGGCGATTGAACGTCTGGAGCCTTTGGCGGAGCAGGTGCTGGAGGTGAAGGGGCGCCTCGCTGCGGATGGCGCTGAGCTCGAGCCGTTGCAGCTGGATGATCACTTGGCTGATCAGTTGCAAGCCGCCCGTTCAGCCGGGGTGCGCAGCGTGGCTGTGGCGTTGCTGCACAGCGTGACCAATCCTGCCCATGAGCTGGCCCTGGGCCGTTGGCTGGAGCGCTTTCGCTTTGAGCAGATTGCGCTCTCTCATCAGGTGAGCCCGCTGCCGCGGCTGGTGCCGCGGGCGCATACAAGTGTGCTTGAGGCCTACGTGGGGCCTGTGCTGCAGAGCTATCTGCAGCGGGTGCAACAGGCCCTCGGCCCCGCTGTGCCGCTGCAGGTGATGCGCTCCAGCGGTGTGCTGGCGGAGCCAGGAGCTCTGCACGCCAAAGACACCATCCTTTCGGGGCCTGCGGGCGGCCTGGTGGGGGCCGTGCGCACGGCTGCCATGGCTGGTTTTAGCCGCATCGTGGGCTTCGATATGGGCGGCACCTCCACCGATGTTTGCTATTGCGATGGGCCCTGGCCCCGACGCGATCAGGTGGAGCTGGCCGGATTGCCGATCCAGGCACCGATGCTCGACATCCACACGGTGGCCGCCGGTGGTGGCTCGCGGTTGCAGTTCGATGGTCTGCGGCTGACGGTGGGGCCTGACTCGGCTGGTGCCAACCCCGGCCCCGCCTGCTACCGCCGCGGCGGGCCTCTCACCATCACCGACGCCAATCTGCTGCTGGGTCGTCTCAGGCCTGCATTCTTCCCCGCGTTATTTGGCGCCGGTGGGGATCAGCCCATTGATGCAGAGGTGGTGCAGCAGGGATTTGCGCAGCTGGCCGAGGCGATGGGCTGCAGCCCGGAGCAGGCAGCCGAGGGGGCGTTAACGGTGGCGCTGGAGCGAATGGCTGAGGCGATCCGCCGCGTTTCGATTGAGCGCGGCCATGATCTGCGCGAGGCGGTGCTCTGCAGCTTTGGTGGCGCCGGTGGGCAACATGCCTGCGCCCTGGCCGATCTGCTGGGGATGCGCCAGGTGCTGTTGCATCCACTGGCGGGAGTGCTCTCGGCTTATGGGATCGGCCTGGCCGAAGAAGGCCGCCTGCTGGAGCAGCCGGTGGGCATGCCCCTCAGCGCGGCGCTGCTGCCCCTGCTCGAGCAACGGGCCAGCAGCTTGCTGGCCCAGCACGGGGTGTTACCGCTTCCTGAGGGGATGGCGATGCAGCGCACCCTGCAGCTGCGCTTGGCCGGCAGCGACCACACCCTGCCGGTGCCCTGGCCTGAACACACCTCACTACAGGCGTTGCTTGATGGCTTTGCGCGGCTCTATCGCCAGAGTTTCGGCTATGTGTCTGCCCAGCTGCCGGTGGTGGATCGCATCAGCCTTGAGCTCCATCGGCCCCAGGATCCGGTGGCGCTGCAACCGCTGCCGGAGGCCTTTGGCGCTGCCCCGCAACCGATCAGCTTGTATGTGCAGGGCGAGTGGCGGCCGGCGCAGCTCGTTCAACGCCAGCACCTGCGTCTCGGCCAGCGGCTGGCGGGGCCTGCCCTGATTAGTGAAGCCACCGGCACCATCCTGGTGCCGCCCGGCTGGAGCGGCCAATGCCTCGAGGCTGGGGTGTTGCTCTTGGAGCAGCAGGCAGCACCTGCGCAGGTGCTGCCCGAAGCATCTGGCCTCGATCCGATCAGCCTGGAGTTGTTTAGCCATCGCTTCATGGCGATCGCCGAACAGATGGGCACCCGGCTGCAGCAAACCAGCGCCTCGGTGAATATCCGCGAGCGGCTTGATTTTTCCTGCGCCCTGTTTGATGCCTGCGGCCAGCTGGTGGCCAACGCGCCCCATATTCCCGTGCACCTGGGTTCGATGGGGGAAAGCGTGCTGGCGCTCCTCGCCGCGATAGCGCGTGGTGATCACCAGCCGCTCGCGCCCGGGGATGCAGTGGTGTCTAACAACCCGTTCAACGGCGGCACCCATCTGCCGGATCTCACCTTGATCACGCCGGTGTTCTGGGCGGACCAGATGGTGGCGTTTGTGGCCTGCCGGGGTCATCACGCTGATGTGGGCGGCATCACCCCGGGTTCGATGCCACCCCACAGCACCAGCATCGAGCAGGAGGGCCTGCTGTTCGACAACGTGCCGTTGCTGCACAACGGTGAATGGTTGGAGGCGATGTGGCGTGAACGGCTCACAACGGGAGCCTTTCCTGCGCGCAACCCCGACCTTGTGCTCGCCGATCTTCAGGCGCAGCTGGCTGCCAATCAGTTGGGGGTGGAGCGCTTGCAAGCCTTGATGGCAGCCCAAGGCACCGATCGGGTGCAGCGGGCAATGCTCCAGGTGCAAGCCCATGCCGCTGAGGCCGTGCGGAGGGTGATCGGCCGCCTGAACAGCGGCAGTGCGCGTGTGGAGCTTGATGCAGGCCTGCAGATCGCGGTGGCGGTGCAGGTGGATCAGGCCAAGCGCTGTGTGCGCATCGATTTCAGCGGCACCTCAGCCCAACAGGCCAGCAACCTCAATGCCCCGCTGGCCGTCACCAAGGCGGTGGTGCTCTATGTGTTTCGCACCCTGGTGCAGCAACCGATTCCGCTGAATGCCGGCTGCTTTGAACCCCTGGAGTTGGTGGTGCCACCGGGCTGTCTGCTCAATCCGGCTCCCCCGGCTGCGGTGGTGGCTGGCAATGTGGAAACCTCACAGGCGGTTGCCAATGCGTTGTTTGCTGCTCTGGGGGTGATGGCCGCGGCCCAGGGAACGATGAACAACCTCAGCTTCGGCAATGGGCGCTGCCAGTACTACGAAACGATTTGCGGCGGCACTGGTGCCGGAGAGGGATTTGATGGCGCTTCGGCGGTGCAATCTCACATGACCAACTCCCGCCTTACCGATCCAGAGATCCTCGAACAGCGCCTACCGGTGCGGCTCGAGCGTTTCGCCATCCGCCGCGGTAGTGGCGGAAGCGGCCGCTGGCGAGGTGGCCATGGTGCTGTGCGGGAGCTGCAGGCGCTCGAGCCGCTCACCCTTTCGCTCTTGAGTGGTAGCCGCCGCGTGCCCCCCTTTGGTTTGAATGGAGGTGGCGCAGGGGCGTGCGGCGAAAACTGGCTGTTGCGCCGGGATCAGCAGCCTGAGCGCCTCGCCGGATCCACTGCTGTGGAGCTGGCTGCGGGGGATCGGGTGCGGGTGCTCACCCCTGGTGGCGGTGGCTTCGGGGCAGCAGCTCCAAACTGATCCCAGTCCGCGCTCCATCTCGCTGTGCTGCATCACCGGCTCTTCACGGTCTGCGCAGCAGCTCTGCTGGCCTCTCCTGCCCACGCCAATTTGCTTCAGGAGCGCTCCCAGCGCTTCCACCCGATCGAATCGGGCGGCGGCATGGTGGCGGCGCAAGAAGCCCAGGCCGCCGCCGTGGGTGCGGCGATCCTTAAGCGGGGCGGCAATGCCGTGGATGCTGCGGTGGCTACCTCGTTTGCCTTGGCGGTCACCTTGCCCCAGGCCGGCAACCTTGGCGGTGGTGGCTTTCTGGTGCTGTGGCTTCCGCGCACAGGCCCGATCAGCACGTGTCCGGCCGTGGCACGCTCCACCCCCTTGCCGGAAACGATCGCGCTCGGCCGCGGCGAGGCAGTGGCGCTCAACTTCCGCGAAACGGCGCCCCAGGCGGCCCGTGAGGATCTCTTCCTCAATCCCGATGGCAGCGTGAACCGCCAGCGTGCGCTGCGCAGCCTGCTGAGCACAGGCGTGCCGGGAACGGTGGCCGGTCTGACCCAGGTGCAAGCGCGCTATGGCTGTTTGCCGCTGCAGGTGGTGATGCAGCCTGCGGTCGACCTGGCCGAGCGCGGCTTTCCGGTGGGAGCTGAGCTCAGCGCCTCACTCCAGGCGGCTGCTCCTCTGCTCAAGGCTGATCCCGCCAGTGCTCGTCAATTTTTCAAGGCCGATGGGGAGGCCTACCAGCCGGGCGACATCCTGCGGCAACCGCAACTCGCAGCCAGTCTTCGCTGCATCGCCCAAGACGGAGCGTCCTGTTTCTATGCCGGCAAGCTGGCTGGTCAGCTTGCCTCGCTGATGCAGGGGGGTGGCGGATTGATCACGGCGGCCGACTTGGCGGCCTACCGAGCTCCCTGGGCTACACCTCTGCAGGGTCAGTTTCATGGCCACCGGGTGCTCACCATGCCGCCGCCAAGCGGCGGCGGCGCCACGTTGCTTCAGCTGCTCAAGGTGTTGGAGCCCCTGGATCTGGCCACCAGCGGAATAAACAGTGCTGCCACGATTCACCTGATGGCGGAGGCGATGAACCTCGCCTATCGCGATCGCAATGTTCTGCTGGGCGATCCCGACCAGGTGGTGATGCCACTCAACCGGCTCCTCAGCGATCGCTATGCCACGGAGCAACGCCGACGCATTCGCCTTGATCGCCACCGCCCTGCGGCGGAGCTCGAGGCTGAGCCGAGGCCGTCTGGTGAAGGAACCAACACCACCCATCTTTCGGTGGTGGACCGTGATGGCGGACTGGTGGCCACCACCACCACACTCAACACCGCCTATGGCAACGGCATCACGGTGCCTGGGGCGGGCTTCCTGCTCAACAACGAGATGGATGACTTCACAGCCAAGCCGGGTGTGCCGAATGCCTATGGCCTGCGCCAGGGGCGTCAGAACGCCATTGCCCCTGGTCGACGGCCTCTCAGTTCGATGACCCCCACCCTGGTGTTCCGCCCGGATGGCGCACCCCTACTGGCCACGGGCAGCCCTGGCGGCAGCCGCATCATCACCACGGTGTTGCAGGTGTTGCTGAACCGCCTGATCCATCGTCTCAACCTGGCCTCAGCGGTGGCGATGCCTCGGATCCACAGCCAGCTCTGGCCGGATCAGATCAGCATCGAGCAGGGCATCAGCCCGGACACGCTGAGGTTGCTCTTGCAGAAGGGACATGCCGTCAAGCTGGTGCCAGCGATGGGTTCTGCTAATTCCGTCGAAGTGCGCTACGGGGTTGAATCTCCTGTTGCGCTCCCGATGGGCAGCTACGGAGTAGCGGATCCGCGTCGCCTGGATGCGGCAGCGGTGCGCGAGCGGCCGTAGGTCTTTGTGTTTGGCTTCGTCTTTCCGGCAAGTGCGCCCTTTGGCTGTTTGCTGGGTGGGGGTGGCTGCCTTTGTGGCAACCGGCAGGCCAACGGGCGGTCGGGATAGGAGATATCGGTTTTGTGATTGTGTTCGGAGGTTTCGAACATGCTGTGTGTGTTCATCGCCGTGATGTTGCGCACGCCGGCGAGAACAACCGGCACGTTTGAGAACACAACAGTGGCCAGCGGGTTGAACCAGTTCACAGCTGAGCCAATGGCTGTCACCAGGGAGGAACCCACGAGGAGGCCGAAATTGCTGTTGGTAACGCGCTGGAGCCGCCGGCTCAGACTGATCATCCGCGGTAGCCAGTGCACATCTGGCCCGATCACGACATCGCAGATGCAGGAGGAGAAGATGCTGTCGGCGTCAACCTCGATGCCGATGGAGACATCAGCCTGCGAAAGGGCGGGCATGTCGCTGAGAACATACCCCACATAGGCCACCCCCTCGTTTTTTTTCTGCAGTTCACGAACAAGATTCATGCGTTCTTCGGCATGAAAGTTGCCATGTAGGTGGCTTTCGTGTTTGATACCTAGTGGTTTGATGAGCTCCATCATTTTTGCGTTGTTATCAACGCCCACCACATGAACTTCCAGGCCCAGTTCCTCCAGCGTTTCGCAGACGCCGCTCCAGCCAGGGCCAGGTTCCGTGATCAGATCGGCGTAGCCGAGGAAGGTTTCACCTTCCCAGATCTGGAGGGGATTGAGATGTCGCTGATGAATGTCTGACCCAGCCTGCCGCAGTTCGCTCATGATCAGCACGCGTCCGTCAGCAAGCGTGATGCGCCAGCCTTCGGTGAGCAGGTCGTTGATTTCCACATCAACAACCTCCGTGGGCGCATTCACTTTGTGAAGCTGGTCTGACCAGATGGGAACATCATCGTTTTCCAGTAGGAAATTCTGAATGCCCGCCAGGATTTTCAGGATGTCACCCTTCTTTGCGCCGCTGCTGAGGTTGATGTGTTCATGGGTTTTGATGCCGCCCATGCGATCCAGGCAGCTTCGGCTGATCACGATGTGCTTCACCTTTCCCAGTGCGATGAGAGCCTCCGGGTCGTTCAGGTGAATGCCATGTAGATGCAGTGTTGCCATGGCGGTGAGCCTGGCGGAAATGCTGCTGGTTTCCCAAGAGTAAACCGGTGTGAACTGCAGAAAACCAAGGGCGCGTTCGGTTGCGCCCAAGACTGCTGATGCGCCGCCCGCGGTAAGGAGGACCGGCGTCATCCAGTTGTAGTAAGTTTCGATGGATTTTTCGGCTTGTACCTCATCCAGAGAAGAGCGCTCGTGGCGGTGAGGGATGTGATAAGTGGAGCATTCTTTGAGTGATTTGACGACCTCCAAAAGGCCATGGCCTTTGACGACGAAACCACCAGCGTGAACCACGTCGCCTGTCTTGAGGTGCAATGGTTTCCAGTCACCATCGTAAAGCCTGTTAATCACAATGAAGTCGCCTTCAATGACCCGGCTTAATAGGAAGATGTGTGATTGCAGTGCTATGTGATAGCGGTCGCCTTTCTTGGCTTCTGATAGTTTGCAGGTGCTGCGACTGCTATTGATTAGATCAAGCTTGATGTGTTCCCCGAGGCGATCGATTAGCTCGTGGGATTCGGCGTGAAATTCTTCCTCTCCAGACACCACGCCTTTGATGGTTTGCGTTGCATCGCCGAACAGTTGATCCAGTAGGGCTTCGCCGGGGAGCCCTTGGCTGATCAGAAGACCAGAAAAGGCCAGTTCGAGAATGCTGTGATTCGATGATTCCTTGTGTTGTAGGCGGTGTTTGATCTCTTTGAGCAGTGGAATCAGGCTCAGGATTGCCCCGGCCGTCATCACGGCTAGAGGCATCGGGAGCAGGATTTCGGCGATCAGTAATGCACCGATGGCTGCGCCATGCCGGGCCGCAAGCCTGCCAGCTTCATTGGCTTGCCAGCGTGCTGCCCTGAGCTCGCCCAAGGGAGAGACCAGCTCGTTATCAATGGTGGGCAGTTGAAGGGCCAGCGTTAGTAGGGCCTTAACGTCGCGCTGGCGGTGCCGGGGGAAGCGGAGAATGATGCTGCCAGTGAGGCCGTTGATCCTGAAGCCCTGCAGCCAGTGGCAGCACGTGAGGGTGACGTTGCAGTGGTGGCGCAGAACCGGGGAGTTGACCAGCTCAGCGCTGTTGACACGGAGCCGCTGCGGCAAGCTGCTCTGCATCACCCACAACGTTTCCCGCGTTCCGGCCTGCGTCGTGCCCTGAGCCGAGCCGGGATTCACGGCAGTTGTCATGGCCCGCGTGATTCCCGAACGGTCGCTCACGTTAACCGCCCAGGAACAAGGTGCCAGCGCCGATCACCGCATACAGGGTGAGGAGAAGACTTCCCTCGTACCAGCTCAACTTGCGGTTTTCCGTGATCCAGTGCACGGCCAGCACGGTGGCTCCCAGGCAAAACAGCGATGTGGCTGGAACGGCGAGATGCAGATAGCGGCCCATCGGCACGCCACAGATCACCAGGAGGGGGAGCACGAACAGCAGGAGCTGCACACTCGACTCGACCGTGCTGGCCATTGCCAGATCCATGCGGTTGGTGGCGGCCGCTTTCACGGCAATCAAGGCCTCAGAGAAGCATCCGAAGAGAGGGAGTAAAAACAGGCCAACAAACAGAGGATTGAGATGGGCTCCATCCACCATCAGCTGAAGCGATTCCACCAGGTTCTCCGACACCCCCACCAGCACGATGCTCACCAAGAGAAGCATGCCCAGGATGACGCTGAGGGGTTTGTTCTCGCCCTCTGGAGGTAGCACGCGCTCTTCTTCTTGTCGCAGGTAGAGGCTCCTGCCTGTTCCCATCTGATAGACGAAAGACAAGAGGTAGAAGGCTAGAACCAGAATGGAGACGATCAGCGAATAAGAGGCAAAAGAGTCAAAGATATTGCTTCCATCGCTGAGAGCGGCTGCTTTTTCGCCGAGGTTAAAATTGTTGGCTAGGTGAAAAATTGTAGGAACGGCAAGAAAAATGGTGCTGATCAGGAGTTGTTGGCTTTGCAGCCCAGTGCTGTAGGGGTGGATTTCGATGGTCGCTTTTTTGCGTGCGCCCACGCAGGTGCTGATGCCCAATACCAGCAGGCAGTTGGTGATCACGGCGCCAGCTACGGAGATCACCACCAGGTGATACAAACCACTCGCCAGTGCCGTGAACGACACCACCAGTTCCACCAGGTTGCCCAAGGCCACGCTGATGAGGCCTCCGATGCGATCGCCGAGCTTGTCGGCGAGGGCCTCTACCATTTCTGCGATCATTCGGGCCAGGGGCACCAAGCCAAGGCCGCAGATCACAAACCAGCCCGCCAGTTGGCTGATGGGTAAGCCTTCTTCAATATGTCCAAACAGCGCTGCGATCGTGAAGATCAGTAGGAGGCTCCAGCGGCTAGACAGCAGGTCGCGGCCGAGCCCTACCCATGCTCTGATCATGTGTGCCTCTCGCTTTACAGCTCAGGTGATGCACCCATGCTGCGCAAGATGGCAAGGAATGTCACCTGGTTGTTCAGCCTCCGAGATAAGCGGCTTTGAGTTGGGGGTTGCGGAGTAGATCTGAGGCCTGGCCGTTCAGGTGCAATCGTCCGGCTTCGAGCACATAACCCCGATCGGCGATCTCTAGAGCGGCCTGGGCGTTCTGCTCAACCAACAAGATGGTGAGGCCGCTGCGATGCAGCTCCGCCAGGATCGTCATCACGTCCGTGACCAGTTTTGGGGCCAGACCAAGGCTTGGTTCATCCAGCATCAGCAGTTCCGGTTGTCCCATTAAGGCTCGGGCGATGGCGAGCATTTGTTGTTCCCCGCCGGACAGGGCTCCTGCCTGCTGCTGCCGTCGCTCCGCCAACCTGGGGAATAAGCCGTAGCACCGCTCGAGATCAGCGGCGATGCCCTCGCGATCGCGGCGCAGGTAGGCCCCAAGCTCCAGATTGAAGGCCACACTCTGGCGGTTGAGCAGCCGGCGCCCCTCGGGACAGTGGCCGATTCCTCGTTTCAAGGTGCGGTGGGCTGGCACGGCGGCAAGATCAGCCCCGTGCCAGAGGATCCGGCCTGCAGTGGCATTCACGAGCCGTGAGATGGCTCGCAGGGTGGTGCTTTTGCCAGCGCCATTGGATCCCAGCAGGGTGACCAGCTCACCGCGCTGCACCGTTAGGGAGATGCCGGCCAGGGCCTGCACACTGCCGTAGTGCACCTGCAGCTGTTCGATTTGAAGCAGGGCGGGGAGGCTTGGAGCGTGGGTGTGCACGGTGCTCATGCGCTGCCCCCCAAATAGGCCTCGATCACGCGCGGATCCTGCTGAATCTGCTCAGGCGTGCCGAGGGCGATCAGACGTCCGAAATCCAGCACCGCCAGCCGGTGGCAGAGCTGCATCAGCAGGGGCACGTGATGCTCGATCACGATCAGGGTGAGCTGGTGCCGCTGTCGCAGCTCGGCGAGGAGGGCGCAGAGCTTGTCTTTTTCGCTGGGGTTCATGCCAGCGGCGGGTTCATCCAGCAGCAGCAGCTTGGGGCTGGTTGCCAAAGCACGGGCAATCTCCAGCCGGCGGCGATCGCCATAGGCCAGTCCTCCGGCCTCACGGTGCGCCTGATCTGTCAGCCCCAATTCCTCCAGCAGGCCAAAGGCGCGCTCCTGAAGCTCCCGTTCACCACGACGGAAGCGGGGGGTGTTGAGCAAAGCATCCACCCCATGGCCCTGGGACCGGCGGTGCAGCGCGGCCATCACGTTGTCGAGCACGGTGAGGCCGGTGAACAGACGGAGGTTCTGAAAGGTGCGGGCGATACCCAGGCGGTTGTGGCGGTCGGGGCTGAGCCCCTGCATGGCCCGGCCGCGCCAGCGGATCGAACCGCTGGAAGCTGGGGTGACGCCCGAGAGCAGATTGAACAGGGTGGTTTTGCCTGCGCCGTTCGGACCAATCAGCCCGAAGATCTCGCCCTCCTGCACGCTGAAGCTCACCTCGCTGAGGGCCTGCAGTCCGCCGAAGCGGCGGTTGATCTGATGGAGCTCCAGAAGGGGAGCTGTGGCCGGAGCAGAGGACGTGGCGCCGCTCATGGCTTCCACCTCCCGATCCGCTCGAGCAGCGCCGGCGTGACCAGCCCCTGGGGGAAACACACCGGACCCAACAGGATCACCAGACCAAACAACACCAAGCGCAGATCGCCCACGGGGCGAAGCAGCTCGGGTAGCGCGGTGAGCAGCAGGCCGCCGATCACGGGGCCGAGCCAGCTGCGGGAGCCCCCCAGGATGACGAAGGCCAGGGTGGTGATGGCCACGTCAAAGCTGCCTTGGCGGGCGTTCCAGGTGTTGAGGTAGTGGGCGGCGATCACGCCTGTGATCCCAGCCAACATGGCGCTGGCCACGAAGGCGGTGAGCTTCACCCGGGTGGTGTTGATGCCCATGCAGCGGCTCGCTAATTCGTCGTCGCGCACGGCGGCCATCGAGCGCCCGAGTGGGCTTGCTTCAAGCCGCTGAAAGAGCCAGCCCACTAGGGCCAGTAGAGCCCCGCTCAACCACACGTATCCCAAGGGCTCCTCGAAGGGTTGGGGAATGCCGAAGATCCCTGTGGCGCCGCCGGTGAAGGGCAGGTTGAGGATGGCCACCCGCACAATTTCCACCAGGGCGATGGTGGCAATCGCCAAATAGATCCCCCGCAGCCGCAGCACCGGCAGTCCCACCAACAGGGCCAGACCTGCTGTGAGTGCCGCTGCAAGCAGCATTTCGCCCAACACAGCCCCCAGGCTGATGGTTGCTTGCGGGCTGCCTTGAGTGGCCAGCAGGGCGGCCAGGGTTCCGCCAATGGCATAGAAGGCTGGCGTGGCTAGCGACAGCTGCCCCGCAGCCATCGGCACGTACACCGATAACCCCAGCAGTGCTCCAAGGAGCATCTGCACCAGCAGGCCGTTATCGATCAACGCAGATCTCCCATCGCTTCAAACCTTCTCCAGCTGTCGCCGCCCCAGCAGGCCGCTGGGGCGCAGCACCAGAACAGCGAAGAGGATGGCGAAGGCCAATGCATCACGCCAACCGGACGCTGACGGCGGGATCAGAGCCTCGGCCATCCCCATCACCAGGCCTCCCACAATCGCGCCGGGCACGCTGCCCAGCCCGCCCAGCACCAGCACCGCCAACCCCTTCAGGCCATAGCTGATGCCGAAGTAGGGCCCCGCCAAGCTCACGCTCATGCCGATCAGGCCGCCGCCTAGCCCCGCCAGCATGCCGCTGAGCAGGAAGGCCAGGCGCACGATGGCTTCGCTGTTGATGCCCAGCAGCGTTGCGGTGGTGGCGTCTTCTGCCACGGCCCGCATCGCCTTGCCGCTGCGGCTGCGCTCGAGCCAGAGGCTCAGCGCGGCAACCGCCAACGCCGAGATCAGCAGCAGCAGCACCTGAATCGTGCGGATCCGGGCACCACCGATCAGCAAGGATTCCGGTAGTTGGCCCAGGGTCGCGGCGCCCTGGGGGAAGGCATAACCCTCTGCTCCCATCAAAATCTGAAGCAGGTTCACCAGCACCACCCCGGCTCCGAGGCTGGTGATGAGCGACAGCAGGGGCTCGGCGCCGCGGCGTCGCAGCGGCGCAAAGGCGATGCGCTCCACCACCAGGCCCACCAATCCGGTGCCCAGGGCTGCCAGCACGAGGGCTAGCAAGAAGGGCAGGCCCACCGGCAAGCCCCAGCCCGGCAGCGCACCGTTCACGCCGATGTTGCCCCCCATGAATAGATACGTGAGGTAGCCCCCCAGGCTGAACAGGGCTCCCTGGGCAAAGTTGATCACCCCAAGCACCGAGAAGATCAAGGTGTAGCCCAGGGCTACCAGGGCATACACCCCGCCGCTGGCGGCGCCATTGAGCAGCGTTTGCAGCAGCGCCTCAATCACGGCCCTCCCTCCGGTAGATCCTGCTCTCGCACCAGGGTGAACTGGCCGCTGCGGCCTGAGGCATCCATGCGCACTTCGGCCACGTAGAAACGCTCCTGCACCACCTCGCCATCGCTCCGAAAGTGAATGGGGCCCAGGGGGGTGTCGTAGTGACCGGCCAAGAGTTCTTGCATCAAGCGCTTGCGGGCTTCGCCCAGGGTCACCCCGTCCAATCCGCCGCGGGCTTGCAGCCTCTGAATCGCCTCAAACAGCACCTGATAGGCGCTCCAGGCCTGGGCCGCAATCTGCCCGGGGATGCGGCCCTTGTTGGCCTCAGCAAAGACACGCCGGAACGTGCGGTTGATCGGGGTGTTGAGCTCCGGGCTGTAGGCCTGGGCGATCAGCACGCCATCGCACCAGCGCTGGCAGATCGGATAGATGTTTGGCGTGTTGAGGCCATTGCCCACCACGATCTGGCCGCGGTAGCCGAGCTCGCGCAGCTGCCGGATCAGGTTGCCGCCATCCACCGCCTGGGCTGAGATCACCACCAACTGCGGCCGCTGCTGTAGTGCGGCGGTGATCGGGTTCTGAAAATCGTTGTCGGCTAGTTGGGTGCGTTGCACGCTCACGGGCTTGAGCTTCCGTGCAGCGAGCGCCTTCTGGAAGATGGCGGTTTCGGTGGTGCTGTAAGCATCATCCTGGGCGAAGAACACAGCTACCCGCTCGGTGCTGGGCTCGCGCCGCAACGCTTCATCGATGGAGAGCGGTGCAATCACTGAGCTCTGCGCAGAAACGCGGCTGATGAACGAGCCGATCTGCGGAATGCCGCTGGCGGTATTGGACGGCGCCACCACGGGAACGGCCTGTCGCTGGGCGATCGGATCAGCGGCGAAGGCCTGCTGGGAGAGGGTGGGCCCGATCAGGGCCACCACACCCTGGCGGATCAGCAGGTTGAAGGCGGCGATGGCGCTGGGTTCGTCCGAGGCACCGTCTTCGAGTTGCAGCTGCACCGGCCGCGTCTGGGGCTTGGCTTTAAACCACTGCCGCGCCAGGCCAATGCCCATGCGCTGGTCTTGGCCATAGACATTGGCGTTGCCTGTGAGAGCTAGGGCTGCACCAAGGCGGAGCGGTGCACTGGATGGCAGCGGTTTGGCGGCCGGGTCCGTGCTGCGTCCCAGCAGGGCGAGCAAGGCCACAGCAA
The DNA here is from genome assembly GCF_018502385.1 of Synechococcus sp. LA31. Taxonomy (NCBI): domain Bacteria; kingdom Bacillati; phylum Cyanobacteriota; class Cyanophyceae; order Synechococcales; family Synechococcaceae; genus Synechococcus; species Synechococcus sp. LA31. The sequence continues at coordinate 145,183 of NZ_CP075523.1, forward strand.
CGGCTAGCGCCGCGGCAACGCGTGTGCTGCCGCGGCGTTTGGCCTTGATCGGATCGACGGAACTCAGGCCACCGCCGCGAAGCAGTCGCGGAAGGCACTGATGGTGGTGTCAATGTCCTCGTCGGAGTGGGCCAGCGAGGTGAAGCCGGCTTCGAAGGCGCTGGGGGCCAAATAGATGCCGCGCTCGAGCATGGCGCGGTGCAGCTTGCCGAAGCGAGCGGTGTCAGCCGCTTTGGCTTCTTCGAAGTTGCGCACAGGGCCTTCGCAGAGGAAGAAGCCGAACATGGCGCTGATCGAGCCGCCAGTGATCGGCAGGCCGGCGCTGCGGGCGCCCTCCATAATTCCTTCCACCAGCCGCTTGGTGATCGCTTCGAGGCGCTCGTAGCTACCGGGCTGCTTCAGCAGCTCCAGCGTTTTGATGCCGGCTGTCATCGCCAGGGGATTGCCGCTGAGGGTGCCGGCTTGATACATCGGGCCGGCGGGCGCCACCATGCTCATTATGTCGGCGCGGCCGCCATAGGCACCCACCGGCAGACCACCGCCGATCACCTTGCCCATCGTGGTGAGGTCGGGGGTGATGCCGAATTTGGCTTGGGCACCGCCGTAACTGATGCGGAAGCCGGTCATCACTTCGTCGAACACCAGCAGCGCACCGTTCTCTTTGGTGAGTTCGCGGATGCCTTCGAGGAAACCGGGCTCGGGGGTGATGAAGCCGGCGTTGCCCACCACGGGCTCCAGGATTACGCCAGCGATTTCGCCGGGGTTCTCAGCGAAGAGCTGCTTCACCGCCTCAAGGTCGTTGTAGGGGGCGGTAAGGGTGCTGGCCGCCGTGGTGCGCGGCACGCCCGGGGAATCAGGCAGGCCGAGGGTGGCCACGCCGGAGCCGGCCTTCACCAGGAACATGTCCGCGTGGCCGTGATAACAGCCTTCGAACTTGATGATCTTTTCGCGGCCGGTGAAGGCTCGCATCAGGCGCAGCACCGACATACAGGCCTCGGTGCCGCTGTTCACGAAGCGCACCATCTCCACCGAGGGCACTGCGTCGATCACCATCGCGGCCAGCTGGTTTTCCAGGGCGCAGGGGGCGCCGAAGCTGGTGCCCTTCTCAAGCGCGTCATGCAGGGCGCCGATCACCTCGGGATGGGCATGGCCGCAGATGGCGGGACCCCAGCTGCCGATGTAATCGATGTAGCGGTTGCCGTCCACGTCCCAGGCGTAGGCGCCTTTGACGCGGTCGAACACGATCGGCTGGCCGCCTACGGAGCGGAAGGCGCGCACGGGCGAGCTCACCCCGCCGGGCATCAGCGTCTGAGCGGCACTGAACAGTTCCTGGGACCGGGTGGTGTTGTGCACGGGAGCCGAAACAGGTGCCGAGGTCAAAACGGAATCCGCAGACGGGAGCTAGAGCGCACCATCCTTACGCAATTGCAGGCCCGAGAGTCCAGAGGTGGAACTCTCGTTAAGGTCTTGCCACCGAGACCAATCCTTGTGACGCCTGATTGGGGCTTGCTTGAACGCCGTCTACGGCCCCTGCTGCCGCCGCGTGCGGTGGTGTCCAAGCGTCAGGAGTTGCTGGCCTACGACTGTGATGGCCTCACCCTGAACCGCCATCAGCCGCGCCTCGTGGTGCTGCCAGAAACCACCCAACAGGTGGCGGCGGTGGTGAAGCTCTGCGCCGAGATGCAGGTGCCCTTCATTGCCCGCGGCAGCGGCACCGGGCTCTCGGGCGGTGCCCTGGCGGAGGAGCCTGCCTTAGTGATTGCCACCAGCCGGATGCGCCAGGTGCTTGAGGTGGATCTGGCCAACGAGCGGATCACCGTGCAGCCCGGGGTGATCAACAGCTGGGTCACCCGCGCTGTGGCCGGCGATGGCTTTTATTACGCGCCCGATCCATCCAGCCAGGTGGCCTGCAGCATCGGCGGCAACGTGGCCGAGAACTCCGGTGGCGTGCACTGCCTCAAATACGGCGTGACCAGCAACCACGTGTTGGCGATGGAGGTGGTGCTGCCGGATGGCTCGATCACCACCTTGGGTGGTGAGCTGCCAGACATGCCGGGCCTGGATCTGCGCGGCGTGTTCATCGGCAGCGAAGGCACGTTGGGGATCGCCACGGCAATCACCTTGCGGCTGCTGCGCACGCCGCAAACGGTGGCGGTGTTGCTGGCGGATTTTGCCTCGATGGCAGCGGCTGGAGAGGCCGTGCGCCTGGTGACTGGTGCAGGCGTTCTGCCGGCGGGGATGGAAATGATGGACAACCCCTGCATCCAGGCAGTGGATGATTACTTCGGGGTGGATGAATATCCGCGCGAGGCCGCTGCCGTGCTGTTAATCGAGCTCGATGGCCACGAGCTTGAGGTGAAGGAATCGGTGCAGATCGCCAGCCGCCTTTGTTTGGAAGCAGGCGCCGGCGCGGTGCGCGAGGCCTGGAGCGACGAGGCACGCGCGCGTCTGTGGAAAGGGCGCAAGAGTGCGATCTCGGCCCTCGGCCGGCAGTTCCCCAGCTATTACTTGCAAGACGGAGTGGTGCCGCGCACGGCGTTGCCCGGTGTGTTGGCGGCGATTGATCGGCTGAGTGCGGAGCATGGCCTGGCGGTGGCCAATGTGTTTCATGCCGGTGATGGGAACCTGCACCCGCTGATCCTGTACCGCGCCGGCGAGGCGGGGGTCAACGAGCGGGTGAAGGCCCTGGGTGCAGACATCCTGAGGTTGTGCATTGAGGCCGGTGGCAGCATCAGCGGCGAACACGGTGTCGGCAGCGACAAGCGCTGCTACATGGACTGGATGTTCAGCGTGGACGATCAGGCCACCATGCAGCTGGTTCGCCGGGCCATGGATCCAGAGGGCCTGGCCAATCCAGGCAAGTTGTTCCCCACGCCCAAAACCTGCGGTGAATCGCTGCGGCGCCAGGTGGAGTTGCGGGCAGCGGGCGTGAAGCTACCGGTCGAGGCCTTGGTGTTCTGAGGGCATTCGAGGCCTTCATCCCCAGTCGTCTTGTTCATTCTCTTCGGGGGGCCAGATGAGGTTCACCACCACCGGTGCGTGATCGCTGGGTTGGGTGTTACCGCGAGGTGCCTTATCGATGACGCAACCTGTGGCGCAGCTGAGCAGATCCTCTGAGAGGTAGATGTGATCGATGCGCCAGCCCTGGTCACGGTCCCAGGCGCCGCTGCGGTAATCCCACCAGCTCCAGTGGCCGCTGGACGGTTCGAACACACGAAACGCATCGGTGAGGCGCCCCGCAAGGGCAGCCTGCAGGGCCTGGCGTTCGGGGGCGCTGGCCATGATCCCGCCGGTGAGGCGTTCGGGATCATGCAAATCGCACGCTTCGAGGCCGATGTTGAAGTCGCCCACCATGCAGAGCGGATCAGCCTGAGCTTCCTGCCTCTCCAAATAGCGCTTCAGGCATCCCAACCACTGCAGCTTGTAGGGGTACTTCTCACTGGAGAGTGAGCTGCCATTAGGCACATAAAGATTGAGCACCCGCACTCCGTCGATCAGGGCGCTGATCACGCGCTTCTGGTCACTCAGCGCCGATGCTTCCGGATCGTTGGGCAGCAGGGCGGTGAAGCCGATCTGCTCATCTTCAATCGGTAGCCGGCTGATCAAGGCCACGCCGTTGTAGGCCTTCTGGCCACTGATAGCGCAGCTGTAGCCGAGCTCCTCGAAGGCGGCATGGGGAAACAGCTCATCGGCCACCTTTGTTTCCTGAAGGCAGAGCACATCGGGCTGTGCCTGCTTCAGCCAGGTCAGCACCTGATCAAGCCGCGTGCGCACGGAGTTCACGTTCCAGCTGGCGATGCGCATGGGCGGGGCCGGTGGTGTGGCAAGGCAATCGACCCCAGCTTCTCGTAGCGCCGCAGCACACCATTTGCAAAAAGGGCCCGCCTACGATTGCTGCACCAATCGCATCGAACGGTGATGGATCGCTCCTTGTCATTCCGACGCGGTGCATTCCTGATGGGCGGGGCTGTAGTGCTCATGGCCGCCGCTGCACTGCCCCCGGCAGCCGTTCGCGCTGATTACAGCTCCTGGGGAATGTCCACCCAGGAGCAACAGATTTATGACTACGGCCCCGGGGGGAGCAACACCGGTGGTTCAAAGAGCAACAGCGTGCTGGATTCAGCCAATCCCATTGATCTGATGAACAAGATCCGACGCGGCACCGCGATGGATGACGCCACCCCTCCAGGTGATGCCATCGATGCGGCCCTCAAGGAGCTGGACGCTCAGAATTCGGGGGTGTCGTCCCAGGTGAAGGCTCCTTAGGCGATTCAACCTTGCCTTGCCGCAGTTGGGTGATTCCCCAGCTGGCAGCCACCCGATCCAGTCGTGTGTCCTTGTTGCCGGGCTGACGGTTGCGGGCTTGAGCCAGCGCTTCCTGGGCGGCCTTGCTGTTGCCCTGTTCTTGGCGGAGCAGGGCAAGCGCTAGTAGCGGCCTGGGATCCCTGGGAAACTCGGCCGCCAGCTTGGTGTAGGTAGCGGCGGCTTCGGCCTGTTGCCCCATCCGCTGCTGCAGGTCTCCCAGGAGCAGGCTTAGCGGCAGCACCTGGGGTTGCACGGCCGGCTTTCTACCGTTCACGATCAGCGTCTTCAGCTGCGCCTGGGCCTGGCCGCCTCGGCCCTGCTCCAGTTGCAACAGAGCCATCAGTTGCAGAGCCTCGATTCGGTTGGGGCTGAGGTTGAGCAGCTGGCGCAGCTCCCGCTCAGCCGCCGCGCGATTGTTGTTTTGGCGATGCAATTCCGCCAGCAGCAGTCGCAGCTGCCAGCGCCGGGGCTGCTGATCGGCCAGTTGCTCCAGCAGCGCCGTTGCCTCCTCTGATTGGTTCAACACCAGCAGCAGCTGCACCAGGCGCTGTTGTTCAGCTTCGCTGGCGCCGCCATCCAACAGCTTCTGGCGCAGTTGATCGGCTTGGCGCTCCACCGCGGCCTGGGAGCGGTCGCTCTCCACACCGCGGCTCCGCTGCCCCAGCCACCAGCCGCCCGCCATGGAGCCGCCCACCAAAACAAACGCCCCCAGGCCGAGCAGTAGCCCTCGGGGATTGGTGCTGGCGCGTGGCGGCATGGTTCAGCGCATGGATGTGACTCAGTCTGGGGCCATGGCAAGGGCTGGTTACATTGGCGGCCGGGCCATGGACAACACGAGCGCCCAGAGGGTTTCAGCCACGATGCGTCAACACCCCATTTCCCCGGTCACCGAACCGATGCAGTACCGGGCCATCGGTGTGGTGCGGGGGACCTATGTGCCCGAAGATCCCGAACAGCTCACCCGCGGCACTCTGCAGGCCGAAGACGGCACCGAGATCGAAGCGGTGGTGCTGGGCAGGGTGCTCACGCTGATGCGCCGCCATCTCGATCTGAGCAAGCCTCACCTTTGGGTGGCCTATCCCCGCTTTCGCGACCCCGACAAACTCCATCTGCAGCTGGTGGGTGTATGGGAACCAAGCACCCTGGCTGCCACGGCGATCGCCACCGAGAGCGCTGCTGAAGCCGAGGCCGATGCGCCCCCCAGCGATGATCTGCCGGAGGGAGATGGCTATTTCTCCGTGCGCGGTGAGCTGATCTACACCCGGCCCGAGGATGGAGACCTGGTGGTCAAGATCCGGCAGCAGCCGCGTGCGGACGGCTCGCGTCCCACGCCGTTCAAGCTGCAGCTGCGCGGAGAGATTGCGGCTGAGCATCTGCGTCACTTTGTGTCGCTGGATCTGCGCCGGCAGGGGCAGCAGCTGCAGGTGGAGGAGCACGAAGTGATTGCGCCCGTGCCCCAGCGTGGTGGCAAGGGCCGCGGCCCCGGCCGCGGTGGGCGTCCCGCCGGCCGGCGCTAACCATGGCGCCGCCGGAGCGGGGTCCCAGCTCCGACCAGGGCTCCACGGCAGCCCTCTCTGCCGGCGGCGCTGTGGCGGTGATCACCGTGCTGGCGGTGGTGGGGCCACCCCTCGGCCTGTCGCCTTGGTTGATTGCTGTGGCGGCCGGTGGAGGCTTGGTGGCTCTCACGCTGGATGCGGCCCGTTTCGGCGGGTTGGGTGGCCATCTGCTGGCCGAAGCGTTGCCGGCTGGCATCGGCACCGCTCGTTTGCGGCGTATCGCCATTCATGAAGCAGGCCATGTGCTCGTGGCCGCCGACAACGATCTGCCGGTGAAACAGGTGTTCGTGGGTAGCCGCGCCTGCCTGCGCGAAGGGCTCAGCGCCAATGGCACCACGCAGCTCGAACCTCCGGCCCACGCCAAACTGCCGCTTGAGGATCTGCGCCGATGGAGCCGTGTGCTGCAGGCCGGGATGCTGGCCGAGCAGTTGGTGTATGGCGGATCCCGTGGCGGTGCCGATGATCGAGCCCTGCTAGGCCGGCTCTGGGGGTTATCGGGCTACGACGTGACCACTGCTCAGAACGAACAACGCCGAGCGCGCCGTGAGGTGGAGCAGTGGCTGCGGCAGCGCCGCAGCGAGCTGGAAGAGCGCGCTGAGCGTTTGCTGGTGGAAGCCCGATGAGCGCAGCCCAGCCGCTGGCTTGGGTGGATTGCCCAACGGGTCTGGCCGGCAACATGTTGTTGGCGGCCCTGCTGGATCTCGGGCTGCCTGAGGCGGTGGTGGCTCAACCACTGGCGGCCCTGGGCTTGGGCGAGGCCTATCGCCTGGAATGCCGGGAGACCCGGAGCTGTGGCCTGCGGGGCATGCAGCTGGAGGTGGCACTGACCGAACCTTCTCCGCCCCACCGGCACTGGGGCGAGCTGCGCCAGCAGATCGCAGCAGCGCCTTTGGAGCCGGCGCTGCAACAGCGCGTGCTGGAGGTGTTTGCCCTGTTGGCTGACGCCGAAGCGGCGGTGCATGGTTGTGCGGCCGAGGCGGTGCATTTCCACGAGGTGGGTGCCGTTGATGCGCTGGTGGACGTGGTGGGTGTGTGTGCGGGCTTCCAGCATTTCGGCGTGAAGCAGCTGGTGTGCACGCCGCCACCTGCAGGCCATGGCCGTGTACGCACCGCCCATGGCCTGCTCCCTTTGCCGGCACCAGCGGTGCTGGAGCTCGCCAGGCGCCGGCAGGTTCCGCTCGCCGCCAGCGACGACTTCCCCGCCGCGGAACTCACCACGCCAACGGGCATGGCGCTGATGGCGGTGCTGGCGGATCGTTTCGGCCAGGCTCCAGCACTGCGTCCAGGGGCGGTGGGTGTTGGCCTTGGCACCCGTCAGTTGGATCGCCCCAATCTGCTGCGGTTGGTGCTGGCTGATCCGCTTCAGTCTGGCCAGGGAGAGCTGCAGGAAACGCTGTTGCAGCAGCAGGCCCAGCTGGATGATTGCAGCGCTGAAGATCTGGCGTTGTTGATGGAGGCCCTGCGTAACGCCGGTGCCCTGGAGGTGTTTCACCAGCCCCTGCTGATGAAGAAAGGGCGCCCTGGACATCTGGTGACCGTGCTGGCCCAGCCGGATCAGGGCACAGCCCTACGCTCCGTTTGGTGGCACTACGGCAGCAGCATCGGGGTGCGGGAGCAGCTGCAGCAGCGGCTGAGCCTGCCGCGCGAGATCCTCTCGATCGAGACCCCCTGGGGCGTTGTGCGCGTCAAGCGCTCGCGGCGGCCGGATGGCAGCTGGCTGTGCAAGCCGGAGGCCGATGATCTGGCAGCCATGGCTGCCCGCCATCAGCTGCCGGTGGAGCGGCTGCGGCGTGCTGTGCTGGCCCTGGTGGAGGAGCCCCTGCCATGAAGCGCTTGCCTGCTCTGCCTGGTGGGGCGAAGCTTTGGGTCTCGCTGGTCAGTGGTGGCTTTGTGTTGGCGGCCTTGCTGGGCCATGGCCGGCAGCTGCTGCAATTGAGCCTTGATGGCCAGGGTTGGTGCTGGCTGCTCTTGGGGGTGGGGCTCAGTCTGCTCAGCCTGGTGGCCAATGCCTGTGCCTGGGGCTTCTGTCTGCGCTGGCTGGGGCAGCAGCCCCGCTGGATCGCTCTGATCGCACTTTTTCTCAGTTCCAACCTGCGCAAATACCTTCCTGGTGGGGTGTGGCATCTGGTGGCGCGGCTGCGGGCCCTCAAGGCCGATCCGGGGCCGGAAGCACCCGTTGCGCTTCAGCCCCTGAGCACCCCACAGGCACTGGTGGCGGTGCTGCTCGATCCACTGCTGGCAGCGGTTGCGGCGCTCGCTCTGGTCCCCCTAGGGGGCTGGCAGTCGGGGCTGGCTCTGGGCTGTCTGCTGCCTCTGCTGCTGTTGCTGCCACGCTGGCTGAATCCGCTGATGCAGCGCTTGGAGCAGCAGCGGGCCCAGCAGTTGGCCCAGCGCGGGCTCTTGGACGGTGAGCTCGATGCCTTGCCGCCGGCGCTGCCGGGATACCCCTGGCCGCCTCTGCTGGCTGAGCTGGGGTTTGTGTTGCTGCGCTTCGCTGGATTTGCCTGTTGCGTGCAGGCCTTTGATTTGTCGTTTGCCCTTGGCTGGGGCAGCTGGCTGGCGGGCTTTGCTCTGGCCTGGACCGCGGGGCTGGTGGTGCCGGGAGCGCCTGGAGGTCTTGGTGTGTTCGAGGCGGTGCTGCTGCTCCGTCTGGCCTTTGCGGTCCCCGAAGCGCCTCTGTTGGCGGTGGTGATCAGCTACCGGCTTGTGAGCACGCTTGCCGATCTGATCGGGGCTATCAGCGCCCGTGCGGACGTGGCATCGGTTCGCAACAGCCGTTACTGTTGAGAAGAGCGCCACGTCTGCCTGCATGCCTGCCGTACCGGCGCCCGATCTGCCAGCGGAAGCGTTGCGCAGCAGCCTGCATGGCCGCGGCCAGAGGCTCACGCCCCAGCGTCAGCGGGTTCTGTCGTTGTTTGAGCGGTTGGGCGAAGGCACCCACCTCAGCGCCGAGGAGGTGCACCAGAGGCTCCTGCGCGCCGAGGAGCGTGTATCGCTAGCTACCGTATATCGCACCCTGCGGCTGTTGAGCTCCATGGAGCTACTGCGGGAGCTGGAGCTGCCCGAAGGCGGTCGCCGCTTTGAGCTGGCCAGCGATGACGATCATCGCGATCATCACCACCTGGTATGTGTGCGCTGCGGACACACCGAGGAATTTGAAAGCCAAGCCGTACTCATGGCTGGCGAGCAGGCGGCCGGTGACCACGGCTTTCGTCTGCTGGAGTGTGTTCTCAATGTGAGGGCGCTATGCCCGAGTTGTGCCGCAGCTGAATCAGCGCTGATGCCGAGCTGATCGCACTGGCACCAGCACCGGCTGCATCAGACCGCCACCACCGTTGTCGTCATCAGAGCCGGCAGCCAACCAAGCGATCACTCCAGCCAAGGTGAACACGGCGGAGAGCAGAATCAGATCGGCCAAAGCGCTGGACGCGATTGGGATCACGCTAGCGGGATTGTCCAGCGCTGGTGTTGCAATGGCTGCCGTTACAGCGGCGCGAGGGCCAGAACACCACCGAGCAGAGCAAGCGCACCGGCTGCCCACTGGCTCTGGCGCTGATTGAACTGGCGGCCTGCCAGGAAGCTCAGCCCGATCACCAGCGAGGCGGTGAGCAGCGCTCCCAGCCACCAACCGGCGGTGCCACTGGCTTCTTGACCGTGAAGCATGGCGTGAACGGCCACAGCCGCACCCATCACGCCCCCGAGCACGGGCAGCGGTCGCATCAGGTTGCGGCTCAGGAGCAGTGCTGCACCCAGGCCACTCACAGCCAGGGCTGCTAGCACTTCGGCGCCGGGCAGATGACCGCCAAAGCTGCCGAACACGCTTCCCAGGAGTGCTCCGCCAAGGGCGACGCCCAACAGCAAAGACCCGAACTGGGCAGCGGCAAAGCCCACGCCCACCAACAGCAACAGGTGATCAATGCCCAGCAGGGGATGCAGGGCCCCACCCAAAACGCCGGCATCGGCGTTGCCGTGGGCGCCGGCAGGAAGGGTTGAAAGCAGGCTGAGGCCAAAGCCTGCGGCGCTGCTGAGCAGTAGGGAGCGAGTCAGCTTGGAGGTCATGGGCAGTGCCGGTCCGCGCCGGTGCTGATAAGGAAACGAGAGGCAAAGAGCGGCGAGCGTTCTGACTGAGGGGTCTGCCCTACCGGCAGGCCCCATCACAGCTGCGGGACAGTGCCGGAATAACAGCCAGGGCTGCTCACCGGACTTTCCTCGTTGCCATCCCGGGCTGAATCCGGAAAACCGCTCTTTGCAGTATGGCCTCAGACGAAGCCCTTGCCTGCATCCTTGGCCACGCAGGCTTGGAGCTGCTTGCGCAGCAGGGCATGGTCGAGGTTCTTGCCGATCAGCACCAGCTGGTTCTTGCGCTCAGCGGCTGAGCTCCAGTCGCTGTCGTCGATGGAGAAGCGCTTGCCGGCCAGGTGGAACACGTGGCGTTTGTCGCTTTCGTTAAACCAGAGGATGCCCTTGGCACGGAATACGCCGGCCGGCAGCTGGTTGTCGAGGAAATTCTGGAATTTGCGCAGGGCGAAGGGGCCTTCGCTGCTGAATGACAGCGAGGTGAATCCTTCGATTGCCAGGTGATCGGGATGGTTGTGGCTGTGATCGTGCGCGTGGCTGTGGCTGTGGCTGTGGCCGTGGCTGTGGCTGTGGCCGTGATCGTGGCTGTGATCGTGGTGGTCATGGCTGTGGCCGTGCTCATGCTCATGCACGCAATGGCCGTGGTCGTGATCGCAGTCGTCATGGTTCTGCTTGGCGACCACTTTGTCGCTTTCAAACAGGCCCACGCTCAGCAGCAGCGGCAGGCTCACATCACCCTTCACCGAATGCAGGATGCGGGCATCGGTCTTGATCTCTCGCAGACGGCTTTCCACCTCCGCCAAGCGCTCCTCTCCCACCAGGTCGCACTTGTTGAGCAGCAGGATGTCGCCATACACCACCTGGGCGCGGGCCACCTCACCATCGAGGATCTCGTCGCTGAAGTTCTCGGCGTCAATCAAGGTGATGATTGAATCGAGCCTGGTGGTATCGCGTAGATCACTACCGAGGAAGGTCATGGCCACCGGCAGGGGATCGGCCAATCCAGTGGTCTCCACCACCAGATAATCCACCCGTTCGGGCCGATCGAGGATGCGATACACCGCATCGAGCAGCTCGCCGTTGATCGAGCAACAGATGCAGCCGTTGCTCAGCTCCACCATGTCGTCGCCGGTGGCGATGATCAGGTCATTGTCGATGCCGATCTCCCCAAATTCGTTCACCAGAACGGCCGTTTTCACCCCCTGCTGGTTGCTGAGGATGTGATTCAGCAGCGTGGTTTTGCCGGCGCCCAGGAAGCCGGTGAGGATTGTGACGGGTAGGGGAGCGGTGGTGGCGACGCTCTTGGTCGCAGGGGAAGTCGCGCTGGCGGTCACGTGCGGGCAGGTGTGATGGCGATGGGGAGAGTCTGATCCCTAAAAGGAGAAGCTGGTTTTCACGAGGCCCCCCAATTGCGCGAAGCTCTGGCCAGAGGGTGTGTCAGCCCCCAGTGGGCGACTCAGATAGAACAGCCCCGGAGTGATGCTCACGTTGTCGCTGATCTGGTAGCGATACCACCACTCCCAGATCAGATTCCCATCGTTCGGGGGGGCACCGCTGGTGAGGCTGGTGGCAAAGGTGGGCTCCCCAACGGCCATGCCAAGGATGTTGCCCGGCAAGAAGGCGTCATCCCACTGCAGGCCCACGCTCCACGATTGACTGACGCTGACAAGCGCGGGGTTGCTTGCCTTGGCGCTGTACGTCGTCTGGTTGATCCCCCAGCCGGCACTGATCGACGGCGCCCAGCCACGTTGTGTTGGCTGCCAGTAAGCGCTGACGCCGAAAGCGTCGGTGCTGCCGCTGCGGCTGAGGCTGGTGATGGTGAAGGTGGTGCCGTAAGGAACTGCACGTCTGTCGTTCTCCAGGTGGGAGTAGATCGCTGCGATGCCCCAGCCCGGCGCCTGATAGCCGATCTGAACGCTGGTAGCACCTCCTGAATCAGACGTGGAGGCAAAGTTGGAAGCTCCATTGGCAGCCACGTAATTAGCGCTGATCGCCAGCCCCTGGCGCTGCCACCAGACCCCTGCCCCAGCACCGAGAGTCATGTTGTTGGCCCCGATGGCACCGGCAAACGACATCAGATCGAGGATGCTTTCAGTCGGGTAGAGACTGGGGGTGATCGCCAACATGTTGTCTTGTTCAACCCGGCCACCCAAGGTGAATGTGAAATCACCGATAGGAACTTGGTAGAAGATCCGGTTGATCGCTAGTCGGTTGGGGCCAGACTGCTCTTGAAAGGCAACTTCTAGTTGCGAAAGGGTGCTTGGTCCGGCACCGGAAAAGCTGTTATTTAGCTTCTCAAAGTTTCCGGATCTCAATCGTATGTGGAGTAGGTCGCGCCCTGTGAAGCTGGTATCTAGAATGAGTTTGACGTCGTAATTGAAGGTGGTAGCTCCAAACGATTGCTTGCTTGTATTAACTAGTCTCTTCGCGCTTCCTTGAAAGTGATTACTGCCAGTTACAAAGCTCGAGTTGATGGTGAGGGTGGTGGTGGGTGAGAAGCGCAACGCATCCAGTGCTTGGATGCGTTGTTCAAGCTCAGTGTGCTCGTCTTCAGCTTTTGCGGGGGCCGTGCTGATGCTGAGACCGATCAGCAGGGCAAAAAGGCTTCGAATACGTGGCACGATCGTATGGTTTGTGTGTTATCCGGCTAGTTCTGTAGCGCTAGCTATTGACGGCTCAGAAAGGATTTCAGACGCTCGCTGCGGGGGGTTGTGAAGACATCGGCGGGCTTGCCTTCTTCTTCGATCAGGCCGTTATTAAAGAACAGCACATGATTGGAAACCTCACGGGCGAATCGCATTTCATGGGTCACGACCAACATTGTCATCCCGGTTTCCGCAAGCAGCCGCATGACTTGCAGCACCTCAACGACCAGCTCGGGGTCGAGAGCACTTGTGGGCTCATCAAACAACATCACCGCGGGGTTCATGCACAGGCTGCGGGCAATTGCCACGCGCTGTTTCTGTCCACCCGACAGCTGAGCGGGATAGGCGGCGCTGCGATGGCCCAGGCCGACTTGCTCGAGGTGGTGCCGTGCGCGCTGTTCGCATTCGGCTAGAGATAGTTGCAGCACCTGGCGCGGCGCGAGCACCAGGTTTTCCAGAACGGTGAGATGGGGAAAGAGATTGAATTGCTGAAACACCATGCCAACGTTCACGCGGAGTTGGCGCAGGTTTTGCCAGTGCATGGCCGTGCCTGGAACGGCCTGCCCCATGACCTCCAGGCTGCCCTGCTCAAAGCTTTCCAGCCGGTTGAGGCAGCGCAGAAACGTGCTTTTGCCGCAGCCGGATGGTCCGATGATCGACACCACATCGCCGGCATGAACGGTGGCACTCACTCCGCGCAGCACGCTGATATCGCCATAGCTTTTGTGCAGATCACGGCACTGCAGCACAGGGGCGGAGGTTGATGTGCTGATCATGGGAGCTCTGGGAGGACGCCTCGGTATGGCCCATCCGCTTCGGCGCAGTCTGCATGAACACATCCGCAGGTGGCGTGGCTGGGTTCTGGCCTTGGTGGCGATGGTGGCGGTGGTGCTGCCGGCTGGCAGTGGTGGCGCCTCAGGCGCTCCATGGCGGGTTGGAACCGATCCCACGTTCCCACCTTTTGAGTATCGCAATGCTCAAAACGGCGCGATCTCTGGTTTCGATATTGACCTGATGCAGGCGATCGGTGAGGAAACCGGTCATCCAATCCGATGGGTGCCGCTGCCCTTCGATGGCTTGATTCCCGCTCTGCAGGCTCGCAGTGTGGATGCGGCCATCAGTGCGATGACCATCACGGCTCAGCGCTCGCGTGCGATTGATTTCAGTCGTCCGTATTTCAAGGCAGGCCAGGCGATTGTTGTGCGGGATAACGGCCCTGCCTACGAACAGTTGGCGCAATTACAAGGCCGCCGCATTGCCGTGCAGATCGGCACCACCGGCGCCTTGGAGGCCAGCCAAGTGCCTGGCGCCAAGGTGAGCAGTTTTGATTCCACGCCTCTGGCCCTGCAGGAGTTAGCCAATGGCAATGCCGATGCTGTGGTGAGTGATGTGCCTGCGATTCTCTATGCCATTGACCAGGCCAAGCTCACGGGCCTGCGCATCTCAGGGGAGCATCTCAGCACCGAGTTTTATGGGATTGCGTTGCCCATGAACTCGCCAATCACCGCTGATGTGAATCGCGGGCTGGATGCCCTGATCCGGAGTGGTCGCTACGCTGATCTGTATCGCGAGTGGTTTGCGGCGGATCCTGCAGATCTGCCGGAGCGTGCTCCCGCATTGGATGCTGCCTCATCGCCTCTTGCGGGTCTTGACCTTCATGTGTTGGCGCTGAATCTGCTGAAGGGGGCCGCCATCACTCTGATGCTCACGGCCCTCTCTTTCAGCTTTGGTTTGATGGGGGGAATCGCGCTTGCAGTGTTGCTGCAGGCTCCCTGGCGGTTAGCCCATGGGCTCTGCCGCGTCTATATCGACTTCTTCCGCGGCACCCCAATGTTGGTGCAGCTGTTTCTGATCTATTTCGGCCTCCCGGCGCTACTGCAGAGCATGGAGGTGCCGTTCACGATCAACCGCTTAGCGGCGGCGGTGACTGCTCTTAGCCTCAATGTGGCGGCCTATCTGGCGGAAACCCTGCGCAGTGGCATCGAATCGATCGATCGGGGGCAATGGGAAGCGGCAGATGCACTGGGGCTGAGCCCGCTGGAGCGAATGCGCTTCGTGATCGCACCTCAGGCTCTACGCCGTGTGCTGCCGCCACTGGCCAATGAATTCATCACTCTGATCAAAGACACCAGCTTGGCCGCGGTGATTGGTTTTGATGAGTTGTTCCGCCAGGGGCAGTTGATGGTGGCCACCACCTACCGGGCTTTTGAAATTTATATCGCGGTAGCTCTTGTGTATTTGCTGATGACCACCACGGCGTCTCTATTGTTTAAGCGGCTAGAGGCCCGCTGGCAGCTTCCTGCCTAAGCCCCAGGATCGAAAGGCGTTTCGATCCTGGCGGGACGCCTGAGCATGGCTACGGATCCCTGGTCGCTCGTCGACCTGCTACGCCGGCAGGGCTGACACGGCAGCTTGCGCTAACTAGGGTTTTGACAGGAACAACACGTTCTCCATGATTGCCGCTCCTCCTATTGACATCGGTATCCCTGCCGATCAACGCGCCAACATCGCTGAAGGGCTTGGTCGCGTGCTTGCTGACAGCACTGTGCTGTATGCCAAAACCCATGGCTTCCACTGGAACGTGACGGGGCCGATGTTCAATACGCTCCATTTGATGTTTATGGAGCAATACACCGAGCTCTGGACGGCCCTTGATGAGATTGCTGAGCGCATCCGGGCTTTGGGCCACAAGGCTCCCTTTGGGGGCAGCATCTACAGCAGCTTGTCGACGATTCCTGAAACTCAGGGTGTGCCTGCTGCCATGGAGATGGTGCATGAGTTGGTGCAGGGTCATGAAGCTGTGGCACGCACGATCCGTGTGGTGTTTGCCATGGCTGACGAGGCGAATGATCAGCCCACAGCTGATCTGCTAACCCAGCGACTGCAAATCCACGAGAAGACAGCCTGGATGCTTCGCAGCCTGTTGGAAACCTGACACCCCCTCGTGCCATTGCTTACACGCCCTGTCTCGCAGCGGCAGATCGCTGCTGTTCTGCTGTACAACATTTCAACACTGCTCCGACAGGATGAAAGAGCTCACCCGCGCGATCAACAACCATCTGTCGGCCGAATTCCAGGCCAGTCATACTTACCTGGCGATGTCGATCTGGTTGCGCGAAAAAGATCTGGTGGGCTTCTCCTCCTACATGCTCAACAAGAGCAATGAGGAGCGTGGCCACGCCTCGCGTTTGATTGCCTATTTGGTAGATAGCGATCAGCAGGTGGAATTGCCCACTATCGAGGCCCCCGAGCGCGATTGGCCTTCTGTGCAGACCTTGTTCGATGTGGTCTACGACCTAGAAAAAGGAGTAACAGCCTCAATTCACCATCTCTATACGTTGGCGGAGGGGCTGGGCGAACGCAGTGCCACCGCCATGCTCGATTGGTTCGTCTCTGAACAATTGCAGGAAGAGGCTGAGGCGCGTTTCGTGTGTAAGCGCCTCAGGTTGGCTGGTGAGAACAGTGCAGCGCTGTTGTTGCTTGATCAGCAGTTTCTTGAAGGCACCGCTCTGGCCCACGTGAAAGGCGGCATGGGCGGTGCTGGGGCGCGTGACGTCGGTTGAACTCGGCTCAGTCGCGGCCGCAGCGGCATTGGCCGCCTTTCCAGTGGGAGCACTTCTTTTGCTTGCAACCCTTCTTTTTGGCATGCTCGCCGCTCGGCCGCTTCATGGGGGCTTCGTCGCTGTGGCGGCCGATCTCCTGAGCCATTTTGCTGTTGAGAATCAATCGCATCCTATGGGTTTTTGGGGGCGCCCAGGCTCCTCTGGTGCGGCGATGACGCCCTGATGTGACTTTTGTCACAGGTGCGGTTCAGCGGATTGCATCCCAGCTCTGCACCAGCGCTTCAGCGCCCTGGCGATTGCACGTTCCACCCAGGGCATCCACGATCAAGCAGGTGTTGCTGGTGAGGGTGGTCATCAGGTGGTCGCCAGTGGTGTCAGCCATCAGCGGCTGCGGTGCCAGGCGCACGCCGCTGAGGCTGCTGATGCGCTGCAGCGATTTGCTGGGCGGGCTTTGTTCTGCAAACAGGCTGAGCACCCTGCGTTGCTCGAGCGTGCTTACCGCTGAGGCGAGGGCCTGGGGGCGAATAGATGCGCTGGTGCTGGTGGCATCGATCACTGCTAGCTCTTCCAGGTCGTAGGCCCGGGTGAGGCTGGCAAAGGCGCGATGGCTGCTGGCCAGGATCCGGGGTGAGGGGATGGTGGCGAACTGTTGCTGGTTCCAGCTGTGCAGAGCCTTCAAGCTGGTTTGCATCGCGGCAGAGCGGGCCTGGATCTTCGCCGCTGCTGCTGGATTCAGCGCTTGCAGTCGCTGGCTCACCAGGTCCGTCATCGCTGCGGCCTGGCGAGGGTCGTGCCACACGTGCGGATCCTGATCGCCATGGCCATGGCCATGCCCGTGGTCGTGGTGGTCCGAAGCCTGTTGGGTCTGCAGCGCGGGGCTGTCTGGCACGGCGATTTCTGCCACCTTCACAGCCCCGGGCAGTTGCGCCAGTGCGGGGGTGAGTCCGTAGCCATTGATCAGCACCAGCTGCGCCTCGCGGATCTGGCGGGTTTGCTCGGGCGTGAGCTGGAGCTGGTGGGGGTCGTCCTTTGGTCCCAGTAGGCACTGCACGCGCAGGTCTGCCCCTGCGAGGCGGCGGGTGATGTCGCACAGGGCCCCATCGGCAGCGATCACCTCAGGCTTAGGGGCTCGGCTGCAGGCCTGGCTGATCAGTAGCGCTAGGGCCGCCATCGATACCGCGAACACCCGGCGCATGAGGAGCAATTGGGGTATTTAATGATAACCGTTCTCATCCATGGGCCTGTGCAGCTGTTTCTGGCTGGGGTCTGATGGGGGGTGGTCGGCCTTCGCGCGGTGCTGGTGCAGGTGGGCGATTGAGGTGTGCCCGATCACTAACGTGAGTTCAGTGATGCCGTGATCGGTGCTCAGCGTTCAGCAGCTGTGTGTGCGCCGCGGCCCCGAGCTGGTGCTCGATCACCTCAGCTTTGCCTTGCAACCCGGCAGCCTTACGGCTCTGGTGGGTCCTAACGGAGCCGGCAAGAGCACGTTGCTGCAGACCCTCGAGGGCAATCTCACCCTGGAAAGTGGTGCCATTGCCTGGGAAGGAGTGCCCCTCAGCCGGCCTCTGGCACGGCAGATGCTGGCGCTGATGCCCCAGCGAGGGGAGATTGCCTGGAGTTTCCCGATCACCGTGGGTGAGCTGGTGGCGCTGGGGCGTTTGGCGGGCCAGAGGCCGGGTTGCTGCGATGTGGAGGCGGCACTGCAGCGGGTAGGGCTTGCCGGTTTGGCCGGGCGGCGCCTTGATCAGCTCTCAGGTGGCCAGCAGCAGCGGGCACTCCTCGCCCGCACCCTGGTGCAACCAGCTCGTTTGCTGTTGCTAGATGAACCGTGTGCGGCCATTGATCCGCCTTCCCGTACGGAATTGCTGCGTGTGATGCGCCAGCTCAGTGATGCTGGGCTCACCCTGCTGGTGAGCAGCCATGACTGGGGCCGTGATCTCGATGCCTACGACCGGGTGCTGGTGCTGGATCGTCAGATGCTGGCCGATGGCACGCCGCAACAGGTGCGCCAGGCACTCGGGGATCTACGCGTGGGGAACCACTGCTGCGGCTAGACGCTCTGGCGCTGCTGGCAGTGGCTGCACAATCCGAAGAATTCCAAGGTGTGAAACAGCAATTGGAAGCCATCGGCCTGATCCCCGTGAAGTTTCACGTTATGCATCGGGCAGTGTTCCAGCACCAGAGTGGCGCCGCAGTCCACACAGGTGAGATGGTGCTCATCGCGCTCCATGGGTGCAAACAGGGCTTCTCCGCTCGGTAGGTGGCGACAGCGGATTAAGCCGCGTTGCTGCAGCTGACGCAGGTGGCGGTACACCGTGGCCAGCCCCATGGGCTGTGGCCCCTGGCGCAGCAGGGCGTGCAGGTCTTGGCCGGAGAGTTCTCGATCTGCTCGCTTCAGTTGTTCGAGCAGGAGCTGCTGGCGATCACTCGAAGCGGCAACCTGGGGGGGCATGGCCGAACCAGCGGGGCAGATGCCCTGATCCTATGGAGCGTGTGTGGTGGCTGCTGCCCTTGCTTGTGGCCTTGGTGGTGGGAGGCCTCTGCCCGCTGGCGGGCACTCTGTTGCTGGTGCAGCGCCGGTTGTTTCTGGTGAATCTGGTGTCGCACGCCGTGCTGCCCGGGTTGGCCATAGCCCTGGCGCTGCGGATTGATCCCGGGGTGGGTGGAGTGATCAGCGGCTTGGCGGGTGCCTTGCTGGCTGAGCGCTTTAGCGGCGGATCACGGCCGGGACAGCCTGGCGATGAAGCCGTGCTCAATACGGTTCTGGCTGGATTTCTGGGCCTTGGGGTGTTGCTGATCCCGTTGCTGGGGATCCGTGTTGACCTGGAGGCTGTGCTGTTCGGCGACCTTCTGGCGGCGGCGCCGGTGGATCT
Organism: Synechococcus sp. LA31; assembly: GCF_018502385.1. Lineage (NCBI taxonomy): Bacteria > Bacillati > Cyanobacteriota > Cyanophyceae > Synechococcales > Synechococcaceae > Synechococcus > Synechococcus sp. LA31. Next base: position 164,202 of record NZ_CP075523.1, read on the forward strand.
GTGGCGCAGCCTGATGGCCTTGGCGGCGATGGTGCTGTTGTTGGGTTTCCGCTATCGCCATTACGTGTATTTGGGGGTGGATCCGCTCGGTGCGGCCAGCGCCGGTCTGCCTGTGCAGAGGCTGCGGTTGCTGCTCACGTTCGTGACGGCGTTCACCGTGGTGAGTGCGATGACGGCTGTGGGGGTTGTGCTGGTGATCGGTTTGATGGGAGCACCAGCCCTGTTGGCCCTGCCCGGTGCCAGCAGCCTGCGTCAAGCCCTGTGGCGTTCGGCCGGGCTCGGCACGCTGCTGAGTGGTGGTGGTTTTCTGCTGGCGATTCAACCCTGGGTGAACCTGCCACCCGGGCCCTTGATCGGCGTGCTCTGCCTTCTATTGCTGCCCCTCCAGCTAGCCAGGCGGTAGCCAGAGGGCCCGGCGCACCGCTTTGGCCAGGGGTTCCAGCTGCAGTGTGGCCACCGGGATCAGCACCGGTTGGGCCTCCTGTTTCCCAGGTTTCCGCAGGGTGAGCAAGAGCTGCTGTCTGGTTGGGTCGTAGGCCATGGGGGCACCTGGCTCCACTTGCCAGTCAGCCAGATCTTTTTGGCGCACGATCTGCCCCTTGCGGTTGATTTCCAGCAGCCGGTTGCGCTGAGCATCACGCCAGTGGCTGAGCAGCAGCCATACCCGTTCCCCACCGCGATCGCAGGCGGTGCTCAGCACGGCATCGCCGCCCAGCCACAACTGGCGTGGCGGCTGCCCAGGCTCGACCAGCTCCAATGAACGGCGGAAATCGGGCCAATGCCGCACCAGCAGTGCTCTCCCGCTCACAGGGCAGAAACTGCTCAGGTCACGGCTACCCGGCAGCAGCTGGCGGCGTTCGGGCCTGCCAGGCAGATTGCGCAGGCTCAAACCCTCCAGCTCAGGAACCACCAGCGCTCCCCCTTCCGGTAGCAGCTGCATGGGACCGGAGGCCTCCAGCTCCAGTTGCTGGCGGTTGCCCTGGCGCGGCCAGAAGCTGGTGATCGAGCGCCCCAGGGTTCGGGCGCTCCACTGCACCAATAGGTCGCCCCGTTGGTTGCTGCTCAGGTGGGCAAAGATCAGGGGCTCCGGCAGCAACGCCTGCAGCGAACCGGCCTGCACCTCCGCGCTGCCCGGTTCGCCCTCACGCTGTAGGGCGCTCTGCTTCAGCGGCAGCAGCCAGAGTTGTTCGCTGGTGTTGTTGCGGCTGGCCATGGCAATGCCCGACCCATCCCCCAGCGGCGTCACCGCTGTGATCCGATCGACTGTCGGGGTGAGTGGCCGCCAGGTGCCGTTGCGCTGCATCAGCTGTAGTTGCTCACCGTTGCCGCTCGGCACCACGGCCAGTAGCCGTGGCCTTGGGTCCCAGCTCCAGCGCTGCGGCTGCATGGCAAGGCCCCGCCGATCTGCTCCGCGAATCAGCATCGCGATCGCGCCGTTGATCGGTTGATTGGCTGCCAGCAACAAGCGCAGGGGATTGTCGTCGCCCAACCATTGGTGAGGCAGGGGAGGTTGTAGGCGGCTGTGCTTCGCCAGGCTGGCGCGATTCATCGGCCGGCTGAAGCGCAGCGAGAGAGCTGCTGGGCCTGAGCTGGCGGTGCTCGATTGCAGCTCCAGCAGCCGCGGCGGGCGGCGCAGCAGCCATTGCTGTTGCATCAGCGCCAGCAGCGCTCCACCAGCCAACAGCAGGGCTGCGGTGTTCATGGCTCGAGCGGCCTCGCGGGGCGAGGGATCGGGCGGATGCGGGCTGGTAACACCACGTTGCGCTGCTGTCCGGCCACGCTGTCCACCCCCATGGCTCCCTCAATGGCAAGCCATTGATCGGGTTTTGGTGTGAAGCCAGGCGGCCACCGCACCGACAGCCCGATCGGCGTGGCATCGGCCAGGCAGCACCGCACCAACAATCTCCCCAGCTGGGGCGGGCCATTCGGTTGCGTGAGTACGAATCCGCTGATGCGCACCGGGTCGCCCTGATAAAGCTGTGGGTCGGGCTGGCTGCGCAGCAGCCGCACCCAGTCGGTGAGGCTGCGCTGGCCAGGGGGCAGCAGGAAATCCAGTTCCACGTCGCTACCCAGATCGCTGTTGCGGTTAGAGGCCAGATCGCTGAAGGAGGGATTCGGTGGTAAGGCCAGCACCGCGATCGCCAGCAGACTGCTCAACGCCCAACTGCGATTCCAGCGCCGCTCGCGGCGGCGCTGCCATGCCTGCTGCAGGGCGATGGCCAGCAGCACCACGCCGCTAAGCCCCACCAGCGGATGAAACACCCCGCGCAGCAAGAGGTCGAGCCGGCCCGAGAGGGTGCTCACCAGCAGCACCGCACCCCAGAGGGCCAGGGCGAGTGGCCGGATCAAAGCAGCCAGAGATTGACCCATTGCCCGATCAACAGCACCACCACACAGGCGCCCGCCGCCGTGAGCGCAATCGCCCGGGGCTGCAGCACCACGCCAAACAACCCCAGCAGTTTCAGATCCACCACCGGGCCCAGCACCAGAAAGGCCAGCAGCGCGCCGGGGGTGATCTGAGATGCAAAGCCCAGGGCGAGAAAAGCATCCACGCTGGAGCACACAGACACCACCACGGCCATCAGCATCAGGCTGAGCACCGAGAGCGTGGGGCCGCCCCCCACAGCCAGCAGCCAGGTGCGGGGTAGAAGGGTTTGTACCACCGCAGCCAGGGCACTGCCCAGCACCAGCAGCCCTGCCAGATCTAAAAATTCCCGGCTGCTGTGGTCCAGCACCGTGGCCAGGCTTGGCTTCTCCGGTTTGGGCGGCGTCGTCGCTGCTGTCGCCGCTCCCACGAGGCCGGTACGGCGCTCGAGCAGCCCCACTTCAGCCAGGGGCTGGCTTAGGCGGCGCTCCTCTAGCAGGGCAGGCTCCAGTAGCTGCCCCTCGGGCCATTGCTGCAAGAGGGCTGAAAGAGCAAGTGCCAGCAGCAGGGCAGCAAGCGGGCGAGCGGCCAGCAGCCAAGGCTGATGCGGAAAGGCGGCCCAGGTGCTGGCCAGCACGATCGGATTGAGCACAGGGGCTGCAAACAAAAAGCCCAGGGCTGAGCCCAGTGGTGCGCCGCTGGCTAGCAGCCGCCTTGCCACAGGCACATTGCCGCACTCGCAGGCAGGCAGCGCAAAACCCAGGGCGGCTCCGGTGAGCGGTGCCAGCAGGGGTTGGCTGGGTAAACGCTGCAACCAGCCCCCACCCGGTGCGATCCAGCGGGCCATGCCTGCGATCAGCACCCCGATCAACAAAAAAGGGAGCGCCTCCAGTAGCAAGCCCTGAAAGATGGCCCAGATGGTGGCCAGCCTGCTCAATGCGGATCAGCCACAGCGGATGGCTTGCAATCAGAAGCCCATCATGGCTTCGTGCTCAGGGCTTCTGGCGAGCCGCCGATGGCCAAGGGGGCCGAGGGTTGGTCGATTGGCGTGGTGGTTGGTGTGTCTTCCTCGATCAGTGAGCTCAGGAGCTCAGGCCGGTTGGATTCGAAGTGGAGGTGAGGCCCGCTGCTCCAGATGCCGGTGTTGCCGCAGGTGCCGATTTGATCGCCCCGTTTGTACGTGCCGGCGGGCATGGCGGTGTGGAGGTGGCTGTAGCTGGTCTCTAAGCCGTCGTCGCCCCGTAGTTCAAAGGTGGTGCCATGGGTGCGGCTGTTGCGTACGAAGCCCCGGCCGTCGTGGGCTGCGCGCACCGGGGTGCCAGTGATGCAGGCGATGTCGATGGCGGGATGGCCCTCTCTCACTCCCTGGGTGATCACCCCGGGCATGGGGTGGAGCAGCTGCAGGGCAGGAAGAAGCAGGGCAATGGGCAACAGGCTTACGCGGGATGAACAACCGCGACGCAAATCTGAAGCAGATCTTAAATTGCGACGTGCTGGTCCCGTCTGTTGTCTACGCGACTGGTTGCCGCCTTCTGGTTGTGGCGTTAGGGGCGCGCCTTCAGTGGGGCTTGTGGTCGGTTGGATGCTCGGCGCAGGGCATCCACAAGGAGCCCATGGCGTGCACGCCCTCGCAACCGAGTTCCCGTGCTTTGTCGAGAGCTACCTGTTTGCTGGGGTAGGCCATCAACTGTTCCTGGGCGGCTCTGCTGCTGTGGTGTTGATGCGCGCTGCCCGGGCTGAGCGACCAGATGCCCATGGCATTGAAGCCGGCCACCACGACGCCCATGCCCACGACGCAGGCGTTGACGACGCCCATGCCTACAACTCCAAGGCTGAGCACCCCCATGGGTACAACCCCGATGCTCACCACTCCCATGGGCACAACCCCAATGGAGATGATCCCTAGTGGGGCGATCCCGAAGGCAACCAGTTTGGGTGGTTCACCGCAGCTGCTCATCGTGTTGGCTCAGTGATGGTTGTTGGCTGAAGGGCTGGTCTGGCTGTGTTGGGCGCAGGGCATCCATTGGTTGCCCATCGGATGGGCGCCGGTGCAGTTGAAGTGCTTTTTGGCTGCCTCTTCTGCTTCTGCCTGGGTGGCGTACAGCGCGGGGACGCCACCGGTGTTGGCATGAACCGCGGCGCCCTGTAGCTGGAGGCCTGTCGCCAGGCCGATCGCGCTCAGTAGCTGGGGCAGCTTGCGGGTTGTCTGAGCTTGGGGCATGGCCTAGCCGAAGCGGGCAGAGGCGCAAGGTAGTGCAAGTCTCTGGCTGGGTGGACTTAGTGGAGGGTTGATGTCGTCAGATCGGCATACGGGCTTGCTCCTTAGGGTTGCAGCAGATTCCTGTATCTGGAGGGTTGTTGCATGGAGGTTCCGGCTCTGCGGATCGGGCAGGTTGCCCAGGCCAGTGGCTTGCCCGTGAAGACCGTGCGCTTCTACAGCGATGAAGGGCTGATTCATGCCGCTGGCCGCTCTCAAGGTGGCTATCGCCTCTTCGATCCCGAGGTGGTAGCTGAGTTGAGCCTGATTCGTGCGCTTCGCACCATGGATGTGCCGCTGCCTGAGCTCAAGCGCATCCTCGATGTTCGCCGGGAAGGTCAGTGCAACTGCAGCGCTCTGAAAAGCAGCATCCAGACCCGCATTCAATCGATCGATCAGCGCCTGACGGAGTTGGTTGCGATGAAAGCTGAGCTGGTGCAGTTGTTGCGTTCCTGGCAGGAGTGCGGCGGTCTGAAGCCCAACGAAGGCTCAGCCCAGGTCCGCTCGCTCAAACCACTCCGGTAGAGCCTCAAAGCAGGCGGCATTCTTCTCATTTTCGCGGGCTTCTACCTTCCAGCAGCAGCTGCGCCCGTTGTCGCGCTCCTCGAGAAGCTCGTTCGCCCAGGTCCACACCAGCTGCGCACTCGCTTCCATTCCCACGTTGTCCATCACCCGTAGATCAAGGGCGCCCTGCGCATGCAGCGACTGCCACTGAGCGAGCAGCGGGTCGTCGGCATTGACCAGAAACGTGTGGTCAAATTGCTGCGTGAGCTGCGTTTGCAGGCTGCTCAGGCTTGAGAAATCCACCACGAAGCCGTGCTGATCGAGCTGCGTGGCCCGGAACCAGCAGGTGAAACTACGGCTGTAGCCGTGCACGAAGCGGCAATGGCCTGGATGGCGCCACTGCCGGTGGCAGCAGGGGAAGCCGCTGAACGTCTTCGTGCAGGTGAAGGCGGCGCTCATTCCCGGGGCCTGACGGTGGTGATTCGGTGTTGCGGGAGGATCAGACCAGATGGTTGGCCACTCCTTGCAGGCATCATTTCAGCTCCCTGATCCGGCCCTGATCGACTCCCTTCGATTTAATGAGGCCGGCTTGATTCCTGCTGTGGCTCAGGACTGGCTGGACGGAGCGGTGTTGATGGTGGCCTGGATGAACCGCGAGGCGATCGAGCACACCCTGGCCACCGGGGAGGTGCATTACTGGAGCCGCTCTCGCCAGGAGCTCTGGCACAAAGGCGCCACCAGCGGCCACACGCAAACCCTGCGGGATCTCCGCTACGACTGTGATGCCGACGTGCTCCTGCTCACGATCGAGCAGAGCGGTGATGTGGCTTGCCACACCGGTGCGCGCAGCTGTTTCTTTGACAACGGACCGGCAGCCACGGCCGGTGGCAGCGCGGCAGCTCCGCCACCGGCGGATGTGTGCACCGAGCTGATGCGGGTGATCGAGGGCCGCCGTGATCGGCCTGAACCTGGCAGTTACACCAACAAGCTGCTGGAGGGGGGCGACAACCGCATCCTCAAGAAGATCGGCGAGGAGAGCGCCGAATTTGTGATGGCCTGCAAAGACAACAACGCCGCTGAGATCGCTGGAGAAGCGGCCGACATCCTGTTTCATCTGCAGGTGGCCCTGGCACATCACGGCGTCAGCTGGCGAGAGGTGCAGCAGGTGCTCGCCCAGAGGCGCGGAGCCCCAAGGCGCGAGTGAGTGGCCTCAGGGCTTGAGCTGCACTGGGCTGCCATGCCGCAGGCCCATGCTGCCGCTGAGGATCACCCGGTTGTTGCTGCTCAGGCCGCTCAGCACCGGGTAGAGCTCCCCCTGCAGAGGGCCGAGGTTCACTGGTTTCTGTAGGGCTAGCAGGGTTCCCTTGGGTAGGCGGCGTAGGGAGGCGAGATCCGCTTTGCCTGGATCACGCTCGAGGTCGCTGAGGGTGCCCACCACAAACACAAAGCTTTGACCGAAGCTGCGGGTCACCGCTGAAAACGGCACCGCCAGCTGCCGGTCTGCACCCAGGATCACGCGGGTGCGGAGCCGCTGGCCGTTGCGCAGCAGGCCTCGGGGGTTCTCGATCGTGGCCTTGGCTAAAAGGGTCTGGCTGGTGTTGTTCACACCGGGGTCGATCAGGTTGATGCGCCCTTCGGCCAGAGGGCGTGGGTTGATGCCATCGAGCAGTTGCACCCGCTGGCCCCGCGCCACAGCATTGGCCTGGTTGGCAGGCACATCGATACGGGCCTGCAGCTGGTTGTTGCGGATGATGCGACTGAAGGGCGTGCCGGCTTGCACCACATCCCCCGCCTTGATGGTGACATCCGCCATTACCCCACTGATCGGGGCGCGTACATCCTTGTAAGCCAGGTCGGCCTGTTTCGAGCGCAGAGCTTCTTGGGAGCCGATGGCCTTGGCGCGCACTTCATCGCGCTGCAGCGCCGTGGCCGCTCCCTGGCTTACCAGCCCCTTGAAGCGCTGATAGGAAATGGCATCGGTTTCGGCCGCGGCCTTGAGGGCCGCCACATCAGCCAGCAGCTGGGTTTGATCAAGCACCACCAGCAGCTGCCCAGCACTGACGGGCTCGCCTCCCTGCACCAACACCCGCTGCACGCGGCCGCCCGCCTGGGACGCCAGTTCGATCTCCGTGGTGGCCTCCAACGTGCTGACAGTGTCGAGGCTGCGCACAAAGGCTTCCTGGCGTGGCTGCTCCGCCAGCACACGCATTGGTGGGCGGGCAGCACGGGGCCTGTTGCAGCCGCTGAGCCCCAGTGCTGCAGCGGCAACGGTGGCAGCGATCACCAGCTTCAGGCTGCTCTGCATCACCATGACCTTCGGTTCAGCCATGCTGGCCTCCATGCACCTGCCGATGGGGCCGTGCAAGCTCCCAGCCCTTGATCAGCCTGTACACCCCCGGCACCACAAATAGGCTTAAGCCCGTGGCCACCAGCAGCCCCGAGAACACCACGGTGCCGATGCTGATGCGGCTGCTGGCGCTCGAGCCCGTGGCCAGCAGCAGTGGCAGGAAGCCAGCCAGCGAAGAGATTGCCGTGAGCAGGATCGGCCGTAGCCGGCTTGTGGCCGCGTCTCGGATCGCCGCATCCAGCTCCAGGCCTTCCCGCAGGCGCTGATTGGCGAATTCCACGATCAAGATGCCGTTTTTGGCGGCCAGGGCCACCAGCACCAGCAGCCCCATCTGCCCATAGACATCAAGGGGGAGCCCGCGCACGATCAGGCCACCGACAGCTCCTAGTAGGGCCAGGGGCACGGTGATCAGGATGATCAGCGGGTCGAGCAGGTTTTCGTAAAGAGCTCCCAGCAGCAGACCCATCACCACCACCGCCAGCACGAAGGCGCGAATGCTGCCGCCGCCGGCCTCACGCTCTTCACGGGCCAGGCCTGCCCACTCCAGCTCCACGTTGGTATTGCCCTGCTGGCGCTGGATTTGTTCAAGAGCGGCCATGGCCTGACCGGTACTCACCCCTGATGCGGGTACGGCTCGGATCGAAATCGAGCGCACCAAGCGGGTGTGGTTGATGGCACTGGGTCCGGTGGACGGCACCACCTGCACCAGTTGGCCGATGGGAATGAGTTGTCCGTTGCGGTTGCGCACCTGGAGGGCGAGCACGTCATTCGCATCCCGGCGCCCCTCGCCCTCCAGCTGCACGATCACCCGCCGCACCTGGTCGCCTTCGAAGCTGTCGTTCACGTAGGTGCTGCCGAAGCTGGCCTGCAAGGTGGCGACCAGCTCATCGAGCTCCACCCCCAGGGAAGCCAGCTGCAGCCGATCGGGCTCCAGGCGCAGCACGGGGGAATCTGCATTGAAGCGAGTGGAGACACGGCTGAACCGCCCGCTGGCATTGGCCGACTGGATGAAGGTCTGCGCCTGCTGGGCGAATTGCTGAATGCTGAGCTGACCATTGCTGGTGTCCAGCAGCTCCACCTCGAGCCCACCTTCGCTGCTGAACCCGCGCACGGTGGGGGCTTCGCTCAGCATCACCACCGCCCCTTGCACGCGCTGCATCAGTTGGCGGTTGAGTCGCTCAGCCACCGCCGAGGTGGAGCTGTTGCCCTCACCCCGATTGCCGATCCCGTGCAGCCTCACAAAAAAGATTCCTTTATTAGGGCTGCTGTCTCCGAAGGAGCGGCCGGCGTAGAAGTTTGCGCTTCGCAGGGCCGGTTCCTGCGCCAGGGTGCTGCGAACTTCTTCCATCACCGCCTGGGTGCGTTGGAGGGATGAGCCGTCTGGCAGCACCACCACGCCCCGCAGCTGACCGTTGTCCTCTTGGGGAATGAAGGCGCTGGGGCGCAGGCTTAACCCAGCAGCGGTGAGCACCAGGCCTAAGGCCAGGGCGATCAACACGCGACCGCGGTGATGAAGGCTCCGGTCAAGCCAGCGGCCGTAGGGCTGCTCCATCGATTCCAGCCAGCGGCGTGGCGGATCGATCCAGCGCAGCAGCCAGGCAGGCTCCTTCTGCTCTGCGTGCAGGATGCGGCTGGCCGCCACCGGCGTGAAACTGATGGCGTTAAGCGTTGACACCACAATTGCGGCCCCGATGCTGATGGCGATCGGGGCATAGAGCCGGCCCACGCTGCCCTCCATGCCCAGCACCGGCAGAAACACCACAAGCAGCACCAGTGAGGTGGCCACCACGGCTCCACCCAGCTCGGCCATGGCCTCCCGGGCCGCTGCTCGTGGTGAGGCGCCCCGCTCAAGGCGCCGTCCGATGTCTTCGCTCACCACGATGGCGTCGTCCACCACCAGGCCTGAGGCCAGCACCATGCCGAACAGGCTGAGGGTGTTGATTGAGGTGCCGCTGAGGTTGATCAACGTGATCGAGCCCAGCAGCGATACCGGCACGGCCAGGGCGCTGATCAAGGCCAGGCGGCTATTGCCCAGGCCCAGCAGTAGGGCCAGAAACACCAGCAGCACTGCATCGCGCAGGCTGCCAGCCGCCTCGCCGATGCTCTGGCGCACCGTGTCGGCTTCGTTGACGATCAGCTGCAGCTCCACCCCTGGTGGAAAGCGGGGCTCCAGGTCAGCCAAGGCCCGCTCCACCGCCTCGCTCACCGTGAGCGCATTGCTGCCATCACGCTGGAACACCCCCAGGGCCACTGTGGGATCGCCTTTGAGGTTCCTGGCGACGCTGCCGTAGTTCTCGCTTCCCAGGGACACCCGGCCGATATCGCTCAGCAGCACCACGCCGCCGTCGGGCCCTTTGCCCACCACCAGCTGCTTCAGCTCCTCGGGGCTGCGCAGCCTCCCTTCCATTTGGAGGGGCAGGGTGGTGGCCTGACCGGTTGGAACCGGGGCATCTCCCACCTGGCCGAGGGCTGCCAGCACGTTCTGGCCTTCAAGGGCACGGCGAACGTCGTTGATCGTGAGCTCACGCTCCAGCAGGGCTGCCGGATTCAGCCAGAGGCGGAAGGCCAGGGGGCTGCCGCCGAACAACGTCACATTGCCTACGCCATCCACCCGCTGTAGGCGCTCCTTCACCACCTGATTCACCCAGCCGCTGAGAAAGAGCTCGCTGTAGCGGCCGTTCTCGGCGCTGAAGCTCAGCACCATCAAGAGATCGTCGGAGCTGCGACGCACCTGCACCCCGAGCCGTGCCACCTGAGCCGGCAGCTGGCGCAGCACCTGGCTCACCTCGTTCTGAGCATTCACCTGATTGAGCTCAGGGGCGCCGCCGCGGAAGCTGAGGTTGATGCTGCTGCCGTTGGCGGTGCTGGTGGAGCGGATGCTGTCGAGCCGCTCGAGGCCATTGAGCTGGCGCTCCAGCAGAGCGGTGACGCCCTGCTCCACCACTTCCGGGCTACCACCGGGGTAGGTGCTGCTCACGCTCACCCGCCCCGGTGCGATGGCCGGCAGGTTTTCCACCTGCAGCGACAGCAGGCTCAGGCCCCCCATTAGGAGCAGCAGGGCAGTGAGCACCAGGCTCAACACCGGCCGGCGCAGGAACAGATCGGAGATGGTGCGCTTGGGCTGGCTCATGGCCTTGCCGGCTGGGTCAGCCCCGGTTGCTGCTGCAGCCATTGAAGGGTGCGCAGGTCACGATCCGTGAGTTGAAGAATGGGTTTGCCTCCCGGGATTGCTGCCATCACATCGCCGGCCTGGTCGCTGTGTCCCCAAAGGCCAAAGGCATGGCCGAGTTCATGCAGAGCTGTGGCCTGAATCGCTGGCTGGGCCTGGCCCGGGCTGATCATCACGGTCACCTTTGGCTCCAGTTGCCAGCGTCCCTGGCGCTGCACCTCCAATAACTGCAGCTCAGCCCGGCCATGGCTGGCGCGGTTGTTGCGCAGGGGAGGGCGTCTGCGTTCCAACAGCACTTGGGCTTGCTCTGGTTGGTCCACCAACGTGATGGCTAGGTGCTGCTGCCAGGTGTTGAGGGCATCGATTACGGCCTGATGCCAGCGCTGCTCCCAGATTCCCGTGGGCCCGCTCGTGTAAGTGGGCTCCACCCACACGCACCAGTGCTGCTGGATCGGCCAGCCCGCCGGGGTGGCTTTTAGGCGGTGGCGGTAGTCGGCTGGATCAGACGCTGCTCGTACGGCGGCGATGGGTGGAGTGGGGTCTGGGGATGTCCATGGCCGGATATCCGTGGATCTCCCGCATGGGACAGCTAATGGTGGTGGTAACTCCACCGCTCTCTCAGGCAGCAAGCGTGCCGGGAAGCCCCACGCCGCGCGCCATCAGCGTGGCCAGCAGGGGGATTAGGGCAAAGCCAACCAGCTCAATATTGAGGATCCACGCCAGCCGGTTGGCGAGGGCTTCGCTCACTTGGGGCAGTTCGCCCTTGCGCAGGGGGATAGCCCAGAGGATGTAGGTGATGGTTGGGTAGAGGGAAAGCCCACCAACGCTGAGGTAGAGGCCAACCTTCCACCAGAAAAGAGGATTTTCTGTGTAAAAACTGCCTCCTTGACCGAAGTACATCACCCGCAGGATGCCGCTCACCAGCAGGGCAAGAGCCGCCAACCCGTACACGACATCGGTGATCACCATCAAGGTGGCGTCTTGCTTACTGGGGTTGGGGCGGATCAGGCGTCGTTCCAGGACCAGAGCACCGAAGCAGAGCATGAAGCTCAGGTAATGCACGTAGGCAACCCCGGCCCTCGGCAGCACGTCGGTGGACAGGTCGGCGAACAGGGCCGCAAGGGCGGACATGGGGCTGTGGGCAGCGCGGAGAAATGACCGTAGCGACATCCCTGATGCGCTGCCGGGCTCAACGCGTTGCTCGGCGTTACCGAGTCAACTTGCCCGTGTGCCGTTCATGGTGCTGGGTGGAGGCAGTGCGGGTGAGCTTTGCACCAGAAGAGTTTCGTTTCCGGTGTGGATTTGTAGAGTTCTTGGGCTGCAACATGCGAAGCAAAGGTGAAACTTGGAAGCCTTTTGGATGCTTTCCTCGATGAGCGAAAAAGCTTCTAGGTTCAATTCAGTGGATGGAACCGCGCATGGCCAGCTCTTTGAGTGCCTTCCTGGGTGAAATTGGCCGGCACCAGTTACTCACTCCGGAACAGGAGTTGATGCTGGGCCGCAAGGTGCAAGCCATGGTGGCTCTGCACGAGCGTTGCGCTAGTGCTGGTGGTGTGGGTGAAGCTTGCACTTACGACGACATGGAAAAGCGCACGATGCGCGTGGGTGATCGGGCCAAGGATCAGATGATCACGGCCAATTTGCGCCTGGTGGTCAACCTGGCCAAGCGCTATCAGGGCAAGGGGCTTGATCTCCTCGATTTGATCCAGGAAGGCACCCTGGGCCTCACTCGGGCTGTCGAGAAATACGATCCCACCCGCGGCCATCGCTTCAGTACCTATGCCTATTGGTGGATTCGGCAGGGTCTCAATCGCGCGCTCTCTACCCAGAGCCGCACCATTCGCATCCCCGTGAATGTGAACGAAAAGCTCACGCGCCTGCGTGCCGCCAAGGCGCGCCTGTTGCAGAGCAATGGCATTCAGCCCACAGCTCAGCAGCTCGCGACGGCGATGGATCTGCCGCTTGATGAGATTGAGGATCTGCTGGGTTGTGAGCTGCGCAGTGTCACCGTGAGTTTGCAGGGGGTGGTGAAGTCCAAGTCAGATCCCACTGAGCTGGTGGATGTGCTCCCCAGTGAAGATCTGCCGCCCATGGAGCGCTGCGAGCGCGCTGAACGCAATGCCGCGGTGTGGAAGCTGCTGGATCAGTCGAATCTCACCCCCAAGGAGCGCACTGTGGTGATGCTGCGTTTTGGCCTCGACGGCAGTCATGAGTGGCGCACCTTGGCTGAAGTAGCGCGTCTGCTCGGGTGCAGCCGAGAATATTGCCGCCAGGTGGTGCAACGTGCGTTGCGCAAACTGCGCAAAGCCGGCATCCAGACCGGGCTGGTTGAGGTCAGCTGAGCGTTCATCTTCAGCTGCGCCAATCCATGATGGAGGCATCGGTTTAAGGAGGCTTTGCCCGTGGCCGCCAATTCCTCGGCTCGCATGGACGCTGACTGCGTGGATGCGGAGGTGCTCGGGAGCACCGAGGTTGACGAAGGGGCGCTGCGACGCCTCTTGCGTCGCGCCGGGCGCACCCTGGCTCGCCCCGCCCTGGAGTGTCTGGAGCTGTTGCTGGACGCCAACACCCCTCCCCAGGTGAGGGTCACCATGCTCGCTGCACTCACCTATCTGCTGATGCCGATGGATCTGATTCCGGATTTCATCCCAGCAGCTGGTTTCAGCGACGACCTGGTGGCCCTGACCGCCTTGCTTGGGCTGTGCACCACCCACATGAGCGATGCCATCCGCTTGCGCGCACAGCGCAAACTGGATCGCTGGTTTCCCCTGGGGCGCTGATGACCACGCTCACCACTGAGCAGCTGGATGACCTGCAGGTCTTCCTGAAGGATTGGTTGCGTCACAGCGGCCGTACCCAGGCTGATCTGCGCAGAGCCCTGCGCGCTAGCTCCATTCGTATGCCTGTGTTGCTGGAGGAGCTGGCCGGGGTGTACGGCCGTGATGGCCTCACTGGGCTGGCCCAGCGCTTGTGCGAGATCGAATCCCTCTGGCAGGGGGAGGATCAGGGCGGCGAAGCCGACGATCAGGTCTCAGCATCTCTTGACGACTCCCTCGGCCAGCTGGATCTGTTGCTCCAGGAGATTCGTTTGGATTCAGGCGAAGCCTGACGGTGCTGCGCGGACACGTCAAAGTGGGTGCACGCTCCGCTGCCGTTATGTCGCTGCATCGTCTGTTTGTTACGCCGCTCACCACCGCTGGATCGATGCTCATGGCAGGTGCAGCGGCTGCCGTGATGGTGCTGCCGGCCCAGGCTCAGGTGGAAAGCTTTCTCTGGGGGCCGGGCAGCAACGTGGGCCCTGCAACGAAGGTGGAGCCGCAAAACTGCGTGACAGCTCCCGATGGCAGCATCACCTGTGACACCAAAATCGTGAATCCACCCGGCGATACCCCCGCCAAGCCTCAGTACCGACCGTTCAGTTACTGAGCGGGAGGGGTAGATGCGCTTTTTCGACGACCGGGCTTTTCTTCGGGCGATCACGCTGTTTGAGCGAGCCCTGGCCAAGGTGCTCTCCGTGGTGCTGACCGGTGTGCTGGTGGTGGCCACCTTGCAGTTGTTGCTGTTCCTGGGCAGTGATCTGCTTGATCTCAATGTGAACTGGACCGGCGAAGGGCTGGTGACCCTGCTGGATCAGGTGCTGGTGATCCTGATCGCGCTCGAGGTGTTGCAGAACCTCACGGCGTATCTGCGGGAGCACGTGGTGCAGATCGAGTTGGTGCTGGTGACGGCGCTGACCGCCGTGGCACGAAAAGTGATCGTGATGCCGCCCGGCGTGCAGAAAAATCCCGCCGATCTGATCGGCTTGGGCTTCGCAATTTTGTCGCTGGCGGGGGCTTACTGGCTTGTGCGTCAGTCCCACGTCAGGCGTCTGCCGACCAGAAGAGAGCAAGCCACAGCGTTCCAGGATCCGGATCTGTTGTGACCACGCGGTGACGGCGATGCGGGGCAATCAGCAGGCTGTCCCCCGCGCAGAGATCCCTTGGTTCTGCTTCGTCGTGAAACTGCAGCTTGGCGCTGCCCCGCAGCACCATCACCCACTCGCTTTCGCTCTGGTCATACCAGAACCCCTCGGGGCTGCTGGCCTGGCAAGAGTGAATGCGTTCAAGCCGCCAGCCAGGCCCCTCGATCAGGAGCTCCACCCGCTCCTGCCCCGTTGGGGGGCAGGCACTGGCTAGCAGATTGCTCTGGTCGCTGGAGCTTGTGTGCTGCTGCGTGGCCGCGGGGCCGCTGTCACCCCAGCGCCGCCCGATTTCGAAACCGTTTTGTGCCGCCAGTGCCACCACTTCATGGTGGTTACTACAGGCGCTGAGTGCTTCCCTGACATCGGTTTTCGCTTGCGTCAATGCCACAAAGGCATTGAGCTGACGCACCTTCTCGAGAAACTGTTGGAGTTGGGCTTCGGCCATCGGCTCAGTATCCCCGTTGCAGCTGTTTGTGCATGCGGAAGCGCAGGAAGGGCACGCCACCAATGCGCAGCTCCTCTCGCCAGCTCACCAGCCAGCCCAGCTGTTCAAACAGGGGTTTGGAGATCAGGCTCGCTTCGGTGCTCAGCACCTTGACGTCAAGAGCCTTGGCCTCTTGCTCCACCGCCTCAATTAATCGGCGGCCGAAGCCCTGGTGTTGTGCAGTGGGATGGCAATAGAGAAGAGCCAGGCGGTCATGGGGATGGCGCAGGCTAAAAGCCAGGGGCTGATCCTCTGCATTGCAGATCACGAAACCGTGGCCCTGGCTGAGCAGAGGCTGCAGTGCCTTGCTCTGTTCAGCCCAGGCCCTTTGCTGTATCTCGCTGTAGTGCTTGGCGGTGCTAAGCAGAATGGCCTGGCGATAAATCTCCGGGAGCGCATCGTGATCATGAGCTTCGAGGCGCCGCAACCGATTGGCCATGGTTACTGCTGATCAGTGCTGAGTCATTGTCGACCCCCAAGGCCTGGATCTTCGATATCTCAGCCATGGCAACACAGGCATTGATGTTGTAGGTTCGGATTGTCTTCTTAAACAACCCACTCCGGCAATGCTCACAGGAACGGATCTGCTGGCCAAAGTCAAGGAAATGGGCGATGTAGGCAAATCAGAAATTGTCCGCGCTTGTGGCTACGTCTCCAGCAAGAAGGATGGCGGCGATCGTCTGAACTTCACTGCCTTCTACGAGGCTCTGCTCGAGGCCAAGGGCGTTGAGCTTGGCGGCTCCGGCAAGGTTGGTAAGGGCGGTCGCAAGCTCAGCTACGTGGCCACCGTGCAGGGCAACGGCAACCTCTTAATCGGCAAGGCTTACACCGCCATGCTTGATCTACAGCCAGGCGATGAGTTCGAAATCAAGCTCGGCCGCAAGCAGATTCGCCTGATCCCTGTCGGCGGCACCGACGAAGACGAGGAGTGATCCTTCGCCGGCAGCTTTGCTGATCTCCTCAGCTCAGTTCCACCAAGACACGCTCTCTCTGCTCTCCCAGCTCTGCTGAGATCCCCTCGAGCTTCTCGGGGGGATTTTTTTTGTCTGCATCGAGCGTCGCCGGCAGCAGAGAGAGGTAGTCCGTGGGGTGGCAGGTGAGCAGCACAATCTGCGTGCCCTGGTCGACGCCTCGTTGCAGCATCCGCCGGAGCCCTTCCAGGCGCTGGCGGTCACTGTTGGTGAAGGCGTCATCGAACACCAGCGGCAGCACATCGTCGTAGGCCGGTTTGAGCACCTGAGCCATGGCCAGTCGTACGGCTGCTGAGAGTTGCTCACGCATGCCTCCACTCAAGCGCTCAAAGGCAAAGGCTTCATCGCCCTGGCGTAGTTGCAGTTCGTGGAATCCCTGTTGTGGGTCAAAGGCCAGCAAGGGCTGCTGGGGATCGGTGGCTAATTCCGCCAGATAGGGCGCGATCGCGGCGCGAAGCGGTTCGCTGTAGCGGTTCGCTAAATGACTCTGCTCGCTGTAAAAGCGCTCGAGCAACAGCTGCAAAGCCTGGCCGCGCTGCTCGAGCGATTGACGTTCTGCATCGGCTTCAGCCAAGGCGGCCTGCCGCTGTTCGAGTTCGGCCACCGGGTTGATTGCTCCCAGGCTCTGGCAGCGCTGTTCGGCTTGGCCCCGCTGGCTGAGCAGTTGATCCTTTTCCTGCTCCAACCTCTCGAGAGAGGCTCCTGCATCTGTATTGCCGCGGCTGTTGGCTAGGTGCTGAAGTTCTCTTTGCAGGGCTTGCAACTGCTGTTGCTGAGCCTCAAGGTTGCTGTTGGGGTGTTGCTGTTGGCGGAGGGCTTGCAACCGCTGGCTGAGCACCTGCAGTGATCCCTCGAGCTGGTCCCCTCGGCTGCGAAGTTGCAGCAGGTTGCTCTGGATTTGTTGGAGGGTCTGATCCAGATCTTGCAAGCGTTGCTGGTTGCGCTCTTGATCTGTGATGAGGTCAATGGCGCTGTTGCGCAGCTGCTCCTGCAGATCATGCAGGGCTGCTTGATCCATCTGCTGGGGGGCGCAGCCGTCTTGCGCCTTAGCCATGGCGATCAGCAGCGGCTGTTGTTGGTGAAGGGCCTGTTGCAAGCGCTGGCGCCGGGGGGTGAGTTGCTCTAACCGCTGCTGCAGCCCCGACCAGGGAATGGCCTTGGCGGCCTGGCGCAAGTTGGCCAGCTCCTGCTCGATCGCCTGGCGCTGCCGTTCAATCGCTTCGGCCTGATCGCTGCTGTTGAGTTTCAGCGCCTGTTGCAGCTGGGCCAGTTGTTGTTGCGCGCGCTGCTGGAGATTGAGGGCCTGGGGCAGGGCCTGGCCGCCGCCGGGCGTGATGGTGATCTGCACGCCCGCTCCCACCTCGAGCTGCGCGGCTTCGCTGATGCGGCGACGCTCCCCTCGGCTCAGGGGTTTGCCGTTGAGGCGGATTGTTTGATCACTGGCCAGCACCTCAAGGTTTGAGGCCATCGCTTCGCAGCGGGCAGTGGCCTGCGCCAGGGCCTGCTCTGCCTGGCGCAACTCACGCACTTGATCGGCGCTGATCTCCGGCAGCTGCGCCAGCTGTTGTTTGAGCGTTTCGGCCTGTTCCTGAAGCCTCTGCAGCTGTTGCTGGTGTTCCCGCAGTTGCAGTTCCTCGCTCTCCAGTTGCTGCAGATCGAGCAGCAACTGCACGAGCTCCTGGCGCTGCGCCTGTTGCTGCAGCTGGGCGCTGAGCTGTTGCGCCCGTTGTTGCAGCTGCTGCTGCTCAGCCAGGAGCCGGGATTGCTCCTGGCTGAGGCTGTTCAAGCTCTTCTGCAGCTGCGTGTGCTCGTTCTGCTCTTGACGCTGCTGCTGCTCTAGTTGCTGGCGCTCCTGCTCCTGCCGCAGCATTGGCGCGAGCTGGGCCTGAAGCAACGTGATGTGCTGCTGCAGCTTCAGCTCACGCTGCAATGCCGGTCGCTGTTCAGCTTCGATTGTCTCCAGCCGTTCGTTGATCCTGCGCCATTGCTCCATGGCGGCCTCAAGATCAGACAGCTGCTCTTGGGCGTTGTGGTGGGCTGCCTCAGCTTCCTTGCAGCGGCGCTGCGCTTCGGCCAGCACTGAGCCCGCCTTCACCCGGCCTGTGGCGGTGTAGAGCTCGGCCACCTGCTGCTGGATCTGCTCCATCACCAGCCGATCGAGGTTGGATTCCAAGGCGCTGCTACTGCCTTGCAGCTGCAATTGCTCTACCAACCGGTTGTGGTCGTAGCGCTCCTGGTTCCCACCCAAGGGGTTCAGCCCGCCATCCCCCTGACGCACCCAGAGGTGTGCCCAGCGCTCGGGTAGCTGGGCGATGCGACGCCCTTCTACCGGGGCTTCGAAGCCCAGCAGCCCCGCCAGGTGATCTTCGGCCGTGGCGCCGTTAAGGGCCAGGCCACTGCCGTTGCTCAGCTGGCAGGTGCCGCTGCTGCCGGCGAAGCGCTTGCGCAGCCGCCAGAGATCCCCCTGCGCCGCGAAGCTGATCTCCACATCCGGCAGGCCTGGATGCAGCCGAGAGCGCAGCTCCTCCACTCCCCGCCCAGTGGCGGTAGCCCGCAGAAACAGCACCTTATGCAACGCCTCCACCAGGGTGCTTTTGCCCGTTTCGTTGGCGCCGCCGATCAAGGTGAGCTCCCGCCCGAAGCGCAACGCCAGCTCCCTATGGCGGCGCACGTTTTGCAAGCGGCAGGCAATCAGGCGCATGGCATTGCCCCCACGGCACGATGCAGTTCCGCCATCGCCAGCTGCAGCAGGCGGCGTTTGTGGGGATCTTCTGCGGTTGCAGCCTGTTCCAGCTCGATCTTCAAACCATGGGCCACACGGGCAATCAGGGGATCTTCCGCCCGTTGGAGCAGTTGCTCGAGTTCGGCGGGGTCTGGGCTGTGCTCGATCACGCCGCGTCGCTTCAGGCGCAGCAGCTGGGCTTCGAGCCGCTCTAGCAGCTGCGCATAGCGCTGGTGGGCTTCCAGGCTGAGGCTGCCGCTCTGCTCAAGCAACAGCAGCTGTTGGCCTGGTTCGGCTGCCAGCAGCGGTTCAAGCCGCCGTTCCAACTGCTCAAGATCCTCAGGGCTTAACAGTGCTGCCTGGAGCTGCTGCCAGTTCAAGGCAGCTGTGGGCTGGGGAACAACGCTGATGCTGCCGGCGCGCTCAACGCTCACCTCCAGAACCTGGCCGCCTTGGTAGTCATTGGTGCGCGGAAAGCGATCCGGCTCCGGTGTTCCGGAATACCAGGTGCGTGGATTGACCTGTTTCAGCCCGTGCCAGTCGCCCAACGCGACGTAATCAACTTGCTCGAGCAGGCCGCCATCGAGCTGCAGACGATTGTTGGCACTGCTGGGGTTGTCATCGTCGGCATCGAGATCAGCTGCAGCGAAGCCATGGACCGAGCCATGGGCAAGCAGGATGCGCGGTTTGGCCGCTGGAAGCCTCTCCCAGTTGAGCTGCCGCATCCATGTGGTGGGATCGGTGCTGTCGCTGCGGCGCAGCAGGGGGCAGGGCAGCACCACGGCCTCCTCCAATTCCACAGGCTGCCGCTCCAAGAGCACCTGCAGGTTGGCGGCGCGCCGCTGCTGCTCAGCAAGGAAGAAGGGGCTGTGCCACACGCTGCCGGGTGCTCCGTGGTCGTGGTTTCCAGGAATCACCAGCACCGGGATCTCCAGCTTGCCGATGGCCTGACACACCGCGCTCACATCGCTGTTGCTGGGGGTTGGCGAATCAAACAGATCGCCAGCCACCACAAGAAAACGCGCCTTTGATCTGGATAGCAACGCGCCGATGCGGCTGATCACGTCGATGCGGGCCTGCCGCAGCCGCGCGCGCTTATCGGGGTCTTGCACCCGGGCGTAGGGCTTGCCGATCTGCCAGTCGGCGCTGTGCAGAAAGGTGAGCATGCATCAGCGCATCAGCGCACCCATTTCAGCGTGCCGGGGCCATCGGTGCGCCGGGATGGATCGGCAGACTGATGGGAGCCATTCACTGGGCCTTTGATCTTTGTTTCCGTGTTCTGGCGCCGCACCTGCCGCTGCTGGTGGGCGATGGTGGCCGCGGCAGCCCTGCTGATGGGGCCTGCCCAAGCTTTCGCGGATGGCAGTGAGCTGTTTCAGCTGCACTGCGCCGGATGTCACGTGAATGGCGGCAACATCCTTCGCCGCGGCAAGACCCTCAAACTGGCGGCACTGGAGCGTCAGGGTTTGGCCTCTGAGGAGGCCATCGCCAGCATTGCCGCCGCGGGCGTAGGGCAGATGAGCGGATACGGGGCTGTCCTCGGAGAGCAGGGCACTACTGATGTAGCGGCCTGGGTGTGGCAGCAGGCCCTGGCGGATTGGCCCAAGACCTGAATCAGAAGGCTTGGATCCATGGATACACCTGGAGCTCCGTCCAGATGCCATTGCGCCAGTACACATCGGTGTGCAGGAGGTTCTCCACCTGTGTTTTGGTTTCCGCTTCGTAGATGCCGAACACATGGGTGCTGCCCTCGGTGGGGCCGAGGGTGATCAGCACACCAGCATCTTTCTGCTGCTGGAGCCCGGCCAGATGCTCCTCGCGGTAGGGGGCGCGCTTCTCAAGAGCGTTGTCGCAGTAGGTGCCCCAGAGAACAAACCGCATGGCCAGGCCTTCCTAATGAACGGCCGAACCTACAGCCAGCCTGCGGCGAAGATCGGCTGACGGATCCGCGATGGGAAGAGAATCGGGCGGTCGGTGGGCTGGGCTTTCGCGCTGTCGCTCCAGCGCACCTTGCAAAGGAAGGTGTTCCCGCTCTTGTTGGTGTTCACGCTGTAGCGAAACTCTTGCACCACGGCCTTCTCAGGCATCAGGTATTGGGCCTGATTGCAAGCATCCACCTCTGAGATGGCTGAGCTGTACTCGCTCCAGCCCGCCAGAGCTGCAGCAGGTGAAAGGGCAATGCCGCCCGCTATCAAACCGGCGGTGAACAGAAAACGGTGGGCCATCGATGCGGCTGAAGCGGAAACGGATGGCCTGATTCTGACGGCTTCGGCAAGGTTCAGCGGGTGATCACGCCCCAACGCCCCATGAACGGCCAACGAGCCAGAAGGCGCTGGCGGCCATGACCAGGCCATAAGGCCCGCATGGTGTCGACGAGCTCGGGCAGGGGATCCACCCCGGCGCGCCGCGCCGTTTCCACGGCCGACCAGGTGCCCAGATACCCAGCTAGATCGTCGAGGGTCCATTGCCGTTCGATCCAAAGGTCTTGCGGGAAAGGCCACTCCTCACCAGGAAACGGCAGGCCTGCATAGCGCTGATCGACCCAGCGGCGCTCGTTGGGCCACCAGGGTTCAAGGGTGGTTGCATAGAAGCCATCGAGGCACGTCTGCAGCACCTCCGAGGTGAGCTGTAGTGGCAGATAGCCAATCCAGGCCATTACGGCTCCCGCTTTGGCGACACGCCTTACCTCTGTGTTGAAGGCATCGCCTGCAAACCAGTGGACCGCAGCTGCAACCAGCACACCATCCACGCTCGCGGCCTCGAGCCCGCTTGCCCAGGCGGAGGCTTGGCGGTAATTGATGCGCGGATGAGGTTGGGCTTGCTCGAGCTGAGCGCCACTGGCATCGGTGGCCAGCACCTGATCAAAGTGCTGCGCCAGGGTGAGTGAGGCTTGGCCGCTGCCGCAACCGCAATCCCACACCCGCTGGTGACTCGGGCAACGCTCGGCGAAGGCCGTGAAGAAATGATCGGGATAGGTGGGGCGGTGGGCGGCGTAAGCCTGCGACACCGCACCAAACAGCTCGGAGGCGCGATCAGTCATCTAGGGCCTTGCGCAGCAGCCGGCAGAACTCTCCAGCTGCTGCTGCCACATCGCCTTGTTGGGCATAGGCCTCGGCCATCACCTTCACCAGCGCGCTGCCCACGATGGTCCCATCAGCCCCCCAGTCGCGCACCTGGCGCGCCTGGTCGGGACCTGAGATGCCGAAGCCCACGGCCACCGGCGTGGGCCCCATGCCCTTCAGCTGTTGCACCAAACCGGCCACCCGGTTTTCCAAGTTGGTGCGAACGCCTGTCACGCCGGTGACGCTCACCAGATAGGTGAAGCCTCGGCTTGCCGCAGCGATGCGGCCCATGCGATCGGCGGGCGTTGTGGGTGCCACCAACAGCACCAAATCCAGGCTGTGTTGCTGGGCGATCGCCGAGAGTTTCTCCGCTTCCTCCAAGGGGAGGTCTGGCACCACGAGCCCGGCGGCACCTGCTGCTGCTGCGTCGCGGCAAAAGCTCTCCATGCCGCGGTTGAGGAGAGGGTTGCTGTAGGTGAACAAGATCACCGGAATGCGCAGCTCGCCTTTGAGGCTGCTGAGCATCTCCAGCACGCGGCCGGGGGTGGTGGCTGAAGCCAGTGCGCGGCTGGCAGCTGCCTGAATCACAGGCCCGTCGGCCAGGGGATCGCTGTAGGGAATACCCAGCTCGATCATGTCGGCCCCGGTGCCCTGCAATGCCAGCAGGGTGGCGCGGGTGGTGGAGAGATCCGGATCGCCAGCCATCAGGAACGGCATCAGCGCACATTGGCCGCGCTGCTGAAGCTGACTGAAACGCTGCTGAATCGGGGTGCTGGTGCTCACGGCAGCGCTGGATCTGCCGGTGAGCCTATGGGGTCGTGTTCAGCCCGGCCCTAAAGCTCGCTGCTGTCTTGCAGCTGTCCCAGTTCCTTCAGCAACGTCTCCTGCTCTTCAGGAGTGAGCGCATCAAAGCGCTTCTGCAGTTCTTCGTCGGTAGCGCTGTCGTAGGCGGAGCGATAGCGGCGGCGTTGCTCCATATAGGTCATGTTGCCGGTCACCACTCGGAACAGGTAGGAGCCCGTCCACACCAGCACAACCGCCACCAGCACGGCTTGGGCCGCAATACCGGCACTGAAACCCTCAAGGCCTACAGCCTCGAAGCCCCAATAGCCAAGCCCGCCAAGCCCAAAGATCGCCAGGCCTACCAGCAGAGCCTTCCCACGCGTAATCCCTGGGTTCATCCCACTTGCCCCTGACCCTGCATCCGCAGATTCACGAACGGTGCGAACACGATCAAGCCAGGGAAGAACAGGAACACCAACCCGTACACCGCCGTGCGTTCAATCTTCCCCATCGCCGTCCAGCGCTTGGTCATCCAGGCCATCAGCGCGAGAGGCACCACCACCAGATAGGCACCGGCGAGGGCTACATAAGCTGCGATCACCAGCAGCGTTTCGCTCGTAAGGGAGCTGAGGATCCCAGGCAGGGGCACGGCGCTGAAGCGGTTGCTAGGGAAATCTAGGATGAGCCTCCGGAAGCCGGGTTGTGCTTCCGGCCGCGGGAGCATGGCGGAATTGGTAGACGCAGCGGACTTAAAATCCGCAGACGGCAACGTTGTGGGGGTTCAAGTCCCCCTGCTCCCATCACGCGACAAACGCTGCTAGGCGGTTGTGTCGCCGTAGCAGTTGGCAAATCATCACAGCCGGATGCCGCTGCTTGAGCTGCTCGCCAAGCTGGAGGTAGTGCTGGTTGGACCGCCCCCATGCTTGAGCTGCTGCCGCCGCTCAACGACAAAAACCTGCCCTGGCTCGACGTCATTCACCCGATCGTGGTGCACTTCGTGATCGCGATGGCGCTGATCAGTGTTGTGTTTGATCTGATCGGTGTCGTGACCCGCAGGCAAAACCTGTTTGAGGTGAGCTTCTGGAATCTGCTGGTCGCCACGGTGGCGATCTTCGTGGCGATCATTTTTGGGCAGGTGGAAGCTGGCCTCGCCAATCCTTACGGTGCTTCCCGCGACATCCTCAACATCCACAGCACCATCGGTTGGTCGTTGGCGGGTGTGCTGGCGGTGCTCACCGGTTGGCGTTATGTCGCGCGACAGAAGGATCCCACCGTGTTGCCAGGTGGATTTCTGGTGGTGGATGGCCTCTTGGCGGCCCTGGTCTTCACCCAGGTGTATCTAGGTGACAAGTTGGTTTGGGTGTATGGCCTGCACACGGTCCCGGTGGTTGAGGCGATTCGCAGCGGGGTGATCTCATGAGCCTGCTATCTGCCATCACGTCGCCCATCAACGAGATCGTTGACTCGCTCGGGCCTAACGATCTTCCTTACGCCATCCCCATTCATCCCAACCTGGTGCACCTCACCATTGGGTTGTTCTCCATCGGTATCGCGTTTGATTTCGCCGGGGCGTTCTATCCGCTAGAGAAGCGTGTGTTTCGCTTTCTCGCCCTACCTGTAACCCGCACGGGGTTCCATGACGTGGGTTGGTACAACGTGCTGGCCTGCAGCATTATTACCTTTTTCACGGTGGCAGCAGGCTTCTACGAAATGCTGCTGGCGGTGCCTCTGCCAGGCGTGAAAACGATCCTGGGCCAAGGTGCGATCACCACCATGCTTTGGCATGCCGTGGGCGGTGTTGCCCTGCTGCTGATCATCGTGGCGATGACGATCTGGCGTGGTTACCAGCGCTTTGTTTGGCGTAAGGATCTGGGCCGTCAGGTGAGCTGGATTTATTTGTTTTGCGGTGTGCTGATCCTGCTCGTGATGGGTGTGCATGGAAGCTTGGGTGCCTGGTTGGCCAGTGAATTCGGGGTGCACATCACGGCTGACCAGCTGATCGCCTCCGGCGCCAACTTGCGGGAGGCGCTGCCATGACATCCACCACACCAAAACCCTCTGGTGGTCTGCCCATACGGCTCGTGCTTGTGGTGCTGGTTGCCACTCTGCTCGATGCCCTGGCCAGCGTTCAGATCGCGCGCGCTTCCCTGGGTTGGCTGCCCGTTCCAGCTTCGACGGCCGCTCCCTATGTGGATGGTCTGTTCCAGGTGGAAGTTGGCATTGGCGCGTTCATCTTCCTGGGGTGCGTTGGTTTCATTCTCTGGGCCGTAATCTTCAATCGTGCTGAAAAGTACGACGAAACGGATGGCCTGCCGATCGAGGGCAACACCAAGCTGGAGATCATCTGGACGGTGATTCCGTTCGTGATCGTGATGGTTCTGGCGTATCAGGCTATTCATGTGAGCGAAACACTGTCGGCTCTGGGGCCCAAGGCGAAGTACGACGTGGAGGGAGGGCTGAGCCCGGAAACGAAGGAGCGAGTTGACCCCATCCAGGCTTACGGCCCCATTCAGGTGCTCGCACGCCAGTGGAACTGGGAGTTTGTCTATCCCAATGGTGTACGCAGCTCAGAGCTGCATCTGCCGATCGATCAACGGGCCAATTTTCAGCTCAGCAGCGAAGACGTGATCCACGGCTTCTATGTTCCGGCCTTCCGCCTCAAGCAAGACATCATTCCTGGCAGCGTGATCTCCTACAGCATCACGCCCACTCGCGAAGGGCGTTATCGCCTTCGCGATTCACACTTCAGTGGCGCTTACTTCTCACAGAACCAGGCTGACGTGGTGGTGCAGTCGCCGGAAGCCTTCAACACCTGGCTTGATCAAGCAGCCCGTCATCCTTTGGTGCCTGGGTTCAGTCCAGCCACAGCTCTCTATGCCGACAGACTCGCTCGAGGCGATAAAGGTTGGGCCACGGTGAAACCGGCGCCTCCTCCCATGGTCAATGACCCCGGCACTCCCGACGCTCCCCACGACGCCTGATTCACCATGACCACCACTAACTACGACCCGAGGGTGCTGAAGGCCCAACACCCTGTGCCAGGTGCCCCCGATAATTGGAAGCGCTTTTTCACCTTCAACACCGATGCGAAGGTGATCGGCATTCAATACATGGCGTTGGCCTTGTTTTTCCTGCTGGTGGGAGGGCTGCTGGCGATGGTGATGCGTGGTGAATTGATCACGCCCCCAGCTGATCTGGTGGACCCCACTGTGTACAACGGTTTGTACACCATGCATGGAACAGTGATGCTGTTCCTCTTTCTGTTTCCGATCCTCAACGGCTTTAACAACCTCCTGATCCCCACCATGATCGGCG
Source organism: Synechococcus sp. LA31 (assembly GCF_018502385.1). NCBI lineage: Bacteria > Bacillati > Cyanobacteriota > Cyanophyceae > Synechococcales > Synechococcaceae > Synechococcus > Synechococcus sp. LA31. The sequence continues at coordinate 190,142 of NZ_CP075523.1, forward strand.
CCCCCGACATGGCCTTCCCCAAGGTGAACGCGGCAGCCTTTTGGCTGGTGCCGGTGTTCGGTGTGATCTTGATGGCAAGCTTTTTTGTGCCGGGTGGTCCAGCCTCCGCGGGCTGGTGGTCGTATCCGCCCATCAGCATTCAGAACCCTCTTGGCCATTTTATTAATGGCCAATTCCTGTGGATTTTGGCGGTGGCCCTTTCGGGGATTTCGTCGATCATGGGGGCGATTAATTTCGTGACCACAATCATTCGGATGCGAGCCCCCGGCATGGGCTTCTTCCGTATGCCGGTGTTTATCTGGACCGCTTGGGCTGCTCAGACCCTGCAATTGATTGGCTTGCCTGCGCTCACCGGCGGCGCCATCATGCTGCTGTTTGATCTGAGCTTCGGCACCAGCTTCTTCCGGCCTGAAGGTGGTGGTGATCCGGTGCTTTACCAGCACTTTTTCTGGTTCTATTCGCACCCGGCTGTGTATGTGATGGTCTTGCCGGTGTTCGGGATTTTCTCAGAGCTCATTACGGTGTATTCGCGAAAGCCACTGTTTGGTTATAAGTTTGTGGCGTTGGCTTCATTTGTGATCACGTTCCTGGGGTTGATTGTGTGGGTGCACCACATGTTTTACTCGGGTACACCTCAGTGGATGCGCAATATCTTCATTGTGACCACAATGCTGATCGCTGTGCCCACTGGTGTGAAGGTGTTCGCTTGGCTGGGTACCCTTTGGGGCGGCAAGATTCGACTCACGACCCCCATGCTGTTCGTGCTGGGTGGGCTGGTGAACTTCATTCTCGGTGGCATTACGGGCATCATGCTTGGCACAGCTCCTGTGGATATTCACGTGGGCAATACTTATTTCGTGGTTGCTCACTTCCACTATGTGATCTTCAATACAATCGGCTTTGGAATCTTTGCTGGTATTTACCACTGGTTCCCCAAGTTCACCGGTCGTATGTACTACGAAGGTTTGGGTAAGGTGCACTTCGTGCTCACCTTCATCGGTGCAACCCTGAATTGGCTGCCGCTGCACTGGGCCGGTCTTTACGGCATGCCACGACGGGTGGCCTCCTACGACCCTGAATTTGCAATCTGGAATGTGATCGCCAGTATTGGCGCTTTCATGGTGGGCGTCGCCGCCATTCCTTTCATCCTCAACATCGTGAGCTCCTGGGCTAGGGGTGCGAAAGCACCGCCTAATCCTTGGAATGCCATTGGTTTGGAGTGGCTTTTGCCGTCTCCCCCACCATCTGAAAACTTCGAAGACGACGTGCCCACCGTCATTAGCGCTCCCTATGGCTATGGCTTGGGTCAGCCCCTCGTGGAAGACGAGGAGTACTACGTGCGCCGTGCTCTTGAGGCTTAAACCATGACCACCGCGAACCCTGATCTCCCTCTCAAGCACCGTCCAGGTCACATCAAGCATGATGGTCATAATCTGACGGGATTTATAATCTTTCTGTGCTCTGAGAGCATTATCTTCTTGGCTTTTTTTAGCGGGTTTACTCTGCTGAAAATTACTTCACCCGAATGGCTACCTCAAGGAGTTGAGGGTCTTGAGACACGCCTGCCGCTGATCAATACCGTGATCCTGGTGAGCTCGAGCTTCGTGGCCTACTTCGCGGAACGCTATTTACACAAAGAGAACCTCTGGGGTTTTCGTGCCCTGTGGCTGCTCACGATGGCGATGGGTAGTTATTTCGTGTATGGCCAGTATGTGGAGTGGTCAAATCTTCCGTTTGATCTGACGAGTGGTGTTTTTGGGGGCACCTTCTATCTCCTCACTGGCTTCCATGGTCTTCACGTGATCACTGGCATCCTGCTCATGAGCCTGATGCTCTATCGCTCCTTCCTCCCAAACAACTATGTCAAGGGGGAGATGGGCGTCACGTCAGTGAGTCTCTTCTGGCATTTTGTGGATGTGATCTGGATCATCCTCTACCTCCTCATTTACGTCTGGCAACGCACCACCTAAAGCCATGATCATCGATGACATCCACTACGACGTAATTGTGATCGGCAGCGGTGCCGGTGGCGGCACGATGGCTTCCCAGTTGGCGGCTGCTGGTAAGAGAGTTTTGTTGCTTGAGCGCGGAGGTCCACTGGCGCTCGCTGATCAAAACGTGGCTGACACGGATTTGTTCCGCAAAGACCGTTACCACCCAGGTGAGCAATGGTTTGGCCCCGACGGTGATCCCTTTTATCCACAGACCGTCTACGCCCTTGGTGGCAATACCAAGATCTGGGGCGGAGTCTTGGAGCGCATGCGCGAGCGGGAGTTCACAGGTTTGACCTATCAGGAGGGGGCTGTTCCCGACTGGCAGCTGCGCTATGCGGATTTTGAGCCCTATTACGCCAGGGCTGAGCAATTGTTTCGTGTGCATGGTGAGGCGGGTATCGATCCCTCTGAACCACCCCGGACTACCGCCTACCTCCACCAACCCAAGCCGATTGAGCCCTTCATGCAGGAGCTCAAGGCTTCCCTTGAACGACAGGGCACCCATCCCTATCTGCTTCCGCAGACCTGGTCGGAATCGGCTGCTGATCCCAGTGGTGATAGTGAGCTGTTTGGGGTGGATCCTGCGCTGCAAACCCCTGGGTTTCAGCTGCGTGATCGCGCCCGTGTACGCCGCCTGCATGTGAATCCCACGGGCACCGAGGTGCGCGGTGTGGAGGCCGAAATTGAGGGGGTCACCTGGTTGTTCCGATCCGATGTGGTGGTGTTAGCCGCCGGTGCGATCAACACGGCTGAGATTCTGCTCCGCTCCGCAACGGAGCATCACAGTCGTGGCTTGTCGAATGGGTCCGATCAGGTGGGTCGCAACCTGATGAAACCCCAGCTCACCTCGGTGATTCAGCTGGCGACCGAACCTAATTCTGGTCGTTATGGCCGCAGCCTCGGCATCACTGACTACTACTGGGGGGATAAGAATGTGAGCTTCCCCCTGGGCTCTGTGGCGACAGGGGGCGGGGTGCTCCAGGACGCTTTGTTTGCTGAATCGCCACCAGTGTTGTCGCTGGTCACCAAGTTGCTGCCGAACTTCGGACTCGAGCAGCTGGCGGCGCGATCGGTGGTCTGGTGGGCGATGAGTGCAGTGTTGCCCGATCCCCATAACCGCATCACCCTGCGCGGTAACCAGCTGCAGATCAACTATCTCCCGAATAACCGGGAGGCTCACGACCGCTTGGTCTATCGCTGGATCGACACGCTTAAACAGGTGGAAAGCGATCCCGACTGCCATGTGGTGAAACCAGCGCCCACCCACCCTCGCGGTGAAGCTCCACTCACGGTGATGGGGAGCGTGTGTGGCACATGTCGAATGGGTTCTAACCCCGCTACCTCCGTTGTTGATCTGCAGGGACGTAGCCATGAGCTCAATAACCTCTACATCGCTGATGCCAGCGTTTTCCCGAGTTGTCCTGCAGTGGGACTTGGGCTCACCGTCATTGCTAATGCCCTTCGGATCGGTGATCAGGTGGTAGCTGCATTGTGACTGCACCGATCCCTCCATCAGCGGGCGCTTCCGAACACCGCCGCATAGCTGAGCGCGATCGTGAAAATGTGCCATGGAGGCGTTGGGGTAGTTATCTGCCAGAACGGCAATGGGGCACTGTCCGCGAGGATTACTCGGCTGATGGCAATGCCTGGGCGTCCTTCCCCCACGATCATGCTCATGCTCGTGTCTATCGCTGGGGAGAGGATGGTCTGCTGGGGATCTGTGATGACCAATGTCGACTCTGTTTTTCCCTGGCTCTCTGGAATGGTCAAGACCCCGTCTTGAAGGAACGTCCATTTGGCCTGGCCAATGGAGAGGGCAATCACGGTGAAGACATCAAGGACTACTATTTTCATTTGGCTAATACCCCCACCCATAGCTTTATGCGGGGGCTTTATAAATATCCGCAACAACGTTTTCCCTATGAGCAATTGCTTGACGAGAACCGCAGCCGGGGGCGTGATCAACCAGAATATGAATTAGTGGATACCGGCATCTTTGATGAGAGCCGTTATTTCGATGTCTTTATCGAGTATGCCAAGGCTTCGCCGGATGACATCGCGATCAGGGTTCGTGCGATCAATCGCGGGCCCGATCCAGCACCACTCACCCTTCTGCCCACGCTCTGGCTGCGCAACACCTGGAGCTGGGGCTACCCCGATGAGCACGAGCATCCCATGCAGCTCGATGGCGATACCGTTATCGCCGACGTGGGTGGGGGATTAGGCCAGTACCGCTTTGCATGCCGTGATCAGGGTGAGTGGCTCTTCACCGATAACGAAACCAATACGGAGCGCCTCTACCAACAACCGAATCGAAGGCCTTTCCAGAAGGACGGCTTCCATCGCTACATCTGTGAGGGTGAAGAAGCGGCGATAAATCCACTCCTTAAAGGCACCAAAGTGGCCCGATTGCTGCAAAAGACGCTGCAGCCTGGAGAAGAATGGCAGCTTGAGTTACGCCTTGTTGGTCCTGAGACCAGCAGCCAACTTGAATGGTTTGGCGAAGGTTTCGATGCCTTGTTCCGTGCCCGAGAGCAGGAATGGCATGATTTCTTCGAGAGCGCTGTTCCCAATCTTTCGCCAGACGATCGCCTCATCCACACCAGCGGTATGGCTGGTTTGCTTTGGTGCAAGAAGTATTACGGCTGGAGTGTGCTGCGTTGGCTGGATGGTGATCCCACCTCACCTCCTCCCCCTGCGCAGCGCTGGCATACACAAAATGGAGGTTGGCAACGCCTGCATGCCCATGATGTGATTTCCATGCCGGATGCATGGGAGTACCCCTACTTTTGCCAGTGGGATCTCATGTTTCACGCAGTGGCCTTCGCGATTGCTGATCCCGCTACGGCCAAGCAACAGTGCATGTTGCTGCGTTCACCCCACTACACCGCGCCCAATGCGCAGACCCCTGCTTACGAGTGGGCGCTTTCCGATCCCAATCCGCCGATCGGTGCTTGGGCGGCCATGCGCATCTTCCAGATTGAACGCAAGGCAACGCAGGAGCCTGATTATGGGTTTCTGAGGGCAGCTCTGCGCAAATTAATTTTGGAATATGGCTGGTGGGCTAATCGCAATGACCGATCTGGCGATAACGTTTTTGAAGGAGGTTTTCTGGGCCTCGACAATATTGCCGTTTTTGATCGTCGCTTTCCGCTTTCTGACGGCAGCCGCATTGAGCAGTGCGACGGCACCGCTTGGATGGCCTCACTTAGCCTTAATCTGCTGAACATTAGTGTTGAGCTGAGCCGAGAGGAGCCTGAATACGCCGATATCTGCGAGCGATTTGTCTATGACTTTGTGCAGTTAGCGCTAACTCTCAATACCCAGGGAAGTCGTGGGTTTGTTAATTGGGATGAAGAAGATGGATTCTACTACGATGTGATCAAGCGTCCTGATGGCAGTACAACCTTTCTAAAGACGCGCTCGCTGTCTGGATTGGTTCCTCTCCTTGCTGTGGCTAGTTTCGATGTGGACGCAGTCAAGCGTTTGCCGGTGTTAAACGTTCCTGAGAGTCTTCGTTGGTTCCTGCATGAGCGCACCAGTCCCAAATGGCTGATCGACAACTTTGGCCAGTGGCGCAACGATCGGCTTTTATTTTCGCTGGTTCCGGAGGATCGTCTGCGCAGGATTTGTACGCGTTTGTTTGACGAGGCCGAGTTCCTTTCGCCCTATGGCATTCGTGGGCTGTCGAAGGTCTATGCCGATCATCCCTACACCTTCACAGAAGGTTCAGAGAGTCAAACTTTGGCCTATAGCCCTGCCGATAGTCCTGTGCCGATGTTTGGTGGCAATTCCAACTGGCGTGGGCCCGTATGGATTCCCGTCAACTTTCTCTTGATTGAATCACTTCAGAAGTTTGGTCATTACTATGGTGATACCTTTAAGGTTGAGTTTCCTACAGGCTCTGGTCGGTGGGTGAATCTCTGGGATGCCTCGCTACTCCTGCAGGAGCGTTTGGTTAATATTTTCCGCAGAGGCCAAGATGGCCGGCGACCCTTCAATGGGTCTGTGGATCTACTGCAACATGATCCCCATTGGCGTGATCTGATTTTGTTTAATGAATACTTCCACGGTGATAATGGCTCGGGTGTTGGAGCCAGCCATCAGACCGGCTGGACGGCCATGGTCTGCAAGATGATCAACCAGCTCAGCCGCTACAGCAACGCTGCCAAAGGGTCGTGACAATCTGCGGACAGAGTGAGCGCTCGCTTCTAGTTTGCGAGTATTGATGATCGTCCTGTGGAACACCTCCAGTCGCTTGGTCAGCTGAAGAAGCCTGATGCTTTGCACTTCGATGTGTTGATCATTGGCAGTGGCGCTGGTGGCGGCACCTTGGCGCGGGTGTTGGCTCCAACGGGCTTGCGGATTTTGATCCTCGAGCGCGGTGACTGGTTGCCGCAGGAGCCTCAGAACTGGGATGCCGATGAGGTGTTTCAGAAAGGCCGCTATCTCTCCAAAGACATTTGGTACGACGGCAAGGGCAAGCCCTTTCAGCCAGGTACCCATTACTTCGTGGGTGGTGCCACCAAGATGTATGGCGCCCACCATTTCCGCTACCGTCAGCGCGATTTTGAAGAGCTGGAGCATCACGACGGCATCTCACCGGCTTGGCCTCTGCGCTACAGCGACTTTGAGCCTTGGTATCAGCAGGCCGAAGCGATGTATCACGTGCATGGCCTGCGCGGCGAAGACCCAACCGATCCACCCAGCTCATCGCCTTACCCCCATCCGCCGATCAGTCATGAGCCTCGGATTCAGAAACTCGCCGATGATCTGCGCAGTGCTGGCCTGCATCCGTTCCATGCCCCCAGTGGCGTGATGCTGGATGAGGGCAACATGCCCTACAGCCGTTGCCGGCGTTGCAATAACTGTGATGGCTTCCCGTGCCTTGTGCACGCTAAGGGTGATGCGGAGGTATGTGGTGTGCGCCCGGCGTTGGCGGCCAGTGCCAATGTGTCGCTGCTCACCAGGGCGGAGGTGAAGCGCCTGGTTACGGATGCGGCTGGCACCACGGTTAGCGCAGTGGAGCTCGTTCGCGATGGCGAAGAGCTGCGTTACAGCGCCGATCTTGTGGTGGTGAGCTGTGGTGCTGCGAACAGCGCTCGGCTGCTGTTGATGTCGGCCAATGACAAGCACCCGAACGGCCTAGCCAACGGCTCCGATCAGGTGGGTCGCAACTATATGTTCCATAACAGCAAGGCGGCTGTGGCGCTCTCCCACGAGCCCAATCCCACCATCTTCCAGAAAACGATCTCGATTAACGATTGGTATTTCGGTGACGCCGACTATGACTACCCCATGGGCAATATCCAGATGACGGGTAAAACCCGTGGGGCGATCATGAAGGGTTATGCGCCCCTGGAAACCTTCCTGATGCCCAACTGGGGCATGGATGAGATCGCCGCCCATGCGTTGGATTTCTGGATTACGACGGAAGACTTGCCGGATCCAAACAACAGGGTGACCGTGGATTCAGCCGGTCATGTGCATCTTAATTACACCGTGAACAACCAAACTTCTGCTGATCGACTCTGGAGCCGTCTGCAGGGGTTGCTCGACAAGCTTTATCTCAAGAAGCACTTGGTTGAACGCCAGATCTACATCAAAAATCCGATGGGCATTGCAGCTGTTGGCCACCAAGCCGGCACCTGCCGCTTCGGCATTGACCCCTCAAGCTCGGTGCTTGATGTGAATTGCAAAGCGCATGAACTCGATAACCTTTACGTGGTTGATACCAGCTTTTTCCCCAGCATCGGCGCTGTGAATCCCTCCCTCACGGCCATTGCGAACGCGATTCGCGTTGGGGAGCACCTCAAGGAGCGTTGTGCTGTGTAGGTGGGGGGTTATATCCCCAGCCAGATACGGATCAGATCCTCGATCAGCAACGTGTCGAGCGAGAGCAGTCCACCACCGCAAAACATGAGCACCAGGCACATCACCACATACATGGCGGCTTTCTCCCAGCTGGGAGGCTCACCCACTCCCATCGGGCCCGCGTAATCACCTTCGGGAATCAGATAAGGATCGGCCGCGATAAACGGAAAGCCAGCGCGGATTTCCAGAACCATGGCGTAAGCCATCGACACCAAAATCGCAAAAGAAGCTAGTGGGGTGAGAAGGCCCACGATTAAGGCAATGCCACCGGCCCACATCGATCCAGCCGAGAGAAAGCAGAGCCAGGCCGGTGTTTTCAACATTTGGGCCCAGGTCTGAAGGTTGCGCAGCTTCGGCCAGCCATGGCGGATGAAGCAGATGCCCATGAACACCCGCAGCACGAACAGGGCGGCCTGGGCAAAGGTGGATGGTGCGGCTGGCACCAGCAGCTCCACAACAGTGATGTCCATGGGTTTGCGGGGTCTTGAGAAAAGTTAGATGGGGTTGTTCAGCAGCGCAGCGCAGCTGTGATCAGCTGCACACCAACTGCAGCTGATGGCCGTCGGGGTCGCGGATCTGCAGTGCTTGGCAAAAGCCCAGCGCTGTGGCCTGGTCGTTGCTCAGCTGGATCGCCCCTGGGCTCACCATGCTGCCGCCGAAGTGCTCTAGCTGGGAGGCGATGGCCTCGAGATCGCTCACCTCCAAACGGATCTGCCAATGGGCGGTGTCGGCGGCGTTTTGATCTCCAGGTAAGGAACGTCCGCCGCCAGGGTGGAGGTAGTTGAGGCACTCCACGCCAGCTCCTTCAGGGCAGCGGTGGCCTGTGATCCGCACCTCTGTGCCGTTGAGGCCATCGAGGTGATCTTGTTCCATCCCGCTGTTCACACCATCGCCGCCGAGGCGTAGGCCCAGCAGCTCTTCATAGAAGCGGCAGCTCCGCGGGGTGTCGGCATTGGCGATGGCGCTGTGGTCGATCCCCAGATATGGCGACGCTGCAGCCGGAGCGTGCCAGCGCGCCTCGCCTTTATCGGCTGGAAACTGCAACAGCTCGAGGCAATGGCCTTCCGGGTCGTGAAATTTGAAGGCCTGGATTCCAGAGGCGGCTTTGTTCCAGCTGGGGAGCGTTTGGGGGCGGCTGGAGATCGTGCGCAGTTGTCCTTGCTCGATCAGAGCTTGGATGGGTGCTGCGGCGGCATCCATGTCAGCCACCACAATGCAGATGTGCTGAAACCAGAGGTCGTTGCTGCGGGCGTCGGCGGGAATGGGCCGGCCAGGGCGTAGGCCTGGACCCAGCTCCACCACCTGCAGCAACTCCAGCTGTTCAGCCCCAAGCTGCAGCCGCACCAGCTTGAGTTGGCTGCCGTTCAGCCCAACAAGCTCGGCATAGTCGCCGCCGTTGATCTCCAGCGTGCTGCTGTGCCGGCAGCCCAGGTGCGTGCTGTAGAACTTCGCCACTGCCTCGGCGTTCTGGCAGGTGAAGCCGATACTGCGGATGTGAGGCGTTGCCATGCTCGAGGGTTAGCGAGACGTGCTGGTTAAGGCGTAGGCACCTGCGGCGGCAATAGCCGCATCGAGCTCGGGTGTCATGCCCGACACGCCAATGGCTCCGATGCACGCACCGTTGTGCAGCAGCGGCAGGCCGCCGCCCATGGCGACAGCTGCTTCCTTGAACACGGCTGAGAGTTGCAGGAGTGCAGGCCGCGCGCCATTGATCGCCGCTTCCTGATCAGCGGTGGGTTTGCCATTCAGCGCTGCCATGCGAGCTTTGGCCAGGGCCACCGAAGCGCTGGATGGGCTGGCCCCATCCAGGCGTAGCAGCAGCAGTGGATGGCCACCCCCATCGCAGATGGCCAGGCTCACCGTGGCCTGATGTTGCGCGGCCATCGCCTCCGCGGCGGCGGCGATGTGTTGGCAGTCGGCGAGCTCGAGTGCGGGGATCGTGCGCATTGGCCCTTCAGCTCCACACGATCTTCATCAGCCAGAGGTGGCCCTCCAGCTCCACCCCAGCGGCTGCAGCCTCAAGATCGCTGTCGCTCAAGCGCAGGGTGGCCTCGGCTTGATGTTTGACCAGATCCACGCCGGTGAAGCTGAAACCCTGTTCGGCCCCGAGCGCGGCGATCGCGTTGAGATTGGAACAGCTGCTGAAGCGTTGCAGCAAGGCGGCGTCGCCTTTCACCTGGTTGAGAAACGCTTCGAGTTGGGGATTGGCCATGGGACTGGAAGAATTAGCGCTGCCAGGTGGCACCGCGTGTGTTGGTGAACAGGGAATAGATCGCCGTGGAGGCGCACAGGAACAAACGGCTGCCATAGCGATCGCCGAAGCAGAGGTTTGACACGCGCTTCGGCACGAGCACTTTGCCGATCAACACCCCATCGGGTGCGATCACATGCACCCCATCGGCCGCGCCGCACCAGAGGTTGCCGTGCTCGTCGACGCGGAAGCCATCGGCCCAGCCTGGGCTGATCTTGTGGAACACCTCTCCACCGCTGAGGCTCATCCCATCGCTGTTGACGTGGAAGCGCCGGATGGATTGCCGCGGCTCGCTGGCTCCCGGCGCGCCGGATTCGGCCACATAAAGCAGTTGCTCATCGGGCGAGAAGGCCAGGCCGTTGGGACCGTCGAAATCGGTGGCCATCGCCTGGGCTACACCGGTGGCTGGATCGAGCCGGTACAGCGCTGGCGCTTGCTCGGAGGCTTGGCGTCCACCCTCGTAGTCGTTCATCAAGCCGTAGAGCGGATCGCTGAACCAGATGGAGCCATCGCTCTTCACCACCACGTCGTTGGGGGCATTGAGCCGTTGGCCGCGGGCCTGGCTCACCAGCGTGGTGATCGCACCGTTGTGTTCGTGGCGGGTGAGGCAGCGGCTGCGGTGATGGCACTGGATTAGCCGACCCTCGAGGTCACGGGTCTGGCCATTGGCGAAGTCGGATGGCTCGAGGAAGGTGCTGATGCCGTGTTGGGCGCTCCAGCGCAGGGTGCGGTTGTTGGGGATGTCGCTGAAGAGCAGGCATGCGTGGTCGCCAAACCACACCGGCCCTTCCAGCCAGCGGAAGCCCTCGGCTAGTCGCTCGAGCTCAGCGTTGAACAGCACCAGCTGCTCAAATCGCTTGTCGTAGCTCTCGGTACAGGTCGAGGGATACGTGGTTGCCATCTCAGCCAGCTAGCTCCGGGATCGGGGGCGGAGGCACCTCCGGGCCGAACTGCACCAGCATCAGCACCGCCGGCTGATCGCCCACCGTCCAGGAACGATGTCCGCGCTTGCCGTTGTGCTCTGTGGTGGCTTGGTCGGCGCCGAATGACACCATGCCCGGCCCCATCTCCACCCGATCGCCATCCATGGTTTCGACGCCCCAGCTGCCGCTCAGCGGCACGATCCATTGCGGAGCGGGGTTTTCATGCCAATCGCCTTGCCAACCTGGGGGCAACACGGTGAACAGCAGAGTCATGCCGCCTTGAACGCGCTGGCCAATCCATTGGGCGCTGGCCCCGGCGCTGATCGCGTTCATCACAAAGCCATCAATCCGGCCCTGCCGTTGGCGGCTGATGCCCTTGGCATCGGTGAACACATGCCAGTAGGGAATGGAGGGTGGATCTTGCTGAGCCATTGGAACGTGCCCCTGCCTGCTGGGGTTGTTGCTGCAACGTAGGGATGCTTCGCCAGTTGTCAGCCGATTGTCATCGCAATGGAGAGGTCGGTTGGCTCAGCAGGTGTTGCGAGTGGTGTTGCAGCTTGCAGCGCAAGATCGATGAAGTCTCTAGGTTCTGATGAACAACATCGATGGCCCGCCATCATGACCACCACCAATCCCTACGCCCTTGAGACCCTCTCCAACCTGCTCAAGGGCAAGGTGATCGTCGTGACCGGTGGCAACAGCGGTATCGGTAAATCGATTGTGGAAGTGGTGGCGCGCCTTGGCGCCAAGGTTGTGATCGACTACCGCTCCCACCCCGAGGCCACCGAGGCGATTGAAGAGGAGATCGGTGAGCTGGGCGGTAGCTGCTGCGGCGTGCAGGCCGATGTGTCGAACCTCGACGACCTACAGCGCCTGGTGCAGGAAGCGGTCAATCGCTACGGCCGTCTCGATGTGATGGTGAACAACGCTGGTATCGAAACCCGCACCTCGATCCTCGACACCACGCCTGAGGATTTCGACAAGGTGCTGAATGTGAACCTGCGCGGTGTGTTCTTTGCCACGCAGTACGCCGCCAAGCAGATGATCGCCCAGGGCAGCGGCGGCCGCATCATCAACATCTCCTCGGTGCATGAAGACTGGCCGATGCCAAACAACACGCCCTATTGCGTGGCGAAAGGTGGTGTTCGCATGCTCACCCGTACCGCCGGTGTGGAATTGGCTTCCCAAGGCGTGTCGATCGTGAATGTGGGCCCAGGTGCAGTGGCCACTCCGATCAACGACTCCACGATGAACAATCCAGAGCTGCTTTCCAAGCTCAACGCTGCCATCCCCATGGGGCGCATGGCCCAGCCTGAAGAGATCGCCAAGGTGGTGGCCTTCCTGGCCAGTGATGCCGCCAGCTACATCACCGCCACCAGCATCTTTGCCGACGGCGGCATCATGCAGAGCAGCCCTGGTCTGTGAAGCTCACCCGCGAGCAGCTGCAGCGGATCCGCCATCGCCATCTCGGCTATCGGATCACGCTGGTTTACGAGCTGGTGCTGTTGCTGATGCTGCCGCTGGCGCAGCTGTTCATACCGCTGTTGTCGCTGTTGCTCATCGGCCAGGCGTTGGTGCTCATGGTGTTCGTGAGTCGGTTCAGTTCGTTGAAGCGCACGCGTCCATTGATGTACGGCCTTGGCTGCACGGCCATCGCCTTAGAGGTGATCTGGCATCTGGCACTGACCTTCAGCCCGGGCTTCGGCCGAGCGCTCACCCTGCCTCATGTGGTGGTTTGGGTGATGTTTCTGCTGGTGGCCGTGGTGCGCAAAGTGCGCTCCTTGATCCGGGAGCCTTTCGTCACCATGTCGGTTGTGCTGGGTGCGGCATCCGGCTACCTCACGGTGGGGATTGCTGGCGGTGTGTTGCTCACGGCGATGTGGGTGCTTCAGCCTGCGGCTTTTTTGACATCGGCGTTGCCAGCCCTCACGGCCAGCGGAGATGCCAGCGTGGCGATGGCGCCTTCCCTGATGGCAGCCTCCTTCGGCTTGCTGACCACGGTGGGCACTGACGTGCTCACCCCCAGCAACGTGGCTGTTCAGGTGATCGCCAACGTGATCACCATTGCTGGTCAGCTATACGTGGCCATCTTGATCGCGCTGATCCTGGGTCGCGTTCAGAAACGGCTCTCCTGACTGACTGAATGACGCAATTGAAGGCATTGATCCGGCGGCTGCTCCAGCTCGGGATCCTGGGTTTGTTTGTTGGTCTGCTCTGCTGGCCGTTCAACCTCTTGGATCGTTGGGGCGATCAGCTGCTCGAGCTGTTGCCAGCGTTCAGTGGCACCCCCTGGCGTCCGCTCACGCTGTTGCTTGCACTAGCCCCTCTGCTGGTGCTGCCTCTGCTGCTGGTGCTTCAGAGCAGATCGTTCAGTCGCGGTAAGGGGTCGGGTATACCCCAGGCGATGACCAGCATTGAGCATCCCGACCAGGCTGGATCGCTTTTGGGGCTAGTGCCCACTGTGCAGCGGTTGCTGTTGTGGGGCCTGGCCACCCTCAGCCTGATGCCCTTGGGGCGGGAGGGTCCGGTGGTGCAGGTGGGTGCGACAGCGGCTTATTGGTTGCGGCGCCGCTTTCCTGGTTGGCTGCGTGAGTTGAACCACGCAGATCTGCTTGCGGTGGCTGGTGGTGCAGGCCTGGCCGGAGGTTTCAACACCCCGCTGCTGGGGGTGGTGTTTGTGGCGGAGGAGTTTATGGGCACCTTCTCGGTGGGGTTGATCTGGCCAGCTCTGGTGATCGGGGCTTTGGCCGCAGCCTTCAGCAGCGTGGTGGGCCAGCCCGAATTTGCTCTGGGCATGGTGGGCGTCGCTCCCTCTGAATTGAGCCAGCTGGCCTGGGCCCTGCCGATCGGTGCTCTGGCGGGAGGGCTTGGCGCTCTCTTCGCGCGTTTGCTCCTGGACGCCACGCGCCGCTGGCGCCGCATCGTTCAGCAGCAACCACTGCGCTTCGGGTTGCTGCTGGGGGGGGTGCTCAGTGTGTTTCTGCTGATCAGCGGAGGTGCCGCCGGCTGTGACGGAGAGCTCTTGATGACCCACATGATCGAGGGCGGCTCACCCACGAATTTCCTGCTGCCAGGGCTGTTTGGTGATCTGCTCACCCTTGTGCTGCGGGTGGTTGGGCCCATCCTGGCCCTGGGTGCAGGCATCCCCGGCGGCCTGATCGACCCTTCCTTCACCTTCGGTGCTGTTCTGGGCCACAGCCTGGGAGATACCGCCATGGCCGCTCAGCTCGGCCTCACCCTCGGGATGGTGGCTGGATTGGCCGGGGCCACCCAGTTGCCCGTGCTGGCCGTGCTCTTCGGTGTGCGCATGGCCGGTGATCAGCAGCTCTTGCCCGGATTGTTGTTGGCGGCCGTGATCGCGGCTTATGTGAGCCGGCTGGTGGTGGCCAAGCCGGTGTATCACGCCCTCAAAGATCTGGCCGATCAGCCGATGCCAGCTGCTGAGCCCGCTCTATGACGGTGCGCCAGTAATCACGAGGGCCGAGCGTTCGCGGGTGAAGATCAGCCACAGCCATTTGGTGAGCAGTGTTAACCGGTTTTCGCGATCGGGCATGAAGGCCAGGTGAGCCAAACCCCAGAGCAGCCACCCGAACACGCCACTCACCTTGACGCCCCGAAGGTCTGCAACGGCGAAGAGCGAGCCCACAATCGCCATTGTGCCGAAGTCGGTGAACGCAAAGGCGGGGTGCTGTTGGTTTTGCTGTTTGGCCAGGATGTCTTTGGCGACCCACACGCCCATCTGCACAGCTGGGCCAGCCATCCCGGGTAGCGGTTTGCCGTCTTTGGTGTGGGTGTAACTGCAGAGATCGCCCAAAACACGAATCTCTGGATGCCCAGGGATGGAGAAATCGGGCTCCACCGGGATGCGGCCACCGCGATCGGTGTTGCAGCCGGTGCGATCCGCCAGCAACTTGCCCAGAGGTGATGCGGCTACACCAGCGGTCCAGCAGATGGTTTGGGCCTCCAGGGTGACCTCACCATCGCTGGTGGTCACCGTGAGCTTGCCCTCTTCGATCGTTTTCACCCTGCCCCCTAGCAGCAGTTCCACGCCACAGCGCTTGAGGTGGTCGCCGGCGGCTTGCGAGAGCTGGGGGTCCATCGCCCGCAGCACCCGATCGCCGGGGTCAACCAACGTCACCTTGCAATGGGTGGGATCGATCTGTTTGAAGTCGCGCTCAAGGGTGTGGCGCATCAAATCGTTGAGGGAGGCCGCGAGCTCGCAGCCTGTGGGGCCGCCGCCCACCACCACCACGGATTGCAACAGGCGGCGCTTGTCGAGATCGGGGGTTTGCTCAGCTTCCTCGAGGGCTCCCAGCACCCGCTTGCGAATGCCGTAGGCATCTTCGAGCGATTTCATCGGCGTGGCGTATTGCGCCCATTCGTCGTGGCCGAAGAAGCTGCTGGTGGCGCCGGTGGCCAAGATCAGATGGTCGTAACGCAGTCGCCGGTCGTTGAAAACCACCTCCTTGGCGTTGGCGTCGATGTCAACCACCTCCCCCATCAGGATCTGAACGTTGGGGGCCTTGCCGATCATGATCCGCAGCGGTGAAGCCACGTCGGTCTGCGACACCAGGCCTGAGGCCACCTGATACAGCATGGGCTGAAACAGGTTGAAGTTGCGTTTGTCGATCAGGGTGACCCGCACGGTCTTGCCGGCGAAGGTCTGAGCCGCCTTCAAGCCCGCGAATCCCGCGCCCACGATCACCACATGGGGCGCTTGCCTGAGCAGCTCAGACGGTGGTGTGAGTTCGAGAAAGAACCGCTCCGGTGCCATCGATGCCTACAGCGTTAGCCGCACGCTAACGAGACTTGCCTCGAATCACAGCCCGATCTTCACGTTGACGGGAGCCTTGGGCTGTACGTCAACCTCCATAGGTTTGTCCTCACTCATTTTGATTTGAATCGGATTGGGATTGCTGACTTCCACCTGCACAGGGGTTCGGTTGTTCACGCTCAACTGGATCGGTGATTGCTCGGTGACCTGAACCTTCACGTCTCCGCTGTGGAGCATTTGTAGTGGCTTCGGCATGCTCAGCACACCTTCAACCTGACCAGCGAGGTTGAGCGGTTCGGCAAAGCTCAGCACCAAGCGCAGCTGGATCGGATGTTGGCTGCTGCGCAACAGAACCCCGATCAGCATCGTGCCAAGAGCCAGCACCGTGAGAGGCCAGCGCAGCTTCAGCCAGTAAGGATCCATCGGCCCATGGGTGCAGGGGCCCATTCAAGCGAGTGAACGTTGTTGCTGCAGGCGTGCCTCAGCGGCGGCCCAGCAGCTCTTCCCACGTGGGTTGGTGGGGTGTTGGACGCTGTTGTTGGGCTTTGGGGCGGTGGCTAGGGGCCTTGGTTGGTTTGTGGGTGGGGATGTGAATGGTCATCGTTGTGTTGCTTTGAGTTATCTGTCGCTTTGCCTCGATGACAACCGAGATGACGGCTGCCGTTCAAACTCCCTCTCAAGGGAGAGCGGATCGGGCGTGAAGGGATGCGGCGCGTTGGTGCTCGCCGATCGGTTCACAGAGTCACCATAGACCCTGTCGAAAGAGAGCGCTACACGTGCCTGCTCAACCCGTGCTGATTCTGGGTGGATTTCTGATCACCGAAGAGGCCTATCAGCCGATGTGCAGCTGGTTGCAGCAGCACACGCATCAGCCGGTTGAGCTGGTGCCAGCCAACCGTTTCGATTGGCTGCTCACTTCCTGGGCCTTCGGCTGGCGGCGCTTGTTGGATCGGGTGGCCGCTCAAGCAGAGGTGTTGGCCGCTCGCTCAGCCACAGGCAAGGTAACGCTGATCGGCCACAGCTCTGGTGGTGTGATGCTGCGCCTCTTTCTGGCAGATACTCCCTTCGCTGGGCGCCGATACGACGGCAAGCGAAGGGCTGATCGGCTTTACACGCTGGGGAGCCCCCACACAGCTCTGCGGGCCACACCGCTGCGGCAGATGGTGGATCGCCTTTACCCCGGAGCCTGCTTCGCCGATCAGGTGCACTACCTCTCTGTGGCCGGTGCCTTGTCGGCCGGTGATGGCTCGGCCCTCAGTCAACGCATGGCCCCGGGCTCCTACCAAGCCATCGCTGGTTGCCGTGATCTGAAGGGGGATGGCCTGGTGCCGGTGCAGTCGGCGCTGCTGGATGGTTCGGAGCAGATCACGCTGTCGGGCGTTGCTCACGGGGGTGCCTTTGGTGCTCACTGGTATGGCACACCTGCGGTGGTGCAGCAGTGGTGGCGGGGCTGAGGCCGAGCTGCTGATCGGCCCAGTGGGCCATCAAAGCCGCCATCAGGCTTTGGCGGTCGCCATGCAAGCGCAACATCGACGGAGGGGGGTCGCTCCCGGAAGCATCTCGCCGGCGCTAGATCCCTGCGGAACGATTGCTGCCGGAGGGAGCAGCAAAAGACACACCCCGAGGTTCAGCGTCGCTCGAGCCGCTCCAAGCTGGGGATCAGCGCTATGGCAGCCAGGATTCCCAGCGCCAGGATTAACAGGGCTGGAACCAGGGCTGCCCCCACCCGCTCATCACTGGCGTACTGGTATACCCGCACAGCCAGGGTGTCGAAATCAAAGGGGCGCAGGGCAAAGGTGAGGGGCAGCTCCTTCACGGTGTCCACGAACACCAGCAGTCCACCCACCAGGAGTGGACCCCGCAGCAATGGCAGATGCACACGCCGCAAGACTCCGAGCCAGCTGTTGCCGAGGGAGGTGGCGGCTTCATCCACGCTCGGTGGGATCCGCTCCAGGGCGGCATCGAGCCCGCCCTTCGAGACCGCCAGGAAACGATCGCTGTAACCCCACACCAGCAGCAGCAAGGGAGCCAGCGATAGCGGACCCCCGATCAGCATCAGGGCTAGGGCCAGCACCGTTCCGGGGATCGCGTAGCCCAGACCAGCGATGAAGGTGAGACGGCGCAGCGCGCTATTCGGGATCCAGCGCTTGGCGATGGCCAAGAGCAGGCCGCCGGCCACGGTGAGGGCCGCTGCTAGGAGGGCCAGGCCGAAGCTGCGACTACCGAGTGTCAACAGTTCGGTGGTGTCTTCAGCGGGGATCTGATCCCAGCTCAGGGCAGCCCAGATCACCGGGAGCCCCAGGGTGATCAGCGGTGGAATCAGGCATAGAGCCTGGCCGAACCAGCGTCGCTGCCCCTCAAGGCGCCACTGGGGGTCGACGTCGCCGTCGTTGCCAAGGTTCCAGCAGCGGCTGCGCTGGCGCAGGTTGCGTTCAGCGCCCACCAGCAGGGCCACGATCACCAGTGCCATCAAGGCCAGAGCTACGGCACCCTGTGGATCGCCATCCTGTTGCCAGCGATTGAGAATGCCGGTGGAGAGGGTTGGCACGCCGAGCAGCTGCACCGCGCCAAGTTCATTCACCACCTCCATTCCCCCCAAAGCCACGCCGGCACCAATGGCCGGTAGTGCCATGGGCAGGGCGACACGCCAGAAACTTCCCCAGGGGCCCACGCCCAGGCTGCGGCAGGCTTCGAGCTGGCGGCGGCCGCTCACCGAGAAGCTCTCAGTCGAGAGCAGGAACACGTAGCTGTAGGTGCTCAGCACCATCACGATCAGCGCGGGGGTGAATCCGTGCACCCGTACGCCATAGCGGCTGCCAAGGTCGATCCAGGTTGCGGCCAGCAGATAGCTGGGGGTGGCCAGGGGCAGTAATTGGGCAATGCGCAGCCAACGGCGGCCTGGAAAGGCGCAACGGGCCGTGAGCCAGCCTGTGGCGGTGCCCAGTAGAGCGGTGAGCAGTCCCACCAGGGCCACCAGGGCGAGGGTGTTCACCACCTGCTCCACCCCGCCGTAGCCGAGATCGAAGCGGGATCCCTCGCTGGCAGCGAAAGCAAACCAGCCCAGGCTGAGCACCGGGGCCAGGGCCAAGCTGCAGAGAAGCAGCACGCCCGCCCCAAGCAGGCCGCGCTGTGGACTTTGTGGCGCTGCCTGGTCTGGGAGAGGAACCATCGCCAAAAAGCCTACGGGCAAGGCCTTTGCACGCGTTGATGTGACATTTGTCACACCCTCGGGTTGGCAATGATCGCTCTCCTACTCCTGAGGAGTTGCTGCTGGCCATAGTGCCGAGCAAGAACACATTTCATCCCTTGACGTTCCCTTCGTTGCGTTCATTGCGCCGACCCGAATCCATCGGTGCTTTCGTCCTGTTGGCGGTGACCGGGGCCGGTGCGGCGATCATGGCCACCGGCGTGGTGACAGCCCAGGGCCAGAACCAAGAGATCGGGGTCTACTCCGGCCGTCACTACAACACCGACAAGGAGCTCTACCGGCAGTTCACGGCTCGCACGGGCATCAAGGTGAAGTTGCTCGAGGCCAAAGACGATGCCCTGATCGAGCGGGTGCGTACCGAAGGCCAGAACAGTCCCGCCGATGTGCTGGTTCTGGTGGATGCCGCCCGTCTCGACAAGGCCTCCGACATGGGTCTGTTCCGTCCCACCTCCTCGGTTGTGCTCAATCGCGATGTGCCGGCCAATCTGCGCGATGCCCAAGGGCGCTGGTTCGGGCTCACTCGTCGCGTTCGGGTGCCGGTGGTGAACCCTAAGTTGGTGAACCCAGCCAGCATCCGCAGCTATGCCGACCTGGCCAATCCGGCCTTGAAGGGCAAGCTCTGCCTGCGGGATAGCAAGAGCGTTTACAACCAATCGCTCGTTGCGGATCAGATGATCCTGCGGGGTGATGCCGCCACGGCGACCTGGGTGAAGGGCATGACCTCCAATGTGACCAAGCCCTACTTCACCTCCGATACGCCCTTGATCCGCGCTGTGGCCAATGGCCAGTGCGGCGTGGGCCTGGTGAACACCTATTACCTCGCTCGGATGATCTCGGGTGACAACGGTGCGGCCGATCAAGCCATGGCAGACAAGGTGAAGGTGGTGTTCACCAATCCGGCACACGTGAATATCTCAGGTGCAGGGGTGGTGAAAACCTCCAAGAACCCCCAGGCCGCTCTGAAACTGATTGAGTTCCTGGCCTCACCTACCGGTGGTCGCGGCTACGCCGAGGCCAACAACGAATATCCGCTCAAGGGCTACGGCAATAACGCGATCCTTCAGCAGTTCGGCACCTTCAAGGCCGACGGCGTGTCGGCGGAACAGATGGGTGCCAAGAACAAGGCGGCCGTGCAGCTGATGGCGCGCAACGGCTGGAAGTAGAGGTGATTTGAAGCGGGAGCAGCTCCCGCCTCGCATTGCATCGAGCCGCCTGGGCCATCCGCCCGAGGCGGCTTTTTGATGCCCTAGAGGCCCTTTGGTTCGCAGTTGCTCAATGCTATTGAGAATCGCTTGCAAAAAGCGCCAAGCTTCTCTACATTGCGACGCATTCGCAATTAGCCCTGCTTTGGATGGGTCCATGAGCTTTCGTTTCCTTCCCGAGTCCCCTGTGAGCGCCGTGCGGATGCCGGTTGGGCAGACCGTGCTGCTCGATCCCTCCCTGCGGCCAGAGGGCAGCTGCATCGAAGTGTTGGAGGGGATGGCCCGTGTGTATTGCCCCTGTGAGGAAACCGAGGGCATGACCCTGGCCTTCCTGCAACCTGGTGATCAGCTGCGCACGGATCGCCTCTGCAGCGAAGGCGTGTGCGTGGAGGCCCTCACGCCCTTGTTGTTCAGCACCGAGGCGGAGCCCACCGCTGAGGCTGGCTTTGATCCAGTCAATGAATGGACGCTGCAACTGCTGCGCATCCGCCATCTCGGCAACGCCGAGCAACGCCTGCACGCTTTGCTCAGCCTTTTGGTGCGGCGGATGGGCCGCCGCTGTGGTGATTGGTGCGATTTGCCGTTCCGCCTCACCCACGAGCGCATTGGGGAGTTGATCGGTGCCACCCGGGTGACCACCACCCGGATGATCTCCAAGATCCGGCAAGCCAAGTTGATCGAGGTTCCCGCCGGCGACACCTGCCTGCGGCTGGCTCCGGCGCTGGTGGAGTCGGCACCCCTGGTAGCCGCTTGAGGATTACGCCTCTGGATCGTCAGGGAATTCCCTGTGATGCAGAGCCTTGAGTTGATCGGCTTCGAACCGCCGCCGGTCTGCCTCCTGCAGCTGTAGGGCCTTCGCCATCGGGCACCAATCTTCCAAAGCTGGCTCGTTGAGGGTGTAGCTGCCGAACTCCGCCCGCATCCTTTCCATGCACTCCAAGGAGCAGTGCTGGGGAAAGCGGGGGCAGTGCTCGATGGGCTGCGTGGTTGGTTCAGGCATGAGCTGATGTTCTCGTCCCCGAAGCCAGGGGTGTGACGGTGATGGTTTTACCCACAGACTCCGGCAGGTTTTTGGAAATCGGGCACAGCTTCATCCGCTCCTGCATGTAGGCCATCACCTCGTTGCTGGCATTGGTGTTGCGCTCGATGCGGATGCGGAAGTCGCCCTGCACGTGCTCGATGATCCACTCACTGCTCGTGGTGACGTTGAAATCGGCCTGCACCTCCTGCAAAGCAATGCCCTTCTCATGGGCATTGGCCACCAGGTAAACGTGCTGACAGAGCAGCAGGGAAATCAGATAAATCCGGAATCCCGGCATGGTGAAGCTCAGTTGCTGAGGCTCCCAGAGACCGGAGTCGCTCAGGAACTCCACCACCAGATCACGGGTGCCTCGCTCAGGCGGGCAATGGCTGCTGCGCAGCTTGAAGCGAAAGGTGCGCTGACTCATGGTTTTTGTGCCACAAAAGAGTGCCCGCGGCTGACCAGCAGCTCAGGGGCAACGTGTTGGGCCAGTTCATCGCGTTCACTGGCGGGTTGACGTTTCCAGGCTTCAAGGCCGCTCATCAGCGCTGAGCCGATCAGCAGGATCGAGAACCCTTGGCGTAGGCGGCGATCGCTGAGATGGGGTGCGAGCCGTTGGCCCACCACGGCGCCCACGGCGCCGCCTCCGAGCAGGGGCAGCATCAGCTGCAGGCTCTGGCTAGGCCAGTGGCCGAGGGCGCCTAAGGCCACCAGGGCATTCACGGCGATCAGGAGCAGGCTGGTGCCACTGGCTAGCTGCATTGGCAGACCTGCCAGCAACACCAGGGCCGGCACGATCGCAAAGCCGCCGCCGACGCCGGCGATCCCGGTGAGGAGGCCCACCAGCACGCCTTGTATGGCAAGGAGTGCAGGGCGCGGCCGAGGCGCCTGATCGGAGCCTTGGCCGCGGGTGAGCAGCCAGGAGGCCACCAAGGCCGCCGCACTGAACACTCCCAGCTGCACCGATTCCGGGATCAGGCCGGCCTTCACCCAGCTACCCCCAAGCCAGCTGCCGGCCAAGGCGGGAATGCCCAGGATCAACGCCGGGCGCAGAGCGAACTGGCCGCGGCGCACATAGGGCCCAAGGTTGGCGAGGGCCAGGAGCATCACCACCAACAGCGACAGCGGCACCGCCTCACGGGTGGGCAGGGCCGCACCACTCACCAGCAGGGGCAGCAGCAGGATTGAGCCTCCGGCTCCCAGCACCGAGAGCAGGAAGCCGATCAGGCCGCCGCCAAACCCAAGGAGCAGCAGAGCGCTGAAGGCCATCAGATCGACACCCGATTCCAGGGCATCACGGCCAACAGCCGGGCCATGCCACAGAAGCCACTCACGCCGGCGAAGGTGAGGCCTGCACCCACAAACCAGGTGATGGCAATCCAGCCGGGGGCCACCACGTTGCTGAGGATCAGCCCCAACAGGATCAGCGATCCAGCCGCGATCTGCACCTGACGCATCAGCGGCAGGGGAGCGTTCTTGAGCTTGCGCAGTGGATAGCCGGCCTGCTGCCAGTTGGGCACCCCGCCGGCCAGATCCACCACGGGATGGGGATGACCGCGATCCAGCAGACGATTGAGCCCTTGGGCACTGCGGTTACCGCTTTGGCATACCAGCACCAGGGGGCCTTGGGGTAAGTCGGCCTGATGCAGGCGGTTGAGGGGCACGTTCATGCTCCCGGCGATGTGGCCGCTGGCGTATTCCATCGGCTCCCTCACATCAATCACAGTGATGCGCTTGCTGGCCAGTTGATCGGCCAGGTCTTGGGCGGAGATGCTCTGTGTGCTGTTCATGGTTCGCGTGAAGAGGGTTTGATTCAGAGAGCGGCTGTGCCGCAGAGGGGATAGCCCTCATCGCTCCAGCGGCTCAGGCCGCCGCGCAGGTTGGCCACATCGCCGAAGCCTTCCTTGAGCAGCTGCTGGGTGGCGAGGGCCGAGCGGCTGCCGGAATGGCACACCACCACCACCGGTTGGTCGGAGGGGATCTCCTGGCGGCGCTGCTCTAATTCCGGCAGGGGGATGTTGAGGCTGCCGCTGATGTAGCCATCGGGGCCCTCCAGCTCCTCGGGGCCACGCACATCCAAGATGGTGAGATCGCTCTGATGGGCGGCCACCCAAGCCGGTGCGAGTTCGGGCAGCCCCGCATAGCTGCGCTGCACCGGAGCCCAAGCCACGCGCGCCTGGGCTTCGCGTGGCTTGCCTGCGCGCATGTTGCCCGGCAGGGCCTCGGCGATTTTGTGGGGGTGGGGGAGCTTCATGTTGTGCATGTGGCCCACGAAGTCCCGCTCGGTAGCGGCGCCGCCGAGGCGGGCATTGAACGCCTTTTCCTCCACCACCGACGACACGGTGCGGCCCGTGTAGTCATGCCCCGGATACAGCAGGCAGGAGTCGGGCAGGCTGAAGATCTGCTCGGTGATCGAGGCCCAGAGGGTGTGGGCATTGCCCTGCTGGAAGTCGCAGCGGCCGCAGCCCCGCACCAGCAGCGCATCGCCGGTGAAGGCCATCGATTGATCGTCGAGCACGAAGCTGACGCAGCCATCAGTGTGCCCCGGGGTGCTGCGCACGTCGATAAACCGGCTGCCGAAGGCGAGGCGATCACCGTGTTCCAGCGGGCGGGTGACATTTTGGGCTCGGGCGGCGGCGGCCAGGCCGATGGCACAGCCCGTGGCTTCATGCATCAGCCAACTGCCCGTCACATGGTCGGCATGGGCGTGGGTATCGATCGAGGCCACCAGGTCGATCCCCAGTTCGTGAATCAGGGACAGGTCGCGGCTGTGCTGCTCAAACACCGGGTCGATCAAGAGACCCTGGCGGCTGGCGACGTCAGCGAGCAGATACGTGAAGGTGCCGGTGGCGGCATCAAACAGTTGCCGAAACAGCAGATTGCCGCCACCGGCAGCAGCCATCAGCGAGATGGCGGGGGCGGCGGCCGTGGTTGCGGTCATGGGCGAACGGTCACACACTGGTATGACCATACACGCATAACCCCATCATTGCAATGGCTGTCTGGATGGGCGCGGTGGTTAGTCGCTAGCTGGGTGGTCTGGTTTGCGCCCCAGCGCCTGCACCACGGCGCTCTGGCCGTGGTGGTAGCGACCTTCTTCGATCCAGCGTTCGCGCTCCTGCAGCACCAACCAATCCAGTCCCTGCAGTTCTTGGCGTAGTTGATTCGGTTCGATCAGCAGTTCGGCGGTCGGTGGGCCGCCGCTGCCGTGCGGAAGCTGGCGTGGGGTGTAGGCCTCAAGGATGATGTGGCCGCCTGGGCGCAAGGCCCGCACGGCCCGCCGGTGCACCACGGCTCGCAGCTCCGCCGGCAGGTGCATCCAAATCGCCACGATCAGATCGGTGCTTTGTGGGTCTGGTTCAAAGTCGGCAAGATCGCAGCAGAGGCAGTGCACCTGCACGTTCTTCGCGGCGGCGAGGGTCTGCGCCCGCTCCAGTCCCACGCTGCTGAGGTCTTGCAGGGTCACGTGATGCCCCAGCTCCGCCAAGAAAATGCCGTTGCGGCCTTGGCCTTCTGCCAGGCAGAGGGCATCTCCTTGGGGCAGCAGTGGGGCCTGTTGGCGCAAGAAGTCGTTGGGTTCGCAGCCGTAGGCCCAGTCCTGTTCCCTATAGCGGTTGTCCCAGAACTGGCTTGGGTGGGCCTGAGGAAGGTCGGGCATAATGCGTCTATCGTCATAGGTCATTGTCATGGGTGCCTCAGGCTCCATGCCGTCTCCTCAGTTACTCGAGGAGTACAGCCAGTTTTTTCGTTTGCTGAGTGAGCCGGCCCGGCTGCAGCTGCTGTGTCATCTCAAGCAGGGGCCAACCGATGTGGCCACCTTGATCGATGCCACCGGTTTTTCTCAGTCGCACATCAGTCGTCAGCTCGGTCAGTTGCAGCGAGCTGGTTTAGTGCGCTGTGATCGCGACGGCGCTCGCACCATCTGGCAGGCGGAGGGGGATTTGGTGGATGAGCTCTGCCATTTGGTGCAATCGCGTCTCAAGCAGCGCTTGGAAAGCCAGCTTCAGCAATTGGAGGCGGCCTGATCTGCTGCCTCAGCAGCACCCAAACAGGCGGGCATCGGCTTCGAGAAACAGTTGATACGTGGTTTCATCGTCTACGCCAGCCACAGCGATCGACACGGTCTGGCGCGGCGGGCAGACTTCCACCGCTAGAGACACAGCGCTGTCGCGATGGACGGCGTGAAACGTGGCGCTCTGCGCATCTCCTGAGTAGAGGGTCTCTGCGTCCCGGTTAAACCCCAGTTCGCGAGAGATCAAGGTGATGCCTGCCAGGGATCGGGTTAGCCCAGCGTCGGAATGGAGTGCCGTCACGTACACAAACGGGGCGGTTTGCGGTGTGTTGTCGGCTAACGGACTAGCAAGCGTTTGGAGCAGCTGGCGCATGGCTCGAAATGGGGCTCCCGCAGAGCGACGGGCAGCTCGCGTTTGGCTTGAATTTTATGCCTGATCCACCAGATCTGCAGGCTTGGTTTGGTATTGCCTCCATGGGTGGTGTTTCGTGCGGGTTGCTGGCGTTTGCCTGATCTGGTTCAGCGTTCTTGTCGCCATGCACCGAGGTGGCGGATGGCGCCGACCAACTCGGCCCTAGGGCCCGATGCCAAGCCTCGTAACAATGAGTGGGTGGGCCTCTGGCGCTGGGCTGCACACTGAACGGGTGCGTGATCGCCTGCCCTGAAGCCTGATCTGATTGTTGTTGGCAGCGGCCTGGGTGGCCTCTGTTGCGGCGCCTTGGCCGCATACCACGGCTTAGACGTGTTGGTGCTCGAGGCCCACGACCGCCCCGGTGGAGCGGCCCATGGTTTTGAGCGCCGCGGTTTTCACTTCGAATCGGGCCCATCGCTGTGGAGCGGCCTAGGGCGCTGGCCATCCGCCAATCCCCTGGCTCAGGTGCTGCGGGCGGTGGGGGAAGCGGTGCCGGTGGTGTCCTACGAGGAGTGGGGCCTGCTCTTGCCGGAGGGGCAGCTGCGCATCGGTGTGGGCGCCGAGCCCTTTCTCCAGGCCGTACAGCAGCTCAGGGGTGCTGCAGCTGTCGAGGAATGGCGCACTTTCATGGCGTGGCTCGAGCCCTACTGCCGTGCTGCTGCATCGCTGCCGTTGTTGGCGATGCGTCCGGGCTTAGGGATGGCTGGTGTGTTGGGGGCTCGTGGCTCGGCCACCCTGCTCCGTCAGGCGCCGCGGCTGGCGGCTCTCGGGGGTGCCTTTGGGCCTATGGCGCGGCGGCATCTGAGGGATCCCTTCCTGCTCCATTGGGTGGAGATGCTCTGTTTCCTGATCTCCGGCCTGCCGATGGATCAGACCAGCGCCGCCGCAATGGCCACGCTCTTCGGCGAATGGTTCGAGCCCAATGCCAGCCTCGACTACCCGCTAGGGGGCAGTGCTGCGGTGGCAGAGGCGTTGGTGCGTGGCCTTCGCCGCCATGGCGGTGAGTTGCGCCTGCGCGCGGTGGTGCGCCGGATTCGCCTGGAAGGCAACCGGGCCATCGGAGTGGAGCTCGACAATGGCGAGTTGCTGGATGCACGCCTCGGCGTGGTGAGCAATGCCAGCCCCTGGGACACCCTCAATCTCCTGCCTGAGGAAGGTGTTCCTCGCCGCTGGCGCCGTCAGAGTGCCGCCACGCCGGCCTGCGCCAGTTTTCTTCACTGGCATGTGGGCCTGCGGGGTGAAAGCCTTGAAAGCCTTCCCATCCATCACGTTTGGGTGGGCGATTGGCAGCGCGGCATCGGCGCCGAGCGCAACATGTTGGTGTTCTCAATGCCGTCCCTGCTTGACCCGCAGCTGGCACCAGAGGGCCAGCATGGATTACACGCCTACAGCCCTGCCAATGAACCCTGGGAACTGTGGCGGGATCTCGAGCAGGGCACCAGCGCCTACGAGGCGTTGAAGGCCGAGCGCTGCGGGATTTTCCGTGAAGTCTTCAGCCAGCTGGTGCCGGATCTCGCGGATCGGATTGTGCTGGAGCTCCAGGGCACACCCCACACTCACCGGCGCTATTTGCGGGTGCATCAAGGGAGCTACGGGCCGGCCATCGGCGCTGATCGATCGCCGTTTCCTGGCGGGAGTACGCCAATCGATGGATTACAGCTCTGCGGGGCAGGAGTGTTTCCGGGCATCGGCGTTCCGCCGGTTGCCGTGAGCGGTGCAATGGCCGCCCACAGCTTCGTGCCGGCGGCCAAGCAAAAAGCACTGCTGCAGGAGCTAGGGCTTTAACGCTGCGTCAAGCTCAGCCCGTCAGCTGATCCAGTCGGGGTTGAAGGTGGTGATGCCATCCAACTGAATCTGAAGATTGGCAGCACCGTCTCCATTGAGGTCCCCTTGGAGCAGTCCATCTGCAAAGCGCAGCTCACCAGCCAAGCCGCTGAATGCAGCGTTGGCAATGTATGTCCAACCCTGCCCGACCAGGCTGTCTGACATGCCCAAGACGGCATTGATGCCAAGGCGATCACCTTGCCGTGGATTGAAGTCGAGAATGCGATCAATCTCTCCAGGTTCGGTGTCAGCCTCGCTGAAGCGGAAAAAGTCTGCACCGGAGCCGCCTCTAAAGCGTTCATCCCCTCCTTTCCCTTCCAAGACGTCGTCGCCCCGGCCGCCTGAGAGCAGTTCATTGTTGCCGCGACCGATCAAGACATCATTGCCGCGTCGGCCTTTTAGGATCTGATCATTGCTTTTGCCGATAATCAGATCGTTCTTGATACTGCCTTTCACAACTTCAGCACTGCTCTTGATGGTGTTGGTGAGCGTTGCGGCTGCTGTGCGACTGCGCACACTCTTCAGCGTGAGTTCAACAGCATTGCCCAGCATGTGGTGACCGCTGCTGGTGGGATGTAAGTCGTCGAAGTAGAGGTAGCTGTTGGTTGGTTTGTCGGCCGGATCGAGCGGGCCTTGGGCAGAGCCAAGCGTGTTGTCGATACCGTAGCTGGCAAAATCGCCGAGCTTTTTGCCGAAAGTGGCGTATTGCGCTTGGTATTCGGGATTGAAGTTGATCAGATTTGCGTAGGGGAATGCCTTTTGGACGTCGGCCACCATGGCTGCGACATCATTGCGAAATTGATCAATGATGCCGGCATCGATTTGGTTGCCCCATTCCTTCAGCCAGTCGGGGGCTGTAGGCAGACTGGCGGCCAGGATTAAGCCCGTGAGGAAGGGAGCTTCATAGGTCACACCATTCACCACGCCTCGAATTGGGGACACGGCCGTGAGCATGGCTTGGCGTGCATCGCCAAAGCGCAAGACTGTTTCCAGGTCGTTGCGCAGTTGTTCGACCAGTTGGTTGAGCGATGCATCCAGTGGCTGTTCTGCGGAATAAGCCAGAAGGAGGTCATTCCCTCCCGCCCACGTTACGGCGAGATGATCACTGTCGAGGCGTACGCCCTGCTGGCCCAGGGCGTTGTTGATCTGCGATGCAACCCCGAGATTCTCAAGTTGAAGCTCTGCTGCCGCGGTTGGATCGGCGAACTGATAAAGCGTTGTGGGGCCACTTGTGGCGCCTCCCATGGCATACGACGTACCAGCCTGTGTTTCTGCAGCTAGGTCTGGAGGGCTAACGAGTTCATTGGCATAAAGGTAGTAAGGGTTGGCCGGTAAATCGGCTTGATCTGTGAGCCGCCCTGGGCGTAGGCCTAGGGTTTTGGAAAGGCGAGTTTGCCAGTTGCTTTGACCGTTACTGAAGGTGACACCACTCCAGGTAGGTGAAGCTTCCGGGCTAAGCACATCACGCTGTGCTTCTGCTGCTCGAGAGCCGTAATCGCTGAGGCTGTCGCCAAAAACATACAAGCCATCAAATTGGCGGCTCAGGCTTTTCGAGCGAGAGGATTTTCCCATTTTTATTCCATATCCTTTCTACTCTAGTCGTTTGCGTTGGTTGTGTTGTGATTGTTGCCAATGTTCATTGGCTGCTCGTGTGTTGCTCGGTCTTTAGGCGGCGGAGCGATCCTTTGCTTGCGAGATGTTTGGTGCTGTGGGCGGGAGTTTCTGCCTCTTGCGGCCGCTGGTTTTGTGTTGCCGTTGGTTTTGCTATCGCCGCGTGAGCCTGATGCACTTAGTGAGAGCTTGGTGGTGAGAGTTCCTGGATCTGATCCGCTAATGCCTCGGCGCTACGTAGGGCTCCTTCCACCCTGCCGAAGCCCAGGCCCGCTATCGCATCGCCGCAGAAGCCGATTCGGCTGTTGGCGCAGAGACTGAGCTCAAAAGATAGGCCGGGCGTCTGTGGGAAGGCCGCTCCCCAGCGCATCAGTTGACGCTCCGCTCCGGCGGTGTTGATCTGCAGGGCGTCTTGCACGGCTTGATCCAAGGCCTGCATCACCTGGGCCTCCGCTAGGGGGTCTGGTCCGGCACCCAGCAGTTGCGCCGCGGAGGAGCGAGAGCCAAACACCTGCATGTGTTGCGCCGCAAAGGCAGGGCTCGATTCCACCACGACCCCCCAGCGTCCGCCAGCCATCGCCTGCTGTGAGACGCGCCGGATGCCCCAGCGCTGCTGGGCTGCAGCGCTGAACTGCAGCAGCTGCCAGGGTTGTTGCCGCCAGGCGCCAGCGCTGGCTTCGCTGAATGTGAGCAGCAGATTGCTACTGGCGGTTGATGTGATGTCGCCCAGAGCTGCCGTGGCTTGGAGCAACTGCGGATCGCCCAGCCGAGCCGCTGCTTGTTGCAACGGCACCTCTGACCAGCCGAACACGCTTTGGCAGCGGGGGGAGGCCAGCAGGGTTCCACTCAGCACCAGCCAGCGGCATCTCAGGAGTGCTTGGCCATCACTTCCTCGCAAGATCCAGCCTTCGCCATGGCCGATTGGCTCCAGCTGGCGCACCAAGGTGTTGGTGCGCAATGGCGTGGGCTGGTTCCGTTGCGCCAGGTTTAACAGGCCCCGGCAGAGATGATCCATCTGAGGTGTCCCTTGCCAAGTGGCTCCACTGCTAAGCGGATCGCGCAGTGCTCCCCCGAGCCGCCCTTCGCCATCGAGGCTGCAGATCGCTCCGGAGAAGGGTGATATCCAGCCGGCATCACGCAGAGGGGTCAGCAGCTTGGGCTCAGGCTTGCCGCTGATGTTGAACAGAGGCGCGCCATGGTTGAGAGCAAAGCCTGGATCTCGTCGCGAGCGCCGCGTGGCGGTGCGCCCTCCCGGGCCTCGGCCGATTTCCAGCAGGGTGAGTGAACCGCTCCAGCCCCCGAGGCGCAGGGATGCGGCCAAGGCACACCCGGCGGTGCCGGCACCGATCACCGCCAGGTCTACGGCGTCTGGGCTAGTGACCAAGTTTCTCCAGGAGCACGTCGGTGAGCTTGATCTCGCAGTTGGTTACGAAGATGCCGAAACCGGTTCCTTGAAAGGCCAGGGAATTCATGTAGGCGCAGGCTTGGTTGCGTGCCGCGCGGAACTGTTCGTATTGCACCTGCGGATCGGCGCTGCTTTTGAAAAAGCTCGTGAGGGTGTCACTCCAGAGCGGCAGAAAGCGATGGCCGGGCATCGCCTCCGCCTCGGTTCTGATGGTCTGCATGGCCTGTTTCAGGGCTGCATCCCTGGTCTTCAGTACTGCCATCACGCAGCGCGTCATCTCCACGGTGCTGCCGGCTTCGCTGCACTCAGCTGGCTGCGCTTGAGCTGGATGCACCAGCGCCAGTGGAAGCAAGGATGCTGCAGCGAGGTTGACTAGGTAACGGGGCATAAGTTGCGGTGGGTGTCTGCAGTGTGGGCGCTCAGAGCCTGATCTACACCGTTAGCGTTGCAGCCGATTCGCAGGATGGCGCGTGGCGGTTCAGGTGCTCAGTGAGGCCCAGCGCCGCAAGTGGGATAGCAGCGATGATCAGCTCTTTTACGCCGAGCCCCGCTTCGTGCAGCACCTGGATGCTGGGTTCCGTGACCGCCTCACCCAGCTGTACCGCGATCGAATTCCAGAGAGGGCAGTGGTGCTCGATTTGATGTCGAGTTGGGTGTCGCACCTTCCCGACGAAGTGATCTACGAGCGGGTGATCGGGCACGGGCTCAATGAGAAAGAGTTGGCGGCGAATCGGCGGCTGGATAGCCACTGGATGCAGAACCTCAACCTCAATCAGGAGATCCCTCTGAAGAGCGGCAGTGTGGATGCCGTGCTGATCGTGGCCGGATGGCAATACCTCCAATACCCCGAAGCGGTGGCGGCCGAACTGCTGCGCATCACCCGCCCTGGCGGGCAGGTGATCGTGTCGTTCTCCAACCGTATGTTTTTCACCAAGGCGCCGCAGGTGTGGGCCGATGGCAGTGATCGCGATCACCTCGGCTACGTGGCGGAGGTGTTGATGGCGCAGGGGTGGTCGAAGCCCGAGCTGGTGGCCGAGGAGACACGCGCTCAGGGCTTGAAGGGCCTGGTGGGTGGCAAGGGCGATCCTTTCTTTTCGGTGATGGCCACCAGGCCTGAATGAAGCCTGCTGCTACTCCGCCGTGCTGCGGCCGCCGGCCATCAGCCCCAGCACGGCGATCGCCCCGAATAGAACGCCAACGCCTGCAGAAATGGCCACTGACAGCAGCGGCTTGTCTTGCACCGGCTGGCTCAGGCGAGGGCGCAGGCTGGCATCGAGTTCATGCAGTTTTGCGTCGAGTTGTTTCTGGAGAGGCTCAATGGCTTCAATCACCTGGGACCGCACACTGCGGTTCTCCTGAGTGGTTTGCTGTTCCTGCAGCATGTTGAGCTCCTGCCGCTCAGGTTCCGCCACAGCGGCCTTGCCGTTGCTGGAGATCTCGGTGTTAAAGGGGGGCACCATGACGCATCAATGAGGAAGGTCTACTGATTCACTAGCTCCGTCCCCCCGCCCTGGTGCTGCGACTTTTTGATGCCTTCAGGTTTCCATGCTCATTGCTTTTGAGCGCAATTTCCCTTACAAATCTTGGCTCGATTGATGGCTCTTCGACCCGATGCTGATCGCCTGTTCGTGCTGGAGCAGAAGGCGCGCCAGAGCGGAACAGGCTTGCTGGCTGCGGATCTGCAGGGATGTTGGCGGCTCGAGATGGTGTGGCCGAAGGGTTCGCGCCGTGCCGCTGCCTTCAGTGGCTGGATGTTGAGGGGCCTGGCGGCGCGGCTGGAGATTGGCTCCGATGCCGAGGGGCTGCTCCTGAATAATGCGGTGAACCTTGGCACCATCGAGCTGCGCTTTCGCGGGCGCGGCTGGCTGCAAGGTTCGCGGCCGCTGTTGCAATTCAGCTTTGATCAAGTGCACCTCAGCATCGCTGGCTTCACGCTGTTGCGGCGCAGTCTTCCGCAACCGCCACCCAAGCGGCTGCCTTTTTTTGCCTTGATTCACCGTGATCCCAG
This sequence comes from Synechococcus sp. LA31, assembly GCF_018502385.1. Lineage (NCBI taxonomy): Bacteria > Bacillati > Cyanobacteriota > Cyanophyceae > Synechococcales > Synechococcaceae > Synechococcus > Synechococcus sp. LA31. Next base: position 222,661 of record NZ_CP075523.1, read on the forward strand.
CGGTTGGCTGGCGGCAAGGGGCCGTGGAGGTGGCCTGGCGTTGTGGTGTCTCGCCGATGGCGTGGCCATAGCTGCCAACATGGGCCCCACGGCATCCTGAGCTCGCCATGGCTTGTTCGCGCTGCGGAAGCTGGTCTGTTCGTTCTGATCGCAGCTTGGCCGGGCGGATGGTGTGCGGTCGCTGCGGAACTCCGTTGCAGGGGGTGCAACGCGGTGGCGGTCGAAGGATTCTGCCGGTGTTGCCAAGCCGTGGGCGCTGGCGTTGGTGGGTCCTGGCGTTAGTGATTGGAGCGGCTGCTTTGGCCGCGATTGATCCAGGATCACGTCAGCCCCTGATCCCCCATGGTTCCAGCGATCGCCCTCTCGAACGGTGGCAGTGATCGCTCGTCGTATCAGCTGATCTGGCTTCCAACTCTTTTGGGCAAGCTTGGATGCGGTGGTTGATGGGGCTGGTGGCTTGCCGTTGGCGCTCTGCTTGAGCGAGGGGTTAGGTATCCCTCGCGTAGGCAGGCGCCGCGGGATTGGTGTTGTGGCACGAGCCATAGCGCTTGCTTGACGGGTAGTACTCCGAAGCGAGTTGAACCCTTGATGCGGATTCCTCGCCTGCCACTGCTGCAATGAACGCGAGGGTCATGTCAATGCCTGCCGAAATTCCTGCAGAAGACCATAAGTTCTCGTCTTGAACGAAGCGCTCTTCGACTACGGTGACGTTGCCAAGTGCTCGCAATCGTTCAAGTGATCCCCAGTGTGTCGTTGCCTTCTTGCCTGTTAGAAGACCGGCGGCATGCAGCACAAATGAGCCAGTGCAGATGGAGAGAATCGCCTGGCATCCTTTACTGCGAGTAGCAACGAACTCAAGGAGCTTTGTATTCGTGACTTCAACTCGGGTTCCTTGCCCACCAGGCACAAGCAGGTAGTCCAGCGGCGGACAGTCTTCGAAGGTGACGTGCGGGTTGACCGAGAGGCCCTTCGCGCAATTGATTGGTCCAGCATGCTCCGAGACCACGAGGCACTTTGGTCCACCTGCTACCTGCTGCCACGTCGTGAGCATTTCCCACGGGCCAACGAAGTCGAGTTCCTCGACGTTGGGGAAGATGAGTATTCCGAAGGTCATGGCTTGCTGCGAGAGGCGTATTGGGATGCCTAACCACCGTATACAGGGAGACATGTATTGCCCGGGTTTCTTGCTGGAAGATCTGCCTGCCGTCAGACATCACACGAGGTGGTGTCGGATGTATGCAGAGAGATCCATCAGGAGCCGATGGTATCCATCCGCTACGGCTTGGAAACAAACCATGAACGGTTTCTTGTGCTCGGATATGTCAAGGGGATGGCTCTTGGTGGCTGTTGTCTATAGGAGGAAGGAAGGCTTTAGTGGCGAGTTTAGTTTGGGCTAATTGCATGAAAAGATGTTATTCTATGCTTGCGCGTGTGTAGTGGCTGGGCGGGCGCTTCGGAGAATCGCATTGGTGCGATGATTGCGGGATCAGGATTCATGGCGAGACTGGTGCTCGCTACAGGTTCATGAAGGTATTGATCTCCTTCAGTTCTATCTGAAGAGACGGCTTCGTTTTGATCGCATCACTTCTAAGGGCTCGATAGCGATTGACTGTCTCTTGGGTGGGCTGTCTACGGGGTTTGATCCCTTCTGTTTCTAGGTATGGAAGAACTCCCAGCCACATCACCTGTTTTCTCTTCTCGTATGTGCACTGCGAGAACACTCTTCCTCGAACCCTCTTCTCCGAGCTTCTGAGGTGGTCCTCGATCTCCTGCTTGATCGTTCAGCTGACGTCCTTGCGCCTCATGCGGTTCTTCTAGGTCTCAGGGTTGGTATGACCGGTAGTAGAACGCCAAGGGGTCGAGCTCCTAGCTGAGTCCCTCGCCGCTGCCGTTGAAGACCATGGTTCTGCTGTGGAGCTTGGGCATCTTTGGAGACTTCTGACCTCATGGACCGAACCACGCCAGAACTCAATGACAGACCTGATATTGCGCTCACAATCGGCGGTAGTGATTCCGGTGGCGGCGCCGGCATCCAGGCCGATCTGAAAACGTTTCTTGCCCTGCAAGTGCATGGCTGCTCCGCGATCACCTGCGTCACGGCTCAGAACACCTGCGGTGTGAGCCGGGTGGATGCGCTGCCACCGGAGGCTCTCTCGGCTCAGATCGAAGCAGTGCTCACCGATTTACCGGTGGCGGCCTTGAAAACCGGGATGCTGCTGAATCGCTCGTTGATCGAGGTCACCGCTCGCGCGCTGGAGCCACTCACAATCCCTCGTCTGATCGATCCGGTGATGGTGTCGCGCGCTGGATCAGTGCTGCTGGAGCCGGAGGCGATCGAGGCCTACCGACAACGTTTGTTGCCCCTAGCTGTTGTGTCTCACCACGTTGATCAGCAGAGCAGCTCGTTGAGCCGCTGCTGAGGTGATCGGCCGCCGAGTGCTGTGTGCTTCCTGAGACGGTTATAGATCGACAGGTAGCGAGGCAGCCACTGATTGCGTTCTTCTGAGTTCTGGAACGGCATCCCGTAGGCCCATTCCCGGCACAGGGTCTGGATGAACCGTTCGGCTTTGCCGTTGGTCCTCGGCGTGTAGGGCCTGGTGCGGATGTGCCTGAGGCCCAGGACCTTGCACGCCTTGGCAAAGCTGCGTGAGACGTAGGCGGGACCGTTGTCAGACATGACCTGCCGGCACTCGACGCCCTGACTGTTGAACCAAGCCACAGCTCGGCTCATAAAGCCAATGGCCGTGGCCTGCTGCTCGTCCGCGAGCACCTCGACATAAGCAAGCCGTGTGGCGTCATCAATGGCGACGTGGACGCGGTCGTAGCCAACGCCCGTGGAGCGGCCCTGCTGGCGGTTGCCAGTGATGCGGTGACCGACTTTGCGAAAGCGGGCGAGCTTTTTGACGTCGATATGGATCAGCTCTCCGGGATGCTCCCGCTCGTAGCGCTGGACTGGAGGTTTGGGCTCGAGATTCCGCAACCGCCCCAGACCAAGGCGGTTGAGCACCCTGGCCACGGTGGAGAAGGGTGCGACCAGAAGCCTGGCGATGTGGCGGAGGTGGAGGCGTTGGTGACGGAGATCCACGGCCTGCTGCAGTTGCCGCGGATCGAGCGTCCGCCGCTGGGTGCGGCGAACACTCCGTCGATCAGCCAGAGAAGCAGCACCACCTGAGCGGTAGCGGGCCAGCCACTTGTAGGCGCAGCGGAGACTGATGCCTGCTTCTGCAGCCAGTTCAGCGAGGGGACGACGGTCTTGGAGGTGTTGATTGACGAGCCTGAGACGGCTCTTCTGTGTCAGTCGGGCATTGGGATGGCTATGCATGGGGCGTGAGGTCTGGGTTGCTGGGTCGCACCTCAACCCGTAGCGGCCTCACACCTTCTTGTCAGCTGACCAACCTGCTGAGACTGAACACCTAGCTGACCTCATCACCCCCAACATCCATGAGGCTCGCCTGCTTAGTGGCGAGGTGGTGAAGGAGGTGTCGGATGTGGAGCGCGCTGCCGAGCGGCTGCTGGTGATGGGCCCACAGGCAGTGTTGATCAAAGGCGGGGGGCTGCCGGGGCTGCGCGGACGCGACTACCTGCTGCAGAGCAGCGGCTCGGGCCAATGGCTTCAGCATGCCCTGGTGGAAACGGCCCACAGCCATGGCAGCGGGTGCACCCTCGGGGCGGCGATCACCGCCGAGCGGGCGAAGGGGCTGCCCCTGGTGGATGCTGTGCGGGCTGCGAAAACCTTCGTGGAAAACGGTTTGCGCACAGGGCTGGCCATCGGGGCAGGCCAAGGCCCACTGTGTCATTGGCACCCGTTGCTCTAAATCCCATGGCTGACGCTCCTTATCTGATCGCTCTGGCTCTGCTGGAGCAAAACGGCGAGCGGGCGTTGCCGTTGCAGGGCAAATCGTTGCGAGAGCCATTAACGGCCGATGGCGATCCAGGTGAGGTGGGCCGGCAGCAGGCTCTGGAGCTGTTGGTGCGGGTGTGGCAGCGCAGCGATCAAGGCGCGCTGAACCGAGCGGCTGGCGATCACAGCCTTCTGTTGGTGGCAGTGCCGATCGAGGCCTTGCAAGAGGAGTTGCCGGCGCTCAAAGCCCAATGGCTCAACAGCGGCGACACTGCCGTTCTGGTGCAGGGTCTCTCTGCGCTGGCCTCAGGTGTCTGGAGTCTCAATCAGGAGCCGCGTCAGCCGCTCACCTACGCCCGTCTTGGCTAGAGCCGCAACAGAGCGGGCCTCAGTTGTATTCGCCGGGGATGTCGTTTTTGCGCACGGTGACTCGGTCAAACTTTTTTCCTGACACCCGCAGCAGCTCATCCCCAGAGAACTCAAACCCCAGCTTGAGGCCGATCTGAGCGACGTCGTCAGCGGTGGCGGCGGCGAGCACATCACGCTTCAGGGCCGCATCGTCTTGCATCCGCGCCAGAAAAGCTTTCAGCTGATCAAGAGACATGGCAGCGGCTGCGAGTGACCCAGCTTCTCAGGCCACTTCACGGTTGAGGATGGGCCGCTCGGCCAGTTCGTCACGCCAGGCCTGGGCCCAAAGCAGCTGGCTGCGTTCGTAGAGCGCCGACAGCTCTGCTACGGCGGTGTCGTGGTAATCGATGCGGAGGTCGAGCAGCGGGAAGGCTGCTTCGCCGCTCACCTGCAGGGCCGCTGAAGTGGCATGGGGAGAGCGGCGGTCGCCGCCGGCGGTCTCACCGGCCTGTAGGGCCTGCATCAGGCGGCGGCCCAGCTTCCAGCCGGGATCACTGCTGAGATAAGCCTCTTCCATGGCGATCAGCACCTCCTCCCCCACCAGTAAATTGCCGGCCACCGCCATGCCGTCGCGACTGCGGTGTCCGGCCCAGTCGCCGCAATCGGCACCGGTCCAGGCGGCAGTGCTGCCGCGGGCATCGATCAGATGAAACTGGCGCCGATCCCGCTGGGGATCATCGCGCAGCAGGCTGTCTTTCACCTCCTCAGCGCTGCGGTTCTGCTCGAGCCGCTCAAGCCCGCAGATGCCGAGATAGGGGTTGGTGTGGGCCTGGGTGGCCACGGCCCCAACTCCCGAGCGGATGTGTGGCACGGTGGACCCCACCGCTAGATGGCAGGTCGCCACCGCTACCCCAAAACGACCATTGCTGGGATCCCGCGCCAGGATCGAAAAGGTCATGGGTCTCAGCCGGGGTTGAGATCCTGATCGAGCTTCAGCAGGCTGGCGAGCAACACGCTGGTTCCGGCCAGGCATTGCTCAAGGCTGGTGTATTCCGCGGCGGAATGGCTGAGGCCCCGATGGCTGGGTACGAAGATCATGCCCATGGGCCAGCGGCGTCCCATCTCCTGGGCATCGTGGCTGGCACGGCTCGGCAAGGGGCTGGCGCTGTAGCCGAGGTGGGCGGCGCAATCGGCGATGGTTTGCATCAAGGCAGGTGCTGCTGGGGTGGGCTTCACCTCGAACTGCGGCTCGATCAAGACACGGCAGCCACTGCGTGCTTCGACTTCGCTGAGGCGCTGGCGTAGGTCGCCCTCGAGGCCGCTGAGCACATCAGCACTGAGATCGCGCAGATCCACGCTCATCACCACCTCGCCCGGCACCACATTTGCGGCATTGGGCCAAACCTCCAGCTTGCCAACGGTGGCCACGGGGTCACCGGGGTGCAGCGCCGCCAGTTGCTGCACTGCGAGCACCACATGCGAGGCGGCCACCAGGGCGTCCTGACGCTCATCCATGGGCGTGGTGCCGGCGTGATTGGCCTGGCCATTCACGCGAATGGTGAAGCGTCGCTGCCCCACCACGCCTTGCACCACGCCGATGTCGTGCTGGCGTTGCTCCAGCACTCCCCCTTGCTCCACATGCAGCTCAACAAAGGCGGCGATGGCGTGATCGGAGCGGTTGGCACTGGCCAGATGCGCCCAGTCGCCTCCGATGCGGGCCAGGTTGCGCTCGATCGATTCGCCGTTGCTGGTGGCGTAGGCGGCAGGATCAGCACTGGCGCGGCCCGTCATGCCTTTGCAGCCCACCATCGTGGATTCCTCGTCGGCAAACACCACCAGCTCGAGTGGATGCCTGAGGGGATGGTTGCTCTCTTGCAGGCAGCGCAACACCTCCAAACCGGCGATCACCCCGAGGGTGCCGTCGTAACGCCCCCCGGTGGGAACCGTGTCCAGGTGGGATCCGGTCACCAGGGCTGGCAGGCTTGGTTCCAGCCCCTCACGCCGTGCAATCAAATTGCCGGCCGCATCCACCCGCACGCTCAGACCGGCTTCCCTGAGCCAACGGCCCAACAGCTCGCGGCCCTGGCGGTCTTCTGGACTGAAACCACGCCGGCAGATACTGCCGTCAGGTTGGGCTCCAACCTCGGCCATGGCTTCGAGAGCGGCCAGCAAACGCAGGCCATTGGGTTCAAGCCGCTGGGCTTCTTTGGGTTCTGCGTAGGCGGAAAGACTCAAGCCAGGACGCCAACAAAACGCTCAGCGCAGCATCTCTTGTCTGCTGGCGGCATCTTGTAGCGACGGCGACGGTTCGGGATGCCAGCCCAGATCGTCAGCCATGGCGCGAGCCTTGGCGGGGATGTCGCTGGCCACAAACAGGCGATGCAGCATCTGCACCCCCAGCAGGTGGTTAATCACGGCGTCCATCTGCACGCGATCGGAATCTCTGGTAGCCGGGTCATCGTGACGGGCAAAGAGATTGCGCACACCTTCAGCGCTCAGCAAGCCCGCTTCTTCGATGGCTTCATCGCTGAGGTGCCGATCAGCAAGCTCCTTCATCTGCTGCCATTTCTTGGGTTCGGTGTGGGCTGGAGGGGCCATGAACGCAAACTTTTCTCGCTTGTAGAGCACCTCCGGTAGTAGGCCGGCCATCGCTTCGCGCAGCACATATTTTTCGGTTTTGCCCTTGATCCGCAGCTCGGGTGGCACCTGCACCGCTACCTCCGCCAGGTGGTGGTCGAGGAAGGCTGGTCGCGCCTCCATCGAGTGAGCCATATCCACCCGGTCACCCCCCCAGGTGAGGATCTGGCCTTCGAGCATTGTTTTAATCCACACGTATTGGGCCCGATCGAGGGCGTGGCGACCCTCAAGTTGGGTGGGATCGAGCTGATCGGCGATCGCTTTCCCCGGCGAATAGTTCTTCAGCGCTTCACGATGCTGCTCCGCGAGGAGCTCTGGCACCAACGGCGCACAGGCCAGCCACGGTTGCAGGCAGCTCGGGGTGAAGCCCACCACCGCCTCTAGATCGGGATCATCGATCTGGTTGGCGGCCAGCATGGCGCCCTGAACCAGAGCGTTCGATTGCTCGAGCAGTTGCTGACAGGTCTGCCGCTCCTCTTGCGGTAGGTCGTCGAGCCCGTGCAGATACATATCGCGCCGGAAGGCGGGATAGCCGCCAAACAGCTCGTCTGAGCCTTCGCCGGTCATGACAACCTTGTAGTTCACCTCGTTCACATGGCGGCTCATCAGGAATTTGGCCACCGCCAGGGTGTTGTAGATCGTGCGTTCGGTGTGCCAGATGGTGCGCTCCATCCAGCCGTAGAGCTGTTCACCTGACAGGCGCAGTACATCCTGTTCGGCACCTGTGGCCTCCGCCATTTCCCGGGCGACCGGTGTTTCGTCGTAACGGGCGTCGTCGAAGCCGATGGTGAAGGCCTTCACCGGGCTCTGGCTTACGGCTGCTGCCAGGCCGAGGATTGAGCAGCTATCGATACCGCCGGAGAGATAACAGCCCACCGGCACATCAGCCACCATGCGTAGCTCCACCGCCTCCAGCAGTGCTGCTCGAATCGCTTCGATGTGGTGTTGTTCGCCAAGGCTGCGGTCGCGCTCTCCCTCGCGCGGAAAGTTCAAGTCCCAGTAGCACCACTCCGCTACCTGCAGCTCGCCATTGCGGCGCTGCACCTTGAGCACGTGGCCCGGTTTCACCTGTTGAATGCCGGCAAAGGCCGTGCTGCCGGGCACCATGGTCTGCATCAGCTGATGAAACAACCCCTCAGATGTGAGGCGCCGCTCAACAGCCGGGTGAGCAAACAGCACTTTCAGCTCGGAGCCGAACACCAGCCCTTCTGGAGTGTGGCACCAATATTGAGGTTTGATCCCGAAGCGATCGCGCACCAGGTAGAGGCAATCCTCACCGCGGTCGTAGAGCGCAAAGGCGAATTCTCCACGCAGCTGCGGCAGAGTGTTCTCCAATCCAACTTGTTGATAGAGGCGTAGCAGGATTTCAGAATCGCTCTTGCTGCTGAAGCGCAGACCACGGGCGGTGAGATCAGCGCGAATGCGCTGGAAGTCGTAAAACTCACCGTTGTGGGCCATCAGCAGCTGATTGTCGTCGCTGCCGAAGGGCTGGCGCGCCCTATTTTCGTTGAGATCGATAATGGAAAGGCGGGCATGGCAGAAGCCCACGCCTGCATCTTCGAAGTGGCGGATGCCGAAACCATCAGGGCCGCGATGCACCTGGATGGCAGCCATGTTGACCAGCAGTTGTCGGTCAACGGCCTGCTGAGGATTGTTGTGAAAGATTCCTCCGATTCCACACATAGGTCAGATCACATCCATCACGCGGTCGGTGCGGTTCACCAGGCAGGTGAGCAACGCCATTCTTAGAAACACAGCGCCACGTGCCTGGCTAAAGTACCAATTATGTGATGTGTCATCCATGCACGTGCTTAATTCAGGGCCGCGTGCCAGGGGGTGGAGCACGATGGCATCTTGTTTGTAGGGCAGGTCACGGGTGAGGCGGAATGAGCTCCCATGCACTTCATAGCCATCGCCAACCCAGGCAATGGCATTGATGTAAATCACATCTAGGTTTGGGATCTCGGCATGCAAGTTCGTGCTGAGCCGCAGGTTGAGCCCGGCCTCTTGCAGCTCTTCGAGCTGTCCCGGATCGAATAGATCGGTGGATTTGTGAGCCTGATGATCATGAATGATCACCACTTCGCTGGTGATGTAGGGGAATTTCGCCAGGATGTGGAGAAGAGAGCGCACCGTGCGCATCCGATTCGGTAGGCCAACGATGCCGATGCGCACCTTGTGGGAGGCTTCAACCTCTGGAGAAGCAAGTGCTGGTCTCCATTTGAGAATGGTGAACAGGTCAGCCATGGCCTGTGTTGGGTGCTGATCAATGCCATTGCCGGCATTGATGATCGGGATGTGCAGCCCTTCGGTCATCTGGTAGACGGCCTCGGCATGGTTGTCGCGTAGCACAACACAGTCGCCATAGTTGTTGAACATATGTGCGATGTCCATCAGCGATTCACCTTTGGCGATGCCGGTGCTGCTGCGATCGGTGATGTTGATCGAATCGCCCCCAAGTCGGTGCCAGGCGCTGTCAAAGGAGAGGCGTGTGCGTGTGCTGGGTTCGTAGAAGGCGTTGATCAGGATCTTGCCTTTCAGAGGTGTGTTGTGAGTGATGTAGCGGTTGGGGTTGCTTTCAAATTTCGCCGCCAACCGGAAGAGCTGCAACAGGGTTTCCGGCCGGAACTGCCGGATCGACACCACGTGCTGGTCGCAGAGGTCTTGCAGGGCCTCTCCGTCTTCTTGAATGCTGCTGAGTAGTGCCTGCGGTTGCGTGGCGCCGTAAATATCGGGGCCAAGGGGGCGAAACCGCAAGGCTGCGGCGCTGTCGGAACGCTTCTCGGGCGAGAGAATGGTCATGAACTGGGGGGACGACAACAGGGCCGCATGAGCCCTGATTGACGTGGAAGAGCGCTGTTCACACCCTGCACGACCGCTCTGCCGCATTCACTGAATGACCAGTGAATCTTCAAATTATCACTGGATTTAGTAGCGGTTGCTGCATAAAAGTGGTGAATCGATTTACATCTCTTGGTTTACCAGGCCTTGCCTGAGCGCCATTCGCGCCACCAGATCGCGAGCAGGATCACCACAGCCAGGGCTAAGCCGGCGAGGCTGCCGTACACCACCAGCCGCAGCAGGCCAAGGCTGGCTTGCCAGGTGGTGGTGGCCAGCAGTGCCGAAACGGGAACCTGGGTCATTGGATTAGCCCTCTCGCAGGATGCGCCATTGGAATTGTTCGGGCTTGAGCTGCGTGCCCACAGCCATCACCACCGCGGAGACGGCTGCTGAGAACAAGGCGGCGCAGTAGGGCGCGATCAGCACGTAGGCGCTGAGCCCCACCGCGCTGCCGGTCACCATGGCCGCGATGGCGGCCTGGCGATTGGCGCTGGGCCAGTAGAGGCCGTAGGCCACTGGCCAGATCGTGGAGGCCACCAGGGCGCCGGTGAAAAACAGCACAGAGGCGAGGGAGTCGAGCCTTGGCCATGACAGCGCCAGTGTGAGCACGCCCAGCCCCACAACCACCAGCTTGGTGGCCTGGCGCAGCTGTGCATCGCTGAGTTGCGGGTTGAGCAGTTTGAACACCACGTCTTCCGCCACTAAATCCGCCGTTGAGGCCAGCAGCGAATCAAGCGTGGAGGTGAGTGAGGCGAACACCACGACAAACACCAGCGCCGCTCCGCCAGCTCCCAGGAGCTGGGAAGCCATCACGGGAAACACCATGTTCACCTGGGGGAGATCCAGGTTCTCGGCCAAGGCCACCAGCCCGATCGAGCCAGTCACAATCGGCACGGTCATCCAGGCCAAGCCGCCAAGGATGAAGGAACTGAACACCACCGAACTGCGGCTGGAGAACACCCGAGACCACCAGATGTTGTTGTGAAACACCTCGCCCATCGAAAACAAGGCTGAGTTCCAGGCGATCAGCAAGCCGGCGGGAAGCAACAGGTTGAGGCGGTCCGGGTGTTCGGCGCTGAGGTTGGTGTGCACCAGCTCCAGGGGGAAACGCTGAAAGGCGAGCACCGCCACCACTACGAGGAGGCCCATGATCAGCAGCGACTGGATGAAGTCGGTGCCCACCACGGCGCGCATACCGCCATACAACGTGTAGATCGTGGAGACTCCGATCACCACCACCATTCCCAAGCGGTAATCGAAGCCGGATAGCGCCTCCAAGAGAATGCCGGCTCCCATGGCCTGGGTCATCAAGAAGCCCAGGGTGTAGATCGCGGTGATCACCATGAACACCCACCAGGCGGTGCGGCCGTAGCGCAAGCGGATGAAGTCACCACTGGTGCGGCCGCGGGGCATCAACTGTTTGATCCGGATCGCCAGTGGTGCAAACAGGATCAGGCCAAGACCGGCCAGGGAATAGCTGAACATGCCCCATAGGCCGTTGCGGTAACCGAATTCCGGTGCCAGCAGCGTGGTGTTGCCTGTGACCCAGGAGGCCATCAAGGTGGCAGTGCTCAGGGCCAGGCCGATGTTGCGGCCTGCCAGCATGTAGTCGTCGGCATCGCCCTTGCCGCTCCGCCCCCACGACACACCGAGGGCGATCCATAGCACCGCAAAGATCACCACGAGGGCCCAGGCGATGCCGGGCGAGAGCAGGGGTGTGGTTGCGAGGAGATGCATGGTTTAGTCCTCCCCCCAGGGATCGCGCCCGCGCCAGCTCAGATGCCCCCGCAGGATCATCCCGGCGGTGGAGGCGGTTACCACGGCGCCCACGGTAAAAATCAGCAGGGCTTGCTGGAATTCATTCACAGGTTGAGCTGAGCTGGGCACAAGCTACCCCTCTCATGGCCATGAAAATAGGCTTACGTTTTTGGTGTCTAATTGCGCTGTTTTGCCTGCGTACTCGTTTGTGTGAACGATGCCGAACCGCAACGTTTTGACCAAATCTTTTAGCCGCTGATCCAGGGATCGAGAAAGCTCAGTGGCCGGCTCATCGTGGCGGAAAAGCCCAGGATGCCTTGGTCGCGGTGGCTGTAGAGAAGGCTGTCATTGGCATCGAGTAGGAACGTGCCGCCCCGCTGGGTGATGAAGTCGTCGCGGGGCACATAGGTGCGCCAGTTGCTGAGCACCTCGTTCATGTTGCGCAAGCGCACCGTGGCCAGCTCGAACGGCCGCTGGAAGCCTTCGCCTCCCGCCCAGCGAAACAAGGGGCTATTGATCCGCTGAGGGGCGTTGCGGTCGCCGATGTAGCCGCGAAACACCTCCGCCAGCGTTCCGGGGGAACCGATTCCGGCGCACATCAGCAACAGCCCGGGCCAGGCTCCGCCGGGGCTCTGCAGGCCCTCGTACAGGCCCAGTTCTCGATGCAGCAGTGGTTCTGGATCCACCTGGAGGTTGGCCCGCGGGAAGCCTGTGTAGTGGCAGAAGCGATCGGCGCCGGGGTCGTCGCCGATGGCGATGGCCAGGGTGCTGATCCCGGCAGCCTCAAGTTGCGGCAGTGCAGGCACAAGCGCCTGGGCGTATTCCATGGAGTCGAAGTCGCCCAGCTGGGTGAGCAGCAGCACCAGGCGGCGCCCGCTCTCCAGGCCTGGGGTCTGCCGCAGACGTTGCAGCAGGGGGGCGGGCGCTTGCATGCCAGCAGGGGTGGCGGGTGGCACAAACTACCCAGGCTTCTCCAACCGTATGGATCGCCGCCACTGGCTGCTGTTGTTGGCCGCCGCCGTCTGCATCGCCGGCCTTGTGCTTTGGATCGGGGAGATCGATCTGGGGATGGAGGAGTCGATCACCCCCACACCTGTTCCTGCCACCACCACTCAGCCATGACCGCCCTGCTGCTCACCCTCACCCTGGCGTTGTTCCATCTGATGGGGCCCGTGCCCGCCGATCTGGGGGTGCACAACGGGGCCCTATCGCCCTGCGAAAGCACAGCCCATTGCGCCCGCGCCGAGTGGGCGGTGGCTGATCCCCAGACGGCGCTGGCTGCCCTGACCCCGGTGATTGCAGCCACGCCACGCACCGAGATCGTGGAGCAGGCCGATGGCTACCTGCATGCCACGGCCACCAGTGCCTTCTTCGGCTTTGTTGATGATCTGGAGCTCTACGCCGATTCCACAACAGGCGTGCTGCAGGCCCGCTCGCTCTCGCGGCTGGGGGATTCGGATCTTGGGGTGAATGCGAAGCGGTTGGCGGCTCTGCGGGAGCAGCTGGGCTGAGCTTTCCCGCTGTGACAGCGCATCTCGATCGCGTTGACACCACCCATCAACCTGCAGAGCCTGCGTGAAGAGCAATGCAATGACATGAACGGCGCTCAGGTTTTGGTGAAGCTGCTCGAGCAGCATGGTGTGACCCATGTGTTCGGAATCCCCGGGGCCAAAGTCGACAGCGTGTTCGAGGCCCTGCTCGATTCCTCGATTGAGCTGGTGCTGTGTCGCCACGAGCAGAACGCGGCCTTCATGGCCCAGGCCGTGGGACGTATGACCGGCACGGTGGGTGTGTGCCTGGTGACCTCCGGCCCGGGGGTGACCAACCTCGTGACCGGCCTGGCCACGGCAACGTCTGAAGGGGATCCTGTGCTGGCCATCGGCGGCGAGGTGCCGATCGACGACCGCTTTAAACACACCCATCAGGCCCTCGATGGGGTGGATGTGATGCGGCCGGTGTCGAAATACGCCCAGTCGGCACTCTCCATTCACAGCCTGCCGGAGGTGTTTGGCAATGCCGTGCGCGCTGCTGAGAGCGGGCGGCCCGGTGCGGCCTTTCTGGGCTTGCCCAAGGATGTGGGGCTGGCTGAGTTCCCTGGTGAGCTGTCGCCTGGGTGGGCGCGGCCCATCGTTCAAGGGCAGGCAGCAGCGGCTGAAATCAGCCGCGCCGCTGAGCTGATCAATGCCAGCTCCCGCCCGCTGCTGCTGCTTGGGATGCAGGCGTCGCAGGGGCCCTTGGCTGAGTCGCTGCAGGGCTTTATTCGCAGCACAGGTCTTCCCTATTGCGCCACGTTTCAGGGGCCCGGGGCTTGGGTGGCCCCAGATCAGTTCGCCGGCCGGGTTGGTCTGTTCCGCAATCAGCCAGCCGATCACCTGCTCGATGCCGCCGATTGCGTGATCACGGTGGGTTTTGATGCGATTGAGTTTGATCCGAGCCTCTGGAACAGCGGCAACAACCGCTCCCTAGTGGCGATTGATGTGTTGGCACCGGATCAGGATCAGGCTTTCCTGCCGAGCGCCGAGTTGATCGGCGGCATCGATGCCAACCTCACCGCCTTGGCGCCGTTGATCAAGGTGACGGTGGAGGAGGCCTTCCGCCGCAGTGGAGATACTGCTGCCGCCGAGCTTCATGCCACGGCGGCTGAGGGTGCCCAGCTTGGAGGCACGCCCCTGCATCCGCTGCGGGTGATTCATGAATTGCGTCAGGTGGTCACCCCCGACACCACCCTGGCGCTGGATGTGGGCTCCCACTACATCTGGATGAATCGCTACTTCCCTGCCGGCCATGCCCGGCAGGTGCTGGTAAGCAATGGTCAGCAGACCCTGGGTGTGGCCTTGCCCTGGGCGATGGCCACCAATCTCTGCCGCCCCGGCCAGCCGGTGATCTCCGTATCGGGCGATGGCGGGTTCCTGTTCACCGCCACGGAACTGCAAACGGCCACGCGGATCGGTAGCCGTTTCGTGCACCTCATCTGGAACAGCGGCAGCTACAACATGGTGGCCTTCCAGGAGCAGGCCCATTACGGCCGTACAGCTGGTGTGCAGCTCGGCACGTACAACGTGGAAGCCTTCGCCGAAGCTTTTGGCTGCAAGGGCTATCGCATCACGGCAGCCGATCAGCTGGGGCCAGTGCTGCGGGAAGCGCTGCAGCAAACCGTGCCTGTGCTGATTGATATTCCGATCGATTACTCCCAGAACCTCAAACTGATGCAAAACGTGCATCAAGACTTCATTCACTGAGGGAGCGATTCCGATGACATGCTGCCCGGATTCCCACCACGAGCTCCATGTGCGCCTCGGTGATGGGTTGTATGGAGCTCTCCAGGAGCGCTGTCGGCGCACCGGTGAAAGTGCGAGCCATGTGATGCGTGAGGCCCTGGCTGAATGCCTGGATCTCGAGCATCACACCATCTATCAGGTGTCCACCTCCGGCGCCCTGGTGCAGGGGATCTATCAAGGCTGCGTCACCGTTGGTGATCTGCTCAAACACGGCAACTTCGGCCTTGGCACCTTCGATGGGCTCGATGGTGAGGGGATCCTGCTGGATGGGATCTGCTGGCAGGCCCGCTCCGATGGCACGGTGCAGCAAGCGCCCAACGATGCGCTGGCGCCGTTCTGGGCGGTGACGCAGTTTCAGGCTGATCACACCGATCGCCTCACGGATCTCACCAGTTGGGCTGATCTCACCAGCCGGCTCGATCAACTCCGCGACAACGCCAACTTGTTTGTGGCGATTCGCCTGCGCGGGGTGTTCGAGCGGATCCGCTATCGGGTGGCCTGCAAAGCGGAAGCCGGCGTTGACCTGGTGAGTGCCACCAACGCCCAGGCGATGTTTGATCTGGAGCATGTGACAGGCACATTAGTCGGCTTCTGGACCCCCACCTACGCCCGCACGATCAACGTGCCGGGCTATCACCTACATCTGCTCAGCGACGATCACCGCCACGCCGGCCACGTGCTCGAACTGCAGAGCCGTGAGCTGCAGCTTGAGCTGCATCGCGAAAGCCATCTGCAGCTGGTGCTGCCAGAAACGCCGGCGTTTCTCAAGGCCGATCTGAGCGGGGATCCGGCGGCAGCCCTGGCCAAGGCAGAGGGGGATCACCCCTGAGACATCCGATCAGGGATTGAGCCGCTCTTCCGCCCAGGCCTGATCAGCCCGCCAGCGGCGGCGCTGGTGGGGATGCCCGGTGAGTTCCAGCAGCTCCACCTGCTCGATCGCGATGCGCACCAGCTCAAAGCAGGCCGGCATCGGGCTGCCATCGGCCAACTCGGCTGGAAAGGTGGCATCTGCCTCGAAGGATGCGCCGGGTTCGGGCCAGCCCCAGAGGGATCGGGCTCCTGGATGAAGCTGTTGCCAGTGCTGCTGGCTGGCTTCCTCGATCGCCTGCGCTGTCATCGCCAGGCGCTGGCCCCGCAGGCGAAATTGCGAGCGGGCTTTGGGCAGCAGCCAGCACAGTTCCACCCGTGGTTCGGCCGAGAGCTCAGTGCTTTTGCTGCTGCGGCGATCGGTGAGGAGGTCGAGTTCAGCGGGCCCAGCCCAGCCGCGAAACACCAGGGTGCGAACCCGCGGGGCGCCATCGGCTCCAAGGGTGGCCAGCTGCAGCCAGCGGGCCTGCGGGGATCGCCCCTCCCGCTGGCGAGCGCCGCGCAGCAACGGCCGCCAGGGGGGGAGCGTCATCGCGGTTCAGCCGACAGGAGGCGTGTTCAGTTTGTAGCCGCTGTCGATCGTGCTCTCGGGCAGTGGTTGGCTCTCCTCGTTGGGGATCATCACCTCGATGTAGGCGGCGCCATCGTGGGTGTCGATCTGATCGAGCACGGCATCCAGCTCGGCCACCGTGCTCACGCGGGCGCTCAGCCAGTTCTTGCAGCCGAAGGCTTCCGGCAGCAGGTGGTAGTTCACCGGAGCCAGGTCGTCGTAGCCGTGGCCGCGCTCGCTGATCACATCCTCGATGCCGTAGAGGCCGTTGTTGAGCACGAAGATCCGCGGTTTCACGCCGTAGCGGCCCATCACGGCCAGTTCGTTCAGGGTGAGCTGGTGGGATCCATCACCGGTCACCATCCAGGTGTGCCCTTCGGCTTTGGCCATCACCACACCGAGGCAGGCCGGCGTGGCCCAGCCGATGGAGCCCCAGAGACCCTGGCCTTCGGCGCTCACACCTGCCGGCAGCAGCACTTTGTTGAGGTGGGTCATGCAGGTGCCGGTTTCGATCACCAGCGTGTCGCCGGAGCGCAGCCGCCGCTGCAGACGTGGGTAGAAGCTGGCTGAGCTGGTGGCATCGCCGGGTCCACCCACCAGCGGCATCGCCTCCATCTTCAGGCCGTGATCGTTGCAGCGGGTGGTGACGCGTTCGCACAGGGCATTGAGCACATCATCGATCGCCACATTCACGAACACCTTGCCACCGGCGCGTACGAAGTTGTCCTGAATCGACACCACCTTGGCGGGGTCATAATTACCTGTCCACAGGCCGGTGTTGAGTTCGGTGGTGACGATCCCGCCGATGTCGAGCACGAAGTCGGCATGGCCGACCAGATCGCGCACCTCGTTCGACGATGACCAGTCGCCCGCATAGAGCCCCGCATATTGCGGTATCGCTTCGTCGATGGTGCCTTTGTCGTTCGGGGTGAGGGCGGTGGGCAGGTTGGCTTTGCGGATCAGTTCCAGCGCCTGCTCGCGCACGCCATAACGGCTCACGAGATGGGTGAGCACCGCCACGGGGCGTTGCGCTGCATCCAAACGGGCCAGGATCGTGCCCACCGCGGCTTCCAGTTCTTCGGGCACGCTGTGTTGCCGCTTGATGACCGTGAGCGGTTGTCCGGTGACCGGTGTGCCGAGCACGGGTTGGCCGCCGTTCACCTCCGAGATCACCAGGTAGGCGGGCTTGCTCTGGCGCAGGGCTTCACGAATCACTCGCTCCAGCTCGTCCACGCAGTTGTCGGGCGTGAGCACGGCGCTCACGCAAGCGGCTTCGACGGAGAGGGCCTGGAAGCGGTCGTAGACCGCATCGCCCAGGTTGTGGTGGGTGATCAGCCCCTGCTTCTGGATGCGTTCGCTGGGCATGCCCACCAGATGGAACACCGGCAGGCGATGGGCTTTGCTGCCCATCACGCCATTGATTGCCGACAGCTCACCAACGCCGTAGGTGGTGGAGAGGATGGCAGCACCGCGGATACGGGCGTAGCCATCGGCGGCGTAGGCGGCATTCAGTTCGTTGGCACAGGCCACCCAGGAGAGGCCGGGCACCAGTTCCGCGGCATCGTCGATCGAGAAGGCGTAGTCGCCCGGTACTCCGAAGATCCGATCGAGGCCAAGCTGCGACAGACGGCTGAGGGTGTACTGGGCAACGCTTGGAGCAGTCATGGCCCTGAAGTGAAGGTGAGGGGTCTTACACGGCTTAGCGGGTCTGGTTGCGCTCGACTCTGAAGAGAATCGGGCAATCCGGCTAGTGCTCACTCAAGCCGTGGATTGAAAGCCTATTTCTGTTTTTGCGGGGCCTGTTCTGTTCTGAATCGATGGCTTTGCTGACAGGCGTGACTGGTTGATCTAGATGTCGGTGAGTGATTGCTTGGGAGTCGGGCGTTGTCGATCGGTCGTCCCCGGATTCTGGTGGCTTCGCGCATGCTCACCATGGATCCTGCCTGCCCCATCGCAACGGCGGTGGGGGTGAACCCGGAGGGTCGCATTGCGGCGGTGGGCGATCTAGCAAGCTGCCAGAGGCAATTGCCAGATGCGGAGGTGATTGATCTGGGTTCTGATGTGCTGTTGCCGGGCTTTGTGGAATCCCACTCTCACCCTGTTCTCTCTGGGGTGGCAACGCAGCCTCCGGCTTACTGGATTGCGCCTTATGTGGGCTATCCCACCTGGACGTCAGTTACTGATTTATTCGAGAAACTGCAAGCTGAGGCTCCGGCTGGTCAGGCCTTGCTCTTTAATGGTTTTGACAAATTGCTGCATGGCGCTCCACCGCCAACCCGTGACGTTCTCGATCGCTATTTCCCGGATCGTGAAGCGCTGGTGGTGGATAACTCGGGGCATGGAGCGTATTTCAATTCGGCGGTGATTGAGCGCATGGGGTGGACCCAGGGCCCGCCCCCTGACCCTGTGGGTGGCTCCTTTGGCCGGCATCCTGATGGCACGTCGAATGGTCAGGCTTTTGAAGCACCTCCGTTGATGTTGCTGATGGAGGCCTTGATGCCAGATCTGGTTCCGCATCCTCTCGCCTCGGCGGCTCAGTGGTACGCCTTAATGGCAGGAAACGGCATCACCACGGCCTCGGAGATGACCTACAACAGTTCGCAAAAACAGTCGTTTGAGGCCCTGGCGCAACTGCCTCACTGTCCCTTGCGCGTCTCCCTCTATCACGTGTCGACGGCTGCCGATTGTGCTGGGCCCTTGGAGTCGGATGTTGCGCCCGAGATGCTGTGCAAGCAAGGGATCAAGCTTTGGGCCGACGGCTCCCCCTGGGTGGGCAACATCGCGCTCACATTCCCTTACCTCGATACGCCGGCTGTGCGAGCCGCTGGTATCAAGCCGGGGGTGCCGCAGGAGATGAATTATTCCCGTGAACAATTGGATCAGATTCTGGATCAACTAGCTGGCGATCGCCTTCAGTTTGATTTCCAGGATCAAAGCTCTATTTGCACGCAGAACTGGCAGATGGCCATTCATGTGAATGGTGATGCGGCCTTGGATGTGGTGCTGGATGCGTTTGAGGCGGCTCTCCAACGTCACAATCTGCTCGGCACAGATCACCGCTGGCGCTTGGAGCATCTCGGTGCAGCCAGGCCGGATCAGCTTCGACGGGCGGCTGGTCTTGGGGTGTATGCCTCAATGGGCCCATTCCAATTCCAGTACTGGGGAGATTTATTGGATGGCGAGATGTTTGAACCGGAGCAAGGATCCCAGTGGTGCCGCGTTAAAGATGCCACGGAGGCTGGCCTCAGGCCCTCGTATCACAACGATGGTTCGGTGAGCCCACCCTCACCTCTTGGCAACCTCAAAACGGTTGTCACACGCACCACACAGTCCGGCGCCCTGCATGGCCCTGAACAGCGGGTCAGTCTGGATCAAGCTCTGCGCGCACAAACGATTGATGCAGCCTTCATCCTGGGCCGTGAGCACGAGATTGGCTCGATTGAAGTTGGCAAGCTCGCTGATTTTGTTCAGCTTGATGTTGACCCCCACGATGTAGAGCCGATGCATCTCGAAGACGGGATCAGTGTGCAAGCGACCTGGCTGGGCGGTGAACGCCTTGACATTGCTGCCTTTGAGCGCGCGGCTGGGGTGAGCGACCCCGAGCCCCATCGCCATTTGGCCACGGCTGTGGTCAGACGGTGTTGCTGATCAAAACCTCCTTCTCAAGAGCCACCCGCAGCTTGCTTTGTTCTGATGACTGTCGCCATTGCTGATCTCATCATTCATGGGGGCTCCATCCTCACGATGGAGGAGTCCCAGCCCCGAGCCGAGGCGATCGCCATCGCCGGCGGTGAGATCTTGGCGGTGGGAGCTAAGGCGGATGTGATGGCTCACGCTGGGCCCAACACCCAGCAGCTGGATCTGGCGGGCCGCTCCTTGCTGCCTAGCTTCATTGACGCTCACGGTCACTTCGCCAATGCCCTGCAGGTGGTGGGCTGGGCCAACATTCAGCGGCCCCCGGCGGGGCCCGTGACCAGCATCGCCGACCTGCTGCAGGTGCTGCGCGAGCACGTGGTGCGCCACCCCGTTGCCAATGGCGCGTGGGTGATCGCCTATGGCTACGACCCGGATGGCTTCAGCGACGGCCGCCCGCTCGATAAGGCCGATCTGGATGCGCTGTTTCCGGAGAACCCGGTGATGGTGATCCATAACTCCAACCACGGCGCTGTGCTCAACAGCTGCGCTCTGGCACTGGCGGGTTACGACGCCAGCACCCCCGATCCGGCTGGTGGTGTGATCGTGCGCCGCCCCGGCAGCACTGAGCCCGCAGGTCTGGTGATGGAGACGGCCTTCATCCCGTTGTTCCTGCACATGCCACAGCCCTCCGAGGAGCAGCGGCTGGAGCAGTTTGAGGCGGCACAGCGGCTCTACACCGCGAAGGGCATCACCACCGTGCAGGACGGCGCCACGGTGGCCGCCGATCTGGGCCTGTTTCAGCGGGCGGCGCGCGAAGGTCGCCTCTGTGTCGACCTGGTGTTGCTGCCGCTGGTGCTCGATGTGCCATCGATGCTGCGCGAGCGCTTCCCCGACTTTCACGGCCAACCACTGGAGCTCCCCCAGCCCGCGCGCGAGGCCTTCGGCAGCTACCGCGATCGCCTCAAGCTTCAGGGCATCAAGCTGCTGGTGGATGGCTCACCCCAGGGCAAGACGGCCTTCTGGGGCGAGCCGCTGCTCACACCGGGCCCGAATGGCGAGGCCAACTGGCGCGGTCAGCCGTTGTGTGCGCCTGAGCAATTGATGGAGGCGGTGGCGCGTCTTAGTGCTCAGGGCATTCAGCTGTTTTCCCATTGCAACGGTGATGCTGCGATCGGCTTGATGATCGAGGCCTGCCGCCGGGCCGGGCTTCGGCCCGAGCAGGACCACCGCACGGTGATCATCCACTCCCAGTTCATGGCGCCCGGCCAGCTTGAGCAGTATTCGGAGCTGGGCCTGCACCCCAGCTTTTTCACGGTGCATGCCTTTTTCTATGGCGATGTGCACCTGGCCAACCTGGGGCCTGAGCGGGCTGGGCGCATGAGCCCGATGGCCAGTGCCATGGCTCTGGGGCTGCATTGCTCGAACCACAACGATTTTTCCGTCACGCCGATTGAGCCGATGCGCATGGTGGAAACGGCGATGACCCGCCGCACCCGCACCGGTGTGGTGCTGGGCGCCTCGGAGTGCGTGAGCGCTGAAGCGGCCCTGCGGGCTCTCACCATCGAAGCCGCCTGGCAAATCCGTGAGGAAACCAGCAAAGGCAGCCTGGCTCCTGGCAAGCGGGCCGACCTGGTGATCCTCGATGCAGATCCCACTGCTCTGGCCCCCGAGCAGCTCAATGGCATCGCCGTGGTGGCCACACTCAAAGACGGCGTTTGTGTGTACGGCTCCCTGGAGGGAGGTCAGGCATGAGCAACGCCTCAGCTGTGGCAGGCCTGCGCGGTGTCCCCGTCACGGTGGTGGGGGGCTACCTGGGTTCAGGCAAAACCACTCTGATCAATGGTTGGCTGCAGCAGGGCGCCTGTGAGGGCTGGGCCTTGCTGGTGAATGATCTCGGCCAGATCAACGTGGATGCCGAACGCCTCCGCCAGGGCGATGGTCGTGTGCTGGAGCTCGGCGGTGGATGCGTCTGCTGCACCCTGCGCGATGGCTTGGGAGTGGCGCTCCTGGAGCTGGCCAAGCGCGAGCAGCCCCCCGTTCATGTGCTGATTGAAACCAGCGGCATGGCGGTGCCCCGGCGGGTGGCCAGTCAGCTGCAGCTGTTGGGTTTGACCATCGCGCGGGTGTTGCAGGTGGTGGATTTGGAGCGGATTGAAAGCCTTTGGCACGACCCCTGGGTTGGTGAGGTGGTGCAACAACAGTTCGAGGGGGTCGACGTGTTGCAGTTCAGCAAGGCCGATCTGCTGGAACCGGTGGAGGCCAAGCGGCGTCAGCAGTGGCTGCTTCAGCAGCTGGAGGGCCTCCAACAGCAGCCTGCTCCCCCCTCCCACAGCGAACGGCAACTGGTGCGGAGCGATGTCTGGCTGCAACTCGAAGCGCTCGAGCGCAGTCAGGTGCTGGCCTGGGCCGAGCAACTCGGTCCAGAGGTGCTGCGCGCCAAGGGGGATCTGTGGCTGGCGGATGCCCCCCATGGTCCGGTGAGCCTGGATGTCACAGGCCCTCGGCTCTCGTTGGCTGCGGCTCCCAGTCGCCCCTGGCCCAGCCCTTTGCAACGGCGCGGCCAGCTCGTGGTGATCAGCCGCGCCAATGCGGCTGCGCCCCGTTGGCCAGCCACCGTTTCGTCTCCCCGCCTCATCCCTGCATGAACAAGTCATCACCGCAAGCGTTGGCGGTGCCCTTTCTCGGGGTGCTGGCCAGCTTGCAATTGATCGATCCCACCGTGGCCAACACCGCCTTGGTGAAGGCGGGCGAGGCTCTGAACATGCATGGAGCCACCTTGGCTCTTGCCGCCAGCATCTCCACCCTGGCTCAGGCCGCCACGGTGCTGCTCATGGGTTTTCTTGGCGATCGTTTGGGTCGCCGGCAGGTGTTGATGGCCAGCCTGGTGCTGTCGATCGCTGGCGATGGCATCGCCTTGGCGGCTCCGAGTGCAGGCCTGTTTCTTGTCGGCCGTGCCCTGGTGGGGATCGGCGTGGGTGCGGTGCTGGCGCTCACCTTTGCGTCGGTGCGGTTTGTGAGCAAGCCCGAGGAGCTGGGTCAGGCCCTGGGTGTGTGGAATCTGCTGATCATTGCCGGCTTCATCGGCGGCTCCCTGGTGGGGGGCGTGTTGGCCGACAGCAGCTGGCGCCTGGCGCTCGGCTTGGTTCCGCTGATTGCGCTGCTCTGCCTGCCGCTTGTTCCGGTGCTGTTGCCCGCCATGCCCGCCAACCGCGAGTTGCGGGCGGACTGGCCGGGGCTGATCAGCATCGCCGCGGCGATGGTGCTGTTCCTCAGCGGCATCAGCCATGCGGTGAGCGGATTCACCTCACCCCAGTTCCTGATTCCCACCTTGGCCGGCGTGGTGCTCTTCGGCGTGCATGTGTTGATCGAACGCGGCCGCCAGGCACCGATCTTTCCGGTTTCCCTGTATGGCCGTGGCTGCTTTGCCGCGGCGATCGTGAGTGGCATCGCCTGGAACTTTGCTCAGGCGGTGGTTCAACTGCAGACCAGCAATTTCTGGCAAGTGGTGCAGCGCTACAGCACCAGCCAGGTCGCCCTCGCTCAGGTGCCGCTGCTGATCTGCTTTGCCGTTGGCGGCGTCGTGGCAGGTCGCCTGATGAGCCCAGGCCGCCGTACCACGCAGCTGATGGCGGGCGGAACGATCACCTTGGTACTCGGATTGTTCCTGCTCGCCGGTCTGCGCACCACCACCAGCTATGCCTCGCTTGTGGTGCCGTTGGTGTTGGTGGGAATCGGGTTGGCGTTCATTTCTGTGCCCCAGTCGGCGTTGTTTGTGCAGGAAGCACCGCCCCGCTATTTCGGTTCGGTGACCGCCTTCCGCACCACCACCGGACAGTTGGGCTTTGCCCTGGGCTTTGCCGCCAGTGGCGCCATGGTGAATGGATTCGGTTTTGCCAGCCTGCGCGATCGCTTGCTCAAGCTGGGAGCCTCCCCTGCTGAGATCCCGGAGCTCGAAGCCAAGGTGCGGGCTCTGTTGAGCAGCGGCGCCCTCACGCATCACCAAGACACAACCTCGAAGGCCCTTGAGGTGATCGGCCAGGCCTACGCCAGTGGCTTGGCGGGCACGATGATCGTGGTTGGGTTGCTGGTGGCGTTGCTCGGTGCCATCAGCCTGCTGCTGTTGGTGATTGGTCATCAGCAGGGCAGCCGGGCGGCTCAGGTCTGAGGCGCCCGGTCACAGCTGTAGGTCTCCCAGTCGCCACGCCGCTGGGCGAACTCCGGATGGTCGGGATCCAGCGCCTGCCACCACCAGCGCCCATCGCTGTAACTGGGGGTGCCGGCGTTGTTGGTGCGCGGCAGCTGCAGGCTCACGCCGCGCCACTGCAGCACGATGAAGGCCCCAGGCACGGTGCCGCTGGAGCTGTTGGGGATTTCGGCTGCATCCACGGCGCCGAGATGCACAGACGCCACCAGGGGATCGGCATCGCAGAGGAAGTGCTCTGGAGGCGGATCCGCCAGGGCTAAGCCAGCTGGCGCCGCGATCAGTCCCCAGAGCGGCAGCATCAAGGCCAGGATCAGAGCCAGGAGCTGGGTCACGGCAGAGGGGCAAGCGTCATCAGGATGGCGCAATGACCCTGGTGCTCGTGTACGACGGCGGCTGCCCCTTTTGCCGCCACTTCGCCCTCCGCGCTGAGCTGGTGGGAGGTGTTCCCGGCCTGCAGATCCGCGATGGCCGCGCCGAGCATGAGTTGCGTGCTCAGCTCAACAGCCGAGGCCTGGATCTGGCCCGTGGTGCCGTGCTTCTGGAGGGGGATCGGGCCTGGCATGGCGCCGAGGCCATTGCCGAGCTTTGCAGCCGCCTCCACCCCAGCGATCCGTTGCTGGCCTTGCTGCGGCAGCTGTTCGCCGCGCCTCCGCAGGCTCGTCGCTTGTACCCACTGCTGCTTTGGGCCCGGCGGATGGCGTTGCACTGGAAAGGCCTGCCGGAAGACCCCGATCAAGCGGGGCTCCGGCAGGCCTAGGGGGATCAGCGCTGACCTGGATCAGGCAACAGCAGCAGCAGCCCGATCGAAGTAGGTGCCGATCTCGCTCATCAGAGCGGAGCAGTCGCCGGGGGTGATGCCATTGCGATCGTTAGCGATCGCGATGGCGGCGTCCTTCATCTTGCGCACGCCTTCTGCCACGGAAGCGCCAGGAACGCCCAGGGCCAGGTAGGTCTCACGCAGGCCGTTCAGGCAGCGATCTTCCAGCACAGACGCATCGCCGGTGAACACGGCGTAGGTCACGTAGCGCAGGATGATCTCCATGTCGCGCAGGCATGCAGCCATGCGACGGTGGGTGTAAGCGTTACCGCCGGGGGCGATCAGCGCAGGCTGCTGGTCGAACAGCTCGCGGGCAGCGTTGGTGACAATCTTGGAGGCGTTGGAGGTGATGCGGTTCACCGAATCCATACGCTTGTTGCTCTCGGCCACCATGGCGGAGAGAGCGTCGATTTGACCAGCGTTCAGGAATTCGCCGCGGGCATCAGCCTGAGCAACAACCTTGGTGAAGGCGTCGAACATGATGGACAGCATTCTTCAGATGATTAATCTAAGGAGAGGCTTTGCCGCTTCGCGAGCCTGGAGTGGCTTCGCCGCCCTGGCTGTGCTCGCCTCAGCTGCCCGGGCCGAACTGCCTCCTTCGGTCTACGGCCATGAGCAACGCCAGGCCCCCTACGCCCTGGAGCTGCTGGTGCGCAGCGTTCACACCAGCGGAGCCATCATCGAGGTGCAGGCCCAGGTGCTTGAGGTGCGGCGTCAACCGTCAGGTTCCCTGCTCACGCCTGGCGACCGCATTGCGGTGGTGTACCCCGTGCCGCCGCCGCGCCCACAAGGTTGGGTAGGGCCCTCCCCCCTGCCGCGGGTGGAGCCAGGGGAACACGTGCCGGCCTGGTTAATCACGGATCCGAATCGGCCGGCTGCTTACAAGCCTGCGGCCGGTGGGCGTTCCTTTGGCCCGTCGCTTGAACGGCAGTAGGTGCTGTTCCCTACGGTTTACGAAACCATCGCGAGCCCGGGGATTGATGCAGGAGCTGGTGCAGGCCTACTACGGCCAGGAGCTGCAGAGCAGTGCTGATCTCAAAACGAGCGCCTGCTGCGACGCCGATGCCGTTCCCGCTTGGTTGAAGCCCTTCCTGGCCAAGGTGCACCCCGACGTGAGCAGCCGCTATTACGGCTGCGGTTTGGTGTGTCCGCCTCTCCTGGAAGGCTGCCGCATCCTGGATCTGGGCAGCGGGAGCGGCCGCGATGTGTATCTGCTGGCCCAGCTCGTGGGCGAACGCGGAGAGGTTGTCGGTGTCGACATGACCCCGGAGCAGTTGGCGGTGGCCCGTGAGCATCAGGCCTTCCATGCCGAGCAGTTCGGCTACGCCAATGTGCGCTTCCTTGAGGGGCAGATCGAGCAGCTGGAGGAGCTTGATCTCGAGCCTGGAAGCTTCGATGTGATCGTGAGCAACTGTGTGCTCAACCTTTCCACCGATAAACCGGCGGTGCTGCGCGGTGCCAAGCGGCTGCTTAAACCTGGTGGTGAGTTTTATTTCTCTGATGTGTATGCGGATCGGCGTTTACCTGCAGCTGTGCAGAGCCATCCGGTGCTCTACGGCGAATGTCTTGGTGGCGCCCTGTACTGGAACGACTTTCTGCGCATGGCGCGCTCCGCAGGCTTTCACGATCCGCGTCTGGTGAGTGATCGCCCCTTGGAGATCACGGCATCTGAGTTGGCCGCGCTGGTGGGTGAAGCGCGCTTCTTCTCGGCCACCTACCGCCTGTTCAACATCCCTGAGCTGGAGGATGCCTGCGAAGACCATGGCCAGGCCGTGATCTACCGCGGCTCCATCGCCGAATCACCCACCAAGCTTGTCTTGGATCAGCACCACAGCATCGAAGCCGGCAAGGTGTTCCCGGTGTGTGGCAACACCTATCGGATGCTTCAGCAAACGCGCTTTGCAGAGCACTTCAGCTTCATCGGTGATTTCGATCGCCACTTCGGTCTGTTTGAAGGTTGCGGCAGTGCCATTCCGTTTGACACCGCCGCCTCAGCCTCAGCGGCCGATGAGAGCCTCAGCCAAAGAACCCCTTGCTGTTGAGCCAGAGCCCTAGCGCCAACATCGGCACAAACACAGCCCCTGCAATCTGCAGCTTGATGGTGAGAGCTTTGGGGCTGGATTGGCTTGGCTGTGCAGCCGGAGCTTTTTTCTTGTTGGTGGTGTTGGCCATGGGAGCGGGGTATCGGGGCGTTGGCGGCTGATCAGCGATGTTCGATTAGATCGGCTGCCGAGTAGCGCACTTTTGCGAGGCTTGCGTATTTGTCGCTTGCGCTGCGGTAGCCGCAGGCGCACACCACGCAGCTCTGATACTCGCTGTTCTCCAGGCCAAGGATGCGGTCGTAGTCAGCTGGGCTGAAACCCTCAATTGCACAGGTGTCCACACCGAGCAGGGCCGCACTGGTGAGCAGGTTGCCTAGGGCGATGTACACCTGATTGCCAGCCCACTGGCCGATCTTTTGGCTGCGGGGGCCATCAATTAGATCCACCTGGATCATTTGGCGGTAGCCATCGAGCAGGTTGGCCTCAATACCGCGGGTGGTGGCCGTGGCCTCGATGAGTCGATCGGCGTCAGCGGCCGTGATCGTGCGCTTGTTCAGCAGCACCACCAGGTGGGAGCAGTCGGTGATCTGGCTTTGGTTCCAGGAATGGGGCCGCAGTTCGCTGCGGATCGCCGCATCGGTGATCACGAGAAATTTCCAGGGCTGCAGCCCGTAGCTCGAAGCGGTGAGCACCAGGGATTGCTCGAGGCTGGCCCAGGTGGCGGAATCGATCTGGCGACCTGCTTCAAAAGCCTTGGTGGCGTAGCGCCACTGCAGCGCGTTCAGAAGGGTTTCGGAGCTGGCAGCCATCCGGAATCAAGCCCAAGGCGGTGGTGAGCGCATTCTCCGTCTTGGTGGATCAGCCATGCGAAAAGCCCCAGCTTGCGCCGGGGCGGGGGGTGTGAGGAATGGTGCATCTCAGTGAGGTGCCCCATTGCCGCCGGCTTGGAGCAGTGGGGCGCTGGTGGCCGCGCCGTCACCTCGGCGGTAGTCCATCCCTAGCCACGCTGGTGCTTACTGGGCAACAACCAGGGTGTTGGTGCCGCTGCGGCGCACCAGATCTGCCAGGGCGTGCATGTCGTTGGAGCGGATCAGGCCGATGCAGCCTGCGGTGCCGCTGTTCCAGTTGCGGCCGGCGCTGGGGTCGAGGTGGATGCCCAGTACGCGCCGGCCGGTGGTGAATTCCGGTTCGATGCCGATCCAGATCGGGCCCAGCTCCCTGGGGCCTTGGCGGCCGAGGGGCTCGATGGCGCCGATGCGATAGCTGCCTACAGGAAGGGGCGCCTCGCTACCCATCCGGTCGCGATTGGCGCTCTGCCGGTCGGCCCGGCCACTCACCGCATCGAAATGGCGGTCGGGTTCCCCAGGAATCTGCAGTCGAAGGTCCCAGATGGGATCACCAGTGCGCGGCAGACGGCGTGTTGTGCGCGCCAGCGTGAGCAAGGGGATGGGCTGCAGCTCCGCCGGTGGCGAGGCAAGCCCCACCTGCACGGCGGAGGCGGCGAGCAGCATCGGTAGGGCCATCAAGCGTCACCAGCGCGAAGCTGATGACAACTAGGCGTGATTGTTTTGCTCTAGTGAAACGAAATCCGGTTGGGCGGCTGGCACCCGCCCCTAGAAGCCGTAGGGCAGGCAGGCCTGCTGCACATCGGCCACCGAAGCCATCACCTCGGTAGGCACCGCATCCCGCATTGGCAGCAGCTTGATCACGGCCTCCAGCTCGCTGATCTCCTCTTTGCACAGGTGGGAGCTGTTGGCGTAGGCAGGGTTGCTTTTCAGGGCGTTCACCCGCGCTTCCGCCTGACGGCAGGACTGGGCGCTGCTGCTTTCGATGCAGGCCTGGACGCCGCTCTCCAGCGCCCACAGGCTCTGGCCAGCGGCGGCTGGACCTGCCCCGAGCACCACAAGGACAGCAAGGGCTCGGTTCAGCGGGCGTTGCGGGGAGAGGGTGAACATTGATCGGCTCCGGTCGCCACCGATTGTGGCGTCGTTGCTGACATCGCGCCTGCCCCTGGCCAGCTTGTGGTCAGCTCACCCACGCCTGTGGCTGATCACCAGCACCGCCTCAGCCATCCCTACCGCATCACCAGCGGCGATGGCTTTCAGCTCCATCAGATTGATCCCGGCAGCACCGATCACACCCAGATCAGTGACAAACACGCCGCTGAGGCTGCTCTGGCCAATGGGGTGGAGCGCATGGCCGAGCTGCAAGACAAGCTTTATGCCCAGGACCGCTGGGCTCTGTTGCTGGTGTTTCAGGCGATGGATGCCGCCGGCAAGGACGGCACGATCAAACATGTGATGAGTGGGGTCAATCCCCAGGGCTGTCAGGTGAGTTCGTTCAAGGCACCTTCAGCCCTCGATCTCGATCACGATTATCTCTGGCGGGCTAATCAGTGCTTACCAGAGCGGGGCCGGATCGGCATTTTCAACCGCAGCTACTACGAGGAAACCCTCGTGGTGCGGGTGCACCCAGAGCTGCTGGCACGGCAGACCATCCCAGAGGTTCTCGTGGGCCACGACATCTGGCAGCATCGCTTTCGTGACATTCGTCATTACGAGGATTACCTTAGTCGTAATGGCGTTGTGGTGCGCAAGTTTTTCTTGCATGTGTCGAAGCAGGAGCAGAAGCGTCGTTTCCTTGAGCGGTTGGAGAATCCCGAGAAGAACTGGAAGTTTTCGGCAGCGGATATTCGTGAGCGGGCCCACTGGGATGCCTATATGGAGGCCTATGAGCAGATGATTCGCCACACCGCCTCAGAGCACTCTCCCTGGTATGTGGTGCCTGCCGATCACAAATGGTTCACCCGTCTAGTGGTGGCTGATGCGGTGATTGATGCGCTGGAGTCGCTCCATCTGGGTTATCCAACAGTGAACGACCAGGCCCGGCGCGCCCTCGCCGAAGCTCATCAGCAACTTTTGAACGAATAACAATCCAGGCTCAGCTGACCGCTCGACCGAGAATTAGCAGGCAAAGGGCTCCGGTGATTGTGGTGATCTGATAAACCAAATCAACCCGGTTGATGCGGTCCATCACTTGAGTGTGCTCGGCCTCTGGTGCACGGCTGATCAGATTCGTACCCCACACGAACAGCCAGAATTCAGCTGTTGCCACCAGATAACCGAATAGATACAGTTTGTCGAGAAAGGTGAGGTAATCGAGGGCAGGTAATTGAGAGTGTGCACCTTCCTGCAGAAACACCAGGGTGAGTAGGGCCGTTGAGGGGATCGCCAGGCGGAGGTCGTTGAGATTGCCCTCTAGATTGGGTGCCAAGAGCAGGATCACCATCACCGCTAGCCAGGGCAACACGAAGCGATAAAACGCAGCCCAGCCATTGGTTCGGTAGTTGATCTCAAAGGTGGCCATGCTGTAATCACCCGCATTGGCGACGCCTTCTTCGCCAAAGCCTGTGGTGTAGGAGTGAATGGCACTGGAACTGGTGGCTCCTTCTACTGCGTAGCCGTTGAGATTTACGGAATCACCCTTGAGTTCTGCATTGCTCACCTTTGGCACCAGTACCACTCCCTCAGAGCCCATGGAAAATTGGGATGGACGTGTCTCAAGCATGATCGGAAGCTCCAGGCTTTCGAATGGAAAATTGCGCAGGTTCTGCCGATTGTCGTAGAATTTGCTTGAAAATCGGAACAGCTGTAAGTAACGCCCGCCCGGCAGGGCTAGAGGTTCGTTGCTATCGAGCTCGAGTTGTGCGTCATAGCTCTCCACCTGATTCACCAGCTCCACAAGTTCTGTCAGTGGAATCTGATCAGCCGCAATCAATTGTTGGATGGTTTCGGGCCATTTCAGCCAAAACCATCCCTCGGCTGAGAAAGTTTTGTCTTTGAGCGAAAGATTGTAGATATTTTTGATATGCATGCCCACCTCGATCTGGCGGGTGGCCGGCACCACAGGTGCCGGCTTCAGCTGTGGGTTGGGGTCTTCGGCGCTGCCCAAGGTGGAGATGCTGAAGATCACTACCACCACCAGGCTGATCAAGCCGGCCAGCCAAGACCGTTTGAGCTTCATTGCGCAGCCGGATCCCCTAAGGGGCTCAGGCTACGGGCGGTAGGGATGTGCTGACACGAGCGCTCCGCAGCGCGGCATGGCGGCGAACATGACCGCATGTAAAGGAGATCACGAGATGACCGAGACCAAGCGTTCGCTGGGCTGGCTGAAGAAGTTCATCCCTTCCGCCCTGCGTTCCGGCTCGGCTTCCACGCCCGCGCCTGTCGCTGATGTTCCTCAGGCGCCGTCTACATCCCCTTCGCGAGACCTGGCATCAACGGCCATGAACACCCACGTGGTGTTTCTGCCCCGTGACCCGCAGTGGGCCTACTGCTTCTGGGCCATCAGCGAGAGCGATCGCCACAAGGCCATCGAGGCTGGTGCCACCAGCTTGTGCCTGCGCGTGGCCGATGTCACCGGCCTTGGCCTCGATCAATCCCGCCCCCACGCCTTGCAAGAGCTGGTGGTGGATCAGCACGCCAGCGAATGGTTTCTGCCCGTGCCGGTGGATGGGCGCGACTACCGCGTCGAGCTGGGCTACCGCCTCCGTGGTGGCGGTTGGTATTCCCTGGCCTTTTCGGCTGTGGCCCAGGTGCCGTCCATGGAGCCCAGCCAGCGGGTGGCGGATGCCTTCGTGCCCTTCAGCCTTGATCAGCCGGTTGAAACCTCCACTCCTGAGGCGAGCGTGGGTGGCGGTGTAACCCACGAGCAGATCTATCAGATCGCCACGGCTGCCGGAACCCGCAGCCGCCGCGTGGGCTCCGAAATCCTGCATGAGTCAGAAGGTGGCCAGCAGGGGCTGCTCAATGATTCAGGCGCCGGCATCTGGGTCAGTGGCCGCAGCGAGTCTGGCAGCGGCCTCGTGCGGCAACGCTCTTTCTGGCTGGTGGCCGATGCTGAGCTGATCGTGTACGGCGCAACTGATCCCAGCGCCAGCCTGTTCATCGGTGATCAGCAGGTCCCCCTCTCGACCGATGGCACCTTCCGGGTGCATGTGCCCTTCCGCGACGGACAACAGCTCTATCCCATTCGTGCCATTGCGGCCGACGGCGAGCAGGAGCGCTCGATCCGCTTGGAATTCGAGCGCACCACTCCCGAAGCCCGCGTGAATAGCCGCGAAGACGCCGTGGCTGAGTGGTTCTGAACCCTCAGGCCACGTCGACGGTTTGGGCGATCCGCTGGAACATATAGCCCATACCCCGAGCTGTGAGGATCAGCTCGGGGTTTTCTGGATCGTGCTCGAGCTTGGCCCGCAGTCTGGAGATGTGCACATCCACCACTCGGCTATCAGAGGCGCGCTCAGGTTTGTAGCCCCACACCTTCTCCAGCATGTCGAGGCGGCTGATTGGCTCACCTGATCGGCTGATCAGTAGCTCCAGCAGATTGAATTCCATGCCGGTGAGACGGATGCGTTCATCGCTTCGGAATGCTTGGCGGCGGTTGAAGTCAACGATCAGATCACCCACGACCACGACATTGGCGGCCTTTCCGCCCGCTCCCCCTGCGGCACCATTGCCGGTGTTGGCCCGGCGCATCACACAGCGGATGCGCGCTTCAAGCTCCTTGGGGCTGAACGGCTTCACCATGTAGTCGTCAGCGCCGAGCTGCAGGCCGGTGATCCGATCCGCCACATCCCCCAGGGCGGTCAGCAGGATGATGGGAACTTCGGATTGAGCCCGAATCCGTTCCACCACCGCGAAGCCATCAAGCTCCGGCATCATCACGTCGAGCACCACAAGATCGGGCTCAAAGCCGCGGAAGATCTCCAAGGCTTCAGCGCCGTTTTTGGCCGCCAGCACCTCATGGCCCTGCATGGCCAGACGGGTTTCGAGGATGCGGCGGATATTGGCCTCATCGTCAGCCACCAGGATCTTGAGCCCTTCATCCCGGCTGGATTCACTGATCTGGGTCATTACTACACACCGTCTCTCCAGGCAGTGTCCCTTTGAAGCCAAGCGGAATGGGGTGAATCGGCTGAGGTTAGGGGCGACTGTTACATGGCAGCTCTGGCGCAACACCGGCACGGATATCCGTCATCTGGAGCACCCCCACTCGCTTCAAGGCACACCAGAATCATGGTGGGAACAGGGAAATAGACATGCAAGAGATGGTGTTCGAGCTTCTCAGTGATCAACCCGGGCATCTCCAGGCGCTGGAGCCCCGGTATCGGCTTCGCATCCAGGCCACCAACCTTGAGGAGCTGCAGCATGAGGCGCGTGAGGCCTTGATCGCCCAGTTCGGCCCTTCTCATGTGGCCTACAGGGTGAAGTTGCGTCGTTCGGTGCGGCATCAGACACATGGCCGCGCAGCGGCTGCCGGAACGACTGCAGTTTTCGGCTGATCGGGGCAAAATGGCAGCACTTCATGGTTCAGGCCTTGGCTCAGCCGGATCTGGTGCCGCTCTCCCAGCTGGAGAACGACCTGGGCATCAGTCGGGTCGACCTGTTGCTCTTGCTGCGGCGTTTGGGGATTCAGCCGATCCGGCGCGGCATGCGCACGTTGCTCAGCGCTGATCAGGCTGAACAACTGGCGGCTCACGTTGGTAGTGGTGCGTCGCTGGAAACGATCACGGCTGAACTGGTGCTGGATGAACCAGGCCACGACAACCTGCCAGTGCCGGTGGGTGAGAGCTGGGGTGAAGCGGCCCGCTATGCCCAGTTGCGCCTGCTGCGCGAACGGCTTGAGATCCTGGAAACCCTGATGCGCAGCGGCATCGAGCTCGATAGCCGCCAGCTGTGCGATCTGCTGGAGTTGCGCCGTCTTCCGGCTGCTCAGCCATTGGATGACGGCTCGATGGGTTTTATCCGCTTGGGTCTCCAGTTTTCCCGCAGCCAGCGGCTGGGTCAGCGCAGCAGCTGGCGGATCGCCAAGATTTGAACACCATGGCCCAACATCCGGTCGCCTTTGGGGATCTGGGCCGAGGCCTACGGGCTTTGGTGTTTGGCACCGCAGTGATGGTGGTGGGGCTATTGGCCCAGCTGCACCCCGCTGAGGCACTCACCCTGTCGATCCTCTTCACCATGCTGGTGGATCTGTTGCGCATGGTGCAGGCCTCGCTGCGGCTAGATGCTCAGCGCACCAGACAGGTGTTCTCCACCTGGCAGCCGAATGGCAAGCGGCTGTTGCGCCGCACGGTGTTTCTGGCCTTCTTGAGCGTGTTGGTGCTCAGCTTCTGCGTGCATGATGTGAAATTAGGGCAGGGGCTGTTGCCGCCACCCTTGCGCGTCAGCTTGTTCTTTGCAGCACTATTTACCACTTGGCTGGAGTTGCATCTCAGCTTCGCGGTGTTTTACGCCAAAACATATTTTGCAGGTAATCCTGAGCCTGCAGCAGATGGCGATCAGGCTCAGGTGTTTATCTTTCCTGGCTCTGATGAGCCTCTGTTTACTGACTTTCTCTATGTTGCGTATTCGGTGGCTCTCACTTTTGCCATGAGCGATGTTGACCTTGAAGATGGCGTGGCCCGGCGCATTGTGCTCCTTCAGGCGATTGTGAGCTTCCTCTTCTATTCAACGATCTTTAGCATGGTCACCAATCTCATGGTGAGCTAGCTAGAAGGATTCGCGCGTATGGCTGCGGAAACTATTGATATTGCGCAGCTCCGCCAGGAGCAGGGGTATATCGGCCAAGAGCACTGTTTGCAGCGGGCTGATCGCCATCCCGGCTGTGGCCACCGATGACAGCATATGGGTGAGGCCGATCATGACGGCATTGCCATCAGCGGTGTCTTTTAATCTCCTGCTCAGTACTACCAACCTTGGCAGCCATTGGGGATCTCGGCTTAACGACAGATCGCAAAGCTTGTTGGTGAGCATCCCGGCCTCATCAAAATCAAGGCCGATGGCCACATCGGCTCTGGTCAAGGCGGGGAGGTCGTGGATCACATCACCCATGTAGCCCACCCGTTGGCCGCCAGCCTGGTATGCCTCCACCTTCTGCAGACGTTCGCTGGCCTCGGCTGGATCATTCACGGAGCGGCCCACCACTTCCACGGCAATGCCCAGCTGCTCCAGTTGCTGTTGTACTTGCTCCCAGTTCTGATTGGGGGTGCGTTGAAGGTTCACGGTGCCCAAACAGCGCTCGTTCTCACGGAATTCCAGGGGTTCCACCACCACGCCACGGCTCAGGCCTGAGGCCTCAGGTCGGCTGCCCATCACAACTTGCAGTTGGCGGCCGTCCTCAAGCTCAACCTGCCAGCCCTCTTGGTTGAGATCGTTTAGTTCAAGATGCTTCACCGGGATCGGATTGATCACGTTTTCCAGTTGCGCGTTCCACAGAGGCACGGTGCTGTCTTGCACCAGCCACTGCTGCACGCCGGCCAGGATCCGCACCAACTCGCCGCGGCGGAGCCCGCTATCGGGAGCGGGGGCTTCCATGATCTCGAGTTGAAGGAGCCGCTCCGCGCAGCTGTGGCTCACCAGCAGACGTTGGATCTGCCCCAGATCGCAGAACACATCCGGGTTGGCGATGTTGATCCCATGCAGACGCAGCTCGGTGGCCGCTGCGAGGCGATTGGCGTTGCGGCTGGTTTCCCAGTCGTTGATCGGATTGAACTGAAACGCCGCCAGGGCCTGCTCACTGGCGCCGCGCACCGCCCAGAAGCTACCAAGGGCAAACAGCAGCGGGTTGATGAAGCGCTGGCCGGCTTGCCATCCCAACCGCTTGCTTTGTTCCTGCCGCGGTGGGGGTAGTTGGAACAAGGGGCAGTCGGCGAAGGCCTGCACAACCTCCACTTCTGCTGTGCCCGACAGCACGAGGCAGCCCGGCTCCATTGCATCGCTGGGACGGAATTGGTGCGGATGCCAATCGCCGGTGAGCTGTCGGTTGATGGCCACCAGCGCACCACTCACAATCCGGCAGGGCACGAACACCGGATCGCCCGGCTCTAGCAGGATCCGTTCTCCCTTGCAGAGCTGGCCGATGGGTTTGTCGCATCCTCCAGGTTCTGCTGTGCGCGCCCGTTCCTGTTCGGCCAGCCGGGTGATGAGATTGCGGTAGTCGGCGCGGCTCAGTTCGTGATGGCTCGCCTCTTGCAGGATTTGGCTGCCGTCATCGAGGGCGAGATCCATCAGAGCCTCCCTCGGAAGCCCTTGCTGGAGCAGCACAGCGCTGAAGCCCAGATCCAGCGCTTCCACCGGCACCACGCGCCGGCGCCGCAGAGTTCGGATCAGCTCCAGCAACACCGGCACCATCAAGAGGGCTGTTGTTGCCTGCAAGGCCAGCAACGGCACCCCCACCAGCCAATCCACTCCGAGGAGTCCGGCACAGAGTGCTGCATGGCGCACACTGCGTTGGCTGCGCCGGCTGCCCCGTGTGATGTCTTGCAGGGAGGTGAAGCCGTGGGGAAGCGTGAGGGCCAGCTGCAACAGGGCGTTGAGCCCCTCGCGGCGCCTGGCCGGGAATCGAAGGCTCAGGCATCCGGCAATGGGGTTGATTCGGAAGCCCTCGAGCCAGTGGCAGCCTGTGAGCACCGTGCGGCAGTGGCGCCGCAGGGCTTCCGATTCACTGAGCCCTTGGCAGCGCAGCCTCAGTCGGCCTGGCAGATCGCTGCGGATCTCCCAGGCCGAAGCCACCGATGCCAACGCCACCATGTCCACCACGTCAGAGTGCAGGGGCAGCGGTAAACGGGCGCCGCAGCTTGAAGGCGGTTTCCACCAGGACAAACGCCAGCAACAACAGAGGAAATCCCGGTGCGAGCGGCAGGATCAACCCCACGATCCCTGCGAGCAACAAGAAAGCCGCTAAGCCCAGCAGCCCACTAGCGGCCAGAAAGCTGGCCAGGTTGGCCGGCGCCAGGAACCAGTGCCTGAGGTGCGAAGGCCACTCACGCACCACCTGCACCCGCACCTGCACCACATCGGGTTGAGGTGGCGTGGCGCCACTGCGCGCGAGAGCTGCTACAAGGCTTTGCCAGCCCTGTTGTTGCTGGTGCGGAGCAGAGGTGTTGGCTTCCAAGAGCAGGGTGCTGCAGTGGCGGTTGAGGCGCCAGCGCCATTGGCCGGGGGGGAGAGCTGCCCCAAGCTGCTGCTCCAGTTGATCCCACTGAATCGGCGTTGCGCTGCGCAGCCGATACCGCCACCGATTCGGTAGGGCATGCACCAGCTCTGCGCAAGTCGACACCATGGCTTAGGCCGTTGCGCGCAGATAGCTGTTGGAGCGATGGCAATACGACCACGCATAGCCAGCGGGATCGAGCGACTGAATCCAGCTGCCGAAATCGCCGCGCTTGCGTCGTGCCGTGATGCTCTGGTGTGCCACACCCAACCGCTTTGAGAGCGCCGACAAGCTGATGGCCTCAGGCTGCTGCTGCTCCTGCGTCTCGATCACGGGAGCTGCAGGCTCGCTGGCCGGAGTTGGGGCCGGGGCCGGCGTTGCAGTGACCTTGGCTGGGGCCAGTTGCTTGCCCTTAAAGCCAAGCACGCGCATGGCGTTGGCGGCAGCCACGAGGGCAGAGCCATTGTTGAGCACTACGGCGGCGATTGGGCTCACGGGCAGGAAGGTGCCCAGCAGCAGCGCCGAGAGGTTCGGAACACCCACGATGCCGATGTTTTGCTTCACCAGGCCGAAGGTTTCACGGGCCAGGTCTTGAGCCACGATCAGATCCGACACCTTGTCGTTGGTGAGCACGATGTCGGCCGTTTCGCGGGCTAGATCACTGCCGGAGGCAAAGGAGATCGATACATCGGCGTAGGCCAGAGCGGCGGAGTCGTTGATGCCATCACCCACGAAGGCCACCTTGTGGCCCTGGAGGCTGAGCTCCTGCACGAGCCTGGCTTTCTCATCAGGCAAGGCATCGGCATGCACCTCTTCTGGGCGTAGGCCCAGCCGCTTGGCCACGGCATGGGCCACGCTGCTCACATCGCCGGTGAGCATGTGGGCCTGGATGCCGCGGCGGTGCAGTTCAGCCACCATCGCCTGGCTATCCGGGCGCAGGGCGTCAGCGGCATAGATCACCGCCACCACCTTGCCATCCACGGCCAGATACACAGGGGTAGCCGTTTCAAGCTCCGGATCCACGCTCGGTGTGGCCGGCTCTAGCTGTTCTTCGCGCAGCAACTTGGCATTGCCCACCAGCACTTGGTGGCCGGCGATGGTGGCAGCCACGCCACGGCCGATGCGGTAATCCCAGGCTTCGCAGGCATCGGCTTGCACGCCGAGGTGTTCGGCGTGCTTCACGATCGCTTCAGCCACTGGATGGTTGAGGCCCTGCTCCGCTGATGCCGCCAGCTGCATCAACTTGTTGATCGAGTGGGCACCAGACACCACTTCCACATGCACCACCGAGGGATGGCCCTGGGTGAGGGTGCCGGTCTTGTCGAACACCACCACGTCGATGTCGACGAGTTGCTCAAGCGAACGGCCGCTGCGGATCAGCAGGCCCTGGCTGCCAGCCCGGGTGAGGGCCGCCATGATCGCCGTGGGAACCGACACACGCAGGCCGGTGCCCAGATCAAACATCAGCAGTGAAGCGGCCTGGGCCACGTTGCCGCCGCTGAGTAGGAGCGAGAGGCCTGCCAAGGCCAGGGTGGGCAGCACGAAGCGATTGGCCACCTTGCCCGCCACGTTGCCGACACGGGTGTCGTACACCGGGGCCGATTCAATCATCGCGGTGATCTGACCCACGCGGGTGGCTTCACCCACGGCTTGGGTTTCCACCACGAGGTTGCCTTCGAGAAGAATGAAGCCAGCCAGCACCTCATCGCCAGGGCCGGCGTGGCGGGGCACAGATTCACCGGTGAGCTTCACCACATCGAGTGAACCCTCGCCACTTTCGATGCGGCCATCCACTGGGATCTGATCGCCGGGGAAGAGCGCGATGCGATCGCCGATTTGCAGGCTGGTGCTCGGCACGATCACCTCGGCGCCATCCACCAGCAGACGCACATCGGTCTGCAGGCTGGCCAACAGATCGGTATTGGCGGAGTGGGCGATGCGCTGGGTGGCATCGCGCACAGCTTCGCCCCCTTCGATCATCGTGATCATCATCGCCGGGCCCAGCAGGAAACCCTCCAGGCTGTGAAGGGTTACGGCAAGTGCGTCGAGGAAGTCAACGTTGATCTTGCGTTCTTCCTTCAGGCCCTGCCAGGCACGCTTGAAGCTGAGGTGGGCTGACACCAAGATGAAGCCCGCTACCGCGAGCGGGGGTAGCGCCAGGGGGCCGGCCAGCAGGGCCAGGGCCAAGGAGCTCACCGGCAGGATGATCCGGCTGGGCACGAAGCTCTCGTCGTCTTCGCCATTGCCGCTGTTCTCGGCTTGTTTGGCTGCAGGTTTGTTGGCGGGTTTCTCAGCCAACTGTTCGAGCGCAGGCAAGGCACCGGGCAGCTGCTTCAGCCACTGCAGCGGATCCACCCCGGCCTGCTGGTCAAACTCCACAACGCAGCAGCCGGCGACGCTGTTGAGGCGTACATGCTTCACCTCGCTGGCCTGGCTCAGAGCCTGCTGCAGCTTGGGCCAGCTGTTGGTGGAGCCGCCAACGCGGAAGCGCACCCGCTTAGGTCCGTGGTGCAGCACCTGCTCCACGGTGTAACCCGTTACGACCGAGCTGCCTTTGGCAACAGGCACAACGGAAAGATGGGGCAGGCGGGGCGATTCAGCGAGCACGGTGTCGGAAGCGAGAAGGAATCAGAGGCAAGAGGTGCGCGTGGGCTGAGTCAGTCGACCTTCACCTTGGTGATCGCCTTCTCACTGGCAGGAGCAGCGTCGCTCGCTGCGCCGCTCTCATCCATCTCAGATTTGGCTTCAGCCACCAGATCCACAAACGATTCAGCCGCCTCCGCAGCCGTGCGAGCCACATTGCGGGCTGCCGTGCCAGCCACGCCCGCCACCGTCACTCCCACCTTGATGCCGTTCTTGGCCATGGATTTGCCCACAGTGCTCATCGAGTCGCTGAGCTGGTGATTGCCCATGCGGCGCACCATGGGCGCCATGGCCACGAGGCCGGCGCCAACGCCGAAGGCAAGGGCGGTTTCGAGCTCGAACACTGCGCTAAGGGTTATCAATTTGTGGCTGAGTGTAAAGCTGATTCGGCGCGATGTTGCTGCATGGCGGCATGGATCAGCACACCGTTAAGTGTCAATGCTTTTGCAACGCTTCCAACTGCATTTCGTGAGCGCGGATCTGCCCTCGCTGGCTTGCGCTGTTGTAGCCGCCCAGGGCCGCGGTGCTGTGCTGGATCTCAGCGGCGAGCAATGGCTTTCGCAGCGTGCAGCCCTGCTGCCTGAGCTTGAGCTTGAGCTGCACACCTACCGCGCCGTGCCCTATGCGCTTGGGCTCTGGCAGCAACTAGAGCCGCGCTTGGCCGATTGGTTGCAGTTGCTCGAGCTGCAGGCGTTGCAGCCCTTGCTGATTCCGCCGCTCCCTGGGGTCGACATGCTGCTGCGTTGCCTGGCGCTGGCGGAAGCCTTGGAGCAGAACGCTGAGCTCACAGTGCTGCTGCCGGCCCCCTCTGAGGCAATGGCGTTGCTGGAGCTGGCTCGCACTGGCCCAGCCTTGGTGGAGACGCTCCTGGAGCCCTTGCTCAGCTGGTGGGATCAGACCCGCCAAACGTTGGCCAGTTTTGAACTGGTGCTGCGTTTGCGGTTGCCCTCCGCAGGCAGCCTGCGCCTGGATCAGCGTTGGCGCCAGCGGCTCGAGCACATGGCTGCCCTGCTCGCCGTGGATGGGCCCTGGCAGCTCAGCCTGGCCTTGGAATGCGCCGACACGCAGGCCGAGCTGCTGCGTCAGCGGCTCAGCTGCCTCTGCATGCGCGGTTTTATGCCCAATCGGCTGGGTTTGCATGGCCCTGCAGCTGGGGCTGTGTTGGCCGACCCTCCGAGTTGGTGGCCCCAGCAACTTCCAGGCGTTGAGCTCTCCGATCCCTTCAGCATGGACGCTGCCTCAGCGTTGCTTCATCTCGAAGCTGTGCGTTTGCAGAGCCGGTTTGATGCGGCTGCAAGCATGGTGCGGTTGCCGCTACCAGGGGTCACCAAGGCCGAGCTCGACGTGCAGCAGTGCGGCGCCACTTTGGTATTGATTGTGGGCGGGCAGCGCAAGCTTGTGAGCCTTCCTGATGGGTTGCAGGAGCGGCAGTGCTCAGGCGCCCGTTTGGAGCAGGGTTGGCTCGAGTTGCGTTTCGTCTGAATCCGCCCGCTTTTCAGGCCGCCAACCCAGCCACCAGGCCATTAGAAAAAATGGTGTGCCCGGCAGGATCGGAAGGGCCCAGCCTGCAATCGCCAAGGCCATGAGCACTTTGATCGACCCTTGCCGGGTTTGCCCCAACCACCGATCCATGGGGGTAGGAGGCGCGGCTGGACCATGCACAGCTTGAGCTTCCAGGGCGGCTTGCAGGAGGCCCGCAACCAGAGCAGGGCAGATCACCACATCCGGCTCATGGCAGATCACCACGCCCTGGCGGTGGGCTGTTGCTCGAACCTGAATGCCGGGGTGTAGGCGCTCCAGAACGGAGCTCATCAGCTCCAGCTGAGTTGGCGTGAGGCCTTGGGTGCAATGAAGCCGGAGCCGATGGGGTAGCTGATGGCGAATAGCCAGCGCACCAACGGCTCCGGATCGACTCACTTGGCGGCCTTACCAGGCTGGGCCAGATCGGCTTTGGCTTCGGCCAGCACATCGGTAAAGCTCTCGCCCACCTCGGCCAGGCCGCGGCTGATGCCTTTCACGGCACTGGATGTTTTGTCGGCGACGACCAGGCCAATCTTCAGGCCCTGCTTGGTGATGCTGCGACCGGTGCCGCTCACGGCACCGGTGATTTTGCTGTCTTTGCCGGCTACGGCCGCCACCACGGGCGCCAGTGCCATCAGTCCCGCACCGAGACCAAAGGCCAGCAGAGTTTCGAGCTCCAGCATGACGAATCAGAGTTGATGTGTTGGCGGCAGAGTAACGCTCGCGAGCGGCTCATGCCCTATCGCGGCTTGGATTGAGCAGCATGGTGTGAGCCAGACCACACAAATCGGGAGCTCACGGTGGACGCGTTGCCTCTCCAGTTGATGCACTCCACACCACAGCGGCTGCGGTTGCGTTGTTCAGCCGACCGACCGGTCGAGGTGTTGAGGGAGTTGGTGGCGGCCCTTTCGGCTCAGCCTTGGGTGCAGGCCGTGCAGCTGCGCCAGGCCAGCCGCAGTGTGGTGATTGAACTGGTCGCTGGCTGCTCGCCGCTGCGCTGGCAGCTGGCTCTCTCCGATCTCGGCTGCCACTTGGTGGATCGCCGCCTCCACGACTCTGCTCCCGTTTCCACCTGGGAGCGGATGACGCGCCAGATCGGCGGCAACATCATCGGCGCCACAGTGGGCCAGGTGGTGCTCGGTGGCGGGGCGGGGTTGCTGGGGGCGTGGTTGCTGGGGCCGCGGGTTGGTTTGCTCGCTGGAGCCTGCGGTGCCCTGGTGGGATCGGTGGTGGGATCGGTGGCGGGAGGGGAGCTTGCCGACGGCGAGAGCCCTTTGCGCAAGGGCGATCTTGGTGCCGTAACGATCCGCAAGATCGGCGGCAAACTCGGTGAGGAGGCCGGCTGGAGCACTGGTGCTGCCATCGGAGCGGCCCTAGCCGGGCCCGCTGGGGCCGTGGCTGGCATGACACTTGGCTCGATCGTGGCCGGGCAAGCCGTGGAGGATTTGATTCAGAACCGCGGCCGTGCCAAGGGGGTTGGTCGTCTGAGCTGGCTCGTGAGCCTGAGTGAAGATCAAGCGGGTGAGCGAGTCACCGAAACGGTGATGGCCGGCTTGGGGCGTGGCCTCAGCGGCGGGCATGAGTGGGGGGCTCAGCTGGGTACGCGCCTGGGCGCCTCTGTGGGCCGCAAGATCGACTGGGCCAGTTCCTGGAGCCACCACCAACTGGTGAGCCGGATTAAGCCCCGAGCTGCGCTCCCAGCCACTTGACCTCGAGGTTGTGCAGCTCAAAGCAAGCCGCGTGAACTTCGAGCTCACCGCTGTTTAAACGTTCTCGCAGCAGAGCGCTGCTCTTGATCATCTCCTGCGCTGTGATCTTGGAATGGAGGGTGTAGGCCGCCGCCAAATCCACCGGGGGCACCAGAGCCAGCCCACCGGCTTTGAGTCCGTTGCGGATGTGCCCCACGTGATCCATCAGGTTTGGCGTGAGCAGATGCTCGGGGGAGCACGCGGCCCCCACTGCACCGCAACCGGCGTGGCTCATGACCACCACCACCGGCACGTTCAAGGCTTCAACGGCGTATTCCACCGAGGCCAGGCTGCCGGGTGTGGAGGCGTTGCCGGCGTTGCGGATCACGAACAGATCACCGAAGCCGCTATCAAACAGCAACTCCACGGCCACGCGTGAATCCGAGCAAGTGAGCACGGCCGCCTGCGGGGTCTGGCCGGCCTCCAGCTCATGCAGTCGTGCTTGGCTCGCATGGGGGTGAATGGAGCGCGCCTGGCGAAAGCGCTCGTTGCCCTCTTGAAGGGCCTGGATCACCTCAGCGGGGGTGGCAGTGCAAGTCATGCTGGTTAGTGTGCCGAAATCTGGGCTTTTGTGCTGTGAGTCCATCGCATCCAGCCTGTTTCCGCGATAGCAGCCGCTTTCTACGGTCGCTCTCGGTTGGGATCGTGGTCACCCTGGTGTTGGTGGAGCCACTCCGCCTTAGAGAAGCTTTCCCGATCGGCTTCCTGGCGGCGATTGCCTTCGATCAGACCCTCTTTTTTTTGGAGTCTTTTCGGGTGAACGCCCGCGAGACACGCGAGATCTTCGGCCGCTGGCTACCGAGCCGAGCTTTGTTGCTTGAGCGCACGGTGATCTTCACCTTCATCAGCGTGGGGCTGCTCAGCCTCTGCGTGCGTGATGTGCACAGCACTCAGTCGGTGTTGCCTCAAGACTGGCGCACCTTGATCTACTTCGCTTCGTTGTTTGGGTCCTGGTTGCAGATGCATAACGGCTTTGCGATCTTTTACGCCAAGAAATATTTCAGGCTCAACCCTTTACCATCGGCAGACGGCCCGAATCCCCAGGGGTTCGTGTTCGCAGGGTCAGATGAGCCCGAATTCACCGATTTTCTCTACGTGGCGTATGCGGTGGGGCTCACCTACGCCATGAGCGACACCAACCTCGAAGACAGCTCGATTCGGCGCGTGGTGCTGTTCCACTCTGTGGTGAGCTTTCTCTTCTACTCAACAGTGATCTCGGCGGTGATCAACCTGTTCACGTCTGGCTGAGTGCCGCCTGATCCCGCAGGCTGTGAACGTAACGAAATGCGTGCAAACCCGATCGGATGGCTTGAACGGTAGCGGCGTGAACGCCCCTAGATCGGCCGCGGCCCCAGACTGTGCTCGTAGCAATTGCTACAAAAGCGTTCACCTTGCTTCTGCGAGGCGCAGTTCGATCCAGGCCATGGAACGGGGACCTGGACTTGTCTGTGGACAACAACCATGACCCTCACCTATCGCGGCCAGAAGTACGAGCAAGCCAAGCAGGCTGCTCCTCAGCAGCACCATGCCCTCGCTTATCGCGGCATTCGCTACCAGAAGTGATCCAGCCTCGGTGTTGATCACTGAGCCCCGCTTCGGCGGGGCTTTTTTGTGGCCATCAACCCACCTGGCTGATTCAGCTCACGAAACGCTTGTAGAGCCAGCGCACGAACCCACCCAGTACGGGCACGGGGCCAAAGGTGGGGCCCACAAAATCGAAATAGTCGCGGTGATCCACGATCTTGCCCTCGTCGTTGAGCAGCAAGCGCGTGGCTCCCGGATAGATGAATTCAATGCCCTTGATCTTGAGGCCCATCTCCCACTCCACAAAGGCTGTGTTGCCCTCCAGGGCAATCGAGAGCGGCTTCAGCAGCACGTCATCGCAGCGTTTTAGCAATC
The DNA here is from genome assembly GCF_018502385.1 of Synechococcus sp. LA31. NCBI lineage: Bacteria > Bacillati > Cyanobacteriota > Cyanophyceae > Synechococcales > Synechococcaceae > Synechococcus > Synechococcus sp. LA31. Next base: position 267,287 of record NZ_CP075523.1, read on the forward strand.
CCTCCTGGGCTGCCAGGTAGGCATCGAGCCCTTGTTGTTGTTGGGTGGGGTCTTCAAAGATCACCGCTTCGCTGTAGGCGGCGCGCCACTGTTCGGCGCTTGGGGCTGGTGCTCCGTAAGGCTTGCTGAAGAGGGCGCGCAGGCTGGACGTGTCCACGGTGATGAGCGGCGGTGACCATTGTGGCCAGGCCTTCTGTCTCGTTGCCATCCTGAAGGCAGCTGATGCAGCAGTGGATGGTGGTTTCCGGCGCGATGCAGCGTGACCCGCTCACGCTGCTGCTGGATCAGGAGACGCAGCGCCTGGAGTGGCTGCTGCCGGTGCGCCATAGCCGCATGGCCGAGAGCCCGTTTGCTTACTTCCGCGGTGCGGCGGCCGTGATGGCGGCCGATTTGGCTCGCCACAACCATTCAGGCCTGCTGGTGCAGCTCTGTGGTGATGCCCATCTGCTCAATTTCGGGTTTTTCGGCTCGCCGGAGCGCCAGTTGTTGTTTGACATCAGCGATTTCGACGAAACATTCCCAGGCCCCTATGAGTGGGATGTGGTGCGCTTGGCCACCAGCTTTTTGCTGGCTGCCCGCAGCAATGGCATCGGTGATGCCGAGCAGGAGGCCATCTGCTGCCGGGCTTTGCGTTCCTATGCCAAGGCGATGCATCAGTTCGCTGCCATGCCGTTCATGCCGATGTGGGTGGCGCGGCTGCCGCTTGAGGCCTTGATCAAGGAGCGTGGCAGCCGCAATTTCCGCGAGCACCTGCGCCATGTGGTGGCCGCCGCTCTCCATCGCGATAGCCGGCAGGCCGTGCGCAAGCTCTGTGAAGCCGATGCCAATGGTGGGCTGCGCTTTCGCCACGACCCGCCGCTGCTCTGGCGGCATGTGGAATTACCGCCTGGTCTGCTCGGGGGGCTGCACTGGCGCGAGTGGGCGGAGCATCTGTTCGAGAGCTACAAAGACACGCTCCGCGCTGACATGCGTCATCTGCTCTCGCGTTACCGCTTGGTGGATGCGGCGCTCAAGGCCGTGGGTGTGGGTTCGGTGGGCACCCGCTGTGCGGTGGGGTTGTTTATGGGGGAATCCGCCGACGACGTGCTGGTGCTCCAGAGCAAGCAGGCGGTGGGCTCGGTGCTGGCGCCCTACCTATCGGGGCCGGCGCCGGAGCATCAAGGTGAACGGGTGGTGCAAGGTCAGCGGTTGCTGCAAACCGCGAGTGATGTGTTTCTGGGGTGGACTCGCTCGCTGCTCCATCACGACTTTTACTGGCGCCATTTCCGTGATTGGAAAGGCTCTGTGGAGGTGGAGTGCCTCAATGCCGACGGCCTGAAGGATTACGCCAGGCTCTGCGGCTGGACCTTGGCCAAGGCCCATGCCCGCAGCGGTGATCGCCGAGCGATTGCGGCGGATCTCGGGGCGCCGAAAGCGTTTGCCCAGCGGCTCGGTGATGTGGTGGCTCAGCATGCCCAGTGGGCGCAGGATGATCACGCCCTGTTGCTGGAGGGCATTGCCCGGGGCCAGATCTCGTCGAGCCCCGTCGTTTGATCCGAGCGGGGCAATAGCCTTGGCCCCCAACGATCCGTCAGCGTGGCAAAACCCGACTATCTCTACGAACCACTGGAAGCCTTTGGCGAAGGGCTTACCACGCGGCGCCCTTGGAACACCACCGCATTGGCTGCAGTGGAGCGACTCAATGGCCGGGTGGCGATGCTGGGCTTTGCCGCCGCTCTGATCGGCGAGTGGCTCACCGGCTACGGACCGGCTGGTCAGGTGGTAGCGCTACTGCGCTGGTATCTCTCCTGAGCACAAAAAAACCCGGGTATTAGCCCGGGTTTATGGGGTCAGACGATCGTCTGAAGCTTCAGAAGCAGAACGGCAGGAATTGGGTCCGGCAGGCGGCGTAGCCATCCACGAGTGCACCCAAGCCGATCTGATGGGCAATGCCGGAACCGGTGAGCCCTTCAGTGATGATCCCGATCACGATGCCGAGCATGGCTGCTCGGCCGTTGAACAGTTCAACGCGCTTCAGCTGCTCCATGTGGATTTGCTGAGTGGCGCGATTCCAGTACCACTTCTCGTTCGCGGGAGTGTTGGTCATGGCTTCAGCCCAGTCCGATTTGGGTGAGGATGCCTTGGCCGGTGAGCAGCTCGGTGCCCAGGCCGATCACGAAGCCGAGCATGGCCAGGCGGCCGTTCCAGGTTTCGGCGAAAGCAACGAAACCAAAGCGGGAAGTGGTGTCGGACATGAGACGTTAAGGAACGTTTCAACGACTGTAACGGATCGTGAAACCTTGTGGCCATGGACGTGCGGGTTTCCTGTTTCGATGCAGACACATCGGCGAGTGGATCCCACGAGAATGCCGTCATGGACAACCGTTTCCCCCTCTCGATCCTTTTTTCTGTGCTCGTCGTGGCGGTGCTGCCCCTGATGCTCGGGCTCTACTGGCGTGGACACATGGATCTCGGCGCCGTGCTGAGCCATCTGCGCACCTGATTCGGCTGGTGGGATGAGTCCGATTTTTCCGTGCAAAGGCTGCGGCACGTTCATTGAGCGATCCGCCCAGCACTACCGGCGTCTGAAGGGCATGGTGCTCTGCTCCACCTGTGCCGATGCCCGCAGAGAGCAGGAGGCGCGAGCGCGGTTGCACCCGTTGCAGCGGTTATGGAATCGCTGGTTCAAGGCGGGCTGAGCCTGGTTGACAGGCGCAGGCAGTATGGCTAGTACATGCGTACTTCGCTTGGTTGCTATGGCGGTTGCCTCTCCTTATGCGGTGTTCCGTGCTGCCGATGTGATCTGGCCGCCGCCTTTGCCGCCGCTGCCGCCAGTGGCTTCCGCTGTGCGACCCGCCAAGCGACCACGCCAGCGACCCATCTCGGCGCTGGTGCATCAAGGCGAACTGTTTCCGCTCAGCCCCGTTTCCGTGTGAACTGCGTGAGCCAGTGGTGCGGCATGTCGTTGTCACGCACCTGGAGGCGAAACATCGAATTGGCCAGAGCTCCATGCCCACCGTGCCGTGAATGTTGATCCTGTCTCCGGGTGCCTGGGCCGGCAGGCGAATCCAGCGTCGATTGTGGTTGGCTAATGCCACTACTCCGCTTAGCCATGCCAGAGGAACCAGCGCGGCTACGCCACCATGCAACAGCCGCAGTAAGGCGGGCTGATGCGGAGGCGTAGGAGGCATGGCTGGATGGGGCGTCTAGACGTTGGCTGCGTAGATCTTGCTGACCTTGGTGAAGACACCGTCTTTGTCGGGGTCGCTGAAGGTGCTGATTTCGCTCCCGTAGCGCTCTTGCTCCGTTCTGATCAGGTTGGTGCCGTCAAAGCTCCAGGTCTCGTCGTAGTCAATGCTTTCTGGCTTCCAGTGGCCATCGTTGAATTCCTGAAGATTTGTCACCTGTCCATTCACTAGGTCAAAGCGATAAGCATCCTCTCCGTAGCCTGATCTGTACTTCCGATCATCATCGTGCCAGTCGTCATCGCGGCTGCGATTCATGGTGGATGTTCCGCCAGAAATCACCAGATCGGAGCTGGTCTCTTGGGCAAAATTGTTGGCCTTGCCGAGGTTTGTGCGCTGCCAGATGCCATCGCCATTGTCGTCGTTGTAATAGCGCACACGGTTCCGGCGCTCATGCACCAGTAGGCCATCCTGAAGGTAGTAGCGATCGTTGCGGTCGATGTCTTCGCGCTTCCACTGCCTGTCATCCCATTCCTTCACTTTCACCACCTTGGAGCCGCGGGTGCGGATCTTCAGGGCGTCATCACGATCATTGCTGTAATCGTTGCCGTAGTTGCCTCGAGACATCGAGTGGATTGTTCCGAACTGATGCAAACGTAGCGAGTAACTCGTGAAGAAGTCGTGAGCGGAATTGCTGCAATTAAGGGCTTATTCGCTCTACTCTGTAGCGCCTGATCGTGCTGCTGGCCAAGTCCGGAGGATTGTTGTGATGAACAGGTTGAGGCGTGCGGATTTCTTGACTGTCGTGTTAGGGCTGGTTTTGCTCAGAAGCCATCGCGGTCTATCGGGTTCTCGTGTGACTATTTGAGCCTTTCAGCATGGTTGGCAGCGAAACAGATCGGGTGCCTGGGGTTTGGCAGTGGTCGCTTTGTGCAACAACGTGCAGCTCAGTCTGTCGTTGGTGGGATTGTCGAAGCTCAGCACCAAGCGTTGCGCTTCGCCGTTGCGGATTTCTCGCCGGCCTTTGCGGCCTGAGATCAGTTCTTGGCCGAGGTACCAATTCAGGCTTGGTCGTTCATCCTGCTGCAGTAGAAGCACTGGGGCCCGCGCTAGAGCTTGGGGTTGAGCCTTGATCCCGCTGAGCACCTCTAGTGCCGACCAATTCTCCTGCAATTCCCATAGCCAAAGCTGGCTGGAGAAGAGGCCAAATAGGGCCAACCAGAGCAGCAGCACCAGTGCAGCTGCCCCAAGGCGCCGCTGGCTGGATTGCGGTCTCATTAAGAGCCCTCCACCCACCACGAGGGCCAGGCCAGCCGGTGTGGTGATGGTGGCCGGCAGATTGAGCTCTCCTTGCAGTGTGAGCAGGAGCGCGCCAGCAAGCATCCAGAAGCATGGCAACCACTTGAGTGCATGTGCCAGCCAGATCGGCTGCTGATTCGGGCGGCGGATCAGTTGCGCAAACAGTGGGCCAACGCTCACGGCAAAGGCTGGCCAAAGGAGATGGCTGTACCAAGGCAGTTGTGTGCGCAGCGGCAACACCGCGGCCGCGGTGAGCAGCGTGAGCCCCAGGGCCCAGTAACCCCAGCGCTCATGCCGTTGCCTGAGCGCTGCAACCATCGCGATGGGCCAGAGGGCCAACCAGGGCCAGCCGCCCTCGAGCACCTCCACCACCGGCACGATCACCCCATCCCGGTGCCCTTCAACGGCATTCACGATCCGGGCGAAGCCCTGACCTCCCCACATGCTGAGGGCCTCCGGCCCCCGCTCCAACAGATGCCAGCTATGCCAGAGCACCCCGGGCAGGAGGCCCACGCCGATCCACCCCAGCAGCGGCCACCAACGCTGAAGAGGCCAGCGCCGTTCGCACGCGAGGAGCAAGCAGGCTCCGAACAGCAATGGCAGGGCTGTCGGAGCCTTGATCAGCAGCATCGCCGAACCGGCGAGGCCAGCCACAATTCCCCACGTGCTTTGCTCGGCTGCTCTCGGCTGACGAGGGAGGCTCAGCAGTGCCCACCACTGCAGGGTCATTGCAGCAATCAGGCTGCCATCGAGCATCGCCAGGCGGCCATGTCGCATCAGGGGCAGCAGGGTGAGGCTGACTGCCGCGGTGCACACAGCGGCAAGGCGATCGCCTGGTCTCAGTCGCCACTGCACGAGGGCCACCAAGGGCACGATCAGGCTGGAGCAGAAGGCCGGCACGGCCCTTATTAGCCACTCTGGCGGCACCTGCCGGCTCACTTCAGCCCCATGGCTGCTTCGCCAGAGCTGAATCGCTGCTGCGATCAGCCCGTGGATCAGAGGTGGCTTGTTGAGATAGTGAGCTCCCCAGAGGGTGGGCAGCAGTTGGCCTGGGAAAGGCCGGAGGCTGATCTCCTCGGCCACGCGGGCTACCAGCCCTTCATCCCAGTCGCGCAGGGGCACATCGCCGAGATGGCTGAGCAGCAATACCAGAGCCCCCACCCAGGCCAGGACCACCCACGAACGCCAAGAGATCTGAATGGCGATCACACCAGAGGACGCTGAAGCCTTTCAGGTCTGAGTGAAGAACTGGTGAAGAGCTGGTGAAGAATTCGCCTTCATGGGCAGCTGGGCAAGAGAACCACCATGCGGCAGCCGCCCGAGCTGGTCGACTGCGCTTCGATCGAGCCTCCGTGCACGTCTGCAATGCTCCGTGCGATGGAGAGCCCCAAGCCTGAATTTGGCCCTGTGCGGGATGCATCGGCCTGCCAAAAACGCTCAAAGACCAGCTGCCTTTGCTCGGGCGGAATGCCTGGACCCTGGTCATCCACCACCAGCGCAAGCTGATGCCCTTGTTGGTGGATTGCCACGCGCACGGAGGAGCCAGCGGGTGTGATTTGCATCGCATTCACCAGCAGATTGATCATCAGCCTGCGCAGCTGATCGGGGTCGCCGGTGACCCAGGCGGGCCGTTGCAGATCCAACGCCAGCTGAACCCCCAGGTTGCGGGCGCGCTCCTCATACAGCGCCAGTAGATCCTCCGCTAGCTCCGCTAGGTCGAAGCGGCGCCAGTGCTTGTGATCCGGCATGGTGCGATCCAGCCGAGTGAGCAGCAGCAGGTCGTCCACAAGGGTGGCCATCGCCGTTGTGGCTTGATCAACCAAGGCCAGCTTGTGCGCCAGCTCTGGCTCGGCTCGCTGCAGATAGCCCCGCTCTCGCACGCTGCCCATCACGGCGCGAATGGCGGTGAGGGGGTGGCGCAGCTCATGCGAGGCATCACTGGTGAATCGCACCAAGCGGTGAATCTGATCGCGGATGGGCTTCAAGGAGGTGCCCACCATCCACTGGCTCAACACAGCGGCCGCCAGTGCTCCCATGGCGCTGCCCACCAGTAGTCCATTGCGCAGACGCATGAGTTCGCGATCCGCATTCGCCGTGGAGACAGCGCTGAGCACATAGCCCTCCAATTGCCGATCGGATGCGGATGTTTCGCGCAGATAGACCGGCCGCCAGTAGGCGATTCCGCTTGGAAGATTCAGATATTGGCGCTGATCAAACTGGGATGTGGGCAAGACAGCCTGCAGATCAAAAGGCATCGTGCCGAATTGGCTGAGCACGATGCGGTTTTTGTTCAGCAAGACGATGCGCTTTTGGTCAAGGTTGGTGGATCCTGCATCCAACAGAGCTACATGCCCTGATTCCAGATGAGCGGTCTGACTGGGCAGCAGGTTGTATTCCTCCACCTCATGCAGGATCAGCGGCATCTGGGATGCAGCTGCTGAAGCCAGTTGTTGCACTTGTTCGCGCAACAGGGCTGTGCGTGCCCGGCTGACTTCCAGGAATACCGCCAGGCCGAACACCAGCAAAACAAAGGCAGAGATCACCACATAACGGCCTGTGAGTTTCCGGCGGATGCGGCTGAGATCAGGCTCCATGGCTTGCGGCACCCTCAAGCGTGGCTGGCGTTGAGCCTGAAACCAACGCCATACACCGTTTCCACCAGATCGGGAGGAGCGCCGGCTGCACTGAGCTTGGCCCGGATGTTCTTCACATGCGTTTTCACACTTTCATTGCCCGGCACATCGGCCCAGTGCCACGCCGCTTCGATCAGTTGATCCTTGGAGCAGGTGCGCCCAGCTGCCTTGAGCAGAGATTCGAGTAGGGCATGTTCTTTGGGGGTGAGATGCAGGTCCTGATCGTCGTAGCTGGCGCTGCGCCCATCCAGCGTCAGCATCAGCAATCCCCAGCGCCAGTCGTGTTGCAGCGGTCGCGATGCCCGCCGCAACAGGGCCTGAATCCGTGCTCTGAGCAGGGTTGGTTCAAAGGGTTTCACCAGGTAGTCGTCGGCCCCTTGCTCGAGCCCGGTCACGTTGTCATCGAGGCTGTCGCGGGCGGTGAGCATCAGCACCAGCGGCTGGTTGATGGGCAATCGCCGCAGCCGTCGGCATACCTCCAGGCCATCGAGGCTGGGCAGATTGAGATCCAACAGCACCAGATCAAATGCACCGGCCTCCAGCAGTTGCAGCGCCTTCAGTCCGTCGTCACAGGCTTCGGTCACCAGGCCCCAGTGTTCGAGGAGCTCGATCAGCGCATCTCGGATGACGGGGGCGTCTTCAACGATCAGCACCTTCATGCCAGGGGGGAGAGCTGCCCTGCTCCAGCTGGTGGCTTGATCATCGATCCCCTCCGGTGAAGAACTCGTGAAGCCCTTCACGGTTTCTTTACGCCGGCTTGGGTCAATGGGATGTGTTTCTTGCGCCGATGCGTGCGCCTGTGATCGATGCGTGAGCTTGTTGTGATGTGCGTTGGGGTGTGCGGTGCGCTGCTCGCTATCCCTTCTTCGGTTTGGGCCTCCCCAGATCGCAGCGGCTCCTGCACGGCCCACCTGCAACGCCTTGGCTACACCCGGGTCGACCTCGAGGCGGTAGCGGCCCACTCTTCTCTCTACGAAGCCAGACGGGGCCGCGACGAGGTGAAGCTGATGGTGAACAACGGCAGCTGTGCGGTGGAGCGGGTGTGGCTGGATGACTAATTCCCTGATCTCAGCCACGCCCAGCAACGGCATCTCCTTTGCGCGCCAGTGACAACGTCAGCGGGGCCGCTTGCTCAAGCCCAGGCCACCAGCGTGGCCCCGATGGCCATGAACACCACCCCCAGCCACACCCGCAGCCCCAACGATTCCCCCAGCACCAGCCAGGCCAGGAGCGCCACCAGAACAACGCTCAATTTGTCGAGCGCGGCCACAGCTGCCACTGGCCCCAGTTGCAGCGCGCGGTTGTAGCAAAACCATGACACCCCAGTTGCCAAGCCTGATAGCACCAACGCGGCAAGGCTCATGGCCGGTAAGTGGCGCAGCGCCGCCCAGGTGAACTGGCCGTTACCCAGGAGCACCAGGGCCAGGGCAACTCCCACCACCAGGGTGCGCACCAGCGTGGCCAGGCCGGCATCGATGCCTTGCACGCCAAGTTTGGTGAGAAGGGCCGTGAAGGCCGCAAACAAGGCCGCAGCCGCGGCCCACAGCTGCCAAATCTGCACGGGGAGTGGTTCGATTTCGAGGGGTGCGCATGCTGCACCAGCCAAAAACCCCCGAGCAATGCCCAGGGGTTATGGATGGATCACGATGAACGTGCAGTGGATCGAAGCTGCTGGCGTTGGCGCCTGGGGCCGAACGTTCCAGGTGTGGTGCAGTTGGTTCTCCTGGGGGCACCTGTGGCGGTGCAGATGGAGTGTCGACCAGTCAGACGAACATTCGGGGTCCGCACGGACGACCTGCCCACGGTTGGGTGAAGACTGTTGGAGCAGGGGCCTGCAGTCAGCGTTGCTTCTTGGCGTGCTGCGGTGGGGTATCAGCCATTGGTGGCTCCTCCCTGGGTTGATGGCTGCAGCATCGCCAGAGCCGGGGGGGCAAGGCAATCGGGATTTACACGCATTGCCACGGCGGCGGATCGGGAGCAAGTTGGTTGGTTTGGGCTGGTCGTCAGCGCAGGGCCGCTTGCCCCTGGAGGCTGCCCAACAACCCCATCAAGGTTGCGTAGGCCAGCTCAGCGGATCGAGGCGCAGATGGGCATGGTCTTCCGCGTTGAAGCAGGGCCGCACGCCGGCCTGGCGCTGCTGTTCGTAGTCGTTCAACACGCGCAGGCCGAGCGGCATCAGCAGCACAAGCGCCACAAGGTTCACAAGTGCCAGCAGACCCATGGTGAGATCGGCAAAGCCAAACACGGTGGCGAGATCCTGATTGGCTCCCCAGATGATCAGCACCAAGGTGGTGAGCCGTAAGGCAGTGAATAGTTTTTGGTTGGAATCACTGAAGTAATTCAGCGCGTTTTCGCCGAGGTAATAGTTGTAAATGATTGAAGTAAAGGCAAACAGCACCAGGGCCACGGTGATGAATGCCTGTCCCCACCACCCCAGGCTGTAGCCCAGCGACTGCTGGGTGAGTGTGACACCCATGCTGCTACTTCCGGGTTGATAAAGTGGGGTCACCAGGATCAAGAAAGCAGTGCAGCTGCAGAGCACAATCGTGTCGATAAAAACGCTGAAGGCCTGAATGATTCCCTGCTCCACCGGGTGCCGCACATAGGCCACAGCTGCCACATTGGGAGCACTGCCGAGGCCCGCTTCATTGGAGAACAGCCCTCGCTTCACACCGAACACCACGGCGGCTCCCAGGCCGCCGCCGATCGCTGGCTTCAGCCCGAAGGCGCTACTGAGGATGTCTGCGAGTACGCGGGGGAGTTCACTGGCGTTCATCACCAGCACCACCAACGCCAATAGGAAGTAGCCGATGGCCATAAAGGGCACCACAAACTCAGCCACTTCCGCGATGCGCTTCACACCCCCGAAGATAATCACGCCCAGGAGCACCATCAGTCCTGCACCGGTGATGGCTTCCGAGATGCCGAAGGTGTCGGCCACGGCCGTCGCCACCGTGAAGGATTGCAGTGCATTGAAGCCCAGTCCAAAGGTGAGCAGCAGCAGGATGGAAAACAGCACGCCCATCCAGCGCAGGCCGATCCCCCGCTCGATGTAATAAGCAGGTCCGCCGCGATAGCTGCCATCGCCCTCGGCTGTTTTGAACACCTGGGCAATCGTGCATTCAAAGAAGCTGGTGGCCATGCCGATCAGGCCTGTGACCCACATCCAGAACACTGCACCTGGCCCGCCCAGGCTGATCGCCACCGCGACACCAGCGATGTTGCCGGCACCAACCCGGCCCGCCACGCTGAGCACCAGGGCTTGAAAAGAGCTGAGGTGATTGCCCTCCTGGTGAAAGGCGCTGCCCAGGAGGCCAAACATGGCCCCGAAATAACGCAGCTGCACCCAGCGGGTTCGGGCGCTCAGCACCAGCCCGATCGCTAAGAGCGCCACGATCAATACCCGCCCCCAGAGCAGTTCGTTCAGAGCCTGCACGGGCCTCCGCATGCACAACCCTTCCAGCCTGACGCCGCTTGCCCTTGGCGTCAGTGCCTGAGGCCACTGCTTGGCAGTGATCCATAGCGTTGGGCGATCAGCAGGGCGCGGGCTAAGCGCAGCGCCACGGAAAGAAGCGCTGCTGCGAATGTGATGCCCACTGGCATGACCTCATCGCATCGACCATCAGCCTGTGCACGCCGTTGATGGATGGCGGGAGACGGCGAGTATGTGATGCGTTTGTGCCTAGAACGAGGGTTCTCCGCCGTTGTAGTTGTGTCAATCACTGTCTGGCAGGCCAGGGAACCCGGTGCGCCCCTGGAGCGAGCGGAGCGTCCGATGTTGGAGCCGGCGGTCGATGAGCTGGTGCTGGAGGTGCTGCACTGCGGCCTTTGCCACAGCGACCTGTCCATGCTCGAGAACCACTGGGGCGTGAGCAGCTTCCCCCTGGTTCCAGGGCATGAGGTGGTGGGCCGTGTGGTGCAGGTGGGTGAAGGGGTAGACCCCGGCGTGATCGGGCAGTTGCGCGGCTTGGGTTGGATCAGCGGCAGCTGCTCTCACTGCGGGCAGTGCCTAAGCGGCACCGGCAATCTCTGTCCGTCGCTGGAGGCCACGATCGTGGGCCGCCAGGGAGGCTTCGCCAGCCATGTCACTGCCCGTCAAGACTGGGCCATCCCCTTGCCCGAGGGGATGGATCCGGCCGTGGCTGGACCTCTCTTCTGCGGCGGAATCACCGTGTTTGCCCCGCTGATTGATGAGGTTGTCTCCCCAACAGCCCATGTGGCGGTGATCGGCATCGGGGGGTTGGGTCATATGGCCCTGCAGTTCGCCCGGGCCTGGGGCTGTGAGGTCACGGCGCTCACCACCACCCTGGCCAAGGCGAACGAGGCCAAGCGCTTCGGAGCCCACCAGGTGGAAGCGCTCGACAACCTGGCGAACCTCGCCGGACGCTTTGACCTGGTGATTAACACCGTGAACCATTCCCTCGACTGGGCTGCGGTGATGGCCTCCCTGGCTCCCCTCGGCCGCCTGCACCAGCTGGGCGCCGTGCTGGATCCGATTCAGGTGGGCGCCTTTGATCTGATCATGGCGCGGCGCTCCATCACCGGTAGCCCCACCTCTTCACCAGCCAGTTTGCTGAAGATGGTGGAGTTCTGCGTGCGCCACAACATCCGCCCGCAGGTGGAGCATCTGCCGATGGATCGCGTCAACGACGCGATCGCCCGTTTGCGTCAAGGCGACGTGCGCTATCGGTTTGTTCTGGATGCGCCCGCCGCCGCCAACGGCTGATGCGTTGCCGAGCCATTTCTGAAATGAATGGGATCGACGGCACCACCGATCGCCATCCCTTGCTCCCATTCATTGGTGGGTCAGAGAACGTTCGGTGATGGCATCAGGTTCTGCTTCCTTCAAATGGCCTCATCGGCTTGGGCTTGGGCTGGGTCTGGCCGCTGGCCTGGGTGCGCTGGCGTTTGCCCAGGCTGTGCGTTCGGGGGGCGAAACGTCGCCACGCCCACCGGATCTGGTTGAGAGTGAGCCGATGACGCAGGCTGATGCACGCTTGATCGCCGCCGGCTGGGCTCCTGATCCCGATCGGGAGCCCTTGCCGTTTGAGCGCAAACTCGCGGGAAACAGCCTTGCCAGCCTGAGCGCCTGCTCAGGAACGGGCCTGGGCTTTTGCCGGTACGACTACAAGCGCGGCAGCCAGACCATCGCGGTGATCACGATCCCAGGTGCTAGCGGCGAAGGCATCGTGCATTTGGGGCTGTAGCCAAGCAGTTGTTGCTCTGAGTCTTGGGTTTTGATCGAACGCAAACAAGTTCAGCCGATCTTCAACGGCTCAGGGCCTCGGGCTTGCGAAACAACCCATTGAGGTAGTGCTGCACCACTGGCTTGTCCTGGCAGCCCTGTTGAAAGAGGAATCCCGCTAGGGCGGATTGCATCAGCCGGTATTGATCCCATTGGGGGTGCTGCTCGATGAATCCCACCATCGATTCAAAGAGATCAGTTGGGAATTGGTTTTCCACACTCACATGTGGCGCCATTGCATCAGGAACCTCAGCCAACCAACACCTCATTGCTTTCACCCACCCATCACCGCACGGGAGCCGGCCTGCGGTCAAAGGTCGGTCTCGAGGTGCGATCGCAGGTGTCTTGATTTAAGAACTGCTGCGCTGCAAGCATTTTGGGGCTGGTGTTCATGCATCTCTGGACCTCCCTCACCTGGTGTCCGGCGTCTGTCAAGGGGAGAACTGTTTTCCGGAGAATTTCCTTGAGATGCCCTTGGCGGCTTGAGTCTGTATCGGGACCAATGGGGAAAACCTGTGGAAAACAGCCGCTCCCCTGGGAGTTGATCGGCTCTTCAGGGGTGCTGATCGATCGGGTTGTCTGCTCAAGCAATCCCGATCAGCGGTGATTTCGGTGCATCAGCCCCTTGACCAGCAGCCCACTAGCGCGCTCCAGCGATTGCGGGACCTGCAGCAGCAGCCATCTGGCGAGGCGAAGCTGCGGCCCTGGCGGTACTTGAGGCTTTGCGCGGCGGTCCCCTCAATGTGACGGCTGTGGTGCAGCGCCGGCCAGTGGGATCGCTGGTGTTCAACGCGGTGAACGACAACGCTGTGTTCAAGCTGATGGCTCAGGCTGAGAAGCGGCTGCTCGCCTCCCGCCGTCAGCACTTCGATGCTCTGGCTGCGCGAGATCAGCGTGCGTGCACCTGCGTGAACGCATCACCGGCGCTGGACGGCTTTCCAAATCCACCAGACCACCATCGCCAGGATGACCCATGGCAACAGGGACCTGAGCAGCACAACAGCCAGAAGCAGCACAAGCGCCGAAACGGCCACGCGCTTGGTGAGCGCCTTGGCTTCGTCGGTCATCATTTGCCAACGGGGGATCAAGGCCATGGCGGTGGGATCGATCAGTGCGTTCTGCCTACCGATAGCGCAGACGCCCTTGCCACTGAATGGTCACCTGTGCCATGACCGAGCGGTGCTCGTTCACCAGCCGGGAGAGGTCCTCACCCCCCGGCGGTCCTATGGCGCAGCACCGGGCCGCACTCCTCACACCGCGGCCCCCACATTCGCTCTGGATCTGATGGCTGGGTTTTCCGTGTTCTTCTGCGATGCCCAGCGCTGCAGCATCCAGCCGGTGCGGGCGATGGATCCGGATCACGCCATTGCCCAGGTGCGCAGCGCCACACCCGACCTGCGACGTGTGGCGGTGATTCCTGATGCGCTGCTCGAGGGCGTGGATCCTGAACAGCTGCTGCAGGAGTGGATCCAGGCAACAGTCTGAGCAGCGGCCCATGAATGGTTTCGCCCTCAACCCGATGACGCCATCGATGTTCAGGTCTGCGTGGTCGCTGCGACTGAGTTCATCCAAGGACGTGCCCGCCCTCCTGTGGATCTGGACCGCAGAGGCCTGAGCGGCTGCTCACCAGGGCAGTGGCCCGCGACCAGCGGAGACATTGCACCCCACCTGCGAGCCGAGCAGGGCACCGAGTGGAATGGCCCAGGCGCGGCCGTCATCGCGTGACATGGCATAGGCCACCGCTCCCCCTCCGAGACCGCCGATCAGCCGGCCGGTGTTGCAACGCTGGGCCTGCTGCTCAGGGGTGAGTGGTGGCGCGCCGTAGGCCTGATAGCCACTGCTGGCTGGTGCTCCATAGCTGTCAGTGGCATCTCCCCTCCACCAGGGGCGTGCCATGGCCATCTGGGGAAGCAGAGCGCTGATCGATGCCGAGACGCCAAGGCAGCTGACAACAGTTCGACGCAGCCAGCGGCGCTGAATTGCACGCAAGGTCATGACGGTGATGGAGTGTCTGAGGTGTGAGGGGGCCAGGGAGCGGCAGCGCTCATTGACCTCTCACCAGCCAAATCCGACCTCCTGGAGCAAGCGTGACTGAAGGTTGATCAGGGTCTAACGAGATGTGACTGAAGGGCTCGATCGAGCCTGTGAAAAACAGCAATTCAGGGTCTTCTGTCGATCAGCTCTAAGCACGCATAGGCCGAAACGGCTACCGCATGACTTAGCTGACCTGCCTATTGCAGCCGCCATGACGACAACCAGCCAGCTGGATTGGGCGGACTGCTCCGCCATGGCATGCCTAAGCCGGTGGCTGCCCTGTTTCAGAACCCTGAGGATGGCGTTTCCCTGGCGGAGTTCGTTGAGCTCTTCCTTGGGGTGACGAGGGAGCAAGCACGGCTAATCAGGTGGTGGAGGTGGTGGCTGAACTGACAGCCGGCGACGACCGCGAGCTGCGCATTCCCTGATTCGCCCAACGGGAACAGAAGAAAGGCTGGTCATCGCCGGCCTGGCCCTCGGAGCGCTGATCAAGACGCCTGTCGCTTCATGGCATCTGCCTGGCGTTCCAGCCAGTACGCCGCGGTGTTGGAGAGGGAGCGGCCTTGCTCATCGCTGGTCTGGCTGAGCGCTTGGTAGGTCGACCAGGGCACGGTGATCGTGATGCGCTGCGGCTTGCGGCTGACGAACCCGAGCGACGGGGGAACCTGAGCGCTGATTGAACGGAGACGTGCCTCGGACATCCCAAGAAAATGAATTAGAAAGGGATTCTCAAGGATCGCCTGCTCTTGGAATGTCTCCAAATGGGGGGGGGGGGGGTAGAAGTGTTCTCGAAGCAGTTTTGTGAGCTGGTTTATAAAACTGCTCTATGCAGTTTGCGTATAACTCAGGCCGGGTAGGGCGTCTCGGGGATGCCAAGCAGATCTTGCATCGTTCTTTTTGCAGCAGATCTGCCGCGTCTGATCGATTGCTTTTTTTACCTTCGTGGTCTGCCGCGCTGCGCCTTGCTGCAGCCGCAGCCGCCTGCCCCTGCGGAGCTAAGCCGACATGCAGCAGACCTGCTGGACAGGTGCGATCGAGGCAGCGGCTCGATCTGCTGTTCTTAGCCTGATCTCAAGCTGAGAAGAGGATGGAATGGCGGCCTGTGAATTGACGGTTCCCGAGGCGACGAATGCTTCGGCTGCTGCACTGCATCAGCTCAAGGAGTTGCTCCAAAGCGATCCCGGTTTCGCTCAAGCCATGCGCGCCACGCCGTCTTCGGAGGACGCTGCTCGGTTGGCCGCCGACCATGGAATTTTGGTGACACCGGAGGCTCTGTGGCGCCATCGCGGCACGCTGGGCAGTGGCGGCCTCCCCACCTGGCGCGGCTGAGCGAGCTAGCGATGCCTGGAGCGCCAGTTGGTGAATCGTTGATGCACTTCTCAGTCATGAGTTCGCGTGGACAGCAGCAGGCGGTAGTCACCAGGGCTGGAGCTGATGGTGCTAATCAACAGCAATGTCGGGTCGGATTGAGTGCTTGCTTGCAATGTTCAAGATATCTTCCTCTGTTTAGGCTTTGGATGTGACACGATGGAATGCACATGGATGCAAGCACAATTGCAAGCAGGTCTATCCTCGAGGAAGGTTTCGCTGCAGAGGTTCTGACTCAATTTTCTGAGCGCCTCGCGGCTCTTGAGTTGGAAAAAGAGTTAACCGTTCTGCATCCAACCTGGCAGGCCTGTTGTGGTCGTGCTGGATGTGGCTGGAAAGGTTCGGTAACGAGCCATTACCCAGAATCGATGGATAGCGCCTACGCACATGCAGCCGAGAAGCATGAGGGATCTATCCAGGGCATCGTTGTTTTGAAAGGCTCGTAGTTGCTGAGCCAATGGCTCAAGATCACTTCTGTGATGGATCAGCGTGGGTCCATGGGATGGAACGATTGGCTTCAGGGCTGCCAATGCGGAATGGTTTGGTTGGCCATACAGGCACACAGCGCTTATGACTTCTATCTACTGAAATAGCTGATCACAGCATTCGCCTGTCAATAGCTTGAGCTGTGACCAGGAGAGGCGAATGCCAAAGCGCAGGCTCTGGTCCCTGTCACTCACCATCGTTTACTTGTTGCTATGAATAGCTCCGTGATCGAGATTCTGGTTGCCTATGGCTTCGTCATCGTGCTGTTTGTTGGATTGCCGGCGATTGTTTTTCTTGTCGTATTCATGCCTGCTCTTATGCGTACTGCCGGTGAAACAATTGGAGCCTCTCAGTTGAATCGTAAGGAGTGGCCCGGAGAATCAATGGCAGAGCCTCACGCAGGAAAATCTGCACGGCATTTAACCATGGCGAATACTGCCTAGTCGATCGGTTCTTTGGTGCGTTAGGTGCTTCCTGAATGGGATGAATTGATCGGATCATCTGCTGGTTCAATCTTATGAACCCAAGAGGGTGCCCTGAGTGTTGACGCCTCATTGGTCAGCACCTCGGCAGTCTGGATGTGCTGCTCTGCGATGCGGGTCATGACGTCAGGGATGCAGGCGCTGTTTATGGCGAGAGCGGCTGCTGTGAATCATTGGACAGTTGCGCGATCCTGTGCCATCGCAGGCGACCAGCTCTCAAGCGAACCATCTCCAGGGAGCAGCAAAACCAAGCCGGCAACCGCCGGCCTGGTCCTCGGCGCGCTGCTCAAGCCCCCTGCCGCGTCATGGCACCCGACTGGCGTTCGAGCCAGTAGGCCGCCGTGTTGGAGAGGGAGCGGCCTTGTTCATCACTGGTCTCCAGCAGGGCTTGATACGTCGACCAGGGCACTGTGATGGTGATGCGTTGGGGCTTGCGGCTGTAGATCCCTGCCCTGAAAACCTGGCTTGGGTTGAGCGGCAAATGAGCGTCAGACATGTCAGGGTGAATTGATTCCGAAGAAACTATTAAATAGATCAGGCGAATTCGCAAGTACCCGTGACTAGGTAGGGAGCGCTCTGCCAGTTGTTTCCCTCTGCTTTGCATCGAATTACACATTTGCCTCGCTATGCATGATCTGAATTCGGCCAGTCATGTCAACACATTTCGCGGCTTCTATGCGGCTTCTGCATAGAAGCAATCTGCAGCAGATTTGCTACATCTAATGGATTGCCTTTTTGCTATCGCGATCTACTTCGCTGCGGCTTGCTGCAGTCGCAGCCACCTACGTGTGCGGAAACAAGCCGTCATGTAGCAGGTGCATGGCGTTGAGCAGCACAGTGGATCCCACGGCCCAGGTCAGCGCCACGGCCCTGCCGCGACCACCATGATCCTGCGCGCCTTTTCACATGGCGCCTTGCACCGTGAAGGCGATAAACAGGCCAAAGGCCTGTAGGACCCACAGAAGTGGGTAGTAAGCGTGCATCACAGTGCTGCATGCAAACTGCACTCTTGCGCACCGGCCCGGTTTGCGGCACCCCCTGATGAGGGGATGGCCGGATTGAATGGCCTGATCGGATGGAGTTGGTGGCTGACCGCTTTGCAGGCGACGCCTGCGAATTGCGCATCCCCTGACCTGCCTAACGGGACCAGCAGAAAAGGCCGGCCTCCGCCGGCCTGGCCCTCAGCGGGCCTGATGAGCTTTGAACTCCAGCTCCTGATCGGCCTCAATCGCTCGATCAATCGCATCCACCCTTGCGAGAAACACCGCCATCACGGGCAACAACTCTTCCTCGAGCAATGCGATCTCCTCTTCCGCGTAGGGGTGATCGATCCAGGGCCTGGGGATCAAGAGCCCTTTGGCGGTGTGGGTGGCAAGCAGCCACTCCACGGCCCGATAACAGGACTCCACCAACCCAACCGGATCCTCGGGACCAAAACCAACTGCATGGCTGGCCCTGCTGAACCATGGCCGACCGAGCCAAACACCTGCAGACCCTGGGCGCCATGAGCCGCTGTGATGCCCTGCAGCGTCGGCGCTTACCGGCGCAGCTCGTCCAGGGTTGGAGGCGATGGGGGAGCCATGCATTCATCGCGGCTCCTGGCTGATATGTCGCGAATTCCCTGGTGCTGCGCTCATGGCCATAGGCCTTGAGGTTTTCCCTTCCAGCCCGCACCAGCATCGGCTCACCACACAGCCGCGGCGGGCCTCTGTCGGGGTGTTCCACGCCTTCCCCGAGGGATTCCTGCAGAAGATGCCCATGCCATGGCCCGGCATGTCCAGGGCCAAAAGGGCACCACAGGCTCGGTGACCTGAGCCACCTCGGGAGGTTCCGCCTCCCGCCCGCCGGTCTTGCGGCCGGTTTTCTCAGTGCTGACGAGGGGTCTGGCGGAGTGTGATCTGCGGAACCTGGCGCACTCCAGATGCCCTTGGCATGGTGAGAGGCCCCGGGGTTCCTCTCCCATGAGCTGGTCAGAGCTGGAGCGTTTTGTGGCCGACGTGGAGGCGGATGCAGCGCTCCAACGCGCGCTCAAGCACTGCCGCTCCCGCAAGGAGCTGATCCTGGCGGCAAGGCGCCTCGGCTACCGGATCACGCGCATCGATCTGCAGCGGGCCTGGCAGGAGGAGCAGTTGGAGAACGAGCGGCAGGTGAAGGGATGAACCGATCCCTCCCCCCACAACAAGCTGCAGGTTCACAACTGCCTCTTGCAGCACGGCGAGACTGCCACGGCGCGGGTATGTGGCACCACCGCCGGCGACGGCGTGCATGAGCGCTGGCCTGCTTGGCTGTCGATACCCGCATCGACTGGTCCCGGCCTGGCTTGAGGGGGAGCAGCTTGATTGGAGCGGTAGTCCCACGGCCGCGTCAGGCCACCCTTGACGCTCCACACGCCAAGACTCTTCAGCCGGGCCGCGTTTTCCAGTCGTCCGTAGGTCTGCCGATCACAGCCACTGATGTACTGCCAGTACACAAAGGCCACACCGGAAGCCACGAGGGCCTGATTGAGGTTGCGGCCGCCTCTAGTCAGTTCGGCAACGGAGCGGCCATAGCGATCGGTGGCCTTAATCCTCAGCTCCACGTTGCTTCCGATCGGGGCCAGTGTCTGTAGTTGTTGTCTGGCCTGTGTGCCAAAGGGAGCCTGGCTGGATTCCGGTGCATCGATGCAGGCCAGGCGCACGTTCACGGTGCGATTGCCCTCGCGCACGCGCAGGGTGTCGCCATCGCCGATGGAGAGCACTGTTGCCGTGCGGGTTTGCGCGAGCGTGGCAACGGCTGCCAGCGGCAGGGCCAGGGTGATCATGCCTGAGCTGCCAAGCGATCGGCATACCCCGCTGGAGCTAATCCATCGAGCACCATGTCGCTGGCGTTATGGCCTTTGTCAGCCGCCGTCACCAAGAGAGATGCCTCGGGTTTGTGCTCCAGGGAGGCGATGAAGCGGGTCTTGCGCAGCAGCCAGGGCTCCTTCTCCCCACTACCAGGTGTGCCGCTGGTGTCAGTGCAGTCGCGCACGATGTCGGCCACGGTGCTGCCAAAGCGCTCATCGAAGCCTTGGCTGATGGGTCTCCATCCTGCGGCGGCTTGGCTGGTTTTTGGTTGTGCGCTGCACAAGGAAGTTGCATTCAGCCGCAGACCCGGTTGCAGATCACAAGCACCAGCGGATCGCGCCGTCATCATGAGCTCCGATTCCCGGCCAAGCAGCCGCACGTCACACACCATGAGCCGCACACGCACCTTCTTGACTGATTTCCGAGCCTTCATCAACCGCGGCAATGTGGTTGATCTGGCTGTGGCCGTGGTGATTGGCGGAGCTTTCGGGAAGGTGGTGAATGCGGTGGTGACTTTAGTGATGGAGTCATTGCTGCAACCTGTTCTCAAGGCGGCGAACGTGGACGCCATTGCCAGCTGGCCAGCCGGTGAGGTGCTGGTAGCAGCGATCAATTTCCTGGTGATTTCATTTGTGGTGTTTCTGATCGTGCGCTCCATCGAAGCCCTACGACGCAAGGAAGAAGCCGTATCGCCACCTGATACCCAAGCCCAACTAGCCGCAGCGGTGACGCGCTTGGCGGATGCCCTGGATCGCCGCCAGCTCTGAACCAAGCCCGGTGTGGTTCTCTCCCCCACGAATCCGGTCCCCTGGCCGGTTTTTTCATGCCTTGATCGGGAATAATGGCAACAATGCCTGCACTTAAACGGTGCGGATGGCCCGTGATTTACTGGCTTTGTTGGCTGGTGTACAGAACAGACGAGGAGATGCATTCTATTGCGTGGTGCGAGTGTAAAGGCCGAATATTGACTCAGGCTGTCTTGCCTTCGTTGTCAGTTCTTGCGCACTGTTGGGTGCTTGGGGTGTAGTGCTGCTCGAGCATGTCCTCTTTTCACCTAAAGCAGGAAAAGCGAAACGTCAAATCCACTAAGCGCATCACTATCACGATCCCCTATGCGACTCTCGAAAAGCTTTGGGAGCGAACCAAATTGGAAGGCCGCTCGCTCAGCAACCTTGCCGCGTATGTCTTTGTCTTGGGGCAATGGTGGCAATTGCCGTCATTGCCCTCAAGTTGGTTGCGGCTAATACTCGCCGAGCTCCTGGTCTAGAACCTCCAGTATTAATTCTTCGATGGAGCGCCCGGTCTTCAGGGCAAGCTTCTGAAAATGCTCGGCTAGTTCAGTTGGCAAGTCGATCGAGAGTTGCTTGGGGAACTTTTCGGGATCCAGTTTGTATGGCTGTTCTGAGGGGGATTCGCTTGTCATGCAGGATCCTCCGAACGTTGAGTCTGGATGTAAAGGTCAAAGCCCCCTTCTCGTTTGAGGTAATCGACAAGTGCTTCTTGCACTACAACGTTGATTTTCGCATTCTTTTGCAAGGCGAGCAGATTTGGTGCCAAGTGATTCCTGTCGCTCAGCGTAATCGTGATACGTCCCATCAACGCGTTTGCAGTTCATTCGAGATACTACTAAGAGATGCTTGTTTCTCCATTTAGTGCTTCCGCGCCAAAGTGCAAAAGCACTAAACCTGCTGTTGGCAGTCCTGGGGACCCCGCGGTCGCTCCTGTTCAGAGGAGCACGGAATCTGGCTTGGAGCCTAGTTCTAGGCAGGATGAATAGAGAGGGGCTCTGAAATGGTGGGCTTCAAAGGACTGCAGATGTCATGAATAAAGCCTTGCTGTGAGGACGTCATGCCGCAGAGCTACGGTATTTTATGCGCCAATCTGATGTGTCTCAATTAACACACACGTTACATGGGTAACCTGCCTTATTCGTACTGACTTCAGCCCCTGTGGCCGATCTCATTGACATCCGCTTGCTGACAGTTGCTTGCTTAGAGCAGGCGCGCCTGGCTCAACATCTATCGCCAGGCCTCTCGCGCATCGATCTTCTTGATCGCACCGCTGCCGCCATGAGTGCCCTCGCGCCCCGCCTGCCAGGCGCCGTTCTGGAGTTCGCCATGAATGAGGCAGCCCAACTCCTTATGGCATCCCCGGCCTGATTTACCCGATCAGCGGCTCTTGCGCACGAAGCTGGCAGGCCTCGAGCGATCGATCGCATGGCGCCCGTGATCAGGTTCTTCTGCCTGATCGCCATGGACTTGCTTGTGATCGAGCTTGCGCTCCTCGGCTGGCTCCCAGGTCGTTCCGTTTTCGGCATCTGACTCCGGCATGAACTGGTGATGAGTGGCAGACATCGCCGATCGCGTTGCTGCCGTCATCCAAGGCCCCGTTCTCCACCGAGGCGGGCCCTGCTGCGGATCAGCAGGCTTAATCCATCAATAAGGCGCCCCGTAGCGGGCGCCTTATCACCGGTTGCGGATGGTCACCTTGGCAGTTGGGGTGCCGTCCGGTCGGGTGCCTGTGGTTCAACGATCTCGATGGATTTGATCCTTTCTCTGTCTCCCTGCCGTGTCGCGGCAGGGATCGAATGGACGAGTGACGGCACTGAGCAGAGATGCTCAAGGCTTGGCCTGCTCAGTTGTTCACTCCGCCTGGGTTATGCAGCCCAGGTATGGACGGTGGGGAGTTTGTTGGTGGCCTATGACTCAAGCTCTACGGGATGGCGTTCGCGCCACGCCATCGAGGACAAGGTTTGTGCTGGTGCTTGACGCCTATCGAGCGCACCTCCGTTGTGCGCACCGGCTCGGGTGATCCCTGGCCGGACTCTGTTGGAGGCAGAGGTGCCGGGCTGGTTCCCGCTCCTCCCCTCAACTTCAAGATACTGCGCTTCTCAAAGCCTGAGCGCAGCCTTGCGGTTCCTCTTCCCGTACCTGCCCGTGGCGCTACAGGCTCTCAACTGCCGTCACGAACCAGTGTGATGCGTCATCAGGCCTGGGCTCAGCGGTTCGTTCTTACCACTGCACGCAGATTGTTGGGTGATGTCACGTGCGTTAAAAGACCCCCGGCGAATGACCAGGGGTCGCGGGAATCAAGGGATTGTTCAGGCGATCACTCGTCCTCGTCCACACCACCCACGGGGATCAGGCGCACCTGCTTACGCCCGAGCTTGATTTCAAACTCATCGCCAGGCTTGAGGTCGAGCATCGCGGTGTAGGCCTTGCCCACTAGCAGGTTGCCGTTGCCTTGCACGGTGGCGGTGTAGCTGAGTTTGCGGCCACCCTTGCCCCGGCCTACGCCGTCGTTACCCAGGCTCAGGCCTTTGGCTTCCAACAGGGCTTCATAGAAGGCCGTGAAGTTGAGGCGCTCGCCCCCATCTTTTTTGGTGCTCACGTAGCCGCAGCTGCGCACCAGATCCGATTTGGACACATCGCCCAGCTCTTTCACTTTGGTGAGCAGGTCAGAACCGGTCAGCATGGTGCGGGTGGAGATTGATGGGTTAAGAGTAACGAATGAAGTGACCGTTCTCCAGGTTCGGCCCGACTTTTGTTGCCACTAAAAAAGGAGGTCTCCTCAGACCTCCTTGCATCAGCAGGTGTCATCCTCTGCTGTGGTTCGCTTGTAACACCTCTGCTGGGGTTCGTGCCATCAAAGGCTCTGCAGCCATCGCTCCAGCCGCACCAGCTGATAGCGGTTAGCTTCTGTGGGTAGCGCGTTTTGCATCGCCCAGCACTTGCGCAACTGGCCCTCCAGACCCAGCCGCACGTGGTGATCGCTATGCAGGGGAACGGCGGCCATGGTGGGAGTGATGGTCATGGGTGATTCAGTGCAACTGCTGGAAGTGTTCCCAGTTGTGCTCTGAGTAGCGCCGCGCTTGGCCACTGCCAATGGCGGTGCTCACGTAGTCGCCCCATACCAGGACGGCTTCTCCGTTGGGGTTGTGCATCAGCAACTGGCCCTTGCCTGGATTACAGCCGATCACCAGGCTCCAGTGGCCGCCACCGGAGGGTGAGGAAACAGGGCCTCTGTGTAACCAACCCACGGGTATGGGATCCCTAGCCCTTGAAGACTCCAGGTTTCAGAATGGCAGCAGCCATGGCGTAACTGGAGGAGAAGCACACTCGGCTGCCCTGGCTGGTGGTGCTGTCGTTCTGTCTCAGCTAGGGATCCGTTAGCTGAATGAGGCCAGGTGTGTCCGGTTTAGGTGGCTCATTGGATGGTAACGATGGAGTGCGTAACACCTCCGCAAAGGCACTCCGCTGCTCCGGTGTGAGCGAGCGCTCCAGCTGCAACCAGGCCTCTTGCTGATGCGCCAATCCATTGTGACGATGCACGGCATCGATCAACTCAATGGGCTTGTTGTCGAGCACCTGCGCAGCCGGCCTCAGACGTGGTACCCCTCTCAGGTTTTGAGCAGTGTCCAGCCCTCAGGGGTGAGTGACATTGAGGCGAGAAAGAGAACCCCTGAGGGTTATGGCATCGGCCAACAGGCGCGGCAGGATTGGGCCATGACACACCCGCAACCTGACCTCACTCCCGACGACTGGAGCCGCATCTGTGATGCATTGCGTTATCAGGGCCGCGATCTGCACCACCGCTCCTTTGCGGTGACGGCTGAACGCAGGCAGCTGCTGTGGGCAGAGATGGATCGCTGCCTGGAGCTGGCGGATCGGCTGAGCAGTGCTCAGCTGGCCCCTGCTGATTAGGATGATTAACCCCAGTTCGCCAGCTCCAGTCCTGGCACCCTGTTGACTTCACGCGTGGTGTTGGTGACCAGCGTGCTCTGCTGCAGCATCGATCAGCGCGATTGATAACATCGGCTTTGAGAAAGGTGCACGCGCCTGGAAGGCTATCTCAATCCAGGCGGTTATCTCGTGGTATCGGGCATTACTTAGCTGCCCCCCGAGCGACCCGCCGAACTCACCCAACACTGGGAATTGGAATACTCAGAGATCGGCTTGGCACCTGAGAAGTTTGAGGTCCTCGAACAACTTGGCTACGTCCCGGAGACCTGTTTTGACCTCCCAGACGACTGCTGGATCGATCACGACTACAAGCTGATGCAGGATCGCTTTGCGGCTTACCTCGAGCGCAACAACCGAACCGACGATGCGCGTGGAGTCTTGGCCGACGAACAGGTGGAAATCGATCTGTTCAAGACGTTCAGTTCTTTCTTCAGTTGCGGCATGGATCTGGCCCGTGTGCCTGTGATGAGCGGACTCCGGCCCCCCCCCATCAAAAAACCCCGAGCGATGCCCGGGGGTCATGAGTCAATCAACATTCCAATGGCTTTCGTTGGTCGAAGCTGCTGGCGTTGACGCCTGGGGCCGATCGTTCCAGGTGTGGGTTGGTTGTTCTCCTGGGGCACCTGTGGCGGTGCAAACGGAGTGTCGACGGTTCAGACGTCCCTCATCCAGTGTCCGAACTGACGACCCGCCCACGGTTGGGTGAAGACTGTTGGAGCAGGGGCCTGCGGTCAGCGTGCTTCTGGCTGGTAGCGGGGTGGCGTGTCGTCCATTCGGGCGCCTCCTTGGGTGATGCATTCAGAATCGCTCCGTCTGCTGCGCCAGGCAATCGGCGTTTACACGGATTGCCTTGGCGTCCGAGCGGGAGCAAGCTGGGCTTTGGCTTGTGCCTCCGGCTTGGGCTGGGTCTACGTGGTCAGACCAAGCTCCAGCATGAATGGCGCTCTATGAGTTTCCTGACGTTCAGGCTTGGACGATGCCCACGGTGTCGATCGTCAGCCGCCGGTCGGCAGGCCGTCACTGCGTTGCACTTGATCGGTGCCATACGCGCAACTGCAAAGCTTGCGGTGGCTGCCGTTGAGGACCGCAGGGCTTCCACCCCTCCGTCAAGTGCTGACGCCATGCCTCAACTGCTCGCTCGCGGTTGTGCCGCGCACGCCGCTGTTGCAATGGCACCGGCTGAGCGGGCAACAGCTCCCGCTGGTGATCTCCAGCTCCTGCTGTCACTGATTCCAAATCAACGGCTTGATGTGCAGCACCCGCCGACCATCACTGAACCAGTCCTCAGCTGGAGCCGATGGAATCCGCTGGCCCTTCTGTTTGTCGAACACCCCTCAGTCCTCTTCAGGCGCCCAGCCTCTTTGGCGCACCTGTCATCGGCCCAGTTAGGCAGCGCCGAATCAGCTGCTCGCCCAGGGCTGCACTCGGCACCGGCGTGGTGGCGAAACCAGTGGCAGGTCAAGCAGACCTTGCTGCTGCGGCTCGGGTCCAGCACACCGCCATCAGTCACGGCGGTTACGCCGGTCGCTCCTTTGATCTGATGCTCGCTATCGCTGACGTTCTTGAGGCGGAGCACGGTTGGAGTTTTGAGCAGTCCGATGGCTGGCTCGCGCGGATGGGGCCCTGGGAGGAGGAGGTCTGAAACTTGGTTCCCTCCCCAGTGTTCTCAGGCCAGTCGTTGACGCACCGGTTTCGCCCGGTGCGTTTTTTGTTGGCTGCGTGTGCTCGAGACACTGGGCCCCAGCCGGTGGGCGGAGCGCGCTGTTGCTTCGCTCATGGCGTTCTGGCAGTGATCCAGGTCGTCTCGGTCGACTCCTGTCCAACCCCCTCCGATCAGGGCCCGATCGGGGCTGAATCGGGTCCTTTTCCCCGGCTTTTGCACACATCATGCGCGCATTGACCCAAAAACAGCCACAAAAAAGGACCCTCAGAATCGCTGAGAGCCCTTCTGCTGGAATGAATCGGGGCGACAGGATTCGAACCTGCGACCTAGTGCTCCCAAAGCAGGTTGGTCTGGGGCGCCCAGATTGGTGAGTCGAGTATTTGCAAAGGTTCTGGCTTGGTCTGTCGTGGCCTGTCTGGTCTAAATCGGCTAGTTTTGAGCCCGTTTTGAGCCCGCTTGTCAGATGCCGGTCGTGAAGCGGGCCCAAAGCTGGGAGCTGCTCTTTCGTGAGGAGGCATCGGCGCTGGCGTCCTCCTGGACTGTCCGTGAGCATCGGGGCAAGGTCAAGCTCGTCGTCCGAGCTCCTGGGGCGCCGATGGAGACGGTGACCCTGCCGTTCGCCTGGGAGAAGAGCTCCATGGGAGATGCGTATACGCGGCTTCGCAATATCTATGTGCATTGGAGTGAGGGACATTCCCTGCGTGCCGCCGCGGATTTGGCAGATGGGAAGTCACCGAGCACTGTTCTCAATTGGAGCCAGGCTGCAGTTCATTTCCAGGATCAGAAGCGCAACCATGGCAACCACATCAAAGAAGCCACTTGGAATCACGCCTATGAGCCAGTGGTTTCGATGGCGGTTAGCCTGCTGAACGGCCGCAAGCCCCCTGGCAATCCTGCTGATCTCATGGATGCGTGCATTCGTGACTGGGCTCCCGGAAGTCGGATGCGCCAGATCAG
Source organism: Synechococcus sp. LA31 (assembly GCF_018502385.1). NCBI lineage: Bacteria > Bacillati > Cyanobacteriota > Cyanophyceae > Synechococcales > Synechococcaceae > Synechococcus > Synechococcus sp. LA31. The sequence goes on from NZ_CP075523.1 coordinate 294,185, forward strand.
AGCTCAGTCCCTCGCGCAGTTTCTCTCGCATTGTGTTCAGCGTGAGAAGTTTCCAGAGATCTGGCTTCCACCTGCAGATCTCAAGCGTCACGTCGGTCGGCGTGATGCCACGGTCACTCGCGCTCAAAAGGGCGACCCCTTTGCATCTGATCAGCAGATCCTGGACTTGCTTGCCCAGTTGCCCACCGATTCCGCCGCTCAGCGCTGGATCGATGCCCTAAAGCTACTGGCGGAGCTCGGTCTACGGCCGATTGAGCTTTTGTACCTCTCCGTGAGGATCGACGACGCAATTGGCGATCCCTACTGGTGGTGCAGTTATCAGAAGCGCTCGGGTGGCGGCGACACCGCTGAGCGCCGTGTCTTTCCGTTGGTTCTCGATGGAGGTGAAGGCTCACCTCCTGACTGGCAGCTTCTCGAGCGCTGGCAGGCGGGCGACATCGTTCTCCCTCCGCTCCGTAGTGGAAATGGAGCTGGTGATTCTTTTGGCACTTATCTGAATCGACAGCAAGCCTGGATTCAGCTGCGTGCAGCCTGTGAGCAGGGCGGCCGCCGGATTGTTCCCTACAGCTTCCGGCACACCTACAGCCTTCGTGGCCACCGCCGCGGGATCGATCCGGGTGCGATGGCCCACAGTATGGGCCATTCGCTTGAGGTGCATCTTCGTAGCTACCCCTGGGCGTCAGCGAGTAATACGGCCGCAGCCTTTGCACGGGCTAGCGAGGCGGCGGTTCGGTGACCCCGGGTGGCCGGAGATCGCCGCCAGCACCTACGCCTCTTTCTCAACTATTCCTCCCAGAGCCCCATGCGCACCAACCAGGCTTCTGACTGCTCGATGGACCAGCCGTGATCGGCCTCGAGGACGTCCGCGATGCAGACCATCAGGTCAAAGGCACGGCCGTCGTAGGAGCCACGGGCTAGGGCCGAGCGCTGCAGGGCCTGGCCAAGTTGTAGGAGATCCAGTTCAGCCAGCCAGTCGCCCTGCTCAAAGGCGGCGAGGGCGTGCTCCTGCTGGAAGGTCGTGGGCGGCAGGGCTTCGTTGGAGACCGGGCTGGTGGCGGCGGTTGTGCGCGATGGCGCGTGGCAGCTGAACATCGGCAGCAGCGACGGGATCAGAGGAAGCAGAGAACGAAAGAAAGCGACCAAGGAAATCGGCGTGAGGCCCCATAGGGTTCCGAACCCCTTGCGCTGCCCCTGGCAGTTGAGCCATGACGGAGAGGCAGTGCGAGAAGACACAGACCGGTAGGACCCACTTGCCCCGGGCCATGGGCGCCCGGGGCTTCTTCTTGGAGAGCGCCAGCGGAGCCGCGCGCAGAGCCAATGACAACTGGATCAATCCCTGCTAGTACATGCGTACGCATGCAGGGCTGTGATGGCGCGTTTTCCCTTCTCTTCATCCCCCTCGGGCACGTGCCGCTCAGGCGGCGCAGCCCGGGCTGCAGACGACCCCGAGGCCTGGCCCTACCTGGATCAGGGCGTCCTCCGCTCCAGTCGCAGCCGCAAGGTCTGCATGACCTGCCACTGGTTTCGCCACCACGCCGGTGCGGAGTGCATTCCGCTGCTCACCTGCCGGCTGCACCACGGCCTGATTGCCCAGGGTGAGCACCTGATCAACCGCTGCCAGGGTTGGACCGACGACATGGCCCGCCAGCGGGGCTGGGCACCAGAAGCTGGTTGAGGCGTGTTCGTTCATAAGACGGGCCAGCAGATTCCATCGTCTCCGGCTGAGGGCTGGCTGAGCGATGGCCGACAGGTGCTGCATTTCCGGCCCGTGATCTGGGAGCGCTCGCACCAGGAGCTGGAAGTCACCAGTGGTGAGTGGCTGGCGGGACAGGCGGCACCACTGCTCAAACGGCGAAAGCGGCTCGAGCGCCACAAGGCCCTGGCGCTCTGGCGGCAGAAGCGGCAGGAGGGCTGGATGCCGTGCGAACCGCAGTGGCAGCCGCCGCAGCCGCTGCAATGGCCGCATTGGCGCTGACTGCAGCACAAACCATCCACCCTGCTCCCGCTCAGCGCCAGAGGCAATGCGTCTAAATCCCGATTGCCCAGCGCCATGGGCGGCGCGATTCTGTGTCCATCAACCAAGGAGGCGCCCGCATGGACGACACGCCACCCCGCTACCAGCCATAAGCACGCTGACTGCAGGCTCCTGCTCCAACAGTCTTCACCCAACCGTGGGCAGGTCGTCAGTTCGGACACTGGATGAGGGACGTCTGAACCGTCGACACTCCGTCTGCACCGCCATAGGTGCCCCAGGAGAACCAAGAGCCCACACCTGGAACGTTCGGCCCCAGGCGCCAACGCCAGCAGCTTCGACCAACGACAGCCATTGGACTATTGATTGACTCATGACCCCTGGGCTGCGCCTGGGGGTTTTTGATTGAGCAGAGCTAAGTGTTTGTGGATCAGCCCTATTGCTCGCCAGGTTCAACACGTGGCGATGCCTCGTCACCGGAATAACAGCAGTTCGTCGACCAGGCTCATCACACCCATGGGCCGCAGCCCGGGGTGATGCAGTGCTGGTATCTGAACACAGGCGTCAATTCTGGCCGCTCTGACCTGCCCACAAGACCGAGCGATAAACCCGGATCAATCTCTCGCCGTTGATCTCCTGGAAGAGCAACAAGAGCCATGCAAGCATGCCGCCAGAATCAGAACGCCGGTGGACCCTGATAGTCACTGAGACTGGCGAGCTGCTCCAGAGGTTTGACGCCGGAGTCGATCACACCATTGATCTCCCAGCTCGGATAGCCCTCAATCCCTTTCTCCTTGCACAGAGCAGCCTGGTTGTTTCGGCCATCTGGTGCACATTCAATGATTGTTAGTTCAGTGACCGCTGCCTGGCCAAAAAGCTCTTTCTGGTCGTGGCAATGGGGGCACCAATAAGCCGTATACAGCTTGGCGCCGATCCCGGTGAGGTGCTTCGCCAACGCCACCTTGGCGGGCGTGCTCTCATTCCGGACCGGCGGCGGGACACCGGGGCCACCCTCGACAACAGGTTGATCAGCCAGCGAGGCCCAGCCCAGACCGATCAGAAACACCAGAACACCGGTGATCGCCACCCGAAAGATCAATGTCCCGCGGTCTTCTCCACGGTTGAGCACCACGCTGAGCAGGAACAACGCGCCACAGAGTGCGGCGGACAGCACACAGAACGCACAGATCGCCTTGATGGTGAACAGCATCAAACCCACGAGCACCAGGCTGAAACCAGCCATGGCCGTGCACAGAAGCAGCAGAAGCTGTTGACTCCATTCATTCAGGTTCCGGCCACCTTGATGCCCGTGCACCAGCGGGGCGAGTGCCAGAACCAGTGCCAATCCGTAGGCCAGTGCTCCGTAGAGGGAGAGGGGCTGGCCGAACAGCGTGCCCCAGGCACTGCCGAGCACCTTGTCGCAGCCATCGCTGCCGCCAGGGCAGGTGAGGCTGCCGATCAGACCCCAGCGTTTGAGGGTGATCGAGGCGGTGTCGAGCAGGCCGATCGTGGCCAAAACACCCATCGCCACCCGCAGCCAGGGGCCACGCGTTGGGGAGCTGGGCTGCTTCTGCCGCAGCCTCTCACTGAGCAAAGAACTGGTCACGACAGCGTTGGGTGTGGCTGCCTCAGCAAAAACCCTCAAGCAGCTAGAGGGTCAAGATGCTCTGCCCTGGGGCGAACCAACGGGCGCCTCCGGCGGTTTCGCTTGACCCTGCAGCAACTCCAGGGTTGATGCTGCAACTGAACGCCTCCTGCAGCCCGATGGTTCACGACCGCGACCACGGTCACCACGACTGCTGCGGCACTGACCATCGGGCTGCGCAACCAGCTGATGGCTGCATCAGCTCCGCCTCGGCGACTTGTCCGCCACGGGCAGGCGCCGGAGAGGTGCTCTGGCGCATCAACGCCATGGACTGCGCCGCAGAAGAGAACGAAATCCGCCAGGCGTTGGCGGGTGTGACCGGCATCGCTGATCTGCGCTTCCAGCTGGCTTCCCGCACGCTGGCGATCCGGGCCAAGCCGGCCGCTCTGAGCACGGCCGAAACGATCCTGCGTCGGCTCGGGTATCCGCCGCAGGTGCTGGAGTCAGGAAGCCCCGCTGCTCCGGTGACCGGCTCAGTGCCCTGGACACGCCTGATCGCCGCACTGATGCTGGCGGCGGCGGCTGAGGGGATCCATGCGCTGTTGCCTCAGTCCTGGCTGCACGAGGCTCTGGAGATCGCCCTGGCACTGGGAGCCATTCCCCTGGCTGGGCTGCCGGTGTACACCAAGGGCCTGGCGGCCCTGCGCCTGGGGCGGCTCAACATCAACGCCCTGATGACGGTGGCTGTCACGGGGGCCTTCCTGATCGGCCACTGGCCTGAGGCCGCCATGGTGATGGCGCTGTATGCCATCGCCGAGGCCCTGGAGGCCCAGGCCGCTGATCGGGCCAGAGCGGCGATCAGCCGGCTGATGGAGCTGGCACCGGAGCAGGCGCGGATCAAGCAGGACTCAGGCGAATGGGCCTTGGTTGGCGTTGCCGCGGTGGTCATCAACCAGCTGGTGCGGGTGGAGCCAGGCGAGCGCATTCCTCTCGATGGCGTTGTGGCCACTGGAAACAGCGCCGTCAATCAGGCGCCGGTCACCGGCGAGAGCCTGCCGGTTGAAAAGGGAGCGGGTGATCAGGTCTTTGCGGGCACGGTCAACACCCACGGCAGCCTTGTGATCACGGTCACCGCGCCTGCTTCAAAGAGCACCCTGGCGCGCATCATCCATGCGGTGGAGGAAGCCCAGGCATCGCGGGCCCCGATCCAGCGCTTTGTGGATCGCTTCGCAGCGCGCTACACCCCGGCGGTGTTTGTGCTGGCGCTCGCGCTGGCGTTGCTCTCCCCGCCACTGCTCGGTCTCACACCGATCGATGCGGTGTATCGCGCATTGGTGCTGCTGGTGATCGCCTGCCCCTGCGCCCTGGTGATCGCCACGCCGGTCACCCTGGTGAGCGGGCTGACCGCCGCTGCTCGTCGCGGGATTGTGATCAAGGGCGGGCTCTATCTGGAGCAGGCGCGTCAGCTGCGCACACTGGCCTTCGACAAGACAGGCACGCTCACCACCGGCCGGCCAACGCTGGAGGCTTTTCAGGTGATCGATGGACGCGTGCCGATCACGCTGCAACAGCAATGGGCGGCGTCGTTGGCTTCGCGCTCTGACCACCCGATCAGCCGCGCCATTGCAGCCGCCCTCAATGACGAGCGGCTGGCGGTGGAGGCGCTGAAGGCCTTGGGAGGACGGGGCGTCAGCGGAGAGATTGATGGCCAGACACTGCGTCTCGCCAACCACCGCTGGGTCCACGAACTGGGGCTCTGCACCCCGGATCTGGAACAGGCGATGTCGGCCCATGAACAGCGGGGCCGCAGCGTCAGCCTGTTGACGGATGCCCATGGCGTTCTGGCTCTGATCGCTGTGGCGGATCAACCCAGGGCCACGGCAGCAGCCGCCATCACTGGCCTCAGACAGCTGGGGCTGACCCCGGTGATGCTCAGCGGCGACAACGCGCGCACCGCCGGCGTGATTGCTGATCGGCTGGGGATCGAGCAGGTTCGCAGTGAGCTGTTGCCTGAGCAGAAGCTGGCAGCAATCGCGCAACTGCAGGCGCAGGCACCCACCGGCATGGTGGGCGACGGCATCAACGACGCCCCCGCCCTGGCCGGTGCCGCGATCGGAGTGGCGATGGGCGCCGCCGGCAGTGATACCGCCATGGAGGCCGCCGATGTGGTGGTGATGGACGACGATCCGCAGCGCCTCGTGGAGCTGATCCGGCTGTCGCGCTGCACCTGGGCCGTGCTCTGGCAGAACATCGCCCTGGCACTGGGAATCAAGGGCGCCTTCCTGGTGCTCACCCTGCTGGGAACCGCCACCATGTGGCAGGCCGTGTTCGCCGACATGGGCACCAGCTTGCTCGTCATCGCCAATGGCCTGAGGCTGCGGCGTCAGCAATGGGCCTGAGTGAGCTGTTCAAGTGAGGGGGGTGCCTGCACCGCAGTCAGGTAAGGCCAGGGTGGAGTCGGGCTGACAGCTCAATGATCAGGTTGAGCTGCCTGCTCCAGACTCTGGAGAATGCCGCAGTCAGCGGCGGTAGCCGGGGCCGTGCAGCAGGAGCGCAACTGTTGCAGTTCTGCCTGCAGGTCCTGCAACTCGCGCAGGCGGTGGTCCACCTGCAGGAGCTTCTCGTCCAGCAGCCGGTTCACGGCAAGGCAGCTCTGGTTGGGATGGCTCCGAAGTGACAAGAGACGTCGGATCTCGTCGATGCCGATGTCGAGGCTGCGGCAGTGGCGGATGAAGCGCACCTGCTCCAGGTGATCCTCGGTGTAGAGGCGGTAATTGGCGCGACTGCGCCGGGGCGGGGTGAGCAGCTGTTCCTGTTCGTAAAAGCGCAGGGTTTCAACAGCAACGCCGGTCGCACTGGCGAGCTCGCCGATTCGCATCACCGCATCCACCGATGGCTGATCAGGCTAGAAGCAGTGGGTGGTACGTGATCGGGTTCACCAGGGCTGCCACGCGCGTGGCACGGATGCGCTGCGGCTCCTGGCAGAGGTCCGTTCAGTTCAGAGTGGACCCGATGCGTCGGCAAACAATCCACATTGATCCCGCTCAGCGCCAGAGGCAATGCGTCTAAATCCCGATTGCCCAGCGCCATGGGCGGCGCGATTCTGTGTCCATCAACCAAGGAGGCGCCCGCATGGACGACACGCCACCCCGCTACCAGCCAGAAGCACGCTGACTGCAGGCCCCTGCTCCAACAGTCTTCACCCAACCGTGGGCGGGTCGTTCAGCCGGGCATGAGGAGGAATGGTATCAACAGCCGCCTCAACCTGTGCGCCTGACTGATCGACACTCCGTTTGCACCGCCATAGGTGCCCCAGGAGATCAAACAGCCCGCACCTGGAACGTTCGGCCCCAGGCGCCAACGCCAGCAGCTTCGATCCAGACCAAACGCTTCATTTGACGTGAATAGCCAATGACCCTCGGGCTTTGCTCGGGGGTTTTTGATTGACCCTGGCCTGATCTCTCAAGACCTTCCCGCATCACCATTCAGTGATTCAGGCAGGCTTGGTTTCATATCAACCGATCATACAGTCGTCGCCAATCACCACTTCAGGAACCAGAGGAGCGTGTTCACTGGTGTCTGTGACGGTGGTGCGCGTCGCTCACATGGGGATGCTTGTGCTCAAGCTCCTCGTGCTCATGTTCATGGGCATGCCAATAGGGCCGATCGCCTGGATAAGCCAGTTGAGCGTCGGAAGGATGGGCGTGGTTGTGATGGGGATCTGGGTCGCTCGGGTCATGGCGGTGGCGATGGTGATGGCGCTGCGCCGCGTGGTGATGCCTGTGGCTGTGCTCGTCCCTGAGCAGTAGAACCACACCGGCGACCATCAGTCCTGCAGCCATCGCCAATGGCAGGGTGAGTGCATCACGCAACACCACCACAGAGAAGAGCGCTCCAACGAAGGGTGCCGTGGCAAAGATCACGGCTTCACGGGCAGCACCAAGGGCACGCAGTGCCAACAGATCCAGCCAGATCGAGAGGCCATAGCCCAGCGCTCCAATCAGCAGCACCAGAGCCATCTGGGCAGGCGATGGAAAGCGCTCCTCCAGAGCCCACGCAAGCGCAAGCATCGGCAGGGCGGCTCCGATCGCTTTGAAGCTGGCGATCTGCAATGGGTCCCGGAGCGACAGCCGCTGGCTGATGTTGTTGTCGATGCCCCAGGCCAGGGTGGCCAGAGCGATCAACGCCGTGCCTGGCCAGGTGCTTCCTGCCAGCGATCCGCCTGAGAGCAGGGCGGCGCCGGCGAGGGTGAGCGCAGCGGCAAGCAGGCCACGCCGACCCAGATGTTCCTTGCCGATCACTACGGCAATCAACAAGGTGAACACCGTTTCCAGATTGAGCAGGAGTGAACTGGAGGCGGCGGGCAACAGAGCCAGGCCATGCACCAGGGCCAGAGGGCCGATCACTCCGCCGAGCAGCGTCAACGCCACCAGAGCCTTCCAGTCGCTCGGTTGCACCGGGGCTTCCTGCGTCGCCGCTGGCTGCACCAAGCGCAGCGGCCAAAGCACCAGGGCCGCACCGCCATAGAGCAGCCCAGCCAGGCTGAGGGCCGAGCCTGCGTGCGTGAGCGTGCTGATCACAGGAGCACTGCAACCGAACAGCACGGCAGCGATCAGTCCGGCCCACTGGCCTCGCGCCTGCGGATCAGCGTGCAGGCGCATCTCCCTGGAGCAACACAGCCGTGTTGCCACTGAGGATCTGCTCACCGCCCTGTAACCCCTGCACAATCTCCAATTGATCCGATCGGGCTGGCCCGAGTACCACCCGCACCGGCTCGGCGGAGCCGCGCTGATAGCGGTAGACCACCGGCTCACCGTTCAGCAGTTGCACCGCTTGACGGGGCACGGTGAACTGCTGCTCGCTCGACGGCACCAGGGCAAAGGCCGTCACCGCTGTTCCGGTGGGGGGTAAAGCCCCTGCCACGGGCGTGGCGCGCACGATCATCACGCGGTTGGCGCTGGCGGAATCCGGCGCCACGGCCACCACCCGGGCGCGCATTTCCTGGCTCCCTGCTTTCACGCGCAGCACCTGATCGCTCTTCAGGTTGGCGGCCAACAGAGGCGACACCATGAAGCGCAGTTCACGGCCCGAGGTATCGGTGATCTCCGCCAGATCACTACCGGCCGGCAACACCGATCCTGGGGTAGCATCCAGAGCGGCCACCGTGCCGGTGATCGGGCTGCGGATCTGAAGCACACCAGCGCTGGTGGGAGAACCGATGGCCCTGACCTTCGCCTGAGCTGAGCGGGCATCAGTGCGCGCCTTCACGCTGGCGATCCGCCGTGTTTCGAGCTCATGCCAGGCCAGGGCACCCTGGCGTGCCATCGGCAGGGCCCGCTGATACTGCTGCTCCAGCGATTGCGCTGTGGCGGCGGAGCCGTCGGCTTCTGCGCGGATGGCTGCCGCCTCCGGGCTACGCACCTCGGCCAGTACCGATCCGGCCTGCACCCTTTGTCCCGGGGCCACGAGCAAACGCATCACCTGGCCCGCCACCGGCATCCCCACCAGCGCGCGGGCACCCACATGGGCCTCCACGAATCCGGTGATCGGCCGCTCGATGGTGGTGCTCAGTTCAGGCCGGATCAGCGTCAAGCCCGCCTGGCGGAGTTGCTGCTCCGTGAGGGGAATGGTTCGGTTTTCACCTGAAATCTGAGCCGAATCGGCTTGCGGCGTTGTGCTGTTCGGTGATCGGCTGTGGCGGCCCAGGCCGAAAGCGAGGAGCAATGCCACCACGAAAACGAAGGGCAAGGCCACAGCACGGTTGGCGATCCACCAGGCCTTCTGCGGGCTGGCATCCAGCTTCCCGGTGAACCGGGTGAGCGTTCTTGCGAGGGTGTTGGTCATGGGGGATCAGAGGTCTGCAGAGAGCGACGACAGTTGCGCTGCGGGGAGCAACCAGCGTCCGAAACGGGCATAGAGAGCCGGGATCACCAGCAGGGTGAGCGCGGTGGAGGTGATCAGGCCGCCGAGCACCACCACCGCCAGCGGCTGGAGGATTTCACTGCCGGCGCCAAAGGCCACAGCCAGAGGCAGCGTTCCCAGGGCCGAGGACAGCGCCGTCATCAAGATGGCGTTCAGGCGCTCCAGGCTTCCCTCCTCAATCACGGTGTGCAGAGGCTGGCCAGCGGCATGGCGGCGGTTGTAGTTGTCCACCAGCAGCAATCCATTGCGCACGGCCACACCGAACAACGTGATGAAGCCGATCAACGACGCCACCGACAACACCGCACCGCTGAGCAACACCGCCACCACACCACCCACCAGCGCCAGCGGCAGATTGAGCATGATCGCGACAGTGGCGGGCACTGATTTCACGGCCGTGATCATCAACAACATGATCACCACCACCGCCACCAGGCTGTAGAGCACCAGGCTGCCTGTGGCACGTTCTTCTGATTCGAATTGACCTCCGTAGCGGATCGCATAGCCCTGCGGTAGGCGAACCTCGCGTGCCACGACCCGCTGGATGTCCCGCACCACCGAACCGAGAGCGCGGCCGCTCACGTTGGCGGAGACAACGATCAGGCGGGAGACATCTTCCCGGTTGACGATGTTGTTGCCGAGACCCTCCTCCACCCAGGCCACGCTGCCGAGGGGCACGGTCATGCCATTGGAGAAGGCCACCGGCAGGGCCCGGATGGCGTCGAGACTGCTGCGGCTGGCGGCATTGAGCTGCACGAGCACATCGCTGCGCACGCCGGCTTCCACAACATGGCCCGCCACCTTGCCGTTGAGGGCGATCTCCACGGCCTGGGCCAGATCCTCGATGCTCAGTCCGAGGGCGGCCGCCAGGGGGCGGTCGTAGTGGATCTGAATCTGGGGGATGGGCAGTTGGGGCTCAAGCTGCAGATCCACTACCCCCTCAATCGGCTCCACCACCTTCACCACGGCTTCGCCGAGGCGCCGCAACTCCGCCAGATCGGTGCCATAGATCTTGATGGCGATGGCGCTGCGCACACCGGAGAGCACCTCATCCATGCGGTGCGAGATGAAGCCACCGATGTTCGGGGCCACACCGGGAATCTTCAGGAAGGCCTTGCGCAATTCCGCAAGCGCGGCGGGCCTGTTGTCCATGGCCCTGGCGCTCAGCTCCACATCCACGTGGGCCAGGTTCACCCCGGCTCCGTCGGCATCGCCGGGAGCACGGCCGGTGCGCAGCTGCACCCACTCCACCAGCGGACTGTCCTGCAGCGAGCGCGTCAGCGCCAGGCCGGCGCGATTGGTCATCTCCAGCGACACACCTGGATAGAGCACCATCGAATTCACCAGCGACTGCTCGCGGAACTCCGGCAGGAACACCCGGCCCAGGCTGGGCAGGATCAGCGCGGTGCCCACCACCAGGCTCAGGGCGATCGCGAGCAGCCGCTGCGGTTGCGCCAGCGCCATCGCCAGCCAGGGCCGATAGATCCGTTCGCAGCGGTTGGCGATCCAGGTGTTTTCGGGCGGCAGCTGCACCGGCGCGAGCAAAATGGCGCAGAGAGCCGGCGAGAGCGTCACCGCCACCAGGGTGGACGCGCCGATCGAGAAGAGATAGGCCAGGCCCATCGGCGCAAAGATGCGGCCCTCCACCCCCGTGAGCGAAAAGATCGGGGCAAACACCACCGCGATAATCAGGGTGGAGAACAGCACCGGCTGACGCACCTCCACCGAGGTGTCGAACACCACCTGCAGCGGCGACCGTGGTGTGGGACTGCTCTGATTGCGGCGCAGACCGCGGTAGCAGTTCTCCATGTCGACGATCGAGTCGTCGACCACCGAGCCGATCGCCACCACCAAACCGCCCAGGGTCATGGTGTTGAGGCCAAGGCCAAAGGCCTTCATCAACATCAGGCCAACCAACAGCGACAGGGGAATGGCGCTGAGGGTGATCACGGCTGCGCGCCAGTTCATCAGAAAGGCCACGATCACCAGGGACACGATCACAATCCCGAGCAACAGCGATTCGCTCACATTGCGCAGCGCAGTGTCGATGAAATTGCTCTGCCTGAAGGTGCGCTTCACCCGCACATCCGTCGGCAGGGTGCGATTGAGCTCAGCGATGCGCTGCTCCACCGCACGGGTGACCGTGGGCGTATCCACATCCGGCTGCTTGATCACCATCAGCACCACCGCCGGTTGACCGTTGAAGCTGGCGTCGCCCCGTTTCAAGGCAGGCCCCCGCTGCACCTCCGCCAGGGTGGAGAGCAGCACAGGCCGGCCCTGCTGATCGGTCACCGCTACATCCGCCAGATCGCTCGTCTGCTGGATCTGAGCCAGCGGCCGGATCAGGCGCTCCTGGCCGCCAGCTACGAGGAAGCCTCCCGGGCTGGTGGACATCGCCGCAGAGACCCCCTGCATCACAGCTTTGAGGCTGACCCCTTTCACCTGCAGTTCCTGCGGATCGAGGAGCACCTGATACTGCGCTTCTTCCCCGCCATAGACAGTGATCTGCGCCACCCCAGGCACCGCCAGGATCGGGTTGCGATAGGAGCGCAGCACCAGCTGTTGCAGATCCATCAGCGACGTGGTGCCGCCGGGTTCCACTGTGAAGGCGACCTGAAGAATCGTGCCCAGGGGCGATACCAGCGGTGAGATCTCCGGCGCTGCGGCATTGGCCGGCAACTGGGTCTCCACCTGCTGCATCCGCTCGGACACCGATTGGCGGGCCCGATAGATGTCGGCGTTCTGGTTGAACACCACCTGCACCATCGAGAGCCCCGCCTTGGAGGAGGAGCGCACGGTCTCCACGCCGGCGATGCCATTCAGCGCCGATTCCACCGGCAGGGTGATGCGCGTTTCCACCTCCTCCGGCGACAGGCCATCGGCTGTGATCTGCACATCCACCTGCGGTGGGGCGAACGGCGGAAACACATCCAGCGGCATCTGGCGGAGCATCCCCAGGCCAGCAACGCTGACCACCACGGCGGCCACCACCACCAGCCAGCGGCGGGCGATCGAGAAGCGCAGGGTGGTGTTGAGCAGCGCTTCGATCATTCGCCCTGCTGCTTGCGGCGCAGGGTCAGCGTTGCCCCGGCGGCCACCACCAGGGCAGCAGCGACGCCACCGGCGATCAGAGCGCTGTTGCCTTCAGGTTGATCAGCTGGGCGATCGGCGCTGGCCTCAGCGGCGGAGGGTTCGGCCTGCTGCGTTTTTTTCGATTCGGCATACAGCGAGAGGGCACCGTTCACCACCACGTCGTCGGTGGGATCGAGGCCCTCGGTGATCACGATCTGATCGCCAAGGGTGGGACCGGTCTGAACGAAGACCGGGTCGTAGGTGGTGGCCGTTTTCACGAACACCAATGGTTTGCCATCCGCCTGCACAACCGCGGCCGTCGGCACACTCAGACCCTCCGGGCCCTGTTGTGGTTGCGTGGCCGTCACACCCAACAGGGCATCGGTTTCGGTGTTCGCCTTCACCTGGCGCACATCCCCTTGCTGCTGAAATTCATCCCCATGGCCCACGTGGGACCAGGCCGGGGCCGTCAGCAGCAACGCCGCGGAGGCGACCAGAGCGGAGGCACTCCCTTGAACAATGCGGTGGATCAAGGCTGGACAGAACAACACTGCGCGGAGGATGGCGCAGGCGCGATGAAAAACAGATGAAATCCGCTGCCCCACCTAGCCTTTTGGCGATCTGAACCGCACGCCATGCCCTTGCGGATCCTGCTGGTGGAAGACGAGCCGGATCTGGCTGAATCCCTGGTCGCCGTTCTGGAGCAGCAGGGCCATGTGGTGGACCACTGCAGCGATGGCCTCTCCGCCTGGACCTTGCTCAGTGGTGATCTGGCGCGCTACGAGCTGGCGCTTGTGGACTGGATGGTGCCGCAGCTCAGTGGTGTTGAGCTCTGCCGGCGCCTGCGCGCCGCAGGCTTCACCGTGCCGGTGTTGTTGTTGACGGCCCGCGATGGCACCGCCGACCGGGTGGAAGGACTCGATGCGGGTGCGGACGACTACCTGAGCAAGCCGTTCGCCATGGAGGAACTGCTCGCCCGGGTGCGCGCCTTGCAGCGCCGCCATCCGGGCTACCGCGAGCCGCAGCTGCAGGTTGGCAGCTACAGCCTGGATCCCTCCCGCAGCGAGCTGACGGTGCAGGCGCCAACTGGCGCGGTGCGTGTGCCGCTCTCGGCCAAGGAATTGCAGCTGCTCACGTATTTCATGGAGCACTCCGGAGACATCCTCAGCGGGTCTCGCCTGCGCAACCAGCTCTGGGACCTGCATCAGGACCCGGTGAGCAATGTGGTGGCGGCGCAGGTGCGGCTGTTGCGCCGCAAGCTCGCCGATCACGGTCTGCCGTCGCCGATCACCACGGTGCCCTCCCGCGGCTATCGCTTTGATGCAGACGCCACGGGCAGCGCCTCGCAGCCGAGCTGATGGCAGGGCTTGAGCACAACTTGATCCGGCGTGCACGCCTGCGGCTGGCGGGCCTCTCCCTGCTCGTGATGGGGAGCATCCTCTATGCAGCGGGATTCTCGATGGGCCGGCTGTTGCTGCAGGCCCAGGAACAGGCCCTGCAGAGCGAGCTGGTCAACCTGGCCGGCACCCTGCACGACAGTCTCAAGCCCGTGCTCCCGCCGCCTTCGGCAGGACCTGCCTCACTGGCCACGGTGCTGCCTGGGCTTTGCCTGGCGGATCGCCCCTGCCCTGCGCCCACAACCCTGATCGAGCGCCATGCGCTCGGCGTCACCGATCCGGAACGGTTTCAGCTGCAGATCCTCAACGGTGAGGGAGAGGTTGTGGCCACATCCCCACCATCTCGGGAGCCAACCCCCGGTTCGCTGATGCTCACCACCAGCGTTGTGCTGCACCGCTCTCACGGCGATCAGGAACAGGACTGGGGCAGCTTGCGCCTCAGCCGCAGCCTCGCTGGCCTGGAGGCGGAGGCACAGCGCCTGTGGTGGCTCGGCCACGGCGTGTTTGTGCTGGCGTTGGTGGTGATCGCGCTGGCGAGCTGGTGGCTGGCCGGCCTGGCGATGGCACCGTTGATCGAGGCCTACCAGCGCCAGGAGCAATTCAGCGCGGATGTGGCCCATGAGCTGCGCACGCCCCTGGCCAACTTGCTTGCTGTTGCTGAGGCTCAACGTGCCCAACCTGGAATCGAGCGGGTTCTGGCTCAGGGCCAACGGCTGCAGCAGCTGATCGCCGATCTGTTGCTGTTGGCCAGCCTGGAGCGGCCCGGCGCCAAGACGCCGATGCAGCGCTGCGACCTGGCTGAGATCACAGCGGATGTTGTGGAGGACTGGTCCGAGATCGCGGTGGCATCGGAGCAGACCTTGTCGATGGCGCTGGAAGCAGAGACCACCACGCTGCGCGGAAACGAGCGGGAACTGAGCCGGCTTCTGATCAATCTGATCAGCAATGCGCTGCAGCACTCACCCTGTGGTGGAACGGTGGAAGTGCGCCTGGAAACTCAGGGCCGCTGGTTGGCTTTGAGCGTTCGCGATCAAGGCCCCGGCATCTCGCTGGAGGATCAACAGCGGATCTTTGAGCGCTTCACACGCCTGCAACCGGATCGCTCGCGTCAGAACGGTGGTAGTGGCCTGGGGCTGGCCATCGCTCAGGCGATCGCAAACCGCCATGGGGGAGAGATCCGCGTGGCGTCAGAACCGGGGCACGGAGCCACATTCACGGCACTGCTGCCAGCGATCGGCTGAAGCCGCCCAATCGCCTTGACTCTCCACCCACTGGAGACTATACGGTTGATGGAGATGTCTGATCCCGTGATGCCCGCGCTCCCCCTAGCCCTCGCCCTGGCGGGCCTCTCCGTCGCCGCCGCCGCACCAGGTCACGCCGCTGAGGTGGTGTCGGCCTACCGCTCCGCCAGTTGCGGCTGTTGCAAAGGCTGGCTCGATCACATCCGGAAAGCCGGCTTCACGGTGCAGGACCACGTTGTGAACAACCTGCCGGCGATCAAGCAGCGCTATGGCGTTCCCGGCGCCCTCGGCTCCTGTCATACCGCCACGATCAACGGCTACGTGATCGAGGGGCATGTACCGGTGTCGGCGATCCAGAAGCTGCTCAAGGAGCGCCCCAAGGTGGCTGGCATCGCTGTGCCAGGCATGCCCCTGGGCTCACCCGGCATGGAGTCGGCGCTGCGGAGTGAGACCTACACCGTATTCACCTTCACCAGAACAGGGGTGATCAAGCCGTTCCAGACGGTGAAGGGTTGATGGAGCAGACCCCGACCAGCGGCAGCGCAGCTCTGCGCGATGTGCGTCTCTACCGAATGGACACGGCTGATCACGCCTGCCCGTGGGGGCTGCGGGCGGTGGCGCTGCTGCAGAGCCAGGGCATTGCGTTTGAGGACCACCGCCTGCGCAGCCCTGAGGAGGTGGAAGCGTTCAAACGCGCCCACGGGGTGAGCACCACCCCGCAGGTGTTCAGCGGCCAGCAACGCATCGGTGGCTACAGCGATCTGGCGGCACGGCTGGGGGTTCGGGCCGAGCGAGCAGACGTGAGCTACACACCGGTGATCGTCGTGTTTGCCACCGCGGCCTTGATGGCCCTTGCCCTTGGCGTGGGTGTGCGCAGTTTCATGGGCCTGGCCATCACTCTGCTGGCCATGCTCAAGCTGATGGATGTGCCGGCCTTTGCCGCCAGCTTCCTCAAGTACGACCTGCTCAGCCAACGCTGGCGAGTCTGGAGCCGCCTCTATCCAGGCCTTGAACTGCTGGTGGGGCTGGGCATGCTCACGCCGCCGTCCATCTCCGCTCTCGATGGGCTGGTGGGAGCGGTGGCGGTGTTGTTGGGCGGAATGGGCATGCTGTCGGTGGGCAAGGCGGTGTTCATCGATCACCTCGCCCTCAACTGCGCCTGCGTGGGTGGCAACACGCGCACACCGCTTGGCGTGGTGAGTTTTGCCGAGAATCTGATCATGACCTTGATGGGCGCGGCGATGGCACTGGATGCCGTTGCTCATCGCTTGCCGTGGAGTGGATTGCCATGAATCGCCGCTCGTTTCTGGCGTTGACGGCCGGTGGCGCCGCCGCCGCTTCTGCAGGGCTGGTGGGTCAGCGTTGGCTGAGTCATGCCCGTGAGGTCGCTGCGGCCGGTGCGGCTAGGGCTGTGCGATCCAGCCAAGGTGTTCTGAACCTGGATCTCGTCGCGCAGGAAACGCGGATCGCGATCCCAGGAACGGCTGGTCGCGCTCTCACCTACAACGGCCTGCTGCCAGGGCCGTTGCTGGAATTAGAGGCTGGTGACGCTGTACAGATCCAACTGCACAATCAACTCAGACAACCCACCAACCTTCACTATCACGGCCTTCATGTCTCGCCAGAGGGGAATGCCGACAACGTATTTCTGAGTGTTCAGCCCGGGGCCAGCCAGAGCTATTCCTTCCGGATTCCCGAGGATCACCCTGCTGGCCTGTTTTACTACCACCCCCATCACCATGGAACGGTGGCCGATCAGGTGTTCGGCGGGCTTGGTGGTGCCCTGATCGTGCGCGGTGCTCTCGACCGCATTCCGGAGGTGCAGGCCGCCCAGGAGGAGGTGCTGTTTCTCAAGGATCTCCCAGCCGATCGGGAGTCATCGATGGGTGGAGCGATGCTTGGCCGCGAGGGTTCGGTGCTCACCGTGAATGGGCAGTTGAACCCCAGGATTGAGATCCCTGCCGGGGGATTACTCCGGCTGCGATTGGTGAATGGCTCCAATGCACGCTTCTGGCGCCTGGCGCTGGAAGGGCATCGTCTTCATCTGATCGCCACCGATGGCGGTGCACTGGAGCGGCCGGTTGCGGTGGAGGATCTGCTGCTGGTACCCGGCGCACGCGCCGATGTGCTGGTGCAGATCTCACCGAGTGGCGGACGATTCCGCTTGCGCAATCGCGCCTACAACCGTGTTGGCCGGCGCATGATGGGAATGAGGCGGATGATGGCTCCCTCCCAGGGTGAGGAGACCATTGCCACGGTTCAGACCGATGGCACCACAACGCCAAAGCCGCTCCCTCAGCAACTGCTTCCCGTCCAGCCGCTCAACAATCCGGTGCGCACGCGCCGCTTTGTGATGAACCATGGCATGGCCCCAGGCATGGGCATGGTGTTTCTGATCAACGGGCAGGCCTACGACCATCAACGCATCGATACCCGGGTGCGCCTGGGTGAGATCGAGGAATGGGAGCTGATGAATACCGGGGTGATGGATCACCCCTTTCACGTGCACGTGAACCCCATGCAGGTGATCAGCCGCAACGGACAGCCGGAGCCATTCCCGGCCTGGCGCGATGTGGTGTTGGTGCGGGCGGGAGAAACGGTGCGGGTGCGGACGCAGTTCCGCGATTTCCCTGGTCGCAGCGTGTACCACTGCCATATCCTCGATCACGAGGAGCTGGGCATGATGGGCAACCTCCTGATTGAGGCCTGATCAGCGGCCCCCGCAGGATTGCCAGCCGGCGAGCATCGCCTGCAGATCCGATTCCAGGCTCTGGAGAGCTTCGATGCGGCTTTGGATCTCACCGAGCTTGCCGCGGATCGTGGCCTGCAGATCCGCGCACGTGCACACCCCGGAGCGGCGCGCGCTGAGCACGCCATGAATGGCGCTGAGGGGAAGATCCATCGCCCTGAGATTGCGTATCAGCGCCAGGTCGGCGAACACGCTCTGATCAAACAGGCGGTAGCGCCCCTCCGAGCGCGAGGTGGGCTGCAGCAGGCCCTCATCGCAGTAGAAGCGGATCGTTTTCACCGGCACGCCCGAGCGCTGCGCCACCGCACCGATCTTGAGGAGCTCATCGGCCACCGCTGCACCCATGCGTCTTGACTCTCCACCTGCAGGAGAGTGCATCGTAGGAGGACTGTGCCACCGCTCATGCGCCTTCTGCTTGCACTCGCGGCCTTCGCGCCCCTTCTGGCGCCCCCGGTCCTGGCTCAATCAGGCCATGAGCACCACGATCATGGGCAACACGCGATGCCGATGCCGGCAAGCGGCGCGAGCGACCATGGCGCCCACGGCAGCCATGGCCATGACGTTGGCCCCGCCGGAAGCACCTACGACCTGCGCTGGATCGACGCGATGGTGCAGCACCACACCGGCGCCCTTCGCATGAGTGAATTCGTGTTCAACGTCGGCTCCCCGGGAGTGGGGGCTCTGGCGAACACCATCTGGAGCGATCAAGCCCGCGAGATCAAGGCGATGGGGCAATGGCGCAAAGCTTGGTATCCCCAGGCGCCTGTGTATCCGGTGACGCTGCCGCCGGGCGGCGACCCCAACAGCTTGGCGGCGCTCAGGCGCATGTCTGCCGCGCAGATCGCGGCGATGCAGATGGCGGGAACGGCACCGAGCCCCGACACACGGGTGACTTGGTTCCTCGAGGGAATGCTCGAGCACCACGGCGGGGCGCTGCAGATGGCCCACGACGCCCTGGACAAGAGCACCACCCCCACCATCCGCCGCCTGGCGCGGGAGATCATCGTGGCCCAGCGCCGCGAAATCATTGAGCTGCGGCGCATGCTCCGCCACGACGGGCTCAACAAGCCCGCCTACTACCAGTACGACGCGCTTTTTTCCCTGTGAATCAGCACGTGCTTCACCGTTTCAGCCTCGCCGCTGTGGCCATTGGCATGGCGTTGCTACTGGGCCCCGAGGCCGGCTGGTCCCACAGCAGAGGTCTGTACGCCACCCAGGCGGAGGCTGAGCAGCGCGCCAAGCAACTGGGCTGCAAGGGCGTGCATCAGAACAACGGTCAGTGGATGCCCTGCAGCAATGAGTCGATGTTGCATAAGGAACTGCGAGAGGAATGAAGCCTGTGTCTCGCGCTCGCAGGCTGCATCGGCTTCTGGTTCCCCTGGCCGCTGCGCCTCTGCTGCTCACTGCGGCCAGCGGATCGCTCTACAGCCTGTTGCTCGAGCAGGGGGTGGATGCCTTCTGGCTGCTCAAGATCCACACGGGCCGCTTTGGACCGGTGAATCTCCAGCCCTACTACTCGATCCTGTTGGGCCTGGCCACGCTGGTGGTGATCGTCTCCGGGGTGGTGCTTCTGCTGCCGCGCCCGCGGAGCTCGGTGCGCTGACGGCAACCGCAGGGTCTGTATCAGCGCCTCTGCAACATTGCCTCCCCAAGAAGCACGCTGACAGAAGGCCCCTGCTCCAACAGTCTTCACCCAACCGTGGGCGGGTCGTTCAGCCGGGCATGACGAGGAAGGGCATCACAGCCGCCTCCACCTGTGCGCCTGACTGATCGACACTCCATCTGCACCGCCACAGGTGCCCCAGGAGAACCAACTACCCCACACCTGGTACGTCCGACCCCAGGCGCCAACGCCAGCAGCTTCGACAAGCCACAGCCATTGGAATGTTGATTGACTCATGACCCCTGGGCTGCGCCTGGGGGGGGTGATGGGCGCGCCGGCATCAGCTCACCGCAGGCACGCGGGCCACATACACGCCGTAACTGAAGAGGGATCTGAACTTTCTGTACAGAGCGATTTCTACCTCCATGTCGGCGACCACAGCACGTGCTTCGGCTGAGTGGTTGTTGCGCTCGAGGTAGGCCGCGAAGCGCTCCTGCATCGGCATGTAGAAGTGATCGATCCAGCAGTCTTCTGGAAGCGCAAAGTAGGCCTCCGGCGCATATCCAAGCTGCTCCAGAACGGCTAACTTCTCAGAAGCCAGGCCAATCTCGGGGTATTCCGTCTCCCAGTGCTGGCTGAGTTCGGCGGGCCGCTCAGCGGTGAGCCAGGTGATTTCCGAGACCACAAGCCATCCGCCGGGCTTGAGATAGCGCTTCCAGGTACGCGCACCTTCGGCAAAGCCGATGTTGTAGATCGCTCCCTCCGACCAGATCACATCCAGCGATTTGTTCTCGAAGGGAAGCGCATCGATGCTGCAACAGAGGGTCTCAATTTGATCACTAATACCTCGTTCTCGAGAGCGGCTTATAAGCGTATCGAGAAAGGGTTGCAGGAAATCAACGGCGATCACTTTGGCGTTGAGTTCTTCCGCTAGCACCATCGCTGATGCGCCGGTGCCGCAGCCAAGATCTGCAATCTGCAAGGGATGCTCTCGGTTCAGTCCCGTTAGCTGCAGGGCTTTTTTGGTGCAGGCGTCGCTTCCCGGTCCCTGACGCTCGCCATCCACATGGAGATCGATCAACAGGCTCAGATCATCCAAGGGGGGATCAATCGCTCTCTGCAATTGTAGTCCGCCATAGCAAGCGCTATTGAGACTGGTGGCTGCCTACTCAGGTGTGCAGCAAAAAGCCCCAGGCCTGAGCCTGGGGCATGGGAGAGCCGGTGTCTGGAGTCCAGGCGTCAACCCTTGGTGGCTCTGACCTCCCAGAATGCCGCGCCGAGGCTGTAACTGGCGAGACCGCTCTGTTGTTCATAGCTCTGGCGTGCCTTGAGCTGGCACTCGATCTCCTTGCAGTCGATGGAATAACGCCACTGCTTGCGGCCGGGGCGGCGGTTGAGCACCAGGTCCGGGGTGATCTGATAGCCGTTGCCGTCTTTACCGGCAGGCATGCAGGTGAGCAGGTCGCCGCGCAGGTGGGCCAGGCGCAGCTGCTCGTTCAGTTCCTTCTGCTCGGAAGCCAGGAGGTCCTGCTGCTGCTTGACCTCAAGCAGGCGACTGACGCAGCTGGTGATGGCATCGGCGGAGAAGCGCGGGTCGTCTGCACCGGCACCGGCCGGGAGAACACCTGCAGTCGCAAGAAGCAACAGGGCCTCGGGGGTTCCCGGTGCCGGTTCGCCGAGTGCGGCGGGAGCAGTGGTCGTGACGGTTGCGGTCATGTGCGTGTGTGAGGTGTGAGCGAGTGGACGTGGCCTGAATTGCAAGGGGCCCCTGGCCCCCCACTGGCCCCTCAGACGCCGAGGGCCTGGATCTGGTTGAGGGCCTCGATGAGTTCGTTGCGGCGCAGGCGTTCGATGGCGGAGGGCAGGGAGGTGCGATCGATCGGGTAGCTGCGCAGCAGGGAGCGGAGTTCGACCACCGAGAGCTCATCCCAGAGGGGCGAGAGGTTTACCGGGCAGCAGGGGGCTGGCTTGGTGGTGCTCCGGGTGGGGACCTCCTCCATCCAGGGCTCTGCCGCCGCGGCGGTGGGCTGGTTGATCGGGAATTGCTGGCTGAGCTGGCTCACCAGTTGGGTCAGCCCTGTGATCGCCTGTAGGAGTGCGCTCTGGAGCTCGGTGGCGGCCAGCTCAGTGCTGAGCTGGGCAGTGGCGCAGGTGCCGATGGCACCGGTGGTGGTGGAAACGGTCATCAGACAACAACCTGGAAAACGACAGAAGGGGTGTGGAGCTTGCGCTCGCTCTTGGGGCAGTAGGCCTCCCATTCGGCGGCAAAGGGGTAGGGCTCGATGCCGGTGACGTCCTGCAGGTCGACCTTCATCCCATCGATGGCGCCAGAGCCTTTGGCATCTGTGCCTTTGGCACCGGTGACGATGTGGATGTTCTGCGCGGCCTTGCTGCAGAAGTTCAGACCGGCTTCTGAGTAGGCATTGCTGCCCACCAGCGAGGCATTGCGGGCGTGGTAATCGCCGATGGCGCTGGCGTGTAGGTGGCCAAACAGCGTGTAGTCGACCGTGATGCCTTGAGCGGCGTACTTGCCGGTGATCTCTTGCACCGACTTCTGCACATTCGCGCCGATCTGGTGGCCGTGCAGGCACAGGAAGGTGCGGCCCATCACCTCAAAGAGGAGCTCGTTGGCCCGGAAGCCGCAGAAGTTGATCCCCTCTGTGCCGGCAAAGCCGCGCTTGAGGATCTCATAGATCATCAGGTCGTAGCTGTCGGTGGCGAGTGCATCGCTCCAGCCCAGCTCTTTGTTCACGCGGCTTTCGTTGCCGGTGATGCCATACACCTCCAGCTCGAACTGCGCGCGTAGATCGAGCAGAAAGGCCCGCAGGATGTCGACGGCAAGCAGGGTTGCTCTGGAACGGTTGGTGCTGTTGGAGAGCAGCTCATCGAGGCGCCGGTCGCTGTTGAGGAAATCCCCCAGACAGGCGACAACGACTTTGCGGGCGCCATAGCTCTGGCCCAGTTGCTTGACGCGTTGGGCGAGCTTGGCCAGGCGCTGCGCGGCGACGGTGAAGTCGTAGCGATTGGACGGCAGTTCAACCCGCTCGTTGAAGTGCAGATCGCTCAGTTGCACGATCAGGACGGAATCCCCGCCTTCCGGGATGCGGGAGAGCGTCACGCCCTGGGTAAAGCCCCGCTCATCCAACAGGGAACAAAGTTCCCGGGTGTAGGCGGTGACGGCGTTCTCGATGCGGGCGTGTTCGCGGAAGGCCTTGCGCTCAATCCGGTTGGTGTCGGCCTGGGCCTGGCGTGCCTTGGCGAGCCGCACGTTGAACTGCAGCAGTTCGCGGTCTTGATCGGTGTTGCTGGCCGGTCGTGCTCCCCGTCCGGGGAGATGACGGGCTGGTTGGTGGCGGTGCTTGGCTGAACCCATAGGAAAGTGCAGGTGCGGGAGGCTACTGGGGGTGGTTGAACAAACTGGTGAGACACCAAAGGGTTCCGGCTGGATATGCACAACGCGCTCAATCGCGCTGGAGTTCATGCAGCGGAATCGGCCGTTGCGCGCAGGCGCGGCGACAATCCAGCCAGCGCTCCAAGGGGACGTTGAGTTGATCGGCGATCTGCTGATCGCTGAGGCCCTGGGCCACCAATCGGCGGGCTTTGATCCACAGCTCCCGCAACCGATGGCTGATGCGCAGCGAGAAGCCCGTGTCGCGCAGGTAGTGCAGCAACTCGCCTTTCACCTTGGGCACGAGATAGCTGGAGGGGCGATACCCCAGCGTGGGATCAAAGCCAATAGCGCCCTTACAAAGACCCTCGTAGGCGGGGCCGATCAGGTCGTCGACCGCCATCGACCAGCGGCGGGCAAAGCGGTGCGCCTGTTGATGCGCCAGCCCCAGGTGTTGGCAGGCAAAGGCCCGCTGCTCACTGGTCATCGGCCGGCGCAGGCAGCGTCTTGGCATTGAGGTGTTGCAGGTGCGGGAGGCTATTGGCCTTGCCTTGAACTCCCTGCGCTGCAAAGGATTGGCGGGCATGCATGGGCTGAACCAACGCCCCACGCACCACCGCGCCGAGCGGTGTCGGCCCACACGCCTGCATCACCAGAGCGATCACACCGCCAATGGCGGCACCGCGAAACACAACAGGCATCAACAGATCGCAACTCCCCAAGGGTTCCGGGGGGCAGAGCCCCCTTTTCGGTGGGATTGGGGCTGCGGTTGAGGGGAACTGGCTGGAAGAAAAGCTGACGGAATGGCTGGTTGCCAGTCCCACTCGGTGCGTCAAATCACGCATTCCAACTGGCAGGTGCTGTTCCACCACCTCCGGGCATGTCACACCTGTGGCTTGCTCATCCCACGGCTGTGGCGCAGGTGATGCCACACCTGTGGGCGGTGCCGCTGAGGGCCTCAAAGCCAGAACAGGTGCAGTGATTCCTGACTGCCATGACCACCAAGGTTCTGCTCACCCATCACCACCGCGATGCGATCGAGAACGCCGCCGATCGCGGCTTCTGGATGCCACTGCCCCTTGAGGCCGAGCAACTCAAGGACGTGATGTACCTGACCTGCCTCAGCTACGGCGAGATCACGCTCAAGCAGCTGGTGGAGGTTGTCAGCTTTGAGCCCTGGCGCGAGGACGATGGCCTCGAGCGCTGGTTGCCGTTCCTCGGTCAACGTCTCGAGCTGCCCCGCCCGCTGCCGCTGGGTGATCGCCGTCTCCTCGCCGGCTGGCTGCCCCGTCAGCGGGAGGCGGTGCAGATCGTGGAACTCGATGCACTGCTGGAGGCCAAACGTCTCAGCGATGTGTTGCCCGGCTCCGGTGCCTGCTGCCACCTGCCGCGGCGGAACGAATTGGTTTCCGTTTCAGCTGCAGTGCACCGTTCAGGAGCTGCGGCCTGAAACCGTTGACGCTGATCAGCGTTCAACGGTGGATCATCAAGAGGCTGGCTTGAGGAGAAGGAAGCCAGCTTCTGGATGGTCGTTGAAGTAGCGAATCTCCTCCAGCCTTGAAAGGATGAGCTGGGCTGTGGCTGCATTCGAGGCATTGCCAATGGCCAGGCAGATCACCTTCGGAGGCCAGCCGAGGCTCAGGCTCATTCCAAGGAAGTCGTCATCCTTGGTCAGCAGCAGATAGCCCCCGGCTCTTGCTTGCTCCCACACCGAACGGTCATCGACACCGCCCAGGCCAAGGATGCGGATGTGGCTCGAATCTGGAAACGCTTCGCTGAGTAGTGGAAGCAAACGCTCAGAAAGGTTTTGTCGAGAAGCAGCTTGATGCTCAACCCACCCCCGTGGACACCATCAAGGTGCGTTCACGTTCAGCGGCAAAGGCTGTGCAAGCCAACACATCCTCATGGCTGAGCTGTGGGAAGTCCTCAAGCAGCTCGGTTTCGCTGCACCCGGCAGCCAGGGTGCCCAGAACATCACCAACCGTGAGTCGGGTCCCCCGCACGCAAGGCTTGCCAAACCGGATGGCGGGGTCGACGGTGATGCGATCGAGCAGATCCATTCCTTCACGCTAAGCCCGTTGTGTGGGCTTGGCGGAGGTGATGCCGCAGGCGGCCAAACGGCTCAGCGATGTGCTCCCCGGCTCCTGTGCCTGCTGCCACCTGCCGCGGCGCCCTGCTCTGGCCCCGGCCGTTGATGCAGCCCGCAGGCGAGATCTGGCTGCTTGAGCACCCCGTGCTCGAGGCCCCATACCAGGAGTCCGCCTTGGTTGCGGGCTCCGGTTTTGCCGTACAAGGCACTCAGCCGGCGCCGCACCGTGTCGGTGCGCACCTGCAGTTGTGAGGCGATCTCGCGGGTGCTGCGGCCGCCCGCCACCAGGCGCACCAGTTGCTCCTCTTTCACAGACAGCACAACGGCTTCTTGTTGCAGCGGCGTGTTGGCGAGCAGTTGGCGGATGCGATCAGAGAGCTGGGGGTCTTCATAGCGGCCGTTGCGCAGGAGCACAGCTACGCACTGGAGCAGGCGGCCACTGCCGCAGCTTTCGCGGCAACTAATCCCATCGGGGCGCAGACGCCACAGGCGCACCAGCCGTTCACCGCTGATCGCCGCATCCAGGCAGAGCAGGAAGCGGCAACGCTGGGCTCCGTGGCGCTCGCGCAGTTGCGTGATCAGCTCGGCGGCCCCGCCATCGGGGCTTTCGTCATCGCAGAGCACCAGCAACTGCCCTGTTTCAGGTAGCGGCAGTGCCAGGAGTTCTGCGGTGCTGCTCGCGCTGTATTGCAGCTGCGGGAGCAGAAGCGCTGTGGTGTCCCGCATGCGCTGGTGGTGACTGCAGACCACGACGGTCCAGCCATCGAGAAGGCTCGTAATCGCGCTTTGCAGGGTCTGAACGTGACGCCGTAAGTCCTCGGGTTGCATCACCCCCAAGCCAATCACCCACTTGTAGCCACGCTCTACAGAAGCGCGCAACAACAGCACAAACGCCCGAGGACGACTGGCCCCCGGGCGTTGTACGGCCAGCCAGTGGCTGGTGATGGATCAGAGCTGAATCTTGAGGTTGTGCTCGGTGGCGACCTGGCGCAACTTGCCAAGGGCGGTTGCTTCCAACTGCTCCAGTTGCTCGTTTTGCATCCCGCCCATCGAGCGGCGCAGTTGACAGGGACTCAGGGGCGGCCGGCGCAGGTAGCGGTTGCGAATCAGCCGGTGCTCCTGTTCATCCAGGCAGCTCATCAACTGCGGCAAGGCCGCGTGTTGTGGGTCTGATTCGGACTCCTGCTCCTGTGCGCTTGCTTGCAGCAGAGACGCCTGATCCAGGCGGGTGCATCCACCCTTGTCGTCACTGTCATCCTCTGCGCCATCCAGCGAGCCGGTGCGGGTGGCATCCCACTGGCGGATGAACTCCGCCAGGCGCTCAGCGCTCATCGCCTTGCCATCGAACTTGAGCTGGGCTGCTAACCACTCCAGCGCTGGCTCATCGCCCGTGCTGGCCTGATGTTGTTGGCTCAATCGCAGAGCCTTGAGCACCACCGCTGCTTTCTCCGCCGGGAAGCGAATCGCGCGCTTGGCGCGTTGTTCGAACTCCGCGAACCCCCGCCGCACCCAGAAGGTGGCGTAGGTGGAGAAGCGATAGCCCTTGGCCGGATCGAATTTTTCTGCTGCGCGCACCAGATTCAACGCTGCTTCCTGCAGCGCATCGGCGGTGGTGTCGTCATGGGCAGGCAGGCTGCAGCGATGGCGGCCCCAGGTGTGGGCCACCAAGCCGAGGTTGTGGCGCACCAGTTGCTCCCGCGCCCGCAAGGCGCTGCGGCGCACGGGCTTGGGGGCATGGCTTGGGCCATCGGGGTGTTGTTGCCAGCGCTGAATCCGGCGGGAGAGTTCCATCACCGTGCGCTCGCACAGTGGGCGATGGGCACTGCTGGTGTTCAGCCAGGTTTTGACGGTGGAGGCAACGGGGGCATGACGGGGAGGCATCAGAAACAGCGGCAACTGCTGCGAGCATTCCCCGTGGTTTCACGCTTGCGCCGTTGACCTGTGTTGGGTTACTGCGATGGCGTGTGCAGTGCGCTGCACTCAGAGCTCAGAACGTGGGAGGGCCCATCGGCTGATTCCACTTAGGCTTGATCCATGAGCGAGCGGATCACCTACAACCCGCAGCAGTGCGGCGGTAAGCCCTGTATTCGGGGAATGCGGATCCGCGTGGCCGACATTCTCGAGCTCTATGCCGCTGGCCTGAGCAGCGCGCAGATCCTTGAGGATTTCCCGGATCTTGAGGCCGAGGACCTAGAGGCTGCCCTGCGCTACGCGGCCCATGAGGTGGATCACCCCGTCCTCGTGGCATGAAGCTCTGGCTGGATGCCCAGCTACCACCGTCTCTGGCGGGGTGGATCAACCAGCAGGGTTTAGGGCTTGAGGCTGTTGCGGTCCGCGAGTTGGGTTTGCGTGACGCACTCGACCCCCAGATCTTTCAAGCGGCTCGGCAAGCCAATGCGCTGGTGATGACCAAGGACCGTGACTTCATCAACCTGCTCGAGCAGTACGGCCCGCCGCCGCAGGTGATCTGGCTGCGCATCGGCAACAGCAGCAATCAGGCTCTGCAGGAGACGCTGGCCAGCACATTGGCTCCGGCCCTCGACTTGCTGCGTAGCGGAGAACCCTGGGTGGAGATCCGTCCCCGTTGATGCTCTCTTTGGTGATGCACCCCATGCCTCACCTCCGAGTTGGATGGTGTTGAGCAGTGCTGCACCCCGTGTATCAGTGACTGCTGCACCCCGTGCATCAGGGGTGATGCATCCCGTGCAGCACATCTATATCTCTCAAAGGTTTTAGAGAATCAATCCAAAACAACAGCCCAGAGCAGACCAACAGCCGGCTTTGTGGGGAAGAGGGAATCAGGGGAAGCGCTCGATCAGAGCAAGTAAGCGCTCTCGATGTCGAGCAACAAGACACCACCAGTAGCCTTCCGCACCTCGTCAGGAGCAGGTCCTCCTGAGACCACCGTGCAGTTCTTCTGCATCCGCAATGAGGCGATCCGCCAGACCTACAGGGCCTTGCAATCCCTCAACGAGCAGCGCCAGGGATCACTGCGGCCTGGACGGGTGATGCGCGTGGCGCAGCTCTACGGCTATCTGCAGTGGCGCAGCCGGGGCAAGCGCCAGGTTCAGGTGACCTTGCGGGATCTGGGGGCGGCCTGGCTGGTGCAACCACGCCTGTTGCGCGCTGATCTTGACGACCTGCAGAGCCTCGGCTGGTTGCGCTTTCGCAGTGATGCCAACGGCACCACGGTGCAACTCCTGAGCGATGCCCAAGGCGACGAGATCACGGCGGAGGACAGCAACCCTGCGGTGGAGGAGCGCTGGGAGAACGGTTCGGATGTTCAGCCCAAGGGCAGAGCTGGGGACCATCGGCCGGAGACCAGCACGACTGAGCCGGTGTTGATGACTGGCGGGGCAGAGCCGCAGGTGATGCCCGCTACCAGGCCGGAACCCTCAGCTGAGCCAGAGAGCACACCCGCGCACAACCCGTTGATCGCTCAGTTTGTTGCCACCTACAACCAGAACAAGCCCCAGAGCTGGCCGGCTTACAACCCCACTGGATCGGCCTTGGCCCGCCGGCTGCAGAAGGCGATCCGCCACGCCGGTGGCGCCGAGGCCTTCTGGGCGGTGCTGATCCAGGCGCTACGGCGCATGCCTGAGTTCTGGCGCCTCACCTACCCCCAGGGCCGCAGCGGCTCTGACTGCGCCATGGCGTTGCTGAGCGCTGATCGCAAAGCAGCAGGCCTGGGGGTGGAGTTCTGGCATGTCTTCTGCTGGGGCAGCCAGGGCCAGACGGCTGGTTTATCGGGTCCGTACACCCAACGGCTCAACGGCGGCATCGGTGGGAACACTCCAGGAGTGGGCCAAAAACGCCAGGCTCCCGCCTTCCACCCCGACCACCTGCGTGCCTGTGAGCTTCTGCTCTGGGACGGTCATGAGTGGAAGGGGAAGGGCATGGCGGGCCGCGAGCTGCCGGCGAGCGAAAAACAACACCTGGCGGAAGTTCTGGAGGCCGCCGGTTTCGGAATTCCAGGCAAGGCGGCCGAGCAGTTCGCCGCGGAGGCCAAGCGCTGAATCCAGGGCCCACACGTCCCATCGCTGTTCACCGCCATGACCACCACCCCCAATGCCAACTCCTCTGCCGGCACCAACGACCCCGGCAACGAGGAGCTCAAAACCACGATGCCCGGCGCCTTCGACCCATCGCTGATTCAACGGCTGATCGATGAAGGCGTCTTCATTGAGACCGCCGCCGGGTTGATGGCAGCTGAGGTCCCGGACGTGCCTGCTGATCACTCCCTGGCGGAGCACGAAAAGAATCTCCTGGCCGCTGTCCTGGTTGGAACGGACGATCAGCGCGAGCGCTGGGGCCTCTTCCGCCGTGCCATTGGGCTGCGGTTTGACGAGGTGGTGCCGGGCTCGATCTGGACCCAGCCGGGCCTGCGCGCTCTTGCGCTGGAAATCGACGAACTCTTTCGCGGCCGCCGCGACATCGATGTGCTGAACGCCTATGCGATCCGAGAAGACGTGCGCCAGCGCGCCCTGGAGGGTCGTTTCCGGGGCTCGCTCCTGCAGATGGAAGAAGCCCTCTCGGAGGTGATCGCCTGGGGGGATGACGGCCTGATCCACCCGGAACTGGACTTCAAGATCGCCTGCCGGCTGTTCCAGAGCGCCAAGGCCCGGGCCCTGTTCTATTCAGGCGTGCGCAAGCTCCTGGCCCGTGAGGAGATCGATTGCAGCATCGACGGCGAACTCGAGCGCTGCCGCGAGTTGTTGAACGCGGCCACCTCAATCACCGCTGGCCGTTACCGCCAGAGCTTTCAGGTGTGCACAGCGAGCGATGCCGGCCGCGAATGCCTCGCGCTGGCGTCTCTGCCCGCTGACCAACGCCCCAAACCGATCTCCACGGGTATCCCCTCGCTGGATATCGACATGCGCGGTGGCGTGATCCCGGGGACGGGCGACAGCACCTGGGTGTTGGCTGCAAAGTCCGGCGTGGGCAAGACCACCGTGGGCATCGCCGCAGCGATGGGGCTGGCCTACAACGGCGCCTCAGTGCTGGTGCTCTCCTGCGAATTGAGCCGCCGCGCGATCGGTGCTCGCCTGTTTGCCAATTACTGCCGTAAGGCCAGCGGGGTCTTCTCCTCCCGCTATTCGGCCAACGAACTGGAGGGCCGCGGTGAGGTCATTGAGGGCCGTGATCTGGAGCGGCTCCAGGAACTGGAGGCACAGTTCTCCGCCGGCATCGCCCCCAATGGCGAGCGCATGGGCAAGGTGCTGTACCAGAGCCAATTCGCAGCCACGGTGGAGGAACTCGCCGCGCTGGTGGAGGACTGCAAAAGCGCCAACCCGAGCCTTTCGGCTGTGTTCCTGGATCACTTCCACGCCATGGGCCCCACCCCAGGCTTTGGGAGCAACACCACGGCTGAATTGGCGGCCCGGGCCACCACGATCAAGGCGATTGCTGGACGCTGTGAGCTGGATGTCTTTGTGATTGCTCAGCTGAACCGCGGCGCCTACGGCAATCCCACCGGCCCCGATGTCTCCCACCTGGCGGGCACATCAGAACTGGAGCGCTACGCATCGGCGGTGTGGCTGATCGATCGTCCCAAGCTCGATGAATTCACTCCCGCTCAGCCGGGCCTGCTTGATGTGCACCACGGCAAATACCGCCACGGTCAGATGGCCGCCGGATCTGACCTGAGCAAGACCACGATTCGCCTGGACCGCAGCCACTGCTATCTGGAGGGCGACGAGGCCCGCAAGCTGTTCACCGGCAGCGACCTGTACCCAGGGGTGGAGTGCCTATGAGCAGCAGTGGCACAGCCAGCGGCGTGGCCGCAGCTCATCGCGGGTTTGCAGGGGCAGTTCGGCGTGCACCCAGCGGGCACCCCTCGGGTCGCCCGGCTGGGCTGCTCACGCCAGCGGTGTTGGAGAGCGTGCGCGAACGGGCCCAGGTCATGGATCTGTTTGGGCCCACGGAACTCAAGAAGTCCGGGCATGAGTTCCTGACCCGCTGCCCCTGGCACGACGATCGCCGCCCCTCGCTGACGGTGAGCCCCAGCCGTAATCGCATTCACTGTTTTGTGTGCGGCAAGGGCACCGATGCCATCGGCTGGCTGCAAGACCGGCAGGGGATGTCGTTTCAGGAGGCGGTGCTTGAGCTCGCTCGGCGCACCGGTGTGACTGTGGCCGAGGGAGATCCCGAGGCCCAGGAGCGCTTTGAGCAGGAGTGGCGGGAGCGTCGTCAGCTGATGGCCAAGCGCACCGAGCAGCGCACCCAGTTCCATCAGGCGCTGGTGCAACAGCTCGAGCAGGGCGGCGATGGCGCCGACTACCTCCAGGCCCGTGGCATCAGTGCCGACACCGCTCGCGCCTGGCAGCTGGGTTTTGCCGGTGGGCGCCTTGTGATTCCCCTCAATGACGCCTCCGGCCAGACCGTGGGCTTCTGCGGCCGGGCTATCGGGAACCAGGAACCCAAGTACCGCAACAGCGCGAACGACCTTTTGTTCCAACGCAATGGAGTGGTCTTTGGCCTGGATCAGGCGGCCGAGGCCATCCGTAAGGAGGGCACAGCGCTGTTGGTGGAAGGCCCGCTGGATGTGATCCAGCTCCACCAGGCTGGGTTCACCCATGCGGTGGCCTGCCTGGGTACAAGCGTCTCGGAGTTGCAGCTGCAGCTGCTCAGGCGCCAGGGGATGAAGCACCTGGTGATCGCCCTCGATGGAGACAGCGCAGGTCAGGCCGCCACGGAACGCCTGATTGAGCAGTTGCAGTCGCAGCTCGTGGCTGGTGGGTTGAGTGCCTCTGTGGTGCAGCTGCCCGAGGGCCAGGACGCGGACGGGCTGATTCGCAGTCAGGGGACAATGGGCCTTGAGGGCTTGATTGCCTCAGCCCGGCATTGGCTGGAGTGGCGATTGGACCGGCTTCTGGCTCCTCTGGCCGCAGACAGTGCTTCCCTATCACTGAGGACTCTCCAAGCGGTTGAACAGGCCGGTCAGGCCCTGGTGGAGCAGCTGCCCGATGGGGTGCTCCGGCGCTCGGCCGAGCAGCGGTTGGCGCAAGCACTGGCCGGTAATGGCTTGGCGAGTAGTGATGAGTTGATAGCAATTCCAGAAGCGCTCGAGGTCGGCGCAGGGAACGCGCGCCAACGTTTTGAGCGCCGTGCCCTGCGGCTCTTTGTGCATGCCCCGGAGTGCCGGGAGCTCCTGCAGTGCCTCAATCTTCAGGCCCCGACTTGTCGCGTGGCGATGGAGTGGCTGGGCAGCCTTGAGATGGTCGCGGTTGATGGCTCGATCGCCGGCTTGGCACTGGAGCTGGCGGGGCAACTCCATGGAGCTGTGGGAGCAGAGCTCAGCCAAGCTGCAGCTCCAGGGCTAGACGTGATCGCGGTGTTGCAGCGGGAGCCGCAGGCGGAATTGCAGGCGGTGTTGGATGTGCTGGAGCCCAGTCATGACGGTGTGGTGCTCGCACCAGCCACCTCAACGGCTGACGCCTGGTTTGACGGGCTGTGACGGAAGAGGCTCCTTGCATTCACGTTGCACCGACACCCAGTAGGTGTCCCAACCGTCGCGATCGCTCAGGGGTGTGATGTCGATCTCCACCCAGAACGGTCAGCCATTCTTTTGGTAGTTGAGCACGGTCTGGCGCACCGGCTGCCAGTGGCTCATCGCGTCTCGAAAGGTGCGCAAGTCCGCAGGATCGGTATCAGCGCCCTGGAACATTCTTGGGCTGGCCCCAGGGACTGTGGGCATAACTCACCAGGAGATCCTCATGCTCCATGGCCGGCGGTGGGGCTGTCTCCGTCATGGCGATGCCCATGTGCTGCGCCAGGGCTGATGCGTTCTGAACGGCTGGGGATGGCCGCACCCGCATCCAGGTTCTTCAGGAAAGCTTTCGCTTCCCGTAGCTGTTGGGGCTCACGCCTGAACCACAGCAATCCGTAGGGTCAAAGCCATACCCGCTCCAGACCATGACCCCCGCTCACCGTGCCGTGGCTCCGGCCGCCCTGCAGTGGCAGGACGACGGTGCGCTCATGCCTGATGAGCTGTTCCAGCTGGTGCAGCGCCTGCGCAGCGTTGAGCCTGGTCACACCAGCAATGAACTCTGGCGACTGGGCCACAAATATCCGCAGCGCTGTCACTCAACCCCAGTGGGACAGAGCCAGCTGCAGCACCACCAGGCCCATTAGCGCTGAGGCCACTAGTAGAGACAGGCTTGCCGCCATGGGGGCCCTCTGGTGAGGGATCAAACCTAAAGCGAATCAGTAGGGCCAGGGTTCAGCGTTTTGACTCTTCACAGAGGTGCAGATCTTCAGCGTTTTGTAACGTCGCTGCGTTGCTTCTTGAAACGGTCATATATTTCCCCGGCAGGTCATGATTCAGGCCCACGGGCCTTGGCAGAACATGGCGTGGATTGAGCCGCTTCGTGGTGGTCAATTCAGCGCTAACTATGCGGCAGATTGTTTTGCTGCGGCCGCTGATCGGCGCCTGTGATCCTTTGCATTCGCTTTGATGACTCTGGTGCGCGCCGCTCAACTGGGCATTGATCGCTTTGCTAATGACGCCGGCAACGAGAGCTGGTCCCTGGCCTCTACAGAGGAACAAAGCACTCTGATCCGTGCTGTGTATCGGCAGGTGCTCGGCCAGCAATACCTGATGAACAGCGAGCGTCTTGTCGGCGCTGAATCCCTGTTCCGCAATGGCTACCTCAGCGTTCGCGAGCTGGTGCGCACCGTCGCCCAGAGCGCTCTGTATCGCAGCAAGTTCTTTGAGCACAGCAATGCCTATCGCTTCATTGAGCTGAATCACAAGCATCTGCTCGGCCGCGCGCCCCATAACCGCGATGAGATGCTCCACCACTTCACGATCCTGCAGGAGCAGGGTGTTGAGGCGGAGATCAACTCCTACATCGACAGCGCTGAGTATCAGCAGCGTTTCGGCGAGACCACGGTTCCCTATCTCCACGGCTGGGGCTACTCCAAGGGCCATGAGGGACGCCAGTTCTCCTGGCTGATGCAACTCGCCCGTGGGGCGGCTGCCTCCGTGAAGGGCTCCAGCACTGGCCACCAGTCGGCCCTGAATCGGTTCCTGCACCAGAACCGAGCCGTGGCCGTTCCCGGTGCACTGCCGGCGGTGGCGGTGGGTCATGCACCCGCCAACCTCCAGGATCAATACCGCTACATCAGCACCGACGGTCCCTTCCGCGCCCAGGTGTCTGAGGAGACCCATCTCTACGCCGGTGAGCTTGTGGGTGGTAGCCGCAACACTCCGGCCCAAACCCATCGCCAGGCGGCCCTGCTGGGCAGCTCCGGTTATCGCGGCAGCCAGGCCCGTACGGCCACGATCAGCATCAGTGGCGTCGTCAACCAGGGCTATGTGCGCAGCGGCGACTACGTGATGCGTGTGCCCCTGGCCCGCTTGAACGAGGCGCTGCAGCGCGCCACCCGTCTGGGCACGGTCACCCAGGTCTCGGTTCACTGAGCGCCGCAACGGCGCTGCACATGCCGGGTTGTGGAGTTCAATGAACGCCCTGACGATCTAAACTCCACCCCACGCAGGCCCCATGAGTCGGCTTTCTGATGCGGAAAGCCGCTTGAACAACGCAGCTCTCTCATCCATTGCTGTGAACCACACCAGGTTGGATCCCTCAACACCGCCCGGGCTCCACATGGCGGAGCGCTTCACGGCTGAGCAACGCGCAACGGCAGAAACCATCTGGTTGCCTCTGTTGAGGCGTCTGCTGCCGGCTTTGCCTGGCCTGACGCGGCTGGAGTGCGCTCACAGCCCCAATGGACTGGTCTTAGAGAGCAGCGAGGGTTGGGTCATCACCTTGTGCTCACTGGAGGGGCAACGCCTGCCTCATGTCATCGGTGTCAGGAGGCTCGACCAGGGGGAGGAGGTCTCAGCCGTCAAAGCCTTTCTCCTTGAGGGCGGCTATGGCCTGCAGCCCAACGCTGACGCTGACCCTGTCTTGATGCGGGTGCTCCGCCAGTGCCTCAATAGCCTGTCCGCCTTTCACGTGGATAGCGATGGTGTCTCGCGGCGGGTTCGCTCGCCGCGGCTGCAGCGGGCCAACCGATCTAACCGTGCGGCTTAGCTGCGAGGGCTGAAGGCTTCTGCGGAGCTGATGGGTTGGCGAGGCGCTGGAACATGTAGCCCATGCCCCGGGCCGTGAGGATCAGCTCTGGATTGAGCGGATCGGGTTCCAGCTTGCCGCGTAGGCGGGAGATGTGGACATCCACCACACGGCTGTCGGAGGCGCGCTCGGGCTTGTAACCCCAGACCGCCTCCAGCATGTCGAGGCGGTTGATGGGTTCGCCGTTGCGGCTGATCAACAGCTCCAACAAGTGAAACTCCATCCCCGTCAGGCGGATGCGCTCGCCGCAGCGGAAGGCCTGCCGGCGGTTGAAATCAACGCTGAGATCACCAACCGCGGTCACATTGGAGCTGGCTGAGCCGACGCCGGATCCGCCCTGGCCCTGACTGGCCCTGCGCATCACGCATTGGATGCGTGCCTCCAGCTCCTTGGGGCTAAAGGGTTTGACCATGTAATCGTCGGCGCCCAGCTCCAGCCCAGTGATGCGATCAGCCACGTCGCCCAGTGCGGTGAGCTTGATCACCGGCACCTCCGATTGCGCTCGGATGCGCTCGAGCACCGCAAAGCCATCGAGCTCGGGCATCATCACGTCGAGCACCACCACATCGGGTTCAACGCTGCGGAACAGCTCCAGTGCTTCTGTGCCATCCTGAGCAGCAGCCACCTGGTGGCCTTGCATCGCCAGGCGGGTTTCAAGGATGCGGCGGATGTTGACCTCATCGTCCGCGATCAGGATTTTGAGGGGTGTCTGCGCTGTGTCAGTCATGGAGAATCTGGTTTTAACTGTGTTCAGCTAGCAACGGCCTGGTGGCTCTCAACATCGCGCTTGACCATGGCGTAATGCACAACAGGGTCGCGGTACTGACGGGGCAGGGTGGTGTGGAGCAACTGCAAGCGATCCCAGCAAACGGTGCGCTTGATTTTGTTTAGTGAGAGACCGTCTTGCACCAACATCCTCAGGGCTTTGCAATAGGCCGGATAACTGGCTTCCAGCTGCGCCACGGTGATCGCCGGAGCCGCGGAAGTATGAATCGCGATCATTAGTGGTGGGCTGGAGCCGCTGACGGGCGGATTTCGAGCGAACCTACGTGTCCTGAGACCAGCACAAAAGTCTTGACAGATTAACGAGCACATGCTGCAGCGATTGCCCTTTGTCGCTAGCGCTGCATCAGGTCAGGGCAAAGCCAGTGACAGCCAAACGCAAGGCCACACAACTGCAGTAATCTAAAGAAATCCCAAAGAAGCGGTTCGCGGTCTTTGGGCGGTGGATTTGCAGCCTTTGCGGCCAACAGAAAGCCCTCGGCGGGTGAACCGAGGGCTTTCTGTTGGCCGGGCAAGGGAGATGGGCGCTCAAGCAGGTATGGCTGTCTCGTCAGCACCTGCGTGGATTGTGCGTCTGCTCTACGGCTGCGTCATCCCCGTGCAACGAATGCTCACCTTTGATCGCTGTAAGGGCTAGACGCAGCAAGCCCTTGCACTTTGGTCATCACCTGAGCCATGAGTGGGCGGTGCTCGTTCACCAGCCGGGAGAGGTCCTCACCCCCCGGCGGTCCTATGGCGCAGCACCGGGCCGCACTCCTCACACCGCGGCCCCCACATTCGCTCTGGATCTGATGGCTGGGTTTTCCGTGTTCTTCTGCGATTCCCAGCGCTGCAGCATCCAGCCGGTGCGGGCGATGGATCCGGATCACGCCATTGCCCAGGTGCGCAGCGCCACACCCGACCTGCGACGTGTGGCGGCGAGTCCTGATGAACTTCTGGAGGATGTGGATCCCGAGTGATTGCTGTAGGAATAGACCCAGGTCCAGGCATGAAAAAGCCCCGCCTTGACGGGGCTTAATGGTCAACGGATCGGGTAGATCACATCTTGTAGGCAACACCGCGGTAAAGGAGAACAGGGTGCTGTTCGGGAGCAGCTTGCTTGGTCTGCACGTACTTCTGGCCGCGATAGGTGAGGGTCATGACCTTGATCCACAGGTAAGTCCAGATCCCCGTTCCATGGCCTGGATCGAACTGCGCCCCGCGGGTGCGAGGTGAACGCTTGGTAGCGGTTGCTACGTGCAAATCATCCGTCCGGGTGAGCAGAGCTGTGGTTCGCTGGGTTACACAGCGAGGGCACCAAGGCGCTTTGCACGCACTTCTTCATGCTGGCCTCGGCTGAGTAGAGCATCAGCGCTGCTTGAGCAGCTGCCTCAGCTCGGTGTCTGAGATCGGAGCCAGATCCCAGAGTCCATTCCAGCCAGGCCTAAGCAGACCGCGCATGACCAGCGCATCAAACACCTGCTCCGCCTGTTCCGCGCTGGTGGGATCTCCCAGCCTCAGGGCAAGGGTGAGAAGCATCTCGGAAGCACTCAAGTAGACAGCCACGGGCCATAGCGCCGCTGCGCCTGTCGTAGCAACAGCAGCTGGCCCCTGGAGGACTCCATGAAGAAGTGATTCGCGCTGATTTCTGCATGCAGAACCTGCATCAAGCGATCGAGCAGGTCTGGATGCGCTGAGTGCCCTGATGATCAGATGAAGGTGGTAATCGCGCCACCGGGCACTCCTGATCGCCACCCGGCGGCAGGGAATTCAGGATGTCACACGGCGCCAGGGCTTCGCGAGCCGGTGGTCGCTGCGCGGACACCGGCCCTGGCGCTCGTGTGATCGTTATTTTCCTTGCCGCCGCCGGGATGTGTGGCGTTAGTTCATCACGCACAGCGTCCTCCCGCGGCTGCGGTGGCCCAGCGCATTGGGGCCCGTCTGAGGCACTTAGAAACGGCAGTGATGGCTGCGTTCTGGGTGCTTGATGGATGCTCGCCTTTCAGAAGAGTTGCCCTGCTACTGATGCCCCAGGTGCCTGGATCTAGAGCCATAAAGATTCAAGAAGAGAGCCTCGCAGGCCCCGTCTCATCTGGCGCAAAGTACGCCTGTACTGATACAGTAAAAAGGTGATCAAGGGATGGTCTCCGCTGTTGCTGGAGCCCTTGAAAGAAATCCTCCTGCGCTCATTTTCTTCCCATGCTTTCGCTAGCCCAGGCCGCCGCATTGGCGCCGCCTGATCCTTCCCTGTTTGCCTCGATCTTTCTGCCAGGTAGTGGCCAGCTGGTGATCGTGGCCGGTGGTGGCCGTGATCTCACCTGGCCCTCCGAATCGATCGCCACCCATCTCCTGCGCGCCACCCGTGGCCGCTTGGTGCAGGCCCTGCTCCATGGCGCTGCCCGCGGGGCTGATCAAGCCATCGCCGCCGCTGCCGATCAGCTCGGCTGGCCCCAGATCGCCTGCCCTGCTGCCTGGCAGCAGCACGGCCGCGCCGCTGGCCCGATCCGTAACCGCCAGATGCTCGAGCGCTCGTTGGATCTGGCCTCCGCTCTTCCGCTTGGCGATGGCTTGCTCGTGGTCGCTTTCCCGGGTTCCCGCGGCACCGCCTCGCTGGTGGATCAGGCCCATCGCCTCAGCCGGCGTTCGGCCATCCCCATCGAGGTGATCCAGATCCCCCAGGAGGCGTAGGCCTCCCTTCTTCTCCCTCCCATTCCTCACACACCTCATCCATGTCTGTCGCCATTCCTGTCACCACCCCTCCTGATGTCACCCCCGAGCTCCCCACCCTCTGGGAGCTCGGGGCCGATCTCCAAGCCGAAACCTCTTGGATTGCTCGCCTCTCCGAACGCCTCGACACCGAGGACGACGACGAACGTGCCCTCGCCCTTGCTGATCTCGAGGAATCCCTCGCCCTGGAAGACAACAAACGCGAGGCCTTCCTGCGCAAAGCCGATGCCACCTGTTGGGTGATCGAACGCCTCCGCGCAGAAGCCAACTACCACTCCGGCCAATCCAAGCGCTTCTCAGCCCTCGCCAAGCGAGAAGACAACCGCGCTGACGCCCTCGAATCCACCCTCATCCACCTGCTCTCCCGCCTCGATCCATCCGCCACCGCCCACAACCTCCTCGATCACCGCCTCACCTCACGCACCACAGAAGCCATCGAGATCGATGACCCCGATCTCCTCCCTCCAGATCTCCTCACCACCCAAACCACCACCACACCCAACAAAACCTCCATCAAGGCCCGCATCCGCTCCGTCATCTCCTCCGCCATCTCAGGCCTCCCCAAACCAGAGGCCACCCACCTCGCCTTCTCCCTCTCCTCCACCGCCGTCCCCGGCGCACGCCTCATCAAACGCCGCCACTGGTCCATCACCTGAGGGGGCCAGGGGCCCCTTCTCGATGGGGTTTTGCAGGTGCGGGCCCCATTCCCTTTTCTCCACTCCACACATACGGATTCATCGCCATGGCCATCACTTCCACAGCCACAACCGCCAACATCCACACGGCCCCGCTGCGCCGCTCAGCCCCAGGAGCGAATCGCTCGGCCTCAACGCTGCAGGCCCTGCGCGACAGCCTCAGCGAGGAGGCCAGCAGTGCTCAACCATCGACTGCACCTGCAACCGCCCACTTCGAGGGGGCCCCTGGCCCCGCCCCCGGCGGGGGATTTAGTGAGAGGCAGGTGGCGTTGCTTTCGGCGCCGTTGGATCGGGCCAATGTGCGCCAGCGGGAGCAGGGGCGCAGCCGGGTGAGCTATCTCGAGGGGTGGCAGGTGATTGCAGAGGCCAACCGCATCTTTGGTTTTGATGGCTGGGAGCGCTGCACCCTGATCAGCCGTTGCGTGGCGGAACACGAGCGCCCTGTTGGGCGGGATCGCAAAAACGGTTGGGGCGTGACCTACACGGCCCGCGTGCGCATCACGGTGACCGCTGGCCACCGCACCTTGATCCGCGAGGGCTCTGGCGCCGGCCATGGCATTGATGCTGACAAGGGCCTGGCGCATGAATCGGCGCTGAAGGAAGCGGAGACCGATGCCACCAAGCGGGCGTTGATGACCTTTGGCAATCCCTTTGGCCTGGCGCTCTACGACAAACAGCAACGCCAGGTGAGCAGCTCAGGTGCGCCCATCACGGCGACATCGGCTCCTCTTGCCCAGAAGGTTCGAGAGGCCGTGGCTGACATCCCACTCGAGCCCGCAGTGATTGCTGGGCTCCACGAGCGCATCAAGGCCCTGGCCCCTGCTCAACTCGAGGCCTTCTCCAAGGGCTTCCGCGCTGCCTTCCAGGTGCCCGAGGCTCAACACTCCCTGGCGGGGCTGATTACCACCATGCGCCACCAGCGCTGGATTGAGGGCTTCCTGTCCCAGAGCTCTGGGACCTGATCCGTTCACTGGGAGCAGCAGAAAAGGCCGGCTCCTGCCGGCCTGGCCCTCAGCGGGCCTGATGAGCTGCCACCTCAGCCTCCTGCTCGGCTTCGATCGCCTGATCAATGGCCTCTACCCGCTCCAGGAACCCAGCCATCGCTGGCAGCAGCTCCTCCTCGAGCAGGGTGATCTCTTCCTCCCCATAGGGGTGATCGACCCAGGGCCTCGGGATCAACAACCCCCGGGCGGTGTGGGTGGCCAGGAGCATCTCCACGGCTCGGTAGCAGCACTCCACCAAGGCAACGGGATCTTCTGGGCCACCAATGAATTCAGGGCTGAGCATGACGACCTGACGCCCTACGGCGCAGCGACGGGACGCCTACAGGACCGCTCCGCCAGTCAAGGGGCGAGTCCATCCGTTGATGCGCGGTGAGCACCGGCAAAGCCGGGGCGATCGCGCCACACCAACCAGTCCGCTCGCCTCGCGTCAGCCCTTGACCAGGGGCGATCCTGGAGGTGCCCGGCGCGGCGCATCTTGCGGTGCGTCTTGAGCCGGTGGGGTGCATCTGGTGCACTGCTCACACCTCTGGTGATCCGCTCATGGCCATAGGCCTTGAGGCTCTCCCCTCCGGTCCGCACCAGCAATCGGCTCACCACACAGCTGCGGTGGCGCGTGCCATGGAAGCGGCGTGGCCCCTCCCAGCGTGCCCACTGCGTCGAAGGCGGCAAGGATCAGGCCGGGCCGCTGCGCGGTCCTTGCCGCCTCCGCCACAGCGGGCCTCGGTCGGGGTGTTCCACGCCTTCCCCTTCCATGGCACGCCCCACCGCTCCCTGCTGTGAGATCCGCTTCCTGGTGCTCCACACCTATCCCGATGGCATCAAGGCCTATGGCCATGAGCGCATCACCACCCCCATCGGTCGCCGCGGGAAGCCCGTGAAAAAGCTCCGCCTGATTCCTGCAGAAGATGCCTATGCCATGGCCCGATATTTCCAGGGCCAAAAGGGCACCACGGTCTCCGTGATCTGAGCTGCCTCGGGAGGCTCCGCCTCCCGCCGGCCGGTCTCCCGGCCGGTTTTCTCAGTGCTTATGCAGGGGCTCAGAAAGTTTGATCCAAGACACTTCCGCACTTCAGGGATCTTTGCCGGAGCCGAGGGACCTTGGCTCCGGCATGTCGTTAGCCAGTCAGTCGCTGGGAAGCCCTGAAAGGGCTTGGTGGCTCTAACCACCCACCACCAACAACAACTTCATCGGTGCTCATCGCAGAGATGGTGGCTGATTTCCAGTTGCAGGGTGGTTTTGCGGATACCAAGGGCGGCCAGTGCTTCGTGGGCCTTGTGCATGAGTTGCTCCTGGCTGAGCTGACTGGCAGCCAGGGCGGGGGGATCAATCACCAGATGGGCGGTGAGGGCGGTGCGCGAGGTACTCAGGCTCCAGATGTGCAGCGCCTCCACAGCCTGAACGGCGGGCAAGGCGAGCAGCGTGGCGCTCACCTCGGCCAGGTTGATGTGGCTGGGTGTGGCATCAAGGTTGAGGGCGATCGCTTCTCTGAGCAAATTGATCGCGCTCCAGATCACCACCGCTCCCACGCCGATGGCGGTGAGGGCATCGAGCCAGATCCAGCTGGTCACTCCCACCAGGAGAGCACTGATCAAGACGGCCACCGAGACGGCTGCATCGGTGAGCAGATGCAACACCGCGGCCCGTTGGTTGAGGTCGTGGTGGTGGTCGTGTCCAAACAACTTGGCTGAGCCGAGGTTGATCACGATCCCGGCTGCAGCGGCCCAGGCCACCGGGCCGGCAATCAGCGGAACGGGGTTGAACAGTCGCTGAATCGCTTCCACCACCACCACCGCGCCGGCGCCAAAGATCAACAGACCGTTGATCAGCGAGGCGAGTTGGGTGCTGCGCCCATAGCCGTAGGTGAAGCGACCGCTGGCGGGGCGGCGGCTGAGGTGATCGGCGCCCCAGCCGAGCACCAGGCCGATGACATCGCCGAGGTTGTGCAGCGCATCGCCGATCAGGGCAAGGGAGCCAAAGCCAAAGCCAATCGCCAACTGAAGGGTGGTGAGGCCGGTGTTGAGGGCAATGCTCCAGCGGAAGGCTCGCCCAGCTCGGCTTGAGGCCTCTTGGTGGTTGTGGTGATGCGCGTGATGGCCGCCCATCGCTCAGCTCTCCTGCTGGGTAGCCAAGTAGAGGGCGATCATCTCTTCCATCCCCTTTTGAGTGCGGCCGTGGGGACGATGGCCCTGGGCGGCCCAGACCCGATCGAGTTCCATACGCAGCTCGGGTGTGATCCAACAGGAGAGCAGCACCTTGCCCTCACGGCTGGAGGTGCAACGCTTGGCGGCCATGGAGCTGGATCGAGACCTGATCGCAATGTATACAAGTGTGCGAGCGACTCTGTTGTTGGGGTTGGCGCTGCTGCCGCAGGCCGCTGCCAGGGCTTTGGACTGCCAGGCCCTCAACGACCAGCGCGATCAACTCGTGCGGCGTGCCATGAAGCAGGAAGTGGTTGTGCTGCATGAGCTGCGGCTGAAGCTCTGCCCGCAACAGGAAGCCAGCGCAACGGCGGAGGGTTCCGCATCGGAGAGCCAGCTGGATTTCGGGGCCTACATCCGCTGCCGGCAACAGGCTG
Source organism: Synechococcus sp. LA31 (assembly GCF_018502385.1). Taxonomy (NCBI): domain Bacteria; kingdom Bacillati; phylum Cyanobacteriota; class Cyanophyceae; order Synechococcales; family Synechococcaceae; genus Synechococcus; species Synechococcus sp. LA31. The sequence goes on from NZ_CP075523.1 coordinate 337,046, forward strand.
AGGTTCAGCTGCAGAACTCCAAGCCAGTGCTCTACACAAACCCCAGCGGATTCCGATGGTTCACCCCGCAAGGTGCTCGTCTGGCCAGAGAGGCTGATGCGCTCCTTAGGGAGATGCAGCAACACTGCGCCGCCCCGTCACCAGCAGGCCCGCCGCCATGAGCCCGATCACGCCCGCGGCATGGGCTGAGGACAGTGCTGAGATCTCCAGTAGGGATGCAAGGCCAGGAATCAGCTGCACCACCAGCCAGAGGCCAACGCCAATCAGCGCCACAAACAGAAGCAGAATTCCTGCTTCTGAGGCTTCGCCGGCCCACAGGTAGATCAGCGCACAGGCCAGGAGCAGCAGGTTGGTGGGCTCCAGCAAGGCCATCCGATCAGAGCCCAACGGGGGGAATGTGGCCCCAGGATTCAGCGTTACCCCGCGGTGTCGCTGATCTGTCTCAGCCCCCTGATGACTGCGCCGCAGTGGGGTGCACCACAAAACTGGCGCCCGTGATCCGGTCATCCACCCGCAGGCGCAGTGGATGCACGGCTTCCACGCAGACGCCCACTTTGTTGCCAGGGGTGTAGTCCCAGAAGAAGCCTGTTGTGCCCAGCTGAGCGGGCCCATCCAGGCGTTGACCATCACTGAGGGTCAAGTACACCTCCTCCACACGAGAGCCGGAGGGCGTTGCATGCGGCTGGCCGTAATGGCGTTCCACAACCACAGCATCCGAGCAGGATCCAGCCGTTGGCTTCGGAGCGGCCAGCCCCTGCAGCGGTGCGGAGCCGATCAAGACAGTTGCCAAGAATCCAGCTCCCGTCCACCGATTCATACGCTGCATCGCATCACTCAATCTGTTTCAACCGTAGACCTGATTGGCCTTCCTCACAGGGTTTTAGATCCAGTGATGGGGGTAGTGATCAGACAGCGCATGCAGTCGGCTGAACACCACGGCCATGGCTGTCAGCAAGACGGATCCTGTGAAGACGGGCAGCATGACAAACAACGGTTTGGCGTGTAGCAAGACACCCAACAGTGCTACTGCACCAGCCGGTGGATGGAGGCAGCGGAGGCGTTGCCCCAAGGCAATGGTGATCCCTACCGCGAGACCCATGACCCAGGGATCACCCCCAAGCCAGTGGACGCAGGCCACGCTCACCAGGGCGGCCATGGTGTTGCCCATGACGATGTTGCGTGGCTGGGCCAAGGGGCTTCTGGGATGGCCAAACAGCAACACTGTGGAAGCACCAAAAGGAGCAACGACCAACGGGTAGTGGCTCCAAAGGCTGATCAAACCCAGCAGCGTGATGGCGAGGACTCCACCAAGCCAGGCGGCGATCACTTCTTGATGCTCAAACCGTGGCTGATAGGCACGACCACGGGCACGGTCGGCCTGGAGCCAGCGCCACACCATCTCTTTGGTATCAAGCGATACCAGATGCTCGTGTGATCTGGTTGCTGGCGTCAAGCCGGATCAGCGAGCGAACCCTGCCAAGGCCACTGCGCCCAAGTCATCATTCGTGGCTCTCGATCAGCCTGGAGGTACCGGAAGAGGCGCTTGTGGTGGGGTTCCCCGTAGCGGGCGCTCACGCTCATCGAAGCCTTGGCTGATGGGCCTCCATCCTGCGGCGGCTTGGCTGGTTTTTGGTTGTGCGCTGCTCAAGGCAGCTCCATCCAGCCGCAGACCCGGTTGCAGACCACAAGCGCCAGCGGCTCGCGCCGGCATCATGAGCTCCGAATCCCGGCCAAGCAGCCTCACGTCACGCCATGAGCCGCACGCGCAACTTTCTGACTGACTTCCGAGCCTTCATCAACCGCGGCAATGTGGTTGATCTGGCTGTGGCCGTGGTGATCGGCGGGGCCTTCGGGAAGGTGGTGAATGCGGTGGTGACTTTGGTGATGGATTCATTGCTGCAACCTGTTCTCAAGGCGGCGAACGTTGACGCCATTGCCAGCTGGCCAGCCGGTGAGGTGCTGGTAGCAGCGATCAATTTCCTGGTGATTTCATTTGTGGTGTTTTTGATCGTGCGCTCGATCGAAGCCCTGCGGCGGAAGGAAGAAGCCGTTGCGCCACCCGACACTCAGGCCCAACTGGCCGCAGCGGTGACGCGCTTGGCGGATGCCCTGGATCGCCGCCAGCTCTGAACCAGGCCCGGTGTCGTTCTCTCCCCAGCGAATCCGGTCTGGCGGTCTGTTTTCTCATGCCTTGATCAGGAACGATGGCCACAATGCCTGCATCAGGAGGACACGAATGGCAGGTGGTATGCGGTCTTTGCTGGCTGGTGTGGCCCTCACGCTGATCCACCTCACACCGGCTGCTGCGCTCACCTGGAGAGAGGAACCGCTCCTGCAACCGCTGTTTGAGAAGGCTGGTGTGGAGGGCACGTTCGTGGTGCTGGATGAGCGCAATGGCGTATGGCGCGGGCGCAACAGGTTGCGTGCAGAGCAGCGCTTCTCTCCTGCTTCCACTTTCAAGATCCCCAACAGCCTGATCGCCCTCTCGCTTGGGGTAGTGGCCAACCCCGATGAGCTGATTCCCTACAAGGGTGATCCCAACCCGTTCATGCGCGAGTGGTTAGCGCCGATGGGGATGCGCGGCGCGATCAAGGTGTCGAATGTGCCGCTGTATCAGGAGCTGGCCCGGCGGATTGGGTTGAAGCGCATGCAAACCGCATTGCAGCAGTTGCAATACGGCAATGAGCAGATCGGCGGCAACGTCACCACATTTTGGCTGCGCGGACCGCTGGCGATCAGTGCCCTTGAGCAAACCCAGTTTCTCCTGGGCCTGGCCAAACGCACGTTGCGGTTTCCAGCGGTTGCCCAGCAGCAGGTTGCTGAGATCACGCGCATCGATGGCGGCCCTGGCTGGAGCCTTCATGCCAAGACCGGTTGGCAGAACGCTCCCGGCGCCGGTGTGGGCTGGTGGGTGGGTTGGGTGCAACAGGCCGATCGCATCACTCCCTTTGCGCTCAACATCGACATCAAGGGCAGTGACGACGCCCCCAAGCGTGAGCAGTTAGGTCGGCGCAGCCTGCAGCTCTTGGGGCTGTTGCCGAAGGGTGATCAGAGACCAGCACCGTGATCCAGCTGCTGCCCGCGTGAGCGACCAGTTTTCTCAGTGCTGATGCAGGGTTTGGCGGAGTGTGATCCGCGGAACCTGGCGCACACCAGACACCCTTGGCATGGTGAGAGACCCAGGGGTTCATCTCCCATGAGCTGGTCAGAGCTGGAGCGTTTTGTGGCCGATGTGGAGGCTGATGCAGCCCTGCAACGCGCCCTCAAGCACTGCCGCTCCCGCAAGGAGCTGATCCTGGCTGCACGGCGACTGGGCTACCGGATCACGCGGATTGATCTGCATCGCGCCTGGCAGGAGGAGCAGCTGGAGAACGAACGCCAGGCGCAGGGATGATTGGACCTAAGAAGGGTCATGGTCATCCCACGAAGCCGGATGCAGATGACGTTTTCTATTCGCCTGATGCATAACACCAGTGCTTGACTGGGATCAGTCGTGACATGTTGGAGCGTAGCGAGTAATACCCGCGGCGAATGATGGTTAGGATTAGAGGTGGTTAGCCCAGGCTCGAAGGATTGTGGACAGCGGTACTGCTCCCGACCAGCTAGCCCTGTCAGTTGTCGATCCCGAGTCGACTCTTCCGCCTTTTCACTCAGCCAAGAATTTCCCAGTTTCTCCCCGACCTGAAAAGCTGTCAGAGCTATATGCCGAATGCAGGAAGGCACTTGTTGATTCCAATGAAGCAAGATCCCTTTTGAGGGGCAGGATGGCAAAGAAGAAGCAGGTTATCGATGCCATTAGAGCTGAGATCGACAGGCTCGAGCAGGACCTGGCGCTTGAAGCGGGTACTCGCTTGAAGCTTCATGCCATGAATGAGCACCTTGTTGGGGTCCTTCGAGATATGGAGCAGATGGCTGAAGAAGTCAGTGCAACCATTGCGTCAGCTCATACTGGACGACGCACTGGCTTGAAACTCCTGATAGATCGCTTGAAGCTTCTGATCCGGAACTGGCGGTCATTCAAGACGGACCAACGAGTCTCGACAGCCAACGGGCTTCCTGGTGTGCAGGATGATGAAGAAAGATCTTGAACTTATGCCTGAGAGTGCTGATCCACCGCTAGATCATTCTGGGTCCATTGCCGATCTGTTCCTGGCTGCTAGCCGTGAGCTCGCCAACAGTGACGCACGTCTCTACCGCTCGCTGGATCGGCACCTGAAGCTAACAAGGGAACTCCTGGATCGAGATGATGATCAGTCTCACCTGATAGGCGAGCGGCCGAACTCTTGCCCCCTGCTTTGTTCGGCACATAGCTATGACCGGCAAACCAGGCGCTCTCTTCAGGAGCTGTGCAGAGACAATGGCATTACTGGGTATTCGCGCATGACAAAGAAAGTGATGATTGAACGTCTAGTCGCCAAAGGTATTGAGGCGCCTGAAATTCCACTGGAAGCCCTAAGTAAGGCCGAGCTGATCGAGGCCTTGCGGCACATGATGGATCAACAACGCAATGCCTGAGAATGACCCCGACGATCTAAGTGGGCTCCCGCTCAATCCTGATTCGCGGGACTTGGCTGATCTCTATAGCCAATGCCGCGCCAAGCTTGTTTCTGCAAACAGATCGCGCAGCTCCCTGAAGGGGCATGATGCTCGCCGGAGTTCAGTCATTGCGGAGCTTCAGCAACAGCTGAATGATCTTGAGGTAAGCCTCCAGGAAGAAGCTTTGTCGCGACTCCGCGTGCATGAGCTTAATGCTCGCGTAGCAGAGATTGTTCGAGATCTTGAGGAAGGTCTCGAGCAGGCGGCCGAAATTATCGAAGAGAAGGGTGAAGGGGGGCTTACCAGTTGGGTGGTTCGAATTGCCAAGCTGTTGCCAGTTGCCATTCGATTAAGAGAAGTCAAGTCTTCTGCGCTCCGCTTTTTGGGTCGAGATCCGGAAGTCGCCGATGCATTTGCTCTGAAATCCCAGGTGGCGTCAAATGATGCAGGTGAAAGCAGCCAGAAATTCGAATCGGAGCAGCTCAAGATCCAGATTCCTTTGCACAATGAGTTAGCTCAAGAGCAGACTGGGGCCTCGAGAGAATTACGTTTGTCTCAAGGGCAGGCGCAGGCACAGAGTGACTTTGGACCATTTGTTCTGAAAGATCTCACAGATGCTTATGGCCTTTTGCTCCTGCACAGTGACGGAGATTTTGTCCCCAAGGGTTGGTGCGTTGTTCATGACTCTCTCTGGCTTCCAGGCGCGGCGCTGTTGGCACTTGAGAATCCTGAAGATCCTAGTGATGGGCCAGTCGAAGCAGCGCTTGATGCCCTTAGTGGAAATGACGTTGTACTACCCGGACTAAAGCCTTGGTTGGATGCAGGAATTCTTCCGTTTGCACGTGATGAAAACCTCAAGCAATTACGTCTTCTGTCACTCGGTTCGATTGGAGAAGCAACGCATGTGCTTGTCAATCAGAAATTTGCAGCCCGGTTTGAAGATGTCGAGGCCTCGCCGCTTTCCCTGGATCTTGATGACGACATTTGGACTGGTTTTGCCCTCTCCTATACAGAAGAGAAAGAAGTTCTCCGTACTCTGCTGCAGCGCCCTGGTCAGTCTTTACCTGTAACTCCTCGTTTAAGCACCCGTGGCGGTGTTCGTATGCCGGAAGGGCAGGGCTACCTGGCGACTGGCCTTGGCTTGCCATTACTGGGCGTCCCTCTTGGTACGAAACCAGAACAGGTGGAACTAACCCTGTCGGACGGCACGGCACTGACTTATCAACCCTTACAGGTAGATGATCAAACTATTCAACGAATTCTTTATCAACCCTCTCAAGAGGACCGGAGGCGTTCTGCTTTAGTTCCAGGATCGGCTCGATTTGTCGTTAGACAGCAGGATGCCCCAGACCTCGAGCGATCGTTACAGCTCACCGCCCTGCCTCTTGATGTTCAATTTCACCGGGGTTCCGAGCTGGACTTTCGCGAAGACTGGGGGCTGATTCTTGGAGTATTAGCTCTGCCTGATCAGGGTCATGGGTATCAATCACCTGATGAGAGTGCGCAACAGTGGGCTCGTCACCGACTCAATCAGGGCGATCTGATGGTGAATCCCCTCTTTGAGCAGCAAATGTTGGAGAGCCTGTGTGCCTTGTTTCAACGGCGAGCTTCGATTCAAAGGTGTGAATTCTTCAAGCTGTACAGCCAGTTGCGCAACAAGCCTGATGAGTGGCCGGGTTTTCCCGAGGCGGTGTTGCGTGGTTGGTGTGAGGGTGGCTGGATCGAGGAAGGTATGGAGCGCGGTAAGGGTCGCTGGCGCATCCAACCTGTTGATCCTCGCCTTGTACGCATCCGTGAGAATGCGGTTCAGTTGGTTGGCTTGTTGACGGCGCGAAGGCTCGTTGATGTTGTGGCGTTGGCCCATCAGCTCGAGCTGACGGTCCAGATGGTTCCGCCCTCATGCCCCGATATGCCAAGGGGCTGGAGATTTCTCGGGGATATCGAACGTCTTGCCTCAGCCTCCAGCCTTCCTCTGATTGACCTTGAGGATTGGGTTCCGGATCCAAGGAGTCATCACTGGATCATCGAAGATCCATTGCCCAGTGATAGTCCCCCATGGCCAACGGGGGCTGGTGTACGGCGCATGCGAGATGCAGTTTGCGGTATGCGTGGGCTTGACGGGCACTGGATGCCTAAAGAACGATTTCCAGAACGTGGCCGAGCACCAATTAGCCAAACAATTCAGGTCGAAACCAGCCAATATGGGAAACGTCGCTGGCTCAGCCACGATCCAGTCAGTGACTCATGGTTCAGTAGCTGCCATCGCAATCGTGTCGCGATGCATGCGTTGATCGTGGCAACCGATGGCCTATGGCCTTTTGGCTTCACCGATTTAGAAACGGGCCAATTAGACCGTCTCTACGATGCAGAGGCTTACTTACCTTTGCCGCTTGGTCGCTATGCAGCTCTGTTCGGTAGCAAGATGCCAGGGCCGACACGTCATCAACCCCAAGACCATACGTATCGTTATTTTTTCGATCGGAACTTCAGGCTCTATCAGGCAGATAACCGAATCCTTCCGCTAACTAGTCTTCCTACATCACGCTGACCCTAGCGATGCGGGTTGAGATTATGCCGCAAGTTGTGGGTTGGCGCGCTCCCTGATCAGACTCAGAAGATCGAAGATTCGACCGGCCTCCTCTTGGGGAAATAGATCTTCGGGGCCCGTAGGGGCAAGATCGCTAAATGGTGGATCGTAGAGTCGAGAAGGTTCCATGGATCCTTTGCTCGTTAGTTCATCAATCACTGCGTCGATAAACCTGATCTGAACCAGGCTGTGGGTCCCTTCGGCTAGATAGTCCGCAAAGAGCTCTTTCGCAGCATTGCGGTCAATACCAACTAACGAGCGCACAAAGAGCCCAAAACCGTTGCATTCTTCCTTCGCGCGCTCAATAGCCTGAGCATCGCCGATGCCATGGTTGATGAGGAACTGCTCCAGCTCCTCTAGATCGGAATTGGTCAGGGGTTGATTGCGCCGCAATCGCTGCATAGTCAGGTGATCTTCGTGAGCCTTTAAAAATTCCTGAGCCCTCAGCCGGAATTGCTTGAAGGCGTCGGACGTCAGTAGTCTTGCTCCATCAAGTTCCTTGATCTCGACTAACTCATCGCTGAAGTCACTGTAGAGAGGCTCCTGAGCCTTGGTTTCAATCAGTCCAATAAGTGCTCGTAGTCTGCGTCGTACCTCTTCAAGCATCGGAACCGTCACGTCTTGCCACCACTCATCGCGCAGCAGGTCTTGAATGAGGTCGAGTTGTGCGGCCACCATTGGGATGGAATGTCGTGCCTCGAGCAAGCCAGCGAGTTCGCGCAACTTACTCTGCAGGTTGATTAAACGCGGCTCACTGCGTAGCTGCGCTAGTTGAAGGCTGTACAGCAGTACATCAAATCGACGTGCCGTGGCATCGGTGTCGCCGACCTGATCAGCATGGGACGAGGGTAATGGGGCGATTGTGTGGCCCAGTAGCTCAATGTTGTCGGGTGTGATCTGGCTCCATGCCTTCTCGTCAGAGAAGTACTCCACCTGCTCGAGGTGGGGCCGAACCAGAAAATTGTCGGCTGGGCAAGCTGCCACATGGCAACGCAACAACTCGGCCAGGTCACTGCGATGGTCTTTCAGCTCGGGAGCTAGATCTGCAGCCTGAGCTTGTTGATCGATCGCATCCACCAGCGCTAAGCGTGCTTGGAAAAGACGCGTGGCCAGCGTGGCTGGGGGTGTAGCGCCATCGGCGCCGCTATTTCCCAGGAAAAACTCCAGATTCTGGCAAAAATCAAAAATCCAGAAGCATTGCTTGTCTTGTCCGGGACCGAACAGATCGGGACACAAGCGTGTGCCCCTGCCTACCATCTGCCAGAACTTGGTGCGAGACCGTACTGGTTTGAAGAACACCAAGTTTACGATCTCAGGGATATCGATCCCCGTATCGAGCATGTCGACTGAGATTGCAATCATCAAATCGCTGTTGGGATCAGCAAAGTCATCGATCAGGCTTTGGGCATAGGGAGTCTGGTTGTCGATTACCCGAGCTGTTTTGCCGGTCAGGTGGGGATAGTTGTGGTCAAAACGCTCCTGGATGAATTGAGCATGACGATGATTGCGAGCAAAGATCACCGTCTTGCCTATTCCATCACCATTTCCCCTGGGACAACCCTGGGTCATCAGTACCCTGAGGCCCTGTTCGATGGTGTTGGCGTTAAACAGCCAGTTGTTAAGAGCCCCTGAATCAACCTGCCCACTCCGTTGCACGTCTTCATCCCAATCCAGCAGGTCCCACTCGGCTTGTTCTGCATCGCTGAGATCGGTGTAGCGGATCCCTTCGCGCGGGAACTTCAGCGATACAGAAATCGGCCTAAAAGGAACCAGGAAGCCGTCGGCGACGGCCTGGTCAAGCCCGTATTCATCGGTGGGCATGCCGATGTCGAGCTCAAACAGCTGGTAGGTATTGCGGTCGATCTCATCGCGTGGGGTTGCAGTGAGGCCTGTTAGCAGGGAATCGAAGTAACTGAAGATGGCGCCATATTTCTGATAGACGCTGCGATGGGCCTCATCAATGATCACTAAGTCGAAGTGCCCTACCCCAAAACGCCTGATACCATTGCCGTCTTCTGAATCGATGAGTCTCATCATCGTGGGATAGGTCGACAGGAATACGCGCCCCTCTCCGCCCTTATTGGTCACGAGATTGACCGGTGAGCAGTCCGGTAAGAACGAACGGAAAGCACGCTCTGCCTGCAGTACGAGGGCCGTGCGGTCTGCGAGGAACAAGATGCGCTTAACCCAGTTGCAGCGGATCAGCAGTTCGCTTAAGGCAATGGCTGTGCGGGTTTTGCCTGTTCCAGTGGCCTTCACCAGAAGCACCTTGCGGCGGCCGTTCTCAAGAGATTCGGCAATCGCGCGAATGGCGCGCTGTTGGTAGTAGCGCCCCGCAATTTCACTGTTGATACTGGCCTGGCTGAGCTCCTCGCGGGTTTCGCGGCGCCGGATCAGGGTGACCAGCTCAGCTTTTTTGTAGAAGCCCTGGATGTCTCGGGGTGGGTAGCGTAGGTCGTCCCAGATTCGATGCTTGTAGCCATTCGAGAGGAAGATCAGCGGGCGCTGCTTGTAGCGCTGCTCGAGGCAGTCTGCATAGAGCTCCGCTTGCCGCTGGCCGTCCATGGGGTCGCGGCTGGTGCGCTTGGCCTCCACCAGCGCCAGGGGTTTGCCGTCATCACCCCAGAGCACGTAGTCGACGAAGCCTTGCCCGGATTCATTGGGCATCCCCTGTACCTGTTCTTCATGGGTGCACCCAGCACCTAGTTTCCAGCCGGCTTCCTCGAGATAGTGATCGATGTAGCCCTTCCGCGTTGCCCATTCCGGGAGCTCCGGATCTGGTTTGGCGGCTGCCTGATTGGCCTTGCGTTGTGCAGTGATTTCGGCACGTAGACGCTCGATTTCCTCTTGAGACGCCTGTGAAGCCAGGCGTTGAGCACGGAGCTGTTCATCCCGTTCGGACAGTTGCTTAGCGAGTGCTTCTAGTTGCTCGCGGCTCTGAACCTGGGCTGCATCGGCAGCTGCTTTGCTCGGTAGGCGATCGGCATCAAATCGCTGTCCTCGGACTAGATCAGGGTCAACGCCATAGGTGATCACCAGCCAGCGCAACACCTGGAACAGTTCACCGGCTGCCAGCACTGCATCACCGGGCCGGATCGGATCGATGCGATGAACAGCCTTGTTACCGAGATCTTTGAGCAATCGGAAGCGACGGATCTCTTCACCAGCTAGTTCCCGAAAATCAGGCGCATAGATCAAATCGGCCAGGGTGCCATAGCCAGGAGGCTGCCGCAGCTGGCTGTCGTTGTCATATACCCACTCCACCAATAGCTCGATGGTGCGGCGGGCATAGAAACAAGCGGTGCGCGGATCATTCAGGGCGCACTCCTCAACCCGTACGGCTTCCACATGCAGCTCAGGCCACTGGCTGGCGATTAGGGCGTACTGGGAGGGGGAGGCACTCATGTGATCAATCCGTTAAGGCGTCCCCTCGTTCTCATCGAGCTGTCGCTCTAACGATTGGCGGATCAGACCTATGGCATAAGGCACTTCGTCCAGGGTGGCAACACCTAGCTCTACATCGCCATTGCCCCAGCGGCCGATGCCGGTGACGTTCTTGGACAGGCCCTTGGGGTCATCGAGGTCAGCGAAGGGCATGTTGAGGCTCAGGCGTAGACGCTTGGCCTGGGGAACGATGTCGACGAAGTTGGTCTCGGCCTTATAGGCGATGTAGAGCTTGAGCACCTCCTGGGTCACGTTGGGATCTAGCGCCCGGATGCGCGCATCCAGTGCGTCGAAGACCTCGCGGATCTGTGGATTCGCCAGTTGGGGGTGGTCAGCCAGGGTGTAGCTAGCCGCCTGACCCTTGTTGGGCTTGTAGTCCTGGCGTTGCTCATCGCTGAGCCGGGGTGCAGCCCACACCTCAAGCGCTCGCATGGCAAGGGTTTCTCCGCGGGAGCGGATGGCATTGGAATCCCATTGCTCCAGCTGCCCAATGCCCTGGTTCAGGCGAAGGGGGCTGGTGCGGAATCCTCCCTCCTGGTGGTCGCGCTTTTCGAGGAAGGAGCGGTCGCTGAGTTCGGGGTTGTAGCCGGTGAGGGTGAGGTTCCCGAGGCGGTGCAGCCATTCCTCATGGATCTGTTTCCAATCGGGCCCTAGTGACTGCCGCCAGGGGGCTGACAGGTCTGGGTTCTGGGGAAGGATGTGCTCGATCGTGTAGTCTGCCACGACGATCGGCTCTTTGCGCTTGTGGTTTTCCAGGCGACGGAGCCAGTAGCTGCAGCTCTTGTTGAACTTGTAGAGGTTGCGCACCTGGATCTCACGGCGGAACTCCTCGTCGGATGGGAAGCGCCGGTAAGAGGGGAGGTCGAGCAGATGGGCTTTGAAGCTGGGCAGGTAGTGACCGGGTTCGCGGCGTAGAGCCCGGCTGAAGGTGGCGAAGGTTTTCTGTTGGGAGTTCGAGGGGATGGCGCAGACAGCCCGCCTGAATACGTAGGCCTCAAGCAGTCGCAGGGCCTCGAGCAGCTCTTCGCGGCTCAGCAGTTCGGCCTGGTAATCGCCATAGAGCTCCAACAGCAACGGGGTGACGACGTTCACCTTGAGCTCGCGCAGGTCATGGAATGCGGTGCGTAGCTGTGGGTCCGGTTCCTGGCCCAGGGCAACGCGGCAGTAGCGGATGGCGGTGGCATGGAGATCCGCCAGCAAGGCCTCGATGCCGGCAGCCGCGACAGCCGGCTGACGCTCGTATTGCTTGAACACCTCGTAGACCAGATCGAGGCGAGGTACCTCAGCGGTTTTGAGGGTGAGGAAGTCGCGCATGAAGGCGCTGAACTCATTGCCGCTGTAGGCCTCTTGGCCGAAGGCCATTTCCATCGGCCGCCAGTGCAGGGTGTAGAGCCGCTCCTGGAGTTCGGGCGGGTGCGCCATCAGCACGTAATTGCGGATCAGGTCGGCCTGGGAGAGCTCCCGTCCAGTGGAGTTCATGCTTTCGAAGATCAGCTGGGGATTGTCCTGATCGCGGGAGAGAGCCACATCCACCACGAGCAGCTTGCTGATGCCACGGCACACCACGGCTAGATCGGTGGCGGTGGAGCACAGCTGTTCGAGGAAGAATTGGTGGTTTTCCTGGATTCGGATCGAGGGCTCTTGTGGCAACACCGCTGCGGTGGGATCCACTAGCGCCATCAGGGTGGCGCGATCGGTATCAGAAAGCAGCAACTTGAAGTGCTTGTCGCCTTTCTGGTGCCGGCGGGTGAGGTAGGTCTCGCGGATGATGGCCGGAGCAAACTCCTCGATCGGCTCCTGCTGATCTTCTGGAAGTGCATCGAGCACATCTGCCAGGGCGGTGAGCAGCAGGGTGACGGTGGTGAGCCGCTGCTGGCCATCGATCACCAGCTTCGGGGCCTGCACCGCGAGGTTGCCAAGGCCCTCATCGATGTGAACCACCGAGCCAATGAAGTGCACACCGATCTCATCGGAGGCACCGGCGCGAAGGATGTCAGCCCAGAGCTGATGGCATTCCTTCAGCGTCCATGAATAGGTGCGCTGATAGATCGGAATGATGAACTGGGAGACGGCACCCAGGATCTGGAGGAGCTTGGCTTCCGTGGCTTTCATGCCTTCACTAAGAAGCAAAAGATACTGATCGCAATGAGCTCTTGAGCTCGGCCGTTCTCCTACGCCTTTGCGTTGATCTTGACAATGTGCATCTTAGTGCAAGAATCGCTACATGAAACTTTTGTAGCGCGGTCTCGCTCGGCACGGGAATAGACAGGCCTCTCAGGATCTCTAGATTGATATTCTTTTGGGCGGACTCAGGCGCCATCTGCTCGATATGACGCTGCAAGAATGACATCCAGCATTGGACGTAGGTGATAATCGCTGGATTTCTCGCTTGAAAACCAACTACGCTGTCCGGGAAGCATGCATCAAAGTCTAGTATTCCCGTCTTCGCTATATTGGCGGCGATAGTGATACAAAGGGTGCCTGCCGGCCAAAGTCGGCTTTGAGCCAGGCCTTTATCTGAGTAGGTCGCGCTGAAGGTAGTTATTTCCCCACCGCATCCAGCGACGTCTCCCGTCTGGATGAAAGGGTATGGCCCATCCATGAGGGAAGGATCATTCCTTGGTCTGTGCTTTGAAATGCCACGCTCAAGTGAGCCGAGTTCTCCTAGCTGTGCAACGGGCCACAGGGTCTTTCCAGGGAATGGAGACCCGAAACATTCCAGAAACAGATGCTTTTCAGCTTCTTCAAGAAGTCTCGACTGTTTCGCCGACAAGTCTTCAAGTGCAGTTGCCTTATCCAGAATTGCCGCAATGCGCCGCTGCTCCTCCAGTGGGGGGAGGGGGATTTCTAGGGAGCTGAGTCGGTCAATGGTGACGCCCTTGACTGTTGCTCCTTTCCCAAGAGACTGAATCTCTCCGCATTTAGCAACAAGCGCGTGCATCAGATAGCGGGTTAAGATCTCGCCCTTTGGCTTAAGGGCTTTGAGGTCTTGGTTGATTGCGACGTCAATCGAGTTAATTGCGGCTTTGCCAAGTGCCATCCGTGTTGGAATAATCACATGTCCAGCCGGGATGATGGTTGAACTGCTGTTGGCGAGACCTTGAGGCGTAATTGATTCTTTTGTTCCGTCGATACTCTGTCCCTTGAAGTCCTTTACGGATGCCCAGGGAATATCCCCATTCCAATAAGACTCGATCTCTCTAGAAGGAGTGCCTCCGCCGACAAAATCCACGATCTCGCCAAGCGCTACATAAGGGTGTTTCATCGCAGCATCCCCTCCAGCTCCTCGATCCCCTGCAGGATCTCCTGCTCGATCTGGCGCAATTCCGCCAGGATTTCCAACGGTGGTCGGTGCTCAACCTCCTCGTGTACCAGCTCCTTGTAGCGGTTGAGGCTGAGGTCGTAGCCCTGGGCGGCGATTTCCTCCTTGGGCACACAAAAGCTCTTCTCGGTGCGCGCTCGCTCCCGTTCTGACTCCTTGCGTTCGCGCCAGCGTCCCAGGCAATCAGGCAGATTGTTCTTCTCGTGCTCGCCTTCAGCGAGGGCTGCCTTGGGTGAGGGGCCGAGCTTCTCCAGCGTCAAGAGCGGGTTGCGCTTGTCGTCGAGGCTCCAGCCGTCGGCTGTCATGTCGTAAAACCACACCTGATCGGTGCCGCCACGGCCGGTCTTGGTGAACAGCAGGATCGCGGTGCTCACGCCTGCATAGGGGCGAAAAACACCACTCGGTAGCGACACCACGCCTTCGAGGAAGTGGTCTTCCACCAGTGCGCGGCGTAGTTCCTTGTGAGCCTTGCTGGAGCCGAACAGCACGCCATCGGGCACGATCACCGCCGCGCGGCCGCCTGGTTTGAGCAGCTGCAGGAACAGAGCCATGAACAACAGCTCAGTCTTCTTGGTCTTAACGAACCGCTGCAGCTTGCCGCTGGTGCTCTCGTAATCGAGCGACCCGGCAAATGGCGGATTGGCCAGGATCAGGGTGTATTTGTTCTCCTCAATCGCGCCATCTTCTGAGAGCGAATCGCGGTAGCTCACATCCGGCTTCTCCACCCCGTGGAGGAGCATGTTCATTGCCCCGATGCGCAACATCGTGGTGTCGAAATCAAAGCCATGGAACAGTCCATGGTTGAAGTGCTCACGCAGCTCCGGATCGCTGAGGATCTCGGGATGGTGCTCGCGTAGGTATTCGCCTACCGCCACCGGGAAGCCGCAGGTGCCGCAGGCCGGATCCACCATCACATCGCGTGGGGTGGGTTCTGTAATCGCCACCATCAGCTCGATGATGTGGCGAGGCGTGCGGAACTGGCCATTGGTGCCGGCGGTAGCCAGCTTGCCCAGCATGTACTCGTAGATGTCGCCCTTGGTGTCGCGGTCCTCCATCGGCACCGCATCGAGGAGCTCCACCACCTTGCTCAGTAGGCCAGCCGTGGGGATCGTGAAGCGGGCATCCCGCATGTGGCCGGAGTAGGCCGAGCCGTCGCCGCCCAGTTCGCGCAGGAAGGGGAATACCTGCTCACCCACCAACTTGAACATGGTCGCTGGATCGCCCAGTTCCTTGAAGCGGCTCCAGCGCAGCTGTTGCTGGTCGTCTGCGAACAGTCGACGCCGCATCGGCTGGCCCGAGCGCTGGCTGCGGCGCTCTTCCAGGGTTTCCAGTTCATCCAGCCGGCGGATGAATAACAGATAGGTGAGCTGTTCCAGCACCTCCAGTGGGTTAGCGATACCACCACTCCAGAAGGCATCCCAGATCCGGTCGATCTGGTTGCGCAGCTCGCCGGTGAGCACCGAGGCGGCCGTGGTGCCTGGGGCGATGGCCGATTGAGGAGCCGGCGCGGCCGAGCCCGATCCCTTGCGCTGCCCGCGCGTGCCGGCGCTGGCTGGTTTGGCGGGTGGGCTCACTCCGACGGCCTTGAGCCCTCCACCAGGACCGCGTGCTTTCTCAGCGGCGCCCATCGTTACGACGAGATTTTTGGCCTCTTCCAGCTCGAGATCGGTGATGGTCTCGCCAACCTCTCGCTCAAGGGCAGCCTTGAGCTCCGAGTTGGTGATCCGGCTGCCATCCTCTGGGATCAGTTCGATCAGGGCGTCGGTGAGTTCGGTGCGGGTGGTCATGAGTGGAGTAGGTCTCGGGCGTCGGGTACGGAGTCGGTCAGTCCTTGCCGGTGAGGTCGAGCACTGTCCAGGTCGTTTCCCACACAGGGCCACACGCCACGCCGAAGCTGTTCACCTCAAAGGCCACCCAACCTGGTTGGTCCACGCTCTCCAGAAAAGCCGCCACATCTAGATCGGAGTCGTCTTCCTCAATCTTGTCGAGGTAGGCCTGCCAGGGCTGCTGGAGCTCCTGTGCGAGCTCAAGCGGTTCATTGGGCACTTCCTGATGCCAGCCGCCACGGAAGGTTTCGGCATTAACCCCGCCCTCCTCCTTGTAGACCTCCTTGCCGGTAACGGGGCAGAAGAAGTTCCAGTGGCCGTGTTCGAGGGTGATCAGTTGCATGGGTAGAAGGTGTGGTGTGGTCTGCTCTGATTGTGTGTTGGCTCCTGGTAATGGCCCGTCAGGACGTGCGAAAGACCAGTTGAGTGGGATGTACTAGGCACTCACGTTCGCTTCTTTCGTCGTGGCCGCGCCCCCTGAGAGGCCATCCACTGCCTTGTGCGTCCGGGCCGGCGTGTGAGGTTGAAGGTGTCCCAGCAGAGAACGCTCTCTCCGGGTGATCTCTCTTGGAGCTCAGCAGCAAAGTCGGCCAATGGACCGCTCTCGAGACCCCAGCGCCAGAGTGGATGCCGCACGATCACCCATGGCCGTTTGGGTCTGCCTGATGCCGGCAAGCGGAATGCCACCAACTCAAGGCCTGAGGCCTGTGAGCTTTTTTGAATGTCGGTCTTCGATCCTCCCCACAGCTCTAGGTTCAAGAGTGCTGCACGCTCCGCGTATTCAGGCCAGTCCCGCAGTGGTCCCCAGCTGAAATCCCCATCAAGGCCGCACAACCAACTGGGTTGCACAAAGGCCCGTAGATAGGTCAGTGCAAGGCGCCAGTCGAGCAGGCCATGGAAATATTGGTTTTCATAGGTCTTCAGGCAGTCGTAGCAACTATCGAGGCAATTGCCTTGATGCGGGGTTTGACTCCACTCCTCAGCCTCATTTAGTAGGCACCGCTCGATGTACTGCAGGATCGGAGGCTCGGAACGGCGGCCTTCACCCAGGTAGGCGCTGAAGCCGGCACCGTTCACATGGGCATCCACGATCTGGATTAGCGGCAAGAGCGCCTCACCGGTGCCGAACGGTCTGGGCTCCACCCCTTCCAGCGAGCGGTGGTCGATATCGAGCTCGCGGGTCGCCCGAGCGATCAACAGTTCGGTGGCTGAGATCGCCGCGGCGCGGACCCCTTGCCAGTAGTTGATGCCCCTCGGGGCGTTGGCGCCTTCCAGCTCGGCTGCCGCGCCAGGAAGGCGCAGGTTGTTGCCCAGTTCAGCGATGGCCAGCTGGGGGTTAACCGCTTTGGGCAGAAGGTAGAGGCCGTCGGTCACCCGAGGAGCCACCAGAAACACCTTGTCGATCACGCTCGGATCGTCTGGCTGTTCCAGGGGCTCGGCAAGGATGCTGCGGATTGCGTCGCCACTGAGCAAGCGCCGATCGATGGCCTGCGCCTTCAGGGCCGGATCGTCGGCTGCGCGCAGCACCTTGTTGGCGTACATGCGCCGTAGTTCGCCTTCTCGCCAGGTGAGCTGAAATCCTTCGCCTTGCGGCCCGCGGTTGAGCCGGTACACCGTGCAGCCAGCGTTGGTGAGCAGCTGAAGTTCCAGCACTCCGAATTGGCTTTGTTCGGCCCACTGTTTCCAGGCCTGAGCCTGAGGTGGTGCCGCATCGGCACTCAATGCATAACTCTGACTGCCGCTGAGACCCTCAAGATCTCTCGATGGAGTGAAGTTGGTGCGGAACGCCGCCGGCTCCAGACAGCTGCGGATTTCCCAATCCTCTGCTGCCGACGTGGTGCGGCAGCTGGGGCACGTCAGCGCGCTGTCATCTCTTTCATTGGCAACGTCTTGCCAGGCTCCACACACGGGGCAACAGCCCAGCTCCAGCCGTAGATCCCAGGGGCGATCCTGCAGTGTTTTGAGTTGGTGGCCCACACGACCGATGCGTGGGCTGAGGCCGATGCAGTGATGCTCCTGTTTGTCATGCACCAGAACGTTTCCCGGTGCGAATTCGTAGATCGCGACTTCCAGATCGCGGTTCAATGTGATTGTCTCCCTCCTGGCGCGGTCTTGTCCCACCACAAGGTCGCGCACGCGCGTTGGCAGCCCATACATCGGTAGAACGCCTTCATTGGCAAGATGCGCTGCCAGCCCTGACGTGTTCGCACCAATCCGCTGGGATCCCGTGGCGACGGTGGCCACCAGCTCAGGGACAGGCTCCAAAATCAGCTCCTCGGTATCTGGGAGCTCGGCCTGCCGCTCCCGGTCAAGGGCGGCACGGGTCCGCGCTGCTTGGTCGGCTGTTGCCTCTAGGGCCTCCTGAAGCCAGCGCTGCCATTGCGGCCGTAAAGCAGCATCAGCGATTGCCGTGGCGGGGATGAAGTCGCCATGCACATCAACGGGGCGGACCAGATCACCAGCCCAGAAACCGTGCTCTGCGCGTTGCCGCCGCTCAATCCAACGAAAGGCCTGGATCAGGCGATCCTTGCGCAGGAGCCGTTCCGCAATCCGAGCCAGTCGCTTCACCAGGAATGGTGGCGGTGGTGAGGCGCCCGTGATGATCTCTGGATTGCGGAAGTAGTGCAGGTCGTGGCTGCGGGATCGGCACAAGGTGACCACGAACGAAAACGACTGACCGCGGCGACCGGCCCGCCCTACGCGTTGCTGATAGTTGAAGCGCTGCGGCGGCATGTTGGCCTGCAACACCGCCTCCAATGGACCGATATCGATACCCACTTCCATCGTGGTTGTCACCGACAGCATCTCGATGCCATGGGGCTCCAGAGCATGGCGACGATCTTTATCCAGCCTGATTCCACGGAACTCGCGCTGGCGGCTACCCGGATCCACCGTTTGCCCTGTGAGTTCTTCGCAGCGCAAGCGGAACAATTCATTACCAGAGCTGCCAGCCTTGCTCCAGGCATCAATCGTGCGTCGCAGCCGCCTACCAAACACATGGCTGCGGATCAGGTCACCACGCAGCCCGCTGGCTTCATCATCGAGGGTTGTGCCGCAACGGGTGCAGGCGCCGATCCCGCGGTGCAGGTGCACTCGCCCACAGTTTGAGCATCGCCAGAACGGATCGCCATCGGCAGGCAATTGAAAGCCGATACGTGTGAGCTCCACGTAATCGTGGTTTGGACTGGAATGAGCGCCATAGCGGCGGAGCAAGGCTTGAGCTTTGAGTAGATAATCAATT
Organism: Synechococcus sp. LA31; assembly: GCF_018502385.1. Taxonomy (NCBI): domain Bacteria; kingdom Bacillati; phylum Cyanobacteriota; class Cyanophyceae; order Synechococcales; family Synechococcaceae; genus Synechococcus; species Synechococcus sp. LA31. The sequence continues at coordinate 356,002 of NZ_CP075523.1, forward strand.
GGCTCACCGCCTTGTTTTTGGGCAAACTTCAAAAGCAGCCGTGAGATATTCGAGCGGCCACTCGCCAAAGAATCAGCATTGATGGGAGCCTCCTTTGTTGGCCAAGGGCACGGGGCGTAGCGGTAGTCATCGGCATAGATCCGAAGCCAGGCTGCCGCGCGCCGCAGCTCAGCCACGTCAAAGGTTTCCTCTGCTAACTGTTCAGATGTCGGCAGAGGTACCGGGAAGGCCAGGCCCGTGGCCTCAATCGCAAAGTAGCTCTTGTGGAAGACCACATCAGCCAGAGCCTTCAACACCCGCCGGCGCACCATGTCGCCAGCAGCTCGGCTGAAATCGGCCTTGGTGAGACCTTCACCCGAAGGAAGGCACCAGCGGTATCCATCTCCGTCAGGGTCCTGCTCAAACAGTTGCCACCAGCGCAGGCGGCGCGATGTCTCCGTCTCCACCCAGCTCATCCCTCGGTCATCGAAGGGGTGGACGCCGAGATCAATCAGCTGCCGGAGAAAGGGCCGAACCTTGTCACCAGGGGATGGGTCCTCAACCTCCAGAATCTCGCTGAAGGGGATCACGCCAAGGGCTTGTTGTTGCAGGGGTACAGCCAGCTTTTGTCGCTGCTCCAGCAGGGCTCGCACAGCCGGCGAATCCTCGGCGCGGCCGGCCGCGCGCAACGCCTGAAGATCTTCATCTAGCTCTGTGAGCTCTTTTTGATCGGGATGGTCGCCCTCTGCATGTCGTCGCCGTTTGGCATCCACCTCCATCAAGGTGACCATGAGCACCTCACGCAGTAGATCGCGGTGATGAAGGTGCTCGACATCCAGTGCGGTTCGCGCTGCGGTCTGGCGGCTGTCGGCGAAGCTCACCAGCTTCGGCGCTCGATCCTTGCCACGGGCCAGGGCGTCGTAGACCTCAGTGGCCAACAGTTGGGTGGTGCGGCTGAAGCCTGGGCGCAGGCTCTGGATGGGTGAGTACTGAATCAGGCTTTTGGTGAACCCGCGCCGTTGGGCGTAGTCGCTTTTGCAGCGCGGGCAACGGCAGGGACGGTGGCTAGTAGCGCTGCTGTTGTTCAGCCCACGAACGTCACCACGGCTGGTGCGCTGGAACAGATACGCCGGCTGCCAGTTTTGATGGTTAGGGGCCTGGCGATGCAGGACACCGCTTACGGGATCCAGCCAAACGGGCAACCAGGTTTCGTTGTTGTCCGGATCGACTTCGGCGGAGGAGTTGTCGTCCTTGGGCCAGACAATCGCGTAATCCTCGTAGCTGAGGTCTTCAAAGCGCTCTGCCAGCGGCTGGTCTGGTAGCCGTTCCGTTTCAGCTTCATGGGGCAACAGCTCCTCGACCTGCTCCTGTCCCTGCTCTTCGTGACGCCCTCGGCCCCGAACACCGCCCAGAAAGGTTTCGCCGCAGCATTCACAGTGCAGGAGCTCAAACTGACGCCTGAGCTGTGCTTCACCGCTGGATCCGCTCTGCTCCAGTCTTCGGCCCGCAAGGTTGAGCGAGAGAGGTCCTTGCCAACGCATGGCATCGCCACTATCCCGTTGGCCTGGTGGGATAACGCTGGCGTAGAGCCCTTCAGGGCTCTTAAAAAAGGTGTGCAGGCGGAAGCGCGGCAACGCCGCACCCTTGCCAGAGGCTCCCTCGCCGGTGCAACCCACAGCCGCACAGAGCAGCCGTAACACCTGTTCCACATCACGCTCAGCCCAGCCATGGCTCGGCCAGATCCTTCCGGCAATCACCCCGAGGGGTGTGGCCCGGGTGTGATCAGGCGCTTCGGGATCGCGGCACGCTTCAACCAGCGCATGTCCGGCGGCTTCAGCAAACGTCAGCCAACGGCTGGCGGGATCCTCAGCTGGAGGCACCTCAAGCGCATCCAGTAGCGCCATTCGCTCTGGGGTTGCGGTATCGAGGGAATCCAGTGGAAGAAGAGCGTCACTGTTGTCTCCGGTGCCAGTGGCTTGCCAGAACTGCCTGCAACCCAACAGCACCTGATTTGGATCCGTGGGAAGCCCCCAATGGCCCTTGGGTTTAGCCGGCGGAACTACCTCGCCTGGAACGATCGCCTCCCGCCAACGCTCCCTCGGAGAACCGAGGGGGAGCCCAAAATCAGCGAAAGCATCACGCAGGTAATCGAGGCTCTGTTCAGCGCCATCACCTTCAGAAGGCAACGAAGCACTGGAGGCCAAAAGACGGAGTTGCTTGTGGCGCTCAGGCTGATCAAGGCCAAGGCGGACCAGCAGAAGCCGCAAGAGATACATGAACTCCGTGCCTTCGCTGCCGCGCTGGAGGTGTAGCTCATCGATCACCAGGGTGAAGCGATTACGCGAGTCGCTGGCCAGCCAGTCTCTTGTTTGCTCCAGCATTCGCTGCTCACTGGAGCGGCTCAACATGGCGTTGAGCATGCTGATGTTGGTGATCAGGATGTCGGGCGGAGTCTCCTGCATATCCCAGCGGGAAAGCATCTCAGCCCCATCGGTGGATGGAAAGGCAAAAGCTGTTTCTCGCTGTTCGTCGCTTTGACCCCATCCCGCTTGTTGATCATGCTCAAGCCCTAGCTGAGAACGAACAGCCCGCTGCAGATCCTCCATTTGTGCATAAGCGATCAGCATCTCTTCGACGCGCCGCTGACGCGACGACTTCGCCTGTTGCTTCCACTGCGTCAGAGTCTGAGTGCTACCGCAGCCAGGGATTAGATCCTTGAGCTCGCTTGCGCCGCTGCCTGTAGTAAGACCAGCCAGAGCCCTTTCGTGTTGCCGCCAGTAGCAGGGTCCACCGGGTGTTTGCCCGGTATATCGCCCAAAGAAAATACGATTGCCTTGTAATTCTTGGGTTAGAAGATCCCTGGCATTCTGCGAGTCGATCGCTGCACGTAAACGGGCCATCTGGTCTTCGACCAGGGCATTCATTGGATAGAGAACCAGTGCTCGGATGGCAGCCGGACGGGTTTCGCCTGCCCGCTGATGGCGTTTATGGAAGCCATCCCACTCCAATCCTCGAATCTTGATTCCCTCTCGAAGGCCATAGACACCCTCGCGGTCACGCTCCGCGAAGGGCTTTCCCTGCGGATCGCACCACCAGCGATGCTTTAGGTAGCCCGGTGCTGGTGCACTCCACCCCCCACGCTCTCGCTTCGCCTCAGCAAGGATCGTGGCTAACACGGGAAGTAGGAACGACTCGGTTTTGCCCGAGCCGGTACCTGAAGTCACAATCCCAGCCTGTCCGTCTCGCAAGCCTCTGGCCAACATCTGCAGTTGATGCCGGTAAGGACGGAACAGTTGTCCTTTGGTATCTCGGCCAATCAGGCCGCAGCCAATCAGCTTGAGGAATAACTCCCGCGTCTCAATCGCCAGCGGAGCGAGAACGGCCTGATCTCCACTCTCCGCAAGCAGGTCATGGAAGTCGTGCTGATCTTTGGCCCACTCCGGCTGCGGCTCAAGCAGCGGCTCAGTGCAGAGCGCGCCTGCTGAACGCAGAAGCTTTTGGCGTTCTTCGGCAACGTCCTGGTCCTCGATCCGGAACGCCGTGTCCAGATAGCTGAGGTACAGCTCGCGAATCCTGGTAAAAGCTCCGATTGGGTCGTGCATGAAAGGTCTCTCGGCTCCCTACACCCAGGTGTCATCCAGGCCCGTTTCAGACTGAATATAGAGTGGGATCAAATAGAGCAAGTCTTCGCCTGAAATGCAACTGCATTCTGCCGACGGATCAATGTTTGTTTTTGCATGGACAGATTGGTTCATGTCTACTTTATTTATTTCAACCTATTGTTTGCTAGCTGGCTTAAGTGGTCGGCTAGCTTCCGTGTCTCTGCGTCAGCATTCTCAAACCAATCCGTAGACCATATCCGATAGATCTGCCACCCCAGACCCTCCAGCACCGCCTGGCGGTATTTATCCCGATCGCGCGCTGCTCTGGCTGAGTGATAGGTGGCGCCATCGCACTCCACACCCAGGAGATAGGTGTCTGGCTTTTCAGGATGGCGAATCGCGAGATCAATGAAGTAGTTCGCTACGCCCACCTGGCAGTCCACCTCGTAGCCATGGCGCTGAATCGCTTCGGCAACGACCACTTCAAATGGGCTATCAGGTTCACGCCCCGATGGGCGACCCGTTTCGAGGGACTGGTTCTCGACAAACTTGAGGTAGTTGCGGAAGGCGTGAACCCCCTGGCTCGAGGTTGCCGTGGGCTGGATCTGGTGTGATTCGATCGAGGTGACCAGCTCAATCGCGCGCTTGGCCCGGGTGAACAGCACATTCAGCCGGCGGTGACCACCCTGTTGGTTGATCGGACCAAAGCGCATCGCCACCGGTCCGCCAGGTTCCGAGGGGCCATAGGTGCACGACACCACGATCGTGTCGCGCTCATCGCCCTGCACCTTCTCCAGTGATTTCACGAATAGCTCTTCGCTGGTGTCTTTGAGCTCAAGGCGGCGGCGCAGCTCCTCGTGTTGCGCCGACAGCATCTCCAGTTGTTCGCCGATCTCTGACGCCTGGGCTTCGTTCATCGCCACCACACCAAGGCTGCGATCGGGATAGAGCTCGAGCTGCTCCAGCACCACATCGCAGGCCAGCTTCACCTCGGGCAGGTTCACGCTCTTGGTGTAGCGGGCATCGCTCACGAGGTGCCTGTGAATCGCAAAGTCGCGATCGCACGAGGGGAACACCACCAATTCACTGTTGTAGAAGTGCTTGTTCGAGAAGGCGATCAAGCTGCCGTGGCGCGAGCGGTAGTGCCACTTGAGCCGGCGCACTGGATGGAAGGTTTTTGTGCACAGATCAAGAATGGATTCCTCATCCAGCACTTCGGTGTCCACCTCGCTATCGGCTTCGGTTTCATCCACCGAGGCGGTGCGCTGGAAGAACGAGGTGGGTGGCAATTGCTTCGGGTCACCAACCACCACGCACTGACGGGCGCGGCTGATCAAACCAAAGGCGCGTTCTGGCGGCATCTGTGAGGCCTCATCCACGATCACCAGATCGAACTGCTCGATCGCTTCGCGCGGCACCAAGGAGGCCAAGGTGCCTGGCGACATCATCCAGCAGGGCTTCAGTCCTCGCAGGGATTCACCTGCGTACTGGAACAGATGCCTCAGCGGGCGATGGCGTTTCTGCTTGCGGCATTCGTTCTGGATCAGACCCATCTCGGTGAACTCTCCCCGCAGTCCGCGGTTCACCCCATCAGGCAAGGTTTCTGGGGCTTGATGGATGGCCGCCACCACTTCCGCGCGATCCAGGGCTCGCAAGTCTTCTTCCATCCGCTGGAAGCGTTCACGCCGTGCAACCTGCTCGCGGCTGCGCAGCTCCTGCAAGCCGGGGATGGCCTTCCCCATCTGGCGCAGTTGGCTGCGCACCAGGGTCCAGCGGTAGAGCCGGCTCCAGTGTTCACCCTCAACGGTTGAGGCCAGCAAACGCTCGGCAAGGTCACGCAAGCCATCGCCAGGGAGTTGATCCAACACCTGATGGCGCTCCACCCAGGTTGGGTAGAGATCACGGCTGGCTACCACCGTCTCCAGCCACTGCCGGAGCGCGTCGGCGTTCACGCCAGGCATGTCTTCGGCGCCGGCACCGCCCACCAGGCTTGGCTCGGGTTCAGCGGTGGTGATAAACCGATTCGCGGCGGCTGCCTCAGCCTCGAGGGCTTGCGTCAGCTGTTCTGCCTGTAGCCGTCGCTCAGCGATAAACGCCGCTGCACCAACTTGCAGACACCGATCTTCTACATCAGTCGGTAGCCCTGCCTGACGCAACAGGCCGATCCAACTCATCACCTGCCGCAGTAACTCCGGTTGAGCTCCTGCCACCTCCGGCCCCGCCTGTTGCTGGAAGGTGGCCAGGGCTTGGATGACGTCGTCGCGGCGGCGATGGGCCAGGGCTAAGTCAACGGGGAGTTGGAGCAGATCCGATAGCGATGCCTCAGGTTGGAGGCCAGTGTCCACCCATTGCTGCAGCAAGGCCTGGTAGCCCTGCGCAGCCTCTTGGAGGCCTTGGGCTAACAGGTGCAGCGCACGCTGCTTGGCATCGGCGGGCAGCAGATCCGCCTGCTCCATCAACTCATTCACCAACGGCGCGAGCTGGTGTTGCAGCGTGAGCAAGGCTTGGCTCAGCGCCGCCGGATCGGCCTCCATCAAGGCAGTGGCTTGAACGCCAAGGCCCGAGCTCGCCACCAGGCTGCGGGTGCGTTCCGCTGCGTTCAACACGGTGTCGATTTGATCGACGGCCAGGCCACCGGCCATCAGGGCATCGAGTTCCTGCTGCGGGAACGCCGCAACGCGTTGTGTGGTGTTTTGCACCTGCTTGAGCCAAAGCACCATGGCTTCGCCGTCGCCAAGGCCAGCGGCTCGCGCCCAGGCGGCGACTGGTTCAACCTCGGCTAACAGCTCCTGGTCTTGCCGGCTCTGTTGGAGGGCGTCCTCCAGTGAGCTCAGATTGCGCCCCAGAACAGACGAGGGCCAAACGCCATGGCCAGCCAGCGCCTGCAAGGTGCTTTCACCGCCTTGTGCGTAAACCGATAAGGCGGCCTGCAGATCAGCCGCTGGTGCCTCGCGCAACCAGCTGCCCCAGAAGGGGCCATGGCTGGAGGTTTCAAGGGTTCGCTTGAGCGCCTGCAGTTGCTCGGCGACCGGCAGTAGGCGCTCGGAGGGAAGATCGAGCGAAAGCATCCGCTGCTTCCAACCCGGGCCATAGGCCTCGCGCAGCTCCACCACTTTGGCGACATCGCGGAGCGCTGCCGCACGCTGATCGGAATCATTCGCTCCGATGTCCCGGGCCAAGCTCACTGCACGCCCCTTGGTGCCCGAGACCCGATTCACCAATCTCTGGAACAGAGGCTTCTCTTCCAAGAGGTCAGCGGCTTCGCGCAATTCGCTGACACTGTGACCATCGACAACCCTCAGCCCCGCTCGCTCCAGTGCTTGTTCCCGTCGCTTGAGGTCTTGTTCGCCGTCCAGCGCCCAGCGCAGTGCTTTGAGATCCGCTGACCACAGCGAGCTGGAACGCAGGTTGATCGCATCGGCGTCCATCGCCGTGACAGCCCGCAGCAGTTCTGGCAGCGTCAGCAGTTGCCCAACGCTGGCGGATTCCCTGAGCTGGCTTGGCAGAGAGGTCGTCAGACCTGAAGCCGTTTGATCCAACAAGGTTTGGGCTTGAGCGATCTGCTCCGCCCAACGCACAGAGGCTTCGGCTTGCGCCAACACAGGCCCTAAGCCGCGCTCGCAGCAGCGTTGGAGTCGCTGGAGCGCTTGATCAAAGTTCAGGTCCTGTGGCCTCTGCGGAGCTGCTTGATCCAACTGGAGATGCACACGCAGGCTTTGCAACGTGGTGTGCTCGTGAACGAGGGCGCGGACCTGGCTTGGATCGGCGTTCCAGATCGCTTCGCGGCGCTGACGCAAGACCCACTCCGGTAAGGCACTGAGGTGCTCCACCAGCGGCAAAAGCGCTTGCAGGCTCGATGGGCTGAATCCCGCCAGCGGTAGGCCCGTGGTGGAGGCCTGAAGCAGTACCTCCAAACGATCCGCTGTCTGCGCTGCTTTCCGCAGACGTTGCCGGAGCTGTTCTCGCTCAACCTGCTCGCTTGGAATCGCCAAGCTGCCAAGCCGCCACTGACTCAGGGCCGCCACCAAAGCCTGAATGGCCTCGACATCGGGGAGTGGATCGGGCGGGCGGATAAAGCGCTTGGCCACCTCAGCCTCCAGCTCAGCGTCGAGTTGCAACGCGTCGAGCAAGGTCTGCGCCATGCCCGCGATGGCAGGTGAACCGAGGACATGCAACAGCGCTTCACCGTCTGCTCCCAGCGGGTCGGGGAGGCGCGCAGCCATGGCAGCGGTGTCGCTAGCGCTCAGGCGCAGCTGATCCAGCGTGAGGTTGTCTGAGGCGATCAGTGGGCTCAGCGCAGCCTCGAGCGCACCCAGCGCTGCGGCCCATTGCGCCGCTTGATCCAGCAATGCCTCGCGGCCTAAGGCGTCGCCGGGCAGAACGCGCAACGGTTGGAAGGTCTTCTCCAGCTGTTGCCGGTCCAAGCCTTGGAGCAGCCGGGCCAGGTCATTCAGCAGCTGACTGTTGCGTTCGATCCGTTGCTTGCTGTCGGAACACGCATCGAGGATCTCAACCTCATAGGTGGATGGATCAACGGAGGCGGCCGTGAGTTCGCAGCGCAGCTGCAGTTCCTGCCAGAGCAGATCGTGTTGGCTTTGCTCTTCGTGGCCATGGGGTTGATTGAGTAACGCCGCAAAGTGATTGAGCTCCTGACGGAGTTCGTTGAACCCCTCCTGCACGCCATCACGGCGTGGGCGCATCGGTGTCGACAGGTCAATCCGTTCGGCGAGCTCGTCGTACACCTGGCGCTTGTTGGCCTTGTCCGACTCGATCCGCAGGCAGTAGGGCTTGAGCCCGGCTTCTGAAAGGCGGGTGTACACCACATCAAGCGCCACCTTCTTTTCGGCGACAAACAGGATGCGTTTGCCGGCGTACAGCGCGTTGGCAATGATGTTGGTGATCGTCTGACTTTTGCCGGTGCCGGGCGGGCCCTCGATCACCATGGAGCGGCCAGCCATCACATCGGCCACTGCCGCAAATTGGCTGGCATCGGCCTGGGCAATCAAGACAGGCACGCGTTCAGCGATCTCTGGCTGATCCACATGCACGTCTTCCGCGATCACGTCGGCCTCTTCTGGGAGCTCGTCATCGCTCACCTCTGCCGCCAGGAGCTGGCGCACCAGCGGTGATCCCTGCACGGATTCAGGAATCAGGTCTTCGTACAGGCCAAGACCACTGAAGTTGAACAGTGCGAGGTTGAGATAGGAATGCACCTGCCATCCCTCCACCTCGGACACAGACTCCGCCACAGCCTTGAGGTAACCCTCAAGGTCCACAACATCGGCGCCGAGCTCTGGCATCGGTAGCTCAATTCCGAAATCACGGCGTAATCGTTCCTTGAGCGTCACATTGGCGACCGGAGCGTCATCAGAGGCGCTGAGGTAAAAGGTTTTGGCTCCACCACGATTGGCGGTCTTTATGAGTTCAACTGGGAGGAGAATCAGGGGCGCGAAAAAGCTTTTGTTCTTTTCCGTCCACTCCAGGCAGCCAAAAGCCAGATAAAGAATGTTGTTGCCTGTCTCTTCGATGGAGCTTTGCGCTTGTTTGCGGATTCCTTCCGCAACGCGTTCCATTCGTGGCTCGAGGAGGAGCGCCCGGATCGAGCCCTGATGGTCTTTGGGTTCTTTGGTCAGTGGCAGTGAATAGGAGGGGTTGACGCCTTGCTGTTCAGCCCAGGCGAAGAGATTCTTTCCGGATTGCGTATCTTTCGCTGCTTTGCCAAGGTCTTCGAGGACAGCTGCGCGAAGCCGGTCATCAGCTTGGGCGAGGGCGCTTTTGGCTGCGTCATCACTTGAGCTATCAGCGAGAATCTGTTGGTAGAGGGGGTCTTCGGCACGTGCCTTCTCAAGAGCGGCCTCAACCTCGGCTTCGTCGAGTGTTGGTTGTTTGTCTTTCGGCGGCTCGGGTAAGGCGCTGAGACTGTATTGGCGCCCGCTCATCAAGCCATCCAAGACGCCCTGCAAGTTGCAATCAACGAAGCGCAAGAGCCGTGCTGTTCGTTGACTCTTGAGGCTCAGGTTGAGCAGGTTGTTGCGCGTCGTGAGGTCGAGAAGCTTGTTGCGGAACCCCTCAAGGGTGGGAACGATATAGGCGGCGTCGGCTGCAGGAGTAACGGTCATACCCAAATCCGGAGTGCGGCTGGACGCTGAGCCCATCTCATTTCTACAACGGAGCAGCAGGGCCTGTGCAGCCCCGTTTGATGGCGCCCGAGCATTTTTATGCGCTGGGTGAATAGATCAGCCCTGATCAGGGAGCCGAGCCTGCTCCGTGCGCCGGGAGACTTGTTGCCCCGCTCCGCTCCAACAGCAGATCCAACTTGCGGTCCTGCCGCTCCAGGGCCCCCAGGAATCCCGCCACCGTGATGCCGAGCACCGCCATCCAGGCCAGGGATGTCCAAGCCACGACGGTCCAGGGGTTGGGCCCAGTCCAGGGGGTTCTGTCGACCGCTGGGCCCGGCATCCGCCAGCGCTGAGTCCCCGGAGTCACCTGCCCCTGAGGCTCCAGATCAAGCATCAGCCGAAGCAGGGCTTCTGGAGTTGCCGGCACCAGGGCGGAGCAAGCCTCCGTCTCGCTGATCCGTTCGGCTAACACTTCCCTGCAGCGCTGGATCCCGCCACCGGCCCAGAACAGGCCCCACGCCCGCTTATTGAGTTCCAAGGCCACCCAGCGGTGGGGCCGCGCGTCGTTGCGGATCAGTTGTGCGGCCTTGGCCAGGGTCCAGCTGCGCCCCGCGGCCACGGAGGCTTGGGCTTCCAAGAGCAACTTGCCCTGGGGGTCGCGGGTGTAGCCCGTGGCCACCTGCAGGGACAACACATCGATGATCTGCACCTTGGTCCCCTGCCGCCTTGGGCTGGGTGGCGGCGCCCAGAACACCAGCGCTCCGCGCTCAGTGGCGATGCAGCTGTCGGTCTGGCTGTTGGTGGGCATCAGGGAAGTGGGGGTCTTGTTTGTTTGGGCGAGGCGGGCATCATGAGCGCCCTGATCAGGCTGCGATGGAGTCCAACGAACAGACCAATCCGCAAGAGAAGGTGTTGGTCACACTGGAACTCCCGCGGGATGTGGTGGATTGGATTGATGGGCTCAAAGCCCAGATGGGTTTTCGCAACCGGGGGATCATCGTGGCTGAGTTGCTCCGAGAACTGATCCCGGCACTTGTAGAAGAGGACGACCAGTCAGAGGCCGAGAAAGCTGCCTGAGCCTCAGAGGCGGCTGAGTGCCGCATCAAGGCCATTGACCACCTGGCAGAAGAACGGAAGATCAAGCGTGTCGACCGTGTCGCTCATCTGGTGGTAATGCGGATTCCGCATATACGAGGTGTCCGTCACCATCAAGGCGTTGTAGCCCTGATCCCAAAAGGGGCTGTGATCGCTCAGACGCACATCGGGCATGCCGGCGCCGCGGTTGGGCACCGGCAACACCTTGGTTTTCACGTAGCGGCCCATTGCTGCCGATAAGCCAGGGAGCATCAGTCCGGCGGATGTGTTGGCCACCAGCGCGATGAAATCGCCCGTGCTGCCATACACCTGGCGCATGGCGGGATGGGGGTAGGCCTGCTCTTCGCTGGTGAACGCCAGCATCTCCAGGCTCACCATCAGCTTGAGCGGCTGGCCAGTGGCCCTGAGCTCAGTGGCCAGCGCCTCACTGCCCACCATCCCCCATTCCTCCTGATCAAAGGCCACCAGCCACACCGGCCGCCGAGGCGGTTCTGCCCGCCAGCGCTGGGCAAGCTCCAGCAAGGCGGCCAAGCCACTGGCGTTGTCATCGGCGCCGGGTGAGTGCAGGGGGCCGTCATAGTGCGCCCCCACCAGCAGGGGCGAGGCGTTGGCCCGTTGGCCAGGCAGCTTGAGAATCAAATTCACCCCTGCTTCGCCGGCGCGATCGAAGTGGTGCTCCTCGAGCTCGCCCATTGCAGAGAGCCGTTCGCGCAGGCTCTCCCGCACACCCATCAGCCCGAGCGGATCCCAGCGGGCATGGCGCGGAACGGCGAACTGATGGAGATCCGCCAGCAAGCGCGCTTGTAGCTCAGAGGTCATCACGGCCCTCCTGATTGCGCAGCTTGCGTCCGCGGGCCCGCATGAACGATTGCGTGCCCATCACCTTGCGCGCCAGTGAGAGTTTGTTGGTTGAGATCAGGTCCAACAACTCACCCAGCAACTTCCTCTCCTGATCGATCTCAGGGCTACTAGGTGCTCGATCCAGGCTGTGCAACGCAGCCTGAACCGAGTAGAGCATCTGCGTGGAATCTCCCTGATCGAGCTCCTCCATCGCCCGGAGCCGTTGCCCCGCCGTTTGTTGCAGCAACACCTCCCGCTGCACGTCGGGATCCACGGGTAATGCCCGCCACTCTTCGAACTCCACGACGGGCAAGCGCATCACCGCTTCCCGTTGCTCGGGTTCATCGTTTGCATTGATCCACTGCGCTTCCACAGTGAGCAGATCGCGCACTTGCTCCTGTGACTGGTCCTCGGGAGCGATCTGCAGCCGCACGGCGAGCGTGGGCGTGATGCCTGCTTGCAGCGCGCCGAGCTGAATCCAGCTATCCGCCCCGGGCTCCAGCGGGTTATGGATCTGCTTGAGCTTCACACCCTCCGCCAGGTTGAGCCGTAGGCGCAGATCACGCCCCAGGGTGAGGTTCAGGCCCTCCAGTTCCGCGGCAAACACCGCCTCCAGTTGTTGCGGGCTGGTGAGGTGCACCAGATTTCCAGCGCCGGCTTCCGCCATGGCGGTGAGCAGCCGCTCCTCGTAGTCCTCCCCTAAGCCGATGCAGCTGGTGCTGATCGCTTGTTCATTCGCCTGCCCCACCAGCGGCGCCACCTCCGATCGGCGCGTGAGACCGGCGTTGGCCTGCCCGTCGGTCAGCAGCACCACCCGTTTTTGATGGCCCGTGAGCGCTTCGGCCTGGAGCAGCGATTCCATCCCCACCCGCCAACCATCGAAGAGCGCGGTCTGCCCGCCGGAGCGGATCCGGCCAATGGCCGCGATCGCCGCTTGGCTGGGGGCGCTGAGGGGAACCACCGTGCGCACCTGGTCATCAAAGCTGATGACGCTCAGCCGATCGGCCGGGGTGAGTTGGCGCACCAGCTGTTGCGCCGCTGCGCAGGCGGCCTGGAGCTTCGGGCCCGCCATCGAACCGGAGCGATCGATCACCACTGCGATCGCAACGGGCTTGCGCTGCTCGCTGACACCGGCCAGCGGCGGTGACTTCAGCTGGATCAAGGCATCGAACTCGCAGCCCTCACGGCAGATGCCCGGCCGTTCGGGATGGGTGCTCAACACCGTGGTCGGTAAACGGGATTCCATACACAGCTCCTTGCTTGGTTGAACCCACTGTTTCCCGCCTCAGGGCTGATCGAGGCTGATCTCGTGCGAAGGACGGCCGAGCCCCTGCGCGTGTTTCTCGCCAGACTCAACACAGGCTGGGCGTTACATCGGTGCTGCTCAACTTCTTCGACGTCGATACAGCGACTGGCGAGCGCAGCGTTGAACTCCAGGTCGGTGACTACCCCCAGTTGGGGCTCCAGAGCGACCTCCTGGTGGTGTCGGCTTTTCGGGGGCATTACGCCCCGGTGCCCCGAACCCTGCTCGGGCGGCTCCATGAGGCCTATGGGCTGAGGCTGTCGGAGCTCGACGTTGCCCTTGATCTGCGCTCCAGCCCCTTGAAGGCCTGGGTGAGTGCACCGCTGGACCTGGGTGATCAGGCGCCTCCAAGCCGGTTCAAGCGGATTGCCGTGGTTGAAGGAGCTATTGAGTGGCAGGAGGGCGATCTGGTGCCCTGGCCGCCGTTTAACCGCCTGTTTTCGCTGTTGGCGCTCCTGCCGATGCGCGGTATCGCTTGCGCCGCGGTGGCCTCACCTTTGTTGGGGAGTGGCAATCAAGGCATTGATGCGCTCTCCCACGTGCCTGAGCTGCTCGAGGCCTATCGCGAAGCCTTTCGCCATTTGCCCGATCTGGAGCGGTTGATTCTGTTCGACAAAACCGATCGCCATCTCAGTGTTCTTGGCGAGGCCATTGATTCGACCCTTGCGCGGGTGGACGCGCAGGACTTGCGGATTCCCTTGCCCACCGGCTTGCCGGGGTTGGAACGGTTGAACGGTTTGCTGCGGGATCGCGTCGATCCACGCCAGGAGCATTCCAGTGCGCTGGCCCATGATCTCGGCGAGCTCCTAGAGATCCTGCGGGCCGAGCAGATCGCCCCCATCGCCTTGGGCATTCATGCCCGCCGGGTGGTGGAGCAATTGGTGTTGCACAGCCTCCGTGATGTTCCTCATCAGGGCCGCCTGAACTTGTATGGCGGCATTCGCCAGCTCCGCAAGCGGGGAGCGAACCGTTGGTTGATCAGTTGCCTGGACCAGGTGCGGGAGTTTGGGAACTGGATGGGCCATCCACAAGCTGCTGGACAACAACGGCAAGTGCAGCTTTATGACGTGTTGGCGGTGTTGTCGTCGCTGCAGAGGGTGTTGGAGGAGTACCCCTGGACTGTTTGATTCGGCCCTCTCGATACTGCCAATCAGGTGCAAAGCCGAGCGCAGATCTCAAGCACCAGCGGATCGCGCCGGCAGATCAACACCACGGCGCCGTTGCGGGCGCTGCGCACCTCCACCAAGGTCAGGGATACGGCTTCTTCAGCGGAGAGGCCTGGCACCTCCTCCACGGCAATCGCATCAAGCAGCTCCAGGCTCAACAGCGGGCGCCACTGCTCTTGCTGTTGGCGGCCCAGCCGAATCCATTGGGCCCAGGGCACTCCGGAGAACGCCGCCTCAAGCTCCCGGCCGCTGCCCACCCGCAACACCCCACCGGTGAGGCGGTGGTGGTTGATGCCGCGACGCAGAAACGGAATCCAGGGGGCATCGGCAAAGCGGCGGCCTAATGGGGCATCGCTCTGACGGGCAAGCCCTAGGTCGCGAGCGACCGAGCGGTAGCGGCGGCTCACGCTCGGTTGAGACATGGTGAGCAACTCCGCGGTGGCGGTGGTGCTCCCGGTGAGCTCGAGCAGATCGAGCATCACCAGATCCCGCAGGGACGAAGGGATTCGGTAGGGCCGGGAATCGGCAGTGGCGCTCATCAATGCGCAGTGCAGGGCTCCGCTCAGCTTTTGCTGCCAAGGCGCGATTCAGCCCAATGTCCGTGCGAAGAACCCCGGCTCCGGTAGCGCCCGATCGTTCTTCGCAGGGCGGAGCCGGCAAGGCCGGGCCGGGATGCCCATGATGCGAACACCTTGGCTGTGGACATGGCCGCCGCGCTGCGCTGCCACCTATTGATCGGCCCGCCCGCCAGCGGCAAGACCACCATCGCGGCCTTGCTGGCGCCGCTGCTTGACGCCGAGCTGTTCTCCACCGACCGCATCCGCGAGGAGCTGTACGGCGACTCGATGATCCAGGGCCACTGGCATGAGGTGGAAGAGCGCCTGCACGCCGATGTTCAGCGCTGCGTGGCCGAGGGCCGCTCGGTGTTGATCGACGCCACCCACGCGCGGCGTCCCTGGCGCCTGGCCTTCACGCAGCGCCTGGAGCTTGCTCGCCAGGTGGAGTGGATCGGCTGGTGGCTGCGCACGCCTGTCGAGGTGTGCCTGGAGTGGAACCAACAGCGCGCGCGCCAGGTGCCGGAGTTGGTGGTGCAGCAGTTTGCAGCTGCCCTGAACGATCGCGACTTCCAGCCCGACCGCCAGGAAGGCTTTGCTGCACTGGTGGACTTCGATCCTTCACTTGGTGCCGATCTCAAGGCGGATCTGCAGCTGGAGATCGCTCGCCTCGACAAACGCATCGCCGCAGCCCGCAACCGCGAGCAGGCCAAAGAGCTCCACGGCTACTCACGCTTATTGGATCTGGAGCGACTGCTCTATCTGTTGCAACTGCTCAGCCGCTTCCCCGGGCTGAGCGCTGGTGATGCCACCACCCGCGCCGAACTGGAGGCGATCTGCAATCCACTTCCGGAAGGCTCGATGGCCCAGAGGGCGGCGGCGTTGCTCTCTCGGTTGCGGGGCGAGTGCTACGGCGAAGTGGAGGCTCTCGAAGTTGATCTGCTCTGGCTGCAGAGCCAGGGGTTCCTCGATGCAACGCCAACCCAGCAACCCCTGGAGCCGCCGATGGCCCCAGTGGAGCTGAGCGAGAAAAACCTCGGTGGCTGGCCGCCGATGGCGGACCGCAGCGTGTTCATCCGCGTGTTGTCACTGCTGCGCCATCTGTTGCATCACCCCTTTGATTGCGAAAAGGGCGTGCCGCTGCCCGAGCACCTGATTGCCCAATTGGCTGGGGTCTACATGCCCGGTGAGGCCTCCACCCTGCGCAAGGACGTGGAGCGTGTGCTCACGCCATACGGCTTCCGCACCCGCAATGACAACGCGCGCCACGGCTACGGCCTGGGAACGGCAGTGCTCTCCGCCGCGCGCCTGCGGGAGGTTCATCAGGTTGTGAGTCAGGCGGCGGGGCGACTGGGGGACCCCACCGCCCAGGACCTCTTGGCTGAGCTGGATGAACGCTTGCGCTGGGGAGGCGTGCTGCGCGAAGACGAGCTGCCAGTGCGGGTGTTTGCCAATCGCTCGATCGTGCACCCCGATCTGGTGCGGCGCGACTCGCTGGCGGTGCCCGAACAGGCCGAGAAGCTTGAGGCTGCGATCGCAGGTGGCCAACGCGTTCTGCTGGAGCGCTTCAGTGATGCAGCCGAGCACGGCGAGGAGCCCCGAGATGCGATTCGGGTCTGGCCGCTGCAGCTTCTGTTTCACAACATCGGTTGGTATCTGGCCTACGAGGACGACGCCATTGGCCATGACCATGGCCTGATCCGCACCGAACGGCTGGATCGCCTGGCCTTGCGCCAGGTGGAGAGTGGTTTTCGCCGGTCACCGCAGCAGCGCGCCGATGGCATTCGGCGCCTAGCCCGGCTGATGGAGCTCAGCGGCGGGATCTATTTCGGTGATGACGCCGGGCTGCAGCAACAGCTGGCGGCTGCAACCATCGACGAGCTACCAGAGCTGCTCACCACCGTGCGCTTTCGCTGCACCGAGCGGGTCTATCGCTTCCTGCGGGAAGGCCTACAGCGGTATCCCCTCAACCAGATGCGCTTCTCCAAGCCGCTTGCCGGTGACCGCTGGCGTCATTCCGCGAAGGCACCGGTGGTGCTGGAGCCGGTTGCTGGCGACTCCCATCCTTTCCCTGTGGAACTGGATCTGCCCCCTTGGACCGTGGCGCGTGATGTGGACTTCAGGCGTTGGCTGTTTGGTTATGGGTCGGATGTGGTGATCGAGGAGCCCCAGGAGCTCCGGATGGAGCACGCTCGCCGCGCATTAGCTGTGGTGGCGTCTTATTCACAGGCACACCAGAGATGAGAGCTGTTGATGACTCAGGTTGAAATCCACGACTTGAGATCAAACGCCTGATCCCGCTGACCTGGCAACGCTCGAGCGGCGCTGCAAATCGCGCCTGCCATCAGCCAGATCTGGGCCCCTGGGATCAGCGCTATGGCCAAGCTCACCGCTAGAGACAGAGATGCTCCGCTGATGGACGCCAGACCAACGGATCGCAGGGTTTTGATCAAGCGATCGCGCCGCGCGGACGCTGTCGCCTCGAGCCAGGCAGATCGGTTGCGCGTCAATTCCCAGCCAAGGGTGATGACAGCTGCAATCACGGCCGCCTCCAGGCAGTGGCCGGCAAGATCAGCCGCGACTCCAGGCGCCTGGATGGCATCGAACCCTCCATCCACATGGGCCCGGCCCACCTCCAGCGGAGTCATCGGCTCGGCGCCCCGACTGCGATTCCAGCTGGCGGTTTCAAATTGCCAGCCCTGTGCGGCTGATCCGCCTTGCGCCTGGGGAACCCAGTGGCTCAGATCTTTATCCGAAAGCCAACTACGGATCGCTTCCTCAGGGCTGTTGCTCCGCAACAAGAGTTCGGGGAGCTGGCCCTGCAGTTGGGCTCCATGGGCGGCCAGTCGTTCCTGGAGGGTGGCGATCAGCTGAGGGTCGAAGACCAGCTCTGGGATGCGTGTGATGAACGCTGATGTGAGCCCGATGGCGAAGGCGCGACTCATACCGCTTGAGAGGCCGTACCCGCTCCACTGATGAGGCGGCTTAGGTTCACGCCCGCCTCAAAGGCAGCGCGATGGAGGTCTGAGCGCTGGGCCTCGCTGAGGCCATCCCAAAAGGCGTGGGCAAGGTCCACCGAAGCCTTACCCAGGCCAACCATCCCGATCAAGCTCAGCGGTAAGCCAAGCCAGGGGAAGACCAGAAGCACCACGCCGAGCACTGCACTCACGGCGGCACCTTGCTTGGTGGTTTCCCAGACGCTCGCCACGATGACCTTGACCTGGGTGTTGCGGTCGATCTCACCGCGTTTGCGCATGGCTTCGGTGCGCAGCCCAGTGAGGAGGGCCTGGTAAATCGCATAAACGAGCATTCCGCCGACGGTGCTCTCGCCGACGAACTCACCACCAGTCAATGCACCGTGGTTGCCGTTCAGGTCGATCGACGCCACGCCTGCCGTTGGGGCGATCTCCCAGCCAGCGCGGGGAATCCGATAGGGGTCGCGTTCGCGTGTCATCTGGGGGTCAAGACGCTGAACCAACTCTCCGGTGGCTTCGTCTCCAAAAGCTCGAATTACGTGCGAAGGACGGATGCAAAGACGCTGCTTGCGGTTCTTCGCACGAAAACCAGAGACACCTCAGGCCGCCTACCCGAGGGTGACGGCATCCGCATCAGTCCTGATGGCGTCTTTTTTCAAGCGTTTCCGGCACAGCAACAATTTCAAGCCCGATCCGAATGAGAACCGGGGGCCATTCCCCAAGCCCTCCGAGATTGCCCAACCAGAGCCAGAGGTCGCTGCGGAGACGTCAACACCAGGGACGATCCAGGAGTTGCTCGCCATGCAACATCTGCAGCCGTGCGCCTATGGGCCTGTCGCCAAGGCAGACGAGGGCAGCGGCAAGGTCCAAGAGGTTTTGGGGTTGATCGCTGAACTCTCCACCAGCCCTCTGGAAGACCAGCAGATCGCTCTGGCCCTTATTGGAAGGCTGGAGGGGCTGCATCAAGCGGTGGTGCAGCAATTCCAACAGGACCCGGAGGCCAATCACCGGTCGATCTCCTTGTGGAGCATCGACTCCGATCGACTGCTGCATGCCCGCAACATGCTTGCCAATGTGGATCTGGGCTGATGGATCGAAGCCGGATGTCTCGGATCACCCCAAGCAAGCTCTCCCTCTTCTCCCGCAGCCCGGTGATCGGCGCCTGGTGGGAAGAACTGGAAGCACGCGGTCTCTTTCAGGAGAGCAAGCCCGAGCCCAGTGCGCTCGATCAGCAGCTCTTTGCCGATGGTCTGCGCCATGAGCAGGTACTGCTGAGCAAGTTGGAAGCCCAGGGTCATCGCATCGCCCGTCTTCCTGGAAAGCAAAACGACGCCGACTACACCACCACCAGGGCGGCGATGGCGGAGGGTTTTGATTTCATCCACCAGGCTTCGCTCTGCAACGACGAACTGCGCGGCTCTGCCGACCTGTTGCGCCGGATTGAGCAACCCTCAGGGCTGGGCAGCTGGAGCTACATCCCGATTGAGTGCAAGCTGGCCTCCAAGCCCAAAACCACGTTCTTGGTGCAGGCCTCGGCTTATTGCGAGCTGTTGACTGCGCTGCTTGGCCAGCGACCTGATCACTTTGAGCTCTATCTCGGTGGTGGTCGCTTTCAGCGCTACGCCACCGATCAGTTCTGGGCCTGGTACCAGCTGCTGCGTCAGCGCTACCGCAGCTTCCGCGCAACCTTTGATCCTCAGGCTGTCCCAGAAGACATGCCCGGTGATCACGCCGGCTGGACCGCCTTTATTGACCAACGGCTGGCAGATCAGGGCGATCTGATGCTCGTGGCCAACATGCGTCAGAGCCAACGGCAGAAGCTGCGCGCCGCAGGGATCGCGACGATCGACGACTTGGCAGCGTTGCCCGCCGGTACGGCAGTTCCCGGACTCAACCCCGAAGCGCTGCATGAGCTGCGGCAACAGGCCGAACTCCAGCTCACGCCAGCTGCTCCTGATGGCCGCCCGGCTTATCGGCTCCGCCCCGTGATCAAAGGCAAGGGCCTGGCTGCCTTGCCTGCGGCCGATGACGGCGATATCTGGTTCGACATGGAGGGCATCCAGGACTCGGTGGCTGGCACCAAGCTCGAATACCTCTTTGGTGCCTGCTACCGGGACATCCCCGGCGGCCCACCGCAGTTCAAGGCCTGGTGGGCCCACAGCCCGCTGGAGGAGAAGAAGGCCTTTGAAGCATGGGTGGACTGGGTGGAAGACCGCCGCAGCCGTTATCCCGGCCTGCGCGTCTACCACTACGCCAGCTACGAGAAGACGGCGATGCGCCGCCTGGCTCAACAGCACTGCACGCGGGAGGCGGTGATCGATGAATGGCTGCGCTCGGGCTTGTTGGTGGATCTTTTGCCGGTGGTGACCGGCTCAATCGTGCTCGGTGAGCCCAGCTACTCGATCAAGAAGGTGGAGCACCTCTACATGGAGAAGCGCGCCGCTGAAGTGACCAATGCCGGCGATTCGGTGGTGGCCTACCTCAACTGGCAGAACTCCGGTGAACCGAATCACCCTGGTGCTCTCCCCGACGGCAGCCCGCTGCTTCAGGGCATCGAGAACTACAACAAGGAAGACTGCGAGTCCACGGTTTTCCTGCACGACTGGCTGCGGGGGCTGAGGCGTGAGCGAGGTCTTCCGGAGAACCCGCTGGAGACAGCGTCAGATGAAAAGCCGCAGAAAGAACCGTGGCCGCTTGGGCAGCTGAGCGCCGAGCTGTTGGGTGAACTCCCGGAGGCACTGCAAAGCGATCCAGGGCCAACCGGAAGTGATGAACGACTGGTTGCGCAGGAGCAACGCGGACCGCGGGGCCTGAGCTGGCGTGTGCAGCGGCTCCTGGCGCAGTTACTGCCTTTTCACCACCGTGAAGCGAAGGTGGCGTGGTGGGCCTATTTCGATCGCCGCAATAAAGCAGAGCTCAGCCCGTCGGATCTGATTGATGACAGCGAATCCATTGCGGAGGCCCGCTGGCGCAGCGTGCAGGCCCGTGAGAGCAAGCGCACCGGCGCTGACTATCACACCTTTTCCTTTGATCCATCCCAACCCCTGAAGATCGGAGCGCGGGATGCCGATCGCTCCCCGCAGCTCGAGATCGCAGATACGGGCCTCAAGCTCGACATCGATGCCCTCGACGCCGAGCGTGGCCGCATCACCCTCAAGCTGCCCTGGAGTAAGCGGGACCAGCGGCGCAGTGAAGGCCTCGGTGATGGCATCCCTGATCAGCTCTGCAGTCTGATCGCGGTTCCTGCGGACATCACTGAGAAATTGCGCGACAGCCTGCTCGAGCAGGCCAAGGCCTGGCACAGCGGAGCATCACCGATCCCTCAGGCGATGGTGCAGCTGCTCGAGCGCCAAACCCTGCCCGAGCTCAAACCGCTGAACGCCGCGGTGGCAGCTGATCCCTCTGGTGTCGCTGCGCGCCTGGCTGATTTCCTCGCTAACCGCAGCGGCTGCACCCTCGCTCTGCAGGGGCCACCTGGAACTGGAAAAACCACGGTGACAGGACAGGTGATTGCAGATCTCGTGGCACGGGGCAAGCGGGTGGCGATCAGCTCCAACGGCCATGCAGCGATCAACAACCTGCTGATCAAGGCCAAGTACACCTGCGCGGAGCGCGGACTCAGCGGCGCGGTCGTGAAATGCAACACCAGCAAAAAAGAGGAGTCGCTCACCGGCAAAGGGATTCCTCTGGTGCATCCCGATGGCATCACCCCTGCGATGGCCGTGGTGGGTGGCACCGCTTGGATGTTCGCCCGGGAGGTGTTGGCTGATCAGTTCGATCTGCTCGTGGTGGATGAGGCGGGCCAGATGTCATTGGCGAATCTGTTGGTGATGGCCCGCTGCGCTCGCTCGATTCTGTTGGTGGGTGATCAACAACAGCTGGCCCAGCCTTCCCAGGCCGATCACCCCGGCTCCTCCGGGGACTCCTGCCTCGAATACCTGATGCAGGGGGCCCATGTAGTGCCACCTGATCAGGGTGTGTTTCTTTCCACCAGTTGGCGGATGGAGCCCTCGATCACGGCGGTGGTCTCCGAGCTCTTCTATGACGGGCGCCTGCAGGCAAGCAGTGCCAACGCCGTGAACGCGATCCAGTGGGCTAGGCCGTGCCTGACTGCATCAGGGCGTGCACTACCCGATCGGGGCATGGTGTTTGAAGCCGTGCACCACAGCGGCTGCAGCGTGACCAGTGAGGCCGAGATCGAGCGGATCGATGAGATCGTGGCGGCACTCCTTGGTGGGTCGTACACCCATGCCAAAGGCAGCGGCAGGCTGAGCTCAGAAGAGATCCTCGTGATCGCTCCCTACAACGTGCAGGTGAATCGCCTACGCCAGCGCCTGGACGGCAAAGCCAGAGTTGGCACGGTTGACAAATTCCAAGGACAGGAGGCACCGGTTGCGATCCTTTCCCTCACTGCGAGCAGTGGCGATGACGCACCAAGGGGGTTGGGCTTTTTGCTCTCACCGAATCGCCTGAACGTGGCGATCAGTCGGGCTCAATGCCTGTCGATCGTGGTGGGCTGCCCCGGATTAACGAGCGGCCTGGCCAACACGATCGAAGAAGCAGAGCAGATCAACCGGTTGTGCCGGATTATTCAGAGCAGCGAAACATGACCATCACCAGGAACCTCTGGGAACCCTTTGTGGGGGTGCTTCTACCCCTAGGACTGATCGCGTCTTTTGGCCCAGTCGCGATTGCCCAACAACCTGTGCAACCCCTCCCCAAAGTGGGAGGGTGCCCACTGGGCTACCACGCCTCCGGGAGCTACTGCGTGCCATCCAAGAGCAGCAACACCCGTGGTGCACTTGAGAAGACTGGCGGCAGCTGCCCGCTTGGCTTCTACAGCTCAGGGTCCTACTGCGTGAGTAGTCCAAGCAACAACCGCGAAACGATCCAGAAGCAGGGCAGCAGTTGTCCTCTGGGCTGGTACAGCTCGGGCAGTTACTGCGTGAAGAGCCGCTGATCAACAGCGGCTCGCTGCAACTCTCAGGAGATCACTCCTCCTCGTCCACACCGCCAGCGGGAATGAGGCGCACCTGCTTGCGACCGAGCTTGATTTCAAACTCATCGCCGGGCTTGAGGTCGAGCATGGCGGTGTAAGCCTTGCCCACGAGGAGGTTGCCGTTGCCTTGCACGGTGGCGGTGTAGCTGAGCTTGCGGCCACCTTTGCCCCGGCCCACGCCATCGTTGCCCAGGCTCAGACCTTTGGCTTCCAGAAGGGCCTCATAGAAGGCGGTGAAGCTGAGGCGCTCGCCACCATCTTTCTTGGTGCTCACGTAGCCGCAGCTGCGCACGAGGTCTGATTTGGACACATCGCCCAGCTCTTTCACTTTGGCGAGTAGGTCAGAACCGGTGAGCATGGTGACGAAGGAGATTGCTGCACGGACAGTAACGAATGCAGCGATGGATCTCCATGTTCGTCCCACCTTTTGTGGCCACTAAAAAAGGAGGCCTCCTCAGACCTCCTTGGACAAGCAGTTGTCATCCTCTGCTCTGGATGGGTTGTAACACCCCCTGTGGGTTTGATGCCATCAAAGGCTCTGCAGCAAGCGCTCCAACCGCACCAGTTGATAACGGTTGGCTTCTGTTGGCAGAGCGTTGTACATCGCCCAGCACTGGCGCAACTGGGCTTCCAATCCAAGTCGCACATGGTGATCGCTGTGCAGGGGGATGGACGCCATGGCGGGAGTGAAGGTCATGGGTGATCTGGAGCAACTGCTGGAAGTGTTCCCCGCTTTGGCGCGTCAGGCCCCCGGGCTGATCTCTATCCACCAGCCGCTGCCGGCGCCCTCCACCATCCAGCGGCGCCCCCAGTTGCGCTCGGAGTAGCGCTGGCCCGCTCCGCTGCCAATGGACGTGGTCACGTAGCCGCCGTTCACTAGATCGGCTTCTCCGTTGGGGTCGTGCATCAGGAACTGGCGCTTGGCTGGATCCCAACCGATGGCCAGGCTCCAATGGCCCCCGCCCTTGGGGGCCGAGACAGGTCCTTTGTGGAGCCAACCAACTGGGCAAGGGAGTCCCCGTTTGAGTTGCTCGATCAGGTCTTCGCTGGAGCCGTCGGTGCGGAAGCGTGCTTGCAGCCCAAGGCTTTGAAGCGCTTTCACTTGGGCATTGGCATCAGTGGTGTCGCTGTGGCGTTGCACCAAGGCCAGGTATTGATCGTCCAGTTGGCCGGGGCCACGCAGCGCATCGGGTTTCACGAAGGCAGCAGCCATGGCGCAACTGGATGAGAAGCACATGCGCGGCCCTTGGCTGGTGGCGCTGTCGTTCTGGCTCAGGTAGGGCACCGGCAGTTCGATCAGGCCGGGCAGCTCAGGTTGGGAAGTCGCGTTCGATGGTGACGCCGGAGTGCGAAACATCTCCGCGAAAGCACCCCGTTGCTCTGCGGTGAGTGAGCGCTCCAACTGCAACCAGGCCTCTTGTTGGTGCGCCAACCCCTTGTGGTGATGCACCGCGTCCAGGAGCTGGATCGGCTCGTGGCTGGGGACCGAAGCTGATCTCGCCGTTTGGGTTTGTGGAGCAGCGGCCTCTGACGTTTGTGCATGGGACACCTCTGCAGCCCTTCGGCGCTTGAGCCCTTCCAGCGGGCTCTTGGGGCCCTTGTTCCAGCGCGGGAGCTCCTCGGCGATCACATCAGCTGACGATTCCCCGGCGAGTAGGCGCTTGCGCAAGGTGGAGCGCTCGAGGGCTCCCGCGCCGACGTTGAAGCAGAAGCTGATCAGGGCATCGCGTTGACGGGGGGTGAGCGTGACGCTGATCAGGAGCCGATCCACTGCAGCGGCAGCCTCAGCGACATCTTGCTTGAGCCAGGCCTCTGCCTGCTCTTGCGTGATCGTCAGCCCCGGCACCACCTCCGCGCCGGTGTGGCCGTAGCCGATGGTCCAGGGAGCAGCGCCGCTGGCGGGGTCGGGGTAGGCGCTCAGGCGGCAGCCCTCCCAGGTTTTGAGCAAGGTCCAGCCCTCAGGAGTGAGTGGCATTGAGGAGTCGCGGAGAACCCTTGAGGGTTCCGGCGGGGTCATCTGCGGCAGGCAGGATCAACCCATGACCGATCCCTCCCACGAACTCAGCTCTGCTGACTGGCGCCGCATCTGCGATGCCTTGCGTTATCTCGGCCGCGATCTGCACCACCGCTCCTTTGCTGTGACCTCAGAGCGGCGGGAGTTGCTCTGGGAAGAGATGGACCGCTGTCTGGAATTGGCAGATCGGCTCAGTGCTCAGTTGCCTGACGAACCCATGGCGGATGGATCAGGCCCGGAACCCTTCTGAGCAGTTCGCCAATGCTCCATGGATTCCCGCCGGCTGGTGGTCTGGATCTCCACCGGGATCCTGGGATTCCAGGGCGCCACGTTGGCGTTTGACCTGCTCAATTGCACTGCCCTGAGCTGGCTGTACGTGCGGATGAATGGGTTGCCGGCGCTGGAGCGGCGGGTGGACGAGCCTCGCCGCTCGCGTGGTGTTGTGGATCCCGATGCGCCGAAGCAGTCCTCGGTCGGTTCCACTCCAGAGCACCCCGTGGCGTTGTTCTGTGCCCGGCCCCAAGGCCTCATTGATGAAGCAGTGAATCAGGGGCTCAGCATCCTGGCGGGGTTGGCCCTGGGGAGCTCCGTTGGCGGGAGGGGGCAGGGCCAGCCCTGAGGACCGTCTTCAGCGGCGCTTGAGGTTCTCGCGTGAGCACTGGGGTGCCCGCTCGAGCTGCTGCCAGGGACGTGCGCAGGCGTGGTTCATGGCTTCCTCGCAGCGCTCCAGGTGATAGAGCAGCGGGCTGTTGGGCGAGGGGAACTTCCGGCGGAAGTGCTCGCCCGGTTTGAGTAGGCCGGCGGAGCGCCAGCGATGCAGCGTCCGCTCGCTCACGCCCAGGCAATCGGCGGCCTGACGTTGCACGGACCAGTGGGGGGTATGGGTCATCGTTGTGGATGCGAAAGACAGGAACTCCTGGGACCGGAGATCTGCGATCGATCCATCAGCGGATCCGGCGAAAGGGGATGGATGCGTTCAGAGATGACGCAGCTCGGTATCGCCGCCGTTGAGGCTTGCTCGCACTGGAGGCTACGGGGGACGGCCCTGACAACCCCGGACGCTCCCAGACACTCCCAGCCTGAGTGGGACGGATTTTTGAGCCCGTTTTGAGCCCGCCTCTCAGGCCTGGTTGGTGAGAAGTCAATCGGGGCGACAGGATTCGAACCTGCGACCTAGTGCTCCCAAAGCACCCGCGCTACCAAGCTGCGCCACGCCCCGCCTGCTGGGAGCTTACCCCTCGCCCTGGCTGGCTGCTTGGAGAGGAGCCCGTTACAACGGGCCAGCCTCTGCGCTGGGTGTGTGAAGCCAAGGTCACTGCTGCTTGCCCTGCTGTCGCTCTGCGCAGTGTTGGTGGTTGGGGTGCGGGCTGAAACCCTGGCTGTTCCTACCGGCCAATCAACGCTGCCTCCGCGGCCAGAACTGATTCCTGCCGAAACTCAGGTGGCTGATGTGGTGCTGGTGAGCAGCGCTCTGGCTGGGTTACCCAAGGATGATGCGTGGCCTCTGCGGCCCGGCGAACCACTGCGGTTGGTGTACCCGCTGGCGGTTGCTGCAGAGGAAGTGGATCCCTACGGCTGGCGTTATTCCGACAGCCGTGGCGCTTGGCGCATGCACGCTGGCCAGGATTTGGTGGCGCCTGAGGGCACTCCTGTGTTGGCCATGCTTCCAGGCCACGTGGTGCTGGTGGAGGAGCTCGATGGCTATGGCCTCACCGTGGTGCTCGATCACGGCCGGGGTTGGCAGACCCTCTATGCGCATCTGCTCTCGGCCTCGGTGCAACAGGGAGATTTCCTGCCCGCTGCCACACCCCTAGGACAGCTGGGCCAGAGCGGCCGTGCCAGTGGCCCCCACCTGCATGTGGAGCTGCGTCGCCGGGATGGTGACCGCATGCTGGCGCTCGATCCCACTCCCTTAATTGATCAGGCCACGCGGCTGTTGCCGGTGGCCCCGCCGCCGCTGCAGCAGGCTCAGGGGACCACCAAGATCGGCTCTCCATCGCCTTGATCCGCATTGAGCGTTCTGGTTTGCAGCTGCGCCATGGCTCAGCCTGGTTGCAGCAGCAGGGCATCGGCACCCAGGATCTGCGCCAGCGCTTGGTTGATGGGCTGGTTTGGCAGCAGCCGTTGGTCACCGTTTATGGCAAGCAGCACCGCACGCCGCGGCTCACCTGCTGGGTGGCTGATCCAGGCTGCAGCTACCGCTATAGCGGTCTCCAGCAGGAGATCCATCCTTGGACTAGGGATCTCGAGACGTTGCGGGATCTGCTGCAGCAGCAGCTTGAGGTTCGCTTCAACAGCCTGCTGCTCAACCGCTACCGCGATGGTGCCGATCGGATGGGTTGGCACGCCGACGATGAGGCTGAGCTCGACGATCAGGCCCCTATTGCCTCCCTCAGCCTCGGCGTTGCCCGTGATCTGCGCTTCAGGCCACGCCGAGGAACGGAAGCGGCTTTCGCCGTGAACCTTGCAGATGGCGACCTCTTGGTGATGGATCCACCCAGCCAGAACCACTGGCAGCACGCGCTGCCGCCTCGGGCTCGCGTGGTGGCCGAGCGGATCAACCTCACCTTTCGAGTGATTCGGCTTCGCTGATTCAGCCCAGCACGGCAATGCAATCGATCTCGACCCGTGCACCCTTGGGCAGGGCGGCAACCTCCACGCAGGCCCGAGCTGGGGATACGCCGGCTCCGAACATCTCGGCGTAGAGGGCATTCACCTTGGCGAAATCACTGAGGTCGGCGAGAAACACCGTGGTGCGCACCACCTGTTGAGGTGTGCAGCCTGCTTCGCTCAGCACCGCCTTGAGGTTGCTCAACACCTGCCGGGTTTCTGCTTCCACATCGCCTGCACCCACCATCGCGCCGCTGGCGGGATCGAGGGCGATCTGGCCGCTGCAATAGAGCACGCCGCCTGCTTTCACGGCCTGGTTGTAGGGGCCCACCGGTGCAGGAGCAGCGCTCGTGGTCACGGCTTCGATCGCAGGGCTGGTCATGCTGGAGGGAAGATGGGCGCTGAGCCTATGGCCAGAGCGCCTGATGCGAATCGAGTTGTCCAACCCTGAGTTGCCCCTGCGGCCCCAGGTGGAGCTCGATGGTCTGTGGCATCGCTACAGCGGCCCGGCCTCGAGCGGCGATTGGACCCTGCGCGATATCCACTTTCAATTGCGCCCAGGCGAACTGGTGGGTTTGCTGGGCCCCTCGGGCTGCGGCAAAACCACCTTGCTCCGATTGATCGCCGGCTTTGAGAAACCAGATCGCGGCGTGGTGCGTATCGGCGGGCAGGAGGTGGCCGGCCCCCATCGCTGGCTGCCGCCGGAGCGGCGCGGTGTGGGCATGGTGTTTCAGGACTACGCCCTGTTTCCCCACCTCGATGCCTGGCGCAATGCCTGTTTCGGTCTGCGCCGCGGTCAGGACAGCAGCCGCGCCGGCTGGTTGCTGGAGCTGCTCGGTCTGAAGGGCCTCGAGCGCCGCTACCCCCATGAGCTCTCGGGCGGTCAGCGTCAGCGCCTGGCCCTGGCCCGTGCCCTGGCCCCCGGCTGTTCGCTCGTGCTGCTCGATGAACCCTTCTCCAACCTCGACGTGGAGGTGCGGCTGCGCCTGCGCGCCGAGCTCCCGGGGGTGCTGGCTCGCTGCGGGGCCAGCGGTGTGATCGTGACCCACGACCCCGAGGAGGCCCTGGCCATCTGCGATCGGGTGGCGGTGCTCGAATCGGGCCATCTGC
Source organism: Synechococcus sp. LA31 (assembly GCF_018502385.1). Taxonomy (NCBI): domain Bacteria; kingdom Bacillati; phylum Cyanobacteriota; class Cyanophyceae; order Synechococcales; family Synechococcaceae; genus Synechococcus; species Synechococcus sp. LA31. Next base: position 384,368 of record NZ_CP075523.1, read on the forward strand.
ACCAGTGCGCCAGCCCCAAGCAGCTGGTCACAGCCCCAGCCACGGCCTTTGTGGGGCGCTTTGTGCTGCAGAGCAATCTGCTGCCGGCCCAGTGGCAGGGGCATGGACTCACCACCCCGCTGGGTGCCTTGAACATTCCCGCCGAGGCGGAGCTGCTCCCCCGCAGCAGCGCTGATGATCTGGAGGTGTTGGTAAGCCCCCAGGGCATCGAACTCACGCCAGACGACACAGCTGAGGCTTGGGTGATCGGTCGTGAATTTCTGGGCCGCGAGTGGCTGTATCAGGTGCAGTGCGGTGAGCGCCGCCTTCGGCTGCGGCTCCCCCTCGAGCAGGACTACGCCCGCGGGCAGCGCTGCCGGCTGCGGCTGCGGGCTGGTGAGTTGGTACGCCTCTTCCCCGCCGGCGTAGAGCTCTGCGCGGCTGCCCACTGAGCGCTCAGCCCTTCCAAAGATCCTTGTGGCCCCGCAGGTGGCGCAGCACCTCTGGGCTCTCCGCCCGCACAAACAAATTGGTGGCCCGCTCCAGCGCAATCGTGCTGGGCAGGGTGGGTTGCTCCTGCTCCCGTAGGGCCAGGGTGGTGGTTAGCCGCTCGCTGATCGCGCGATCGGTGGGAGCTTCGGCCGCAGCCCAGCGCAGGTTGCCGGCGGTGTATTCGTGGGCGCACCACACCTGAGTGGGCCCCGGCAGGGCTGCCAATTGCTGCAGCGAGCGGTGCATCTGTTCAGGTGTGCCCTCAAACAACCGCCCGCAGCCCCCGGCGAACAGCGTGTCGCCGCAGAAGAGATGCCCGCTATCCCCGCCTGCGGGGGCGAGATAAAAGGCGATGTGGTGGGCGGTGTGGCCGGGCACGTCGATCACCTGCACGGTGCGTCCCAGCAGCTCAAACCGATCGCCCCCCTGCACACCTTGGGTTTGCAGGGGAATGCGGGCAAGATCAGCGCTGCTGGCAATCACCGCAGCCTGCGGCCAGTGCTGCAATAGCTGCGGTGTGCCGCCGATATGGTCGTGATGGTGGTGGGTGTGCAGGATGGCTGTGAGCTCAAGCTGCCGCTGCTCCAGCCACGTGATCACCGGTTCGGCTACCGCTGGATCCACCACCACGGCAGGTCCCGGTTGATCTCCATGCAGCACAAACACATAGTTGTCGCTGAGCACCGGGATCAACGACACCCGGCTGGCGATCGGGGCTGCGGTGGCGGCCTGTTGCATCGTTAAAGTCCCGGTTCAGGCTGACTCCCATGATCACCGTTGCGCTGGCCAAGGGAGCCCTCCTCAAGGATTCCGTGGCACGTTTCGCTGCTGCCGGCCTCGATTTCGCGGCGGTACTCGAGCCGGGTAATCGCCAGCTGATGGTGCCCAGCGCCTGTGGCCGGGCCCGGGCGTTGCTCGTGCGCAATGCCGATGTGCCTGTGTATGTGGCCTACGGCCAGGCCCAGCTGGGCGTGGTCGGTTACGACGTGCTCCGTGAGCATCAGCTGCCGGTGGCTCATCTGGTGGATCTGGGCTTCGGTGGCTGCCGCATGAGCGTGGCCGTGAAAGCCACAAGCCCCTACCGCCGCACCGCCGATCTGCCCGCTCACTGCCGCGTCGCCAGCAAGTTCACCCGCTGCGCTGAGGAGTATTTCGAGGCGCTGGATCTTCCGGTGGAGCTGATTCATCTGGCCGGTTCCGTGGAGCTCGGCCCGATCACCGGCATGAGTGAGGCGATTGTGGACCTGGTGGCCACCGGCCGCACCCTTGTGGAGAACGGCCTGATCGCGATTGAAGATCTGTTCCACTCCACAGCCCGCCTGGTGGGGCATCCCCTGGCGCTGCGCCTTGATGACGGTGAGCTGCAGGGGATCGTGGATCAAATCGCTGCCGTCTCCAGCCGGCCTGGAACCTGATGGCCAATCTCGATCGGCAACGGCTGCGACGTTTGCTGCCCTACCTGGGCCGCGACCGCAAGCGATTGCTGCTCACCATGGTGCTGCTGATTCCCGTGGCGGGAGCCGCGGCGGTGCAGCCCCTCCTGGTGGGACAGGCGATCTCGGCGTTGCGGCAGGAGCCGGTGCTCGCCTGGCTTGAGCCCTTGCCCCTGGCCCAGCAGCTACGCACCCTGGTGCTGTTGCTGCTCGCCGCCGTGGGCGTGCGTCTCGGCCTGCAGGGGCTTCAGAGCTTCAACGTGCAGGCGGTGGGCCAGCGGCTTACGGCCCGCATCCGCAACGACCTGTTCGCCCACGCCCTCGATCTTTCGCTGCGGTTTCACGACCGCACGCCGGTGGGCAAGCTGCTCACCCGCCTCACCAGCGATGTGGATGCCTTGGCGGAGGTGTTTGGCAGCGGGGCGGTGGGCCTGCTTGCCGATCTGGTCACCCTGCTGGTGATCGCCGCCACGATGATCACGATTGAGCCGCGCCTGGGCCTGCTGCTGCTGGCTTCGCAGGTGCCGGTCACACTCACGATGCTCTGGCTGCAGCGCCGCTACCGCAAGGCCAACTACCGCGTTCGCGAAGAGCTCAGCCAGCTCAATGCCGATCTCCAGGAAAACCTGCAGGGTCTGGAGGTGGTGCAAATGTTTCGCCGTGAGGCCTACAACTCCGCTCGCTTCGCCAAAACCACAGAGGCCTACCGCCAGGCCGTGAATGGCACGATCTTCTACGACTCGGCCATCTCCGCCCTGATCGAGTGGGTGTCGCTCGGTGCGATTGCCCTGGTGCTGGCGCTTGGTGGCTGGATGGTCACAGCCGGCGCGATGGGTTTGGGCACGCTCACCACCTTCATTCTTTTCTCCCAGCGCCTGTTTGATCCGCTGCGCCAGTTAGCGGAACGCTTCACCCAGATCCAAGGCGGCCTGACTGCTGTGGAGCGGATCGGTGAACTGATGGAGCAGCCGATCGAGATTCAGGAGCTCCCCCAGGAGCAGCGCTCGGCCGCTGCACTTCTCAGTGGTGCTGAGCGCAGCAGCGCGGGCGAGGTGGTGTTCGACAACGTGTCGTTCGCCTACCGCGCCGACGACCCGATCCTCACCAACCTCTCCTTCCGCATCGCACCGGGTGAGCACGTGGCGTTGGTGGGGCCCACCGGATCCGGCAAGAGCACCGTGATCCGTCTGCTCTGCCGGCTGTATGAGCCCCAGCAAGGCCGCATCCTGCTGGATGGCATCGACATCCGCGAGCTGCCGATTCCCACCCTGCGCCAGCGGCTGGGTGTGGTGCTGCAAGACACCTTCCTCTTTAGCGGCAACGTTGCCGACAACTTGCGCCTCGATGCGGCGATCAGCGACACCGAGCTGCAGCGCCTCTGCAGCGATCTGGGGCTCGAGCCGCTGCTGCAGCGCCTGCCCCAGGGCCTGGCGACCGAGTTGCGTGAGCGCGGCGGCAATCTTTCTTCCGGTGAGCGGCAGTTGCTGTCAGTGGCGCGCGTGGCGATCCGCGATCCATCGGTGCTGGTGATGGATGAGGCCACGGCTTTCCTCGATCCTTCCACCGAAGCCACCCTGCAGCGTGATCTCGATCGGCTGCTATGCGATCGCACAGCCATCGTGATCGCCCACCGCCTGGCCACTGTGGAAGCGGCCGATCGCATCCTGGTGCTTCAGCGTGGCCGCCTGATTGAACAGGGCAGTCACAAGGTGCTGCGTGCCGCCGGTGGCCTCTACGCGCAGTTGGCTGAGCTCCAGGAACGGGGGCTGGCCAGGCTCTGAGACTGCTCGCGGCTCGGAGCTATGCCCTGCTCCTTGAGCCAGCGGTTCAGCAGCTCTGCCAGCGGCACAGGAGCCGTGCGCATCGGCAGGTGTCCTTCGCCCTCCAACAACGCGAACTGGTGCTCCGGGCTGTAACCCGCTAGGTGGCGCACATAACGCGGCTCCATCACCGTGTCGCGGCTACCGGCCACCCACAAGCTGGGCACCTGGAGTTGGGCCACCATGGCCGGCAGTTGCTGCACCGCACCTCTCTGCATGCTTGAGGCCAGCAGGCCCTGCGCCGCCCTCAGCTCCGCCAGCAGCGGGCTGCGAATCGCTTCGGTTCCCGGGATTTGGGCCAGCCAGCCCGGTCGCCAGCGCAGAAACGCCGCTCCGCCGCGGCGCACCATGCGGAAGGGGCGGGGTTGGAACACGCCGCCGCCAGCGGCGACCTGCACCACCGCCGCTAGTTGCGGCCCGAGATGGGGAGCTGCGTGCACCACCAGGCTGCCGCCGAGGGAATGGCCGATCAGCACCAGCGGTCGATCCCCCGCCTGCTCGCGCGCCGCCTTCGCCAGCCAGCGGCCGTAGCTGGCAAGGCTCGGCTGCAGCCCCCGCGGGCGCGGCTGCGCACCAAACCCCGGTAAATCGGGGCTCCAGGTGTCCCAGGCTGGATTGAGCTCAGCGGTGAGCGGCTGCCAGAGCCGCCCGGAGAGCAACCAGCCGTGCACGAACACCAGCAGGGGGGAGCGCTCCAGGGGCCTTCCGGTGATTGAACGGTCTCCAGCCTGGCTCAGCTTTCGCCAGAGTGGGAGAGGATCGTGCCAATGCTTAGCTCTCCTCCTACCGAGCTCCAGGGCCTTTATGGGCAGGGCCATCGCCTGTGCTCGACGCCCAACCCACAGCTCAGCCTGGTGCTCAGCACCGAGCGGGAGATTGACCTCTATGAGCTGGAGCAGCTCTGCGATGCCGTGGGCTGGAGCCGCCGCCCCCTCCGGCGTGTGCGCAAGGCCTTGGAGAACAGTTTGCTGGTCGTGGGCCTCTGGCGCCATGACCCACGTGTGCCTCGTCTGGTGGGCTTCGCGCGTTGCACCGGTGATGGGGTGATTGAAGCCACCGTGTGGGATGTGGCCGTGCACCCGCTGTATCAGGGCGTGGGCTTAGGCAAACAGCTGATGACGTATGTGATCGATCTATTGCGGGCCCAGCAGGTGGAGCGGGTGAGCCTCTTTGCCGATCCGGGTGTGGTGGAGTTCTACAGCGCCCAGGGCTGGCAGTTGGAACCGCAGCAACGTCGCTGCGCCTTCTGGTACGCCCCCTGATCGCTTAGGCGCTCGATGGCTGTTTGAACAAATAACCCTGGAAGAGCTCCACCCCGCGTGTTTGCCAGTAGTGCAACTGCGCTTCGGTTTCAATTCCCTCCAGGATCACACCGCAATCATTGATGTCGCCATACCGCACCAGAAAGTCCACCAGCGCATCCACGTTGGCATCGTTGAGGCGTTGGCTGTAGCTGAGGTCGAGCTTGAGAAAGTCAGGCTGCAGCTGAAACAAATACCCGATCGAGGCATAGCCCATCCCAAAGTCGTCGATGGCGATGCGGATACCGAAGTCGCGCAGCTGCTGCAGCTGCCGCTCCATCATCTCTGGCTTGGCCACCAGTGCCGTTTCGGTCACTTCCAGCACCAGCCGCCGCCGCACCGTTTCGGGCAGGGCGCGCAATTGCGCCAGCAAGTTTGTGATGTGAGCGTCGGATCCGATGCTCAGCGCTGAGATATTTACCCCTAGCTGTTGCGTCTCGTCGCCGTCTTCCTGGAGAAGCGTGATCGCCCGCCGCAGCATCAGCTGATCCAGGAGATACACGTTGTTGTTGCGCTCGAGGGCCAGCACCAGCTCCTGCACACTGATCGAGTCTTCGAGTTCCGCCGGCAGCCGGAACAGCATTTCGCTGTAGGCCACGTGCCGCTGCCCGCTTGCCAGGTTTAACACCGGCTCCAGGGCATAGCGGTGCTCCTGCAGGCTCTTCATTGAGCGGGTGAGATCGAAGTCGCGGCTCTGTTGTTGCCTCAGCTTCCTAGCCGTTGGGGCCACCCCTTCGGCGATGCGCTGCATACCGCTAGGGGCGTCGCCATGGCTGAGCAATAGCGCCAGGTCTGCCAGTTGCTGGGCCACATCTGCTGTATCCAGCCGGGTGAAAATTCCACCCACCGCCAATTGCATCGCCTCAGCCATGGCTTGCTGCAGGTCTGACAGATGCTGTTCGAGCTGGCGGTGCTCCTCGTGTGCTTCGGCGCTTGATGGCTTAAGCACCTGCAGCAGAGTGTTGTTGTCCCCGAGTGCCAGGTGCCGGGTGTGCTCCAGCTGCTGCAATCGCTCCCCCAGCCAGGCCAGCGCCAGGTTTTGGGCCTGACCATGGTGATGAATGGAATCGCGGAAGAGAATCACCTTCAGCTGTAGGGCCGCAATCCATAGCTCGCTCGGATCCTCACCGGGTTGGCGCATCGCCTGCAGCAACTCGCTGCGACTCAACAGTGGGCCAGGCAGCTCCTGGCGCAGCACCCGCAACTGATAGCGCCGGTTGCGCTCCACGTGTAACTCCCGCCGGCGGACCTCCCGCAAGCTGAGCAGCCCTCCGACTCCGATGACGCCCACCAGACCATTGATTCCTAGCCAGGGAGGTGCCATCTCTTCGAGGGCCAGCCAGCCCTGCTGCCAGGGTGAGCGCGGTGGTTGCAGGTAGAGCTGCTCTTCGCTCGCTAGCAGCTCATTGAGGCTGTTGGCTGGGGTGGCCTCCCCGCTCGGTTGGTTGCGCAGGCTGGCGTTGATGCGTCGAAAAGCGGCATTCACCTCCGTGTTGTAGCTGGGGCGTTCAATCCGGCTGAAGTGCATCAGCCAGCCCCGTGGTTCGCCACCGCTGTCGCTGCGGCGGATCCCCGTGACGGCCCCCAGCACCGAGCGCTCTCCAGCCTGGCAATGAAATCCGTAAGCAAGGCCACTAACGACAGCACCCGGTCGTGCTTCCAGGCGTTGCAGATGTCCCAGCAGGCATTGCAGAAGCTGCGGCGTCATCCCATCGGCGATCGCGTCGCCCCGTGCGAGCAGTGCCTTGCTGCGCTCGTTCACCACCAACAAGCCTTGTCCGTCTTGGAGGATCGAGGAGTTGTTGAGCTCCCGCGCCTCAAAGCCTGGGTCGTTGCCAACGGCGTAGGCGTAGACCGGATCCCAGTGACCCCAGTCGAGGGCGGTGATCTTGTGGCTGTTCACCCGCAGCTGCAGCAGGCCTTGATCGGTTTGCCCCTGCCGGGCTTGGCGCTGTTGCAGCAGCAGCCAGCGCTGCTGCCAGAGCAGCCCCGCCAGCGATCCGCTCAGCAGGAGCCAAACCACCACCACGGTTCGCAGACTGCGGGGATGCTCAAGCCGCTGGTGCCGCCATTCGCGGCCGATGCTGCGCCACCAGCCGGACCTTTGGTTCATGGCGTTCATTCTGGTGAAGCTGCACCATTTGCACCATCTCTGCCGTAGTAGTGCCGGGCCAGCACCTCTGTTGCAGCGCCCCGCCGCCAGGCTCGCCGCAGGGCGGCATTGCGCCAGGCTGTGCCCAGCACGCCATGGCGCTGCCAGCGGCGGCCATTCACCTGCAGCGGTCGTTGCAGGCTGCGAATCCGGCTGAGCTTCTGCAGACGCTGAATCAGCAGCAGGTCTTCCATCAGGGGGAGCTCGGGCATCCCGCCCGCCCGCTCAAGCAGCAACCGCGGCAGCAGCAGTCCCTGATCGCCGTAGGGGAGCTGCCGCCATCGGCAGCGCAGCCTCACCGCCAGCTCCAGCAGCCGCAGGTTGATCCCAGGCGCTTCGATAGCCAGCTCAAAAGCCCAGGCGGCAGGCGGTTGCTTGATCGCTCGGCGTACCACCGCAGACCAATCCCGGCAGAGGCGGGCGTCGGCATGCAACAGCAGCAGCCAGGGAGCGGTTGTAGCGCTGATGCCGCGCGCCAGTTGTATTCCCCGCCCGGCGAGGCTGTGCACCACCTCGGCACCGCCGAGCCGGGCGAGCTGGGGGGTGCCATCGCTGCTGCCGCCATCCGCCACCACCAGCTCCGCAATCAGATCACTCGGCGCCTGGGCCAGGTCGGCGAGCAGCAGGGGCAGCCGGCCTGCTTCATCGAGGGCCGGGATCACCACGGCCAGCTCGGCTCGGCTCAGGACCACTGGCTGGGGTCGTTGCTCAGTGGTAGGCCTGCCAGGCCATGGCCTGAGCCCAGCAGGTCGGTGCTGATGGTGCGACACACCACATCCATGGGTACGCAGAAACTGCTGCCGTCTTGATCAAACGGACCCTCCACGTAGGCGCCGATGCGCTCGGCGGTGACAAATCCCAGGAACAACACCAGACCTGTGAAGACCAGCCCCCGGTGGGTGAAAGTCAAGAACAGGGCGTAGCCGTAGAGCCAGCAGATCAGGCGAATGAACACGTCGTAGGTGGGGGGAAGCGGGGTATTGCGGATCCGTTGCAGCCCGCCCAATGCATTGGTGAAGGCCTCCGTGCCCCTGAGTAGGGCATCGCGGCCCCAGTCGTTGATGGCATCGTCTCGGTACAAGCCGCCGATCAGGTCGGCTCGCAGCGCCATCGTTTGATCGAGTCTCACGCTGTCGGCTAAGCCCAGGCTGTGGCTCAGTTCGCTCACCAGCTGTCGGGCATCCCGGCGCCAGAACCCCCGCAGCTCAAAGTTGAGCAGCCAGCACTGCAACACCTGCAGGGCCACCAGGCGTTGTTGCTGCGCCTGCAGGCGGTTGTCATCGCCGATCAGTGTGCGCAGTGTGTCGCGCCAATGGCGACTGCAGTTGGTGATGTCGCCCCACAGCACCCGCGCTTCCCACCAGCGGTTGATGGCCTGGGTGTTGCGGAAGGCCACAAAGATCGACACGGCGATGCCCAGCATCGAGAGCCCCGATCCATCGATGAATTCCAGCCGCTTCATGGGCATCTGTTGCTTAGCCACCAGCACCAGGCCGCAAAGCATCGCCAGCAGCAGCAGGTCGAGCCGCATGCGTGCAGCCATCTGCCAGGCCACGCGTAGGGCGTTGCGGCGCGCCAGTTTGGGCGGCTGGCTGTGGACCGGCTGACGCTCCGGCATCGATGCAATCGCCACTTCAGTGATCATCGGCTGCCCTTGGCCCGCAGCAACCACGGCTCCAGCGCAGTACGCCGATCCAGATCGCTCTGCTCCCGCAACAACGCCACTGGCAATTGCAGGTTCACCGCAGCGGCCAGGGTGGAGCCCAGCACTTGGTCGCTGCCCCAGGCGATGCCACTCATCAGCGCGGCCCCGCAGCGATCAAAGCCCACGCGGTTGAGCCCGATCAGCCAGTAGCCGCCATCACTGGCCGGCCCCAGCACCAGTGGGTTGTGCTCCAGCAGAGCAAAGGCCTGCCGTAGATCGCCAGGCTCCAGGCCTGGTAAGTCGCTGCCGATTAACACCACCTGCTGGCAACCGGCTGTGAAGCCCCGTTGCCATTGGCGTTGCATGCGACAGCCGAGCGTGCCGCCACCTTGAAGGGTGAGCTGCAGCTGTGTTGTTGTGCTGCCTAGTTGCTGTCTCCAGCGCCGCAGGGCACGCGGGCCCAGGCCCGCTGCAGCCAGCAGCAGTTCAGCTTCGGCTTGGTGGGCGCCTAGCCCGGCGGTGTGGATCGTGTGCCAGGTCAGCCGCTTTTGCATGGCTGCCGCCTGGCGGCTGGAACCGCAGCTGGCGGCCAGGCGCCGCTTGCAGCGCCCGGGGGCCGGCCAGCGGGCCAGCACCACCAGGCGCCGGAGACATCGGCTCATCGGCTCAGTTCTGGCGGGGCAGTTCAGCCGGCTTTAGCTCAAGGTTGAGCTGGTCTTCACCGCGTTGCACCTGCACGTTGAGTGGTTCGCCGACCCGCCCTTGATCCACGGCCACCTGCACTTCCGAGGGGTTATCCACCTCGGTTTTGCCCACACGCTCGATCAGGTCGCAGGCTTGCAGCCCGCCCCGTGCAGCTGGACTGCCCGGCATCACCTCCACCACCACCACGCCGTTGGTTTCCGGCAGCTTGCATTCGGCGTTAGTGGCGTTCACCTCGCGGGCCAGCTGGGGGGTGAGCGATTGCAGTCGCACGCCGATATAGGGGTGGGAGGCCCGGCCCTTCTCCAGGATCTGGGCGGCAATCTGGCGACCCAGGTTGATCGGGATCGCAAAGCTCAGGCCGGCGCCTGGTGCCTGGCGAATCGCGGTGTTGATGCCAATAACCTGGCCCCGCTCATTGATCAGCGGACCGCCGCTGTTGCCGGGGTTCACGGCGGCGTCGGTCTGGAGATAAGGCACGCGCTGGCCCTCGCCCACCGCATTGGTGCGTTCCACCGCGCTGATGATGCCGGCGGTCACCGTGTTGTCGAGCCCGAGCGGGTTTCCGATAGCGATGGCCCATTCACCTGGGCGCACCTTGGCTGAATCGCCCAGCGGCGCCACGGGAAGCCCTGCAGCAGCCACCTTCACCACGGCTACATCCGTGATCGGATCAGCCCCGAGCACCTTGCCCCGGAAGCTGCGGCCATCAGGCAGCGTCACACCCACCTCGCTGGCTCCCTCCACCACGTGAGCATTGGTGAGGATCACGCCATCGGAGCGGGTGATGAATCCCGAGCCCTGTCCCTGCTGCTGCTGGATGGAGGGGCCACCACCGAACAGGCCGCCCAGCGGATTCACCACGCGCCTCACCGTGTCGATGCGCACCACCGCTGGCCCCACCTTGTCCACGGCGCTCACGATGAAGTTATTCCCGGGTTGTAGTGCTGCGCTCGGCGGTGCATCACTCACCCGGGTGGGGTCGCCGCCCCGCCGCCCGGGCAGGCCACCGTTGCAGGCCGTGAGCAGGCCTGACAGCAGCAGGGCTCCCAGCAGCGATGGGCGGCTTGGGTTGCGCATCATAGGTAACGTTTCCCCTTCGGGCACTGCCCCTATATTCGGTGGCCGGCGGGGTTGATTGGCGGTGCAGCAAGGCGAAACGCTGTGGCGTCAGGTTCAAGAAGCCCTGCAGGGCAACCTCTCCAAGCCCACCTTCGAAACCTGGATCCGTCCGGCCCGCTGCGCTGGTTTCAACGGCACGGAGCTGCAGCTGATTGCCCCGAATGCTTTCGCCAGCGGCTGGCTGCGCAAGAACTATCTGGTCACCATCGCGGCGGTGGCCAGCGAGCTCGCTGGCCAGACCATCAGCGTGCAGGTGGAAGCCGGCACCGATCCCGAGCTGGCTCAGGGGCTCAATGGCCACGGTCTTCAGGTGGCCGCAGCACCCGGTGAGGCCAGCCCAGTGGGGGAGTCGTCACTGCCGGCGGCGGCCGCTGCCCAGCGGCTGCCCACCGGTGAGGCGCCTCGCAAGCTCGCGCCTGGGCTCAACCCCCGCTACGTGTTCAACCGCTTTGTGGTGGGCCCTAACAGCCGCATGGCCCACGCGGCGGCCTTGGCAGTGGCTGAGGCACCGGGCCGCGAATTCAATCCTCTGTTTATTTGTGGTGGGGTGGGGCTTGGCAAGACCCACCTGATGCAGGCGATTGGCCATTACCGCCTGGAGATTGATCCTGAGGCCCGCGTGGCCTACGTGAGCACCGAAACCTTTACCAACGATCTGATCCAGGCCATCCGCAAGGACGGCATGCAGAAATTCCGCGACCGCTACCGCGCCGCTGATCTGATCTTGGTAGACGACATCCAGTTCATCGAAGGGAAGGAATACACCCAGGAAGAGTTTTTCCACACCTTCAATGCTCTGCATGAGGCAGGACGCCAGATCGTGATTGCCAGCGATCGGCCCCCCTCGCAAATTCCGCGCTTGCAAGAGCGCTTGATCTCCCGCTTCTCCATGGGCCTGATCGCCGATATCCAGACGCCTGATCTGGAAACGCGCATGGCGATCTTGCACAAGAAGGCAGAGCAGGAGCGGGTGAGCCTGCCGCGTGACCTGATCCAGTACCTGGCCGGCCGTTTCACCTCCAATATTCGCGAACTCGAGGGTGCGCTAACGCGAGCTGTGGCGTTCGCTTCAATCACCGGACTGCCGATGACGGTGGAATCGGTGGCACCGATGCTCGATCCCGCCGGTGTGGAGGTGGAGGTGACCCCCGCTCAGGTTCTGAACAAGGTGGCCGAGGTGTTTGGCGTGAGCGTAGAGGAGATGAAGAGCCCCAGCCGTAAACGGGCCGTGAGCCAAGCGCGCCAGGTGGGAATGTATCTGATGCGCCAGGGCACCAATCTTTCGCTCCCGCGCATTGGCGATGAATTCGGCGGCAAAGATCACTCCACCGTGATGTACGCGGTGGAGCAGATCGATAAGAAGCTCGGCGCCGACCCTCAGCTGGGCAGGCAGGTGCAGCAGGTGCGTGACCTGTTGCAGATCGATTCACGCCGCCGCACCAAGTGAGGCGCTGGCTTAGCCCGTGATGGGCTCGCTCGGATCGAGCCCTTCCAGCTGGCCAGTAAACACGCGGCTTGCGGTGATGTCGTCGGCTTCGATGGTCATCAGGTCCAGCTTGGTGAGCGAGCCGCTTGTCATCCGGTTGAACAGGCGGTTGGCCTGGCGCATGCGGGCGCGATCGATGGCGTTGCGGATCGAGCGGGCGTTGGCAAAGAAGGGCAGCTGCATCCGCCGCTGGATGTAGTCGGCGAAGGCGGCCAGCGCTTCGTCGCTGAAGCGGTAGTTCTCCTCCGCCAGGATTAGCCGCGCGATCGCCAGCAGCTCTTCTGCGCTGTAGTCGGGGAAATCGATGTGGTTGGCCACCCGGGAGGAGAGGCCGGGATTGCTCTGATAGAACACATCCATCCGCTCTTTGTAACCGGCGAAGATCACGACCAGATCATCGCGGTTGTTCTCCATCACTTGCAGCAGGATCTCGATTGCTTCGGCGCCGTAATCCCGCTCGTTTTCAGGCCGGTAGAGGTAATAGGCCTCATCGATGAACAACACGCCACCCATCGCCTTCTTGAGCATCTCGCGTGTTTTTGGGGCCGTGTGGCCGATGTACTGGCCCACGAGGTCGTCGCGGGTGGCGGTCACCACATGGCCTTTGCGCACATAGCCAAGGCGGTGCAGGATCTGCGACATCCTTGCGGCCACGGTTGTTTTGCCCGTGCCAGGCCGTCCGGTGAACGACATGTGCAGGCTGGGGGCGGTGGTGGAGAGCCCCACCTGCTTGCGGGCCCGGTCAACGACCAGCAGGGCTGCGATCTCGCGGATCCGCGTTTTTACCGGCTTCAGGCCGATGAGCTCCTGATCGAGCTGCTCAAGCACTTCGTGCACCTGGGCCCCCTCGTAGGCGGCCTCGAGATTCACCGGAGTGTTGTCTGGATGCTCAGACGAGGCCATCGATCGCTGCGGCGAAGGCGTGGTCAGCCTCGCCGATGTCGGCACCTTCTTCCTCAGCTCGCAGCGTGATGTTCACGTATGTACGCCCGAAGCTGATATCCGGGTAGCGGCCTTCGGTTTCGCAAAAATCATTGAGCCGATCGAGAAAGGCGCGGTTGCTGGCGTAGTCATCGAATTCGATACGGCGCTCCAGCCACTCCACGCGATCTGGCTTGGGCCGGGGGGTCCACTGATGATCCATAGGGTCAAAATTACGACTTCAGGCAGCCAGGCAATCCGTTCGGGCGATGCCAAGGCGCTGGGACCACGCTTCGGCATAGGCATCGTTGGCGGCCTGGGCTTCCGGATCGCTGCTCTCGAGTGGGTGGGGCATGGTGCCGTTGATGGCGGCGTTGGTGACGCAGAACATCGACTTCTGGAAGCTCATGCAGATCTTCACGCGCACATCACCTTCCATTCGAGTGCGCTCCAGATACCACTGATGCAGCGTTTCGGGCAGGTGGCGATACATGTCCTGCATCAGTAGGCTCGGTGGGATGCCAGCCCCCATGCTGGGCAGGGGATCGGCATACAGCGCCCCATAGGTGAATTGCGCCTGATCGGGGGAGATCTGCTGCGCCTGGGCGTTGAAGCTCACGGTGCCCAGAAAGGGTGTTCCCCGCAGGAACACCGCTTCCACGTAGGGCACAGCGACATCCACAAGGAAGGTGAGGCCAGCCTCCGGCGGCAGCACCCAGAAGCGTTCACCGTGGATCATCACGCTGTATTGGATCGGATTGGCGGCGGCGGTTACAAGGCCGTCTTTGATGAACGCCACCACCTCAGGGATGGAGCGCACGCGACCATCGCGTTCGGCAGCAGCCAGATCGAGAAACAGATCGCTCATCACCCGCCAGAACTGTCCCAGGGCATGGGTGGTGGCGGCGGAACGGATCAGTTCCGGTAAGAAGCCCGGGAATAGGGGATTGAGTAGAGCCAGCAGCGGGTCACGCCGCCGTTTGGCAGCGATGATCCGCTGGCAATGATCGGCGAAGTCCTGGCTATCGAGATAGGCGTCCATGCCGCCTGTGGCGTGCCAGAACATCGCCTTCTGGCAATACTCCGCATATTCAAAATTGATGCGGTCGTGGTTGAGGTGGCGCCAGATCTTGGCTGGTTTGAGGTCGCCGTCGAGATATTTGAAGATGGGGAAGGGATTGAGAAACTGCTCTTCCGCTTGATAGATCAGGTTGATGCTGTAAGCATCCAGCACCTCGCCATAGCTTTCCAGCACACCCACCACCTCAAGCAGGTGATCAGCTGTATCGCTGAGCAGGGTTTCACCGCTCAGTAGGCGGCGCTTCACCTCCTGCTGATCAATCGACAGATTGGCGTGAACCAGCTCTTGGGAGATTACGGGCATCTCAGCTCACTCCGGTTGCAAGGTTGGCTAAGGCAGTGGTCGCCACTTCGCTCAGATTGCCGAGGCTGCTCGGCACCAGGCCTATCACCACGATTGCTGCAGCCAGGGCCAGGGCAGGGATGGTTTCGCGTGGCGCCACGCTGTTGAGTTGTACATCCAGGCGGGAATCGCGCACGGGATCGCCGCTGGCAGGGGTGATCGCCAGTCGGCCAAAAAAGGCTCGGTTCACCAGCAGCAGGAAATACACAGCCGTGAGGCCTGAACCCACCATCGAGAGCAGCGTGGCCAGTGGGAAAGCGGTGATGCTGCCGCGGAACACCAAAAACTCTGAAATGAAGCCCGCCATGCCTGGCAGGCCGGCGCTCGCCATCACCGCCACAATCATCAGCGAGCCGGTGAGCGGCAGTCCACGCTCCGGGTTGAGCAGGCCCCGCAGCACATCGAGATCGCGGGTGCCGGTCTTGCGGTAAACGATGCCCACCAGCAGAAACAGCAGGGCTGAGATCAGGCCATGGCTCACCATCTGGAACACCGCCCCCAGCAGGCTCACAGGCGTATTGGCAGCTGCGGCTAGCAGCACATAGCCCATGTGGCCCACGGAGCTGTAGGCCACCATCCGTTTCATGTCGGTCTGCGCGATGGCTGCCAGTGAGCCGTAGAGCACTGATATCGCTGCCCAGATCGCTAACGCTGGGGCCAGCTTGGCCCAGGCTTCGGGGAAGAGTTGCAAGCCGAAGCGCAACAGTCCATAGGTTCCAAGCTTCAGCAGCACACCGGCCAGCAGAACCGACACCGGTGTGGAGGCTTGGGTATGGGCATCTGGCAGCCAGTTGTGCAGCGGCACCAGCGGAATCTTGATCCCGAACCCGATCAGGATGGCCCCTAGTAGCCAGAGCTGGCCGCCCATCGCCAGGCGCTCGCTCACGACTGGTGTGAGGCTGAAATCAACCGTGCCTGTGAGCCATGCCAGCCCGAGGAAGGCGCCCAGAATCAACATTCCAGACACGGCTGTGAAGATCAGGAATTTCGTGGCTGCGTAGCCGCGGTTCACGCCGCCCCATACGGAGATCAGCAGCCAGAGCGGAATTAATTCCAGCTCATAGAACAGGAAGAAGAGCAGCAGGTTTTCGGCCAGGAAGGCACCATTCACCGCGCCGCTGATCAACAGCAACATGGCGAAGTAGAGACGCGGACGTTTGCTGATATCGCGCGTGATCACCGCTGACACCAGCGTGAGCGCTGCGTTAATCAGCACCAGGGGTAGCGAGAGGCCATCCACCCCTAGGGCGTAATCGAGGCCGATGCTGGGTACCCAGCGGTGGAGTTCCTGCAGCTGCATGCCCGGCAGCTGTGGCTGGAACTGCAATGCCGTGAGCAGGCTCAACGCGAGCTGCAGCACCAGAATCACGATAGTGATTTGGCGCAGCCTGGCTGGGCTGGGCTGCCCCGGCCAGGCCAGTAGCGCCAGGGTTCCCAGGAAGGGAACAAGCAAAAGAGAAGAGAGCAGCATCGCTTCAGCCCACGCCTCGCAACACCTGCAGTGAGCCGATGAAGAGCACCACAGCCACGATCACTGTGAGCACATAGCTCTGCAATTGGCCGCTCACGCTGAGCTTCAGCCCCTCCGCCGTGGCGAGTGAGACACGCCCCAGTCCATCCGCAGCGCCCTTGATCACGGTGATGTCAAACCAGCGGGTGAAGCGTGCCAGTGAGGCCACCAGGGCCACAATCGTGCGCCGGTAAATCTCAGGGGTATAAAAGTCGTAGGCGAGCAGGTTTTGCACCAGGCGCACGTTGGGTTGGCGGGAGCGTGACCAGAAGGCATCGAGAGGGGTGAGCGACCCGAGCACCACGCCCACCACACCACTGGCCACTACTGCAATGGCAACGGGTATCGAGAACGAGGCGATGCCCGGCACCGGATCGATGCGCTGCATGATCAGGGGGAGCAACAGCACGATCACCGTGAGGCTCACCATGGGCAAGGCCATCAACCAGTTGGCTTCCGGTGCACGTTTGGTCTTCGGCAGGGCCGGCCCGAGGAACAGTGAGCGATACACGCGGGTCACATTGGCGGCCGCCAGCACGTTGGTGAGCAGGAACACTGCTGCGAAGGCCGGTGCCAGATGACGGAAGTCTTCCACCAGCAAGCCGTAGCACCAGAAACCGCCCAGAGGGAGGAGGCCCACCACGCCGGCACTGCCGACCAGGAAGGCCGTTGCCGTTGCAGGCATGCGTGTGCCTAGACCCCCGAGCTCGGTCAGGTCTTGGCAGTTGGTGGTGGCAATGATGCTGCCAACACTCATGAACTGAAGCGCTCGGGCTAGGCCATGAGCAAACAGAAGCAGCAGGGCCAGACCCGGCTGCTGCAGGGCAATGGCGATAAACACCAGGCCCAAATAAGACGTTGTGGAGTAACTGAATGCGCGCTTGAGATCCACCTGGGCGATCGCCACCAGGCCTCCCCCGATCGCGCTGATCGTGCCCACCGCCAGGAGCACATCGGTGGCGATCGGTGAGAGGGCCACCACTGGCATCAGCTTGAGCAGCACGATTGCTCCGCACGTCACCACCACGGAGTTGCGCAGAATCGAGGCAGGGTTAGGACCCTCCATCGCCTCATCCAGCCAGAGGTGCATCGGGAATTGAGCGCATTTGCCCATCGGACCGGCAATCAGGCCCAGCCCTAGCAGCGTTCCGGCCAGTGGGCTGATCAGGTTGTGGTCTCTGGCCTCCGCTGCCCAGGCATAGAGATCGTTGAATTCCATCGAACCGGCCCAGGCCGAGATCGCCACCACGCCCATCAGCAGCAACACATCTCCCACCCGTTTGGTGAGGAAGGCATCGCGGGCGGCTGTGACCACTAAGGGCTGGGCGTACCAGAAGCCCACCAGCAGATAGGTGGACAGGGTGAGCATCTCCAGCAGGAAATAGCTCATAAACAGATTGCTACTCAGCACCACACCAGCCATGGCCCCTTCAAAGAAGCCCACCAAGGCGTAGAAGCGGGCCAGCGACCACTCTTTATCGAGATAACCCAGGGCGAACACCTGGGTGACCAGGCTCATGGTGGTGATCAGCTCCAGCGCCGCCAAATTGGTCAGCGAAAGGTCGAAGCCGATGCGTAGATCTAAATCGGCCGCTTGGAACCAGGGGAAGTCGAGGTGTTGGGGGCCAAGGCTCACCACCTCCGTGATGGCCAGGCTGCCGTGCAGCACCGCGAGCAGGGTGACCAGCAGGTTCAGATAGGCGGCAGGCCTGGGCCCATTGCGTTTGATCCAGCCTGTGGCCCAGGGCAAAGACAGCAGCATGCCGCTGAAGCCGTACAACGGCACCAGCCACATCAGCTGCAGCGGAAGCGGGAGGGCGTCGCTCAAAAGGTGGCTCTGGAGCGGCGATCGCGGCGATCGGCGTTGGTGGCGTAGAGGGCGTAACCGCGGCGGCGGCGGCCGCCCAGCTGCAGCAGCCAGGCTTCCAGGTCACGGCTGTGGTTCTGTTCGTCCTCCAAAAGTGCCTGGAAGAAGGCAGCATTGGCCTCATCGTGGATCACACGGCAGAAGCGAGATGCCTCGTCGTAGTGATCGATCAGTTGCTGCTCGAGCTCAGCATTGAGCTCGAGTAATCCCACGAGATCCGGCGCATGGCCCACCGGTTGGAGTTGGGAGGCGGCCGGAGCCACACCAAGCTGGAGCATGTGCTGAACAATGCGCTCGGCGTGTTGCATCTCCTCCACGGTTTCCTCACGGAAGCGCTCAGCGGAGGCCTCATCACCCCAGAGCCCCACCAAGGAGGCCTGGGTCATGTACTGCTGCACAGCTGTGAGCTCAAGGCTCAGGGCGCGGCCCAGATAGCCCAGGACGCGTGGATGCACGGCGTCCATGTTCATCAGGCGCGGCGGTTGTTGGTGCTAGCCAGCGCGGGCTCCACTTCGCCGTGGGGCCGGGCGATGATGTGGGCTGCCACCAAGCCGTCGCCCACACGCTCGCAGGCGTCAGCGCCGGCGCGCACAGCGGCATTGACGGCACCTGTTTCGCCACGCACCATCACGGTCACGTAGCCACCACCCACAAACTCCCGGGCGATCAGGCTCACCTCGGCAGCCTTGGTCATGGCATCAGCAGCCTCAATGGCTGGCACCAGACCGCGGGTTTCGATCATGCCGAGGGCAATGCCCTGAACGGAAGAGGCCATGGGGAAGAGGCTGCTGGAGGAAGACGAACGGTTGTTGCCACCACCACCGCCGGTGCTGCTGCCACTGCTGCCGCGGCCGGCGGCAGTGGAACTGCGGGTGGTGCTGGTGCTGGTGCTGGTGCTGCGGCGGCTGGCCGCGGGTTGACTGGCCACAGCTTTTGTGGTCACGGTCTGGGCGGTCACGGTGACGGCCGTGCTGCTGGTTGCGGCAGGCTTGGCCGCCGGAGCGGGAATGGCCGTCACGGGCGTGGTGGAGGTGGCAGCGGCTGGCGTGGCTGCCGGCTTACCGGAGGCCGAGGCGCTGGAAGCTCGGGATCGGGGAGTGGCCATGGCGGTGGTGGGCTGAGCCCGGTGGGAGGTCGCAGTGGAACGGGGTGGACCTGGCGATGTTCAGGGTTGAACGGTGCCGGGAGGAACGGGGTTGGTTCCTTAGCCGTCGGGCGACCAGTGGTCGATGATGCCCCCGATCGTGAGATCGGTGAACAGGTTGGCGTTGCCGGTGGCGTGGCGAGCGGCCGAACCACTCGCGGTGAACACCCAGTTGCCGGGAGAGGCGCCCACGGGGTCGCAGGCCACATTGAGCTTTCCTTTACTCGTGCGCAGGATGCGTAGGTTTTGGTGAGCAAAGCCCTCAACCCGTTGGGTGCACACCAGCGACCCCATCACCTGCATGATCTCCATTATTTGAGACCTCCACCGCTGCTGGGTGCAGCGGGGTTAGCTGGTTTGCCGGCAGCCATGTCCTTAGCGGCGTCGGGATCCCAGTGATCGATGATCCCCACGATTGTGAGGTCGCTGGGATAAGACTTGCTGCCTGCGGCTTCGCGGGCTGCTGAACTGCCCACGCAGATCACCCAGTCGCCTGGGATGGCTCCCACGGCATCCACGGCCACCTTTTGTGTGCTGCCATCGAGCACCACCTGAAGATGCTTGTGCTGGAAGTCAGCGATGCGGTTGGTGGAAACCAGTGGCTTCACCACTTTGCAAATCAACATCTCAGTGACCCCCTCCGGTGTTGAAGGTGATTGAGGAACTTACGGTTTCGGCCGGCACATGCCGATCGCGATCCCGCACGGTCAGCAAGGTATGCAGCAGGCCCTGCTGGCAGAGGTCGCTGTAGCGGGCTTCGATGGCGGTCTTGACCCGCTCGCAGTGGGTGATGGCTCGCTCGCGCGCACCCGGCACCCCACCGTGATAGTCGAAGCGGAGCACCACAGGAATCGGCAGCCCACGCGACACGTTGAGGCCCTTGAAGATCTTCACGCCCACATCAAGGTCGGGAGCGCCCTCTTCCACGGTGTCCATGTAGGCGAAATAGGTGAGGTTGCGCAGATGCACTTCCTTGAAGCCGATGCCCACGCCAATGAAGCGCTCGGCATGCCCGAAATCGCTGTAAGCCCCGCCGTGGTACTGACGCACGTAATCGATTTGGGAGATGTTGTGCTCCATGAGGCGGGCGATGAGCTTCACCATGCCTGCATCAGGTGCGGCTGCCGCGGCCTCCTGCACCATCGCTTCAATCCGCTGACGGCCCTGCTCGGCGTTGAGGCTGCGGGTGGCTTCGTACACATCGCGGGCATCAAGCCAGTGATCAAGATCTGTGCCGCCTTCGCTGCCTGGTACGTGCACGCGGATGGCATCGGTATCGGTATCCATCCCAACCAGCAACAGGTCGACTGACGCCCCACAGCAGAAGCTGTTCTCAACGGCCTGCTGGAAGTCTTTAAGGCGTTGCAGCCCTTGAGCAGCGGCCGCTTGATCGTCGCTGCCGTGGGCTGCGCAGCCCTCATGGCAGGGATCCTTCGAGCTGAAGTGATACACCACCACCTTGAGGTAGCGGGTCTCGCTGTGGGCGGGGTTGGGTCGACCCTCGCGATAGCGGCGGTGCTCGGTCTTCACCCAGCGATCCACCGTGTTTTCAACATCAAACATGGCGCCGGCGTGAGAGCGGCGTCGCACTGAGCTAAAAGGCAGTCGCAGCACGTAGGCGATGGCGTGAGCTAGGCGGCCATCGGCGCAGGGGGTGATGTCGAGCAGGTGAAAGCCACACTCGAGCAGAAACGTGTTGAACCGTTCGGCATCGGCGCTACCCGATTGAGCAGCCAGAGGATCGTCGTTGAAGAACGACAGGCTGCTCTGCTCGTACGCCTCAAACACACACCAGGCAAACAGGGTGCGCATGTCCAGTTGGCTGGTCCATGCGGTTTCCAGCACCGCTAGAGGCAGCTCATGGCCGAGCTCGGCCATGGCAACCCGCTGGGCTTGGCCGATGAACTCTGGTTCGTGCTGCAGCGCGGAAATGCGCTTGAGCACGGGCACGATGTGATCGAAGGCCCCGAGGGTGCGCTCCTCATAGGCCCGCAGCGCGGCATTGGCTTCGCCGTGGCTGAGGGGATGTAGACCGCCGGAGGAGGGGCGGATGACAACTTGGGCCGCCACAGGGCGAACCCGCCGGGTTGACCGGGATGAACCAGCGTCCACCTCAGGTTTGGGCCTGGTGGATGCAGCCTGCCGGCTGCTGCGGGAGTTGCCGGTGCGCGCACGACTCGCCAGTTCGCGCTGACGTAGCACCTTGCTCAGCGACGACGTGGGATTGAGTGCAGCCGGCTCCTGATCAGCCGTTGGTCCTGCCGGATTCGATTCCCCAGCGCTGTTGAATCGGCGTCGGGGAGCCGTTGGGCCCTGGGCCCGCTGGTTGATGGCGGTTCTCCGACGCATGTTCATGGTCTCCTCAGCCCCGGGCGCCGCCGGACACCGTGATCAGGGAACCCTGATCGGTGCTGCCGCTGGAGCCGGTGACCTTGTTGTTGGGAGGAGGAAGCTCCTGATTGCGCTTGTTTTGCTGACCGGGCATGCCGCTCATCGGACCGACGCGGGTGGGGTTACGGCGTCGGGCTGAGCTGCCCTCAGTGCCGGTCACGTGGTCGCCACGATCCCAGTCGTCGCCGGTGACTTTGGTACCCGATCCCTCGCCGGTCACTCGGGAGGTGGGGCGCAGATCCTCATCCATGCTCACAGGAGCAGAGCCAGCGGCGGCCAGACGTTGGCTGGCGCGACGGTCGAATCGGAATTGCTCCGTGCCGGTCACCTTGCCGCTGGCCATGTCAAAAGGGCCGGTGATCTTCCCGCCTTGCTCGTAGGTGCTGCCGGTGACCGCGCCGCTGCGTTCGCGTTCCACCTGTGCGGCACGGGCTGGTGATTGAACGCTGAACTGCTGCCAGGTGGCCTGGTTCAAGGGCTGGGGAAAATCGGCATCGCGGCTGGGCGCGGTGCCGCAGGCTGCAGCCTGTTGATCAGCACCCACATACGGGGTTCCGGTGACGTCTTCGCAGGCACCGCGCTCAGCCCCCGTCATCACGCCGCCAATTCCGGGTTGGATGCCGGTCATACGGTTGGCGTTGCGCACGGCGGTGCGCTCACGGGTGGCGCGTACTGCCTGGGCGTTGCAGAAGTCACCAGCCTGCTCAAGACCTGCGTAAGGGGTGCCGGTCACCACCTTGCAAGTGCCGGGCTCATCGCCGGTCACATTGGCGGAGCGGCCGGTGCGTGTACCGCTCACCACCTGATTTCGGTTGGTCACGCTGAAACCCACCTTGGCGGCTTCAGGGGCAGGGCGATTGCCACAGAACCCTTCGAATTGTTGGCTACCGATGTATTCGTCGCCGGTCACGATGCGGCAGCTTCCGGGCTCATCACCGGTGACGCGCTCGCTGCGACCCACCGCAGTGCCGGTAATGCCTGTGCCACGCAGGGTGTTGAAAGCATTCACCTTGGCTGGGGCCTGGCCGGTGGCGGGCAGTTCAGCGCCCAGGTATTGATCACCGGTGAGCTGGCGACCAGAACCGGGCTCATCACCGGTGACGCGCTCGCTGCGACCCACCATCACACCACTCACGGCCTGGCCACCGAGGGTTTGGCTTTGACCCACCTTGCGCACAGACGGCGTAGTGCCGCCGCAGTAGGTGGCGGACTGGTTGGCGGAGATGTATTCGGTGCCGGTGACTTGCTTACAGGTGCCGGGCTCATCGCCGGTGACCTTTTCACTGCGGCCTACTTCGTTGCCGGTCACCCGGTTGCCGTGGCTGGTGGCGCTGACACGCACCTTGGCTGGTTGAACCGGTGCAGCGGGCTTGGTGCCGCAGAACGTTTGGAACACTTCAGCGCCGAGGTATTCGGTGCCGGTGATGGAGCGGCAGGTGGCGGCTTCATTGCCGGTGGTCTTCACCGAACGGTTGGCCTGCGTGCCGGTGACGGTCTGGCCGGAAAGGGTCTCGCTCACGCCTACTTTCCAGGAGGCATCGGCGGCAGCGGCTTGCTTGGCGCCGTGGCGGTTGGGGCCGCTCGGGCGGGTGCCGCTGTTGCGTGCGTTGCCAGCAGCGCCGGTCTTGCTCTTGAGCTCGCGCACCTTCTGGGCCAGCTCGCGGGCGCTGAGATCGGGGTTGATCTGGCGTGCCACAGCGGCGGCGCCACTCTTGCTTGTGCTGCTAGCTGATTTGCCACGCTTGGAGAGCGCCTCGCGGCGGGCCAGCACCAAGGCGCGGCTGGGGTTGTGCTGCGCAGCTGCCTTGCGGGTGGCAGGGCGATTAACGCTGGTATTGGTGGAGCCTGAGCGGCTGGTCAAAGACAGGCTTGCGGCCTGGCTGCGGTTGTTGTGGGCAGTGTCGTGCTCTTGACACTTGCATTTGTGCTCAGTCGCCGCGGTTTTAGGAGCTTCTTTCGGAGCCTCCTTCGCCAAATCTGTACGCGTGCGATCGCGCGATTGAGACGCTCGCTTGCCACCGCGTGCAAGGGCCTCCCGCCGAGCCAAAACCAGGTCGCGGCTGGGATTGCTCACGCGCTTGGGGGTAGAAGTGCTGCGCACGGGCGTTGTGGTCGGAGCACGCAAGCTGCGACTGGCCTGAGGAACGACCGCAGCGGACGACGTTGGCGCTGCAGCCGGAGCGGCCTGGGTGCGGGTGGGGCGGGCATCCGCTGCGGTGCGCACGCGCCCACCGCCTGAACTCACACGGCTGGAGGCTTTCTTGCCTCCGTCAGTGAGGGCCTTACGGCGCTCCAGGGCTGCTTCGCGACTCGATTTGGTGGCCATGTCCGCCCGGCGTATGGAATGACTGGGGTTGCAGCACGACCTGCCCTGTGATTGCACAGGCCTGCAGGACGTTGCAAGAAAAATACCGATCGCTGACTAGAACGATCAGTGCAAAAAGGTGTGGTCCCGGATAAACCGGGACCTAAGTCGACAGGCGCTGAATCAGCGGCCTTCGAACACCACGAAGCAAGCGCCTTGGCTCTGGGTGTAGGCGTCGTAGCCCACGAGACGCACGTGATGGTCGGGGTATGCGCGATGGCAGGCCTCGAGTTCGTTCACGATGACGCTCAGATCCTTCTCACCGAAGAAGGGCAGCTTCCAATAAGACCAATAAGTGGCCATGGAGTTGCTGGGGTGGACGTGCTCGACGAGCGGGCTCCAACCCTGGGCAATGATGTACGCGATCTGGTCATAGATCTCGTCCTGGGTCATCGGCGGGAGGAAGCCGAAGGTCTCCAGGGTGGCGACTGTTTGGTAGTCACCCACGGTGCTCTTGAAAGGCATGGGGTTCCTTGAGATGGATGGAATGAATGCTTGGGAGGGAAACAACAAGGTGTTGCTTCCCAATTCCCGTTAGCGATTGGCTCAGTTGACGTCGAGCTTGTCGACGGTGTCGAACTCGAACTTGATTTCCTTCCAGGTCTCGAGAGCGATGGCCAGCTCAGGGCTGTGCTTCGCGGCTTCCATGAGGATGTCGCGGCCTTCGCGCTCGATTTCGCGACCGGCATTGCGTGCTTTGACGCAGGCTTCGAGAGCCACGCGGTTCGCAGCAGCACCAGCAGCGGAACCCCAGGGGTGACCGTGGGTACCACCACCGAACTGGAGCACGGAATCGTCGCCAAAGATGCTCACCAGCGCGGGCATGTGCCACACGTGGATACCGCCGGAGGCCACGGCGAACACGCCGCCCATGGAACCCCAATCTTGATCGAAGAAGTTACCGCGGCTGCGATCTTCGGGAACGAAGGATTCACGCAGCTGGTCGATGTAGCCGAGGGTCGACTGACGGTCACCCTCGAGCTTGCCCACCACGGTGCCGGTGTGGAGTTGGTCACCACCGGAGAGACGCAGGCACTTAGCCAGCACACGGAAGTGAATGCCGTGCTTGGGGTGACGGTCGATCACCGCGTGCATGGCACGGTGAATGTGCAGCAGCATGCCGTTCTTCCGGCACCACTTCGCCAGACCGGTGTTGGCCGTGAAGCCACCGGTGATGTAGTCGTGCATGATGATCGGCTGGCCGAGTTCTTTGGCGAACTCAGCGCGCTCGTACATCTCCTCGGGGGTCGCTGCCGTGCAGTTGAGGTAGTGACCCTTTTTCTCGCCGGTTTCTTGTTCCGACAGCTTCACAGCTTCGGCCACGAACTCGAAACGGTTCTGCCAGCGCTGGAAGGGCTGCGAGTTGATGTTCTCGTCGTCCTTGGTGAAGTCGAGGCCGCCGCGAAGGCACTCATACACCACACGGCCGTAGTTCTTGCCGCTCAGGCCGAGCTTCGGCTTGATGGTGCAACCCAGCAGGGGACGGCCGTACTTGTTCATACGGTCGCGTTCGACCTGGATGCCGTTCGGGGGACCCATGCAGGTCTTGATGAACGCCATCGGGAAGCGGATGTCTTCCAGACGCAGGTGACGCAGCGCCTTGAAACCGAACACGTTGCCGACCAGGGAGGTCAGCACGTTGGTGACAGAACCCTCTTCGAAGAGATCGAGGGGGTAGGCGATGAAGGCATAGAAGGCTTCCTTGTCGCCAGGAACGTCTTCGATGCGGTAGCAGCGGCCCTTGTAGAAGTCGAGGTCGGTGAGGAGCTCGGACCACACAGTGGACCAGGTGCCGGTGGAGGATTCAGCAGCCACAGCAGCGGCAACTTCTTCCTTAGGCACACCTTCCTGGCCGGTGCACTTAAAGCAAGCCAGCAGGTCGGTGTCGAGGGGAACGTAATCAGGAGTCCAATACGTGTCGCGGTACTCCTTAACCCCAGCGTCGTACTTCTTAGCCATGGAGGATCTCCGGGTGGGTCGAGGGAAATGAGTCAGAGAATGGAGCGGCCCTCAAGGGCGCGCTTCAGGCCTCAGTCCTTCGAACCAACGAAGCCGGCGCTGCTGTTCAGAGCAGGCTCCACTTCACGGTGGGGGCGAGCAATGATGTGAGCAGCAACCAGGCCATCACCCACGCGCTCGCAGGCATCAGCGCCGGCACGAACGGCAGCGTTCACAGCGCCGGTTTCGCCACGGACGAGCACGGTGACGTAACCGCCGCCCACGAATTCGCGGCCAATCAGGCGCACTTCGGCGGCCTTGGTCATGGCGTCAGCGGCCTCGATCGCGGGCACGAGACCCCGGGTCTCGATCATGCCGAGGGCGATGCCCATGGTTTCGTTAGCCATTACCTGCTCCTGGAGGAGGGGTGGAATGTTCGCCTGCAACCTTGCTCGCCAGCTCAACCTCCCGTCAAGCCATTTGGGGACTCTTCACGATCACTGTCTTCGCTGCCGCTGATAAGCGGCGCTGATCAGTGCGTTACAAACCTTTGGGAATGCTTCTTGTGATCGGCCCAAGACCTCTTGGAATCGTTGTGCTCGGCACTGTTTTTGCCGCTGGGTTGCCTCCGGATCAAAACGGTTCTGCATCGGAGACGAAGCCAACTCCGCCGTAGCGATTCAGCAGCGGCCGCACGCCATCCCGCAGTGGAGCGAGCAGGTCGGGCCTGCAGAACACCACCACGTGAGCATTCGCCCCCACGCCGCTGAACGCCAGGCTTTCCGAGACGGTGCCCCGAGGGCCTTTGCCCGTGACCTGCTTGATCACGGTGTAGCCACTGCAGCCGGCTCGATCAATGGCCTGCAACACCGCCTCCAGTTCCCGTTCGCTGAAGATCAGATCCACACGCTTCATGGCTGCAACCGATTCACCAGGGCCATGTACAGGGGAATCCCTACGGAAATGTTGAAAGGGAAGGTCACCCCCAGGGCCGTCGAGATGTAGAAGCTTGGATTGGCTTCGGGCACCGTCATCCGCATGGCTGCTGGAACAGCGATGTAAGACGCGCTAGCGCAAAGCACCACGAACAAAAGCCCATTGCCTTGGCCCAGCTGCAGACCCCTGGCGATGAAAGCTCCAAGCAGCGCGTTAACGAGCGGCATCAACAACGCGAAGCCAATCAGAAAGGCCCCTGCTTGTTTGAGATCCCGCAACCGCTGAGCCGCCACGATGCCCATGTCGAGCAGGAAGAAGCTCAGGGCGCCATAAAACAGCTTGTCGGTGAAGGGGAGCATTTTTTCGGCGCCCTGGGGACTGTTGGCTGCGGTGAGCACACCCACCAGCAAGCTGCCCACCAGCAGATACACCGATCCGTTGAGGAAGGATTCTTTGAGCACTGCGCCCCAGCGCATGGTCTCCGCGTCTGTCTTGCTGGTCGGCGTTGCCAGCTTCACCAGCAGCAATCCCACGATGATGGCTGGCGATTCCATCAGGGCCAGTGCCGCCACCATGAAGCCGTCGTGGTCGAGGCCGAGAGTGTCGAGGAAGCTTTCGGCGGTGATGAAAGTCACCGCACTGATCGAGCCGTAGGTGGCGGCGATGGCGGCGGCATTGAAGCCATCCACCTTCAGCCGCAGCAGCGCAAAGCCGTAGAGCGGCACCAGCATCGACATGGCCATGGCTGCCCCGATGGTGAGCAGCACCGTTTCGCTGAGGCCTGACTGCTGGAGCTCAAGGCCGCCCTTGAAGCCAATCGCCAGAAGTAGATACAGCGAGAACAGCTTTGGCAGCGGTGCTGGGATCTCCAGGTCGGAACCCAGGACGACCGCGAAGACCCCCAGGAAGAAAAACAGAACCGGCGGTGTGAGCAGGTTTTGCAGGATCAGGCTGGTGTCCAAGGCCGTGTTCGCTGCATCGGAAGCACGCTAGAGCGAGCGCGCCGTCCTGTTCGCGCACGCACACAGGTCGGGCGGCGGCTGTTGATTCAATCAGCAACCCTCCTTACGGTTGATCAGAGGCAGGAACCCCTGGAGTTTGTTTCGGGGGGTGGAATGTTCAACCCGTCCCTGCCTCCCCAATTCACTTGATCCCCATGGGTTCACAATGGGCCACCTGCTGTGGCTCAGGCCTTGATGCGCTCCTCTTCGATCCGGCCGCGGCTGGTGATCGCCAGCGGCAATGCCAGCAAGGTTGCTGAGATCAGCGCCATGCTCGACGCGGTAGGCCTGGATGTGCTTCAGCAGCCCGATGGCCTTGAGATTGAGGAAACCGGCAGCACGTATCTGGAAAACGCCCGCTTGAAGGCCTGCTCAGTGGCCCGCCTCACCGGCGCCTGGGCCTTGGCCGATGATTCGGGCCTGGAGGTTGATGCATTGGGTGGCGCTCCAGGGCTCTACTCAGCCCGCTACGCCCCCACGGATCACGAGCGCGTCCATCGCCTCTTGAAGGAGCTGGGAGAGACCCCCTATCGCAGCGCCAGCTTCAATAGCGCCATGGCCTTGGCTGATCCCAATGGTGATGCCGTGCTGGAGGCCCAGGGCATCTGTCGCGGAGAAATCCTCACGGCACCAGATGGTCACGGAGCTGGCTACGACCCGATTTTCTGGGTGCGTGAAGCGGGAATGACCTATGCCCGCATGGGGCAGCACCTCAAGAACAAGCTGGGTTCCCGTGGCAAAGCAGCCCGCACCCTGGCCCCTGATCTCAAGCGCTTGCTGGGGATCGGCTGATCTAGCGGGAGCGGCGGTTGATCTGCTCCACCGAGCGCATGGCCGCCGCGGCTGCTTCGTTCACATCCCCTTCCCACCCCGCCAGGGTGAGGCGCCCAAAAGCCCCCACCGCTTTCACATCCACAACGGTGATGTTGCTCGCTTTCTCCGCTTCGTTGGCCGCCAGCAGCACGTAGCCCGCGGGCTCGGTTTCCAGGATGTACATGCTCATCCCAGCTTGAATCATCGAACCGCGGCGGTTCTGACGGTTGATCAGCACAGCGTGGTCGGGTGTGATGGCTCGAATCACTTCGGTCCAGGTCACGCTGCAACGGGTGCGCTGCTCCACGCTGCTGCCGATGGCTTCCAGCACCACATCACCGGAATGGAGCACGTTGCTCTGATCACGGTGGTAGAGCGCCAGCGAGCCAAACGCCCGCTCCACCACCATTTGGCCAAGCCGCACAGTGCTCGCCTTCAGGGCGATATCTGTGACCCTGTGGACGGCCATGCCTGGGGATACCTCGAGCCACAGGCAGGCATCGCCTGGGATCGGCAAAAAGCCCTGGCTCACGGTTCCCATGTAGGCCGCCAGCTGCGGCTGCAGGGAATCAAGAAAAACGTAGGTGCGCAGCTCAATCGATTCCACCGCGCTGGCCTGGCTCACCAGCCGGGCCTCGCTATCGGTGGTGATCACGCAGCTGGCAGCCGAGGGGTGCAGTTCATCCAGCGGCGTGCCGCTGCCCCTGAAACCCACGTTGGTGCCGGTGATCTGCACAGCAGAGGAGCTTCGCCTTGGGATCCGCTGCGGCAAGGCGAGGCGTGCTCTCTAATGCGGCGCGATCTTACCGCCCTGATCCCAGTGCACAGTTGCTGACGCCGCGAATCCCTCGCGATCGAGGGCCTGGCCTTCCCTCGAAACCGAAGGATGAGTTGCGCCGCAATGGTCTTGCGCCTCCGGCCGCAGCCGGTACCGTCCGCGCATACACCGCAGGAGTGCCCGTGGCCGCTAAGCGTTCTGCATCCCCCGCCGCCAGCCAGGAGGCTGCTGACCTCAACGCTGAACAGGCTCTGGCCCTGGTGGGGATGGGCTTGATGCAGAAGATGGCCGCAAGCGGTGAGTTGCCGTGGGTGTGGCAAGAATCTGAAGATGGTGGCGCTTGTGACGTTGGAGCCCTGCGCCAACGCCTAGAGCTCACGCAGTTAGCCCTGCAGACCGGCGCACCCTTAAGCACTGCCGAGGTCACGTATCTGATGGGAGCCCGTCCTGGCGGTGCCGACGTGGAGCGCGGTGGCCTAAGGGCACGGCGCGTGAGCCGCAACGTGTGGAAGCTCAGCGAGGCCCGCGGCGCTGAGCGTCGCGGTGAGGTAACACCGTTTGGCAACTTCAACGATGGCCGTCGCCGCTTCGCCTGACGGCTTTACGGCAGTTCTCCACCGGTGCTGATTTCGCGGTCCCAGGCGGCGATCAGTTGATCCCTGAGCTGCATGGCCTGGTTTAGAGCGACGTCCAAGCCGCCCCACCAATTCACCAGGGCTACCGGTATGGGCATGGCATTGCATTCCAGTTCGAACGACTGGATCGTGTCGTCACCGTCCACCAGCACGGTGATCGAAAAGTCCAGTAGCCCCTGCTGCCAAGGGTGAAGCGTCACCGTGGTGATGTTGCCCAAGGCCACACAACCCACATCGATGGTCCACCAAGGACCAGCTGAGCCGCGCTGGTGGTGGATGTCTGGTCTGTCGATCTTCGGCCAGCCCCGCCGCACCAACTGCTGCAGCAGATCGTTGAGCGTGGAGCGCATCGGCCCTCCCTCCGCTGCGTTGTCTCTGTCATGGCACCGGAGGGTTGCAGCGGGCAAGGGGGCTTCGGTGCATCCTGGGTGCAGATCCAACGCATCCTGTGCTGTTCAAACTCGCCAGGCGGCTTCTGGGTAAGCCCTTACCGCGCAGCCAATCGGATTCCGAGCGGTTGCCCAGCTTTGAGGCCCTGCCGATCCTGAGTTCTGATGCCCTCTCCTCAGTGGCGTATGCCACTGAGGCGGCGCTTGGGGTACTGATCCTGGCGGGCAGCCGCGCTTTGGAACTGTCGCTGCCGATCACCGGGGCGATCGTGTTGCTGATCGCGATCGTGGTGCTCTCCTATCGGCAGACGATCGAGGCTTACCCCCAGGGTGGTGGTTCCTACGTCGTAGCGCGGGAAAACCTCGGCACCTGGCCCAGCCTGATTGCGGCGGCCTCGCTGTTGGTGGATTACACCCTCACTGCCGCGGTGAGCCTGATGGCTGGCACCCAGGCCCTCTCGTCGTTGCTGCCGGGGTTGCTGCCTTACGAAACGCCATTGGCGCTGCTGCTGCTGGTGCTGGTGGGTTGGGCCAACCTGCGCGGTGTGAAGGAAGCTGGCCGCGCCTTTGCGATCCCCACCTATGCGTTTGTGGTGATGGTGGTGTTGCTGGCCCTGTTCGGCTTGCAAAACCTGGTGTTTGCCCATGGCTTCACGCCGGATGCACCACCGCTGGTGCGGGCGGTGGAGCCGCTGGGCCTGTTTCTGATCCTGCGGGCGTTCAGCTCCGGTTGTTCCGCCATGACCGGGATCGAGGCGATCGCCAATGGCGTGAAGGTGTTCCGTGAGCCCGCCGCCAAGCGTGCCCAGCGCACCATGTTGGTGATGGGCGTGATGCTCGCCCTGATGTTCCTGGCTGTGAGTGGCCTGGGCTGGCTGTATGGGGTGTCGCCCAGCCCCGATCGCACCGTGCTCGCGCAGATCGGCATCCGGGTGTTCGGTGAGGGAAGTCCCCTGTTTTGGGCGCTGCAGATCAGCACTCTGCTGATCCTGGCTCTGGCGGCTAACACGGCCTTCGCGGGCTTTCCCCGCCTGGCGGCCATGTTGGCTCAGGACCGCTTCCTGCCCCGCCAGATGGCCTGGATTGGCGATCGGTTGGTGTTCCAGAACGGCATTGCCGTATTACTGGTGGCCGCTGGCCTGGTGATCGTGGTGTGCCGCGGCGACACCACCGTGGCGGTGAACCTCTATGCCCTGGGCGTGTTCAGCGCCTTCACCCTGTCGCAGGCGGGGATGGTGGTGCGCTGGTGGCGGCTGCGGGGTCCGGGCTGGCTAGGCCGGTTGCTGATGAATGCCCTCGGATCCCTCACCACGTTTGTGGTGCTGCTGGTGATCGTGGTGAGCAAATTTGATGAGGGGGCCTGGACGGTGGTGATCGCCATCCCCCTGCTGGTGTGGATGCTGGCTCGGATCCGACACCGCTACGACACGATTTACCGCGCCATTGGCCTGCGACCAGACGAAGACCGCACCCTCCACCTGCCGCAGCGCCGCGACCCCCTAGGTAACACCAGCCTGGTTTGGGTGCCGTCGTTGAGTCGCCCCAGCCTGGAGGCGCTTCGCTACGCCGCTACCGTGTCTGATCGTGTGGTGGCCGTGTGGGTGCTTGCCGAGGGGGACGATCCCAAGGCCATCCGCGACCAGTGGCGCCGCTGTGTGGGCGAGGAGGATGGACGGGGCTTCGAGTTGCGGCTGCTGGAGAGCCCTTTTGCCTCGCTGATCGATCCCTTCGTGGATTACGTGGCCCAGGAGGAACAGCGCCATCCCGAAACTACCTTCACGATCGTGATGCCGATGGGCATTCCTCGCTATCGCTTCGATGGTGTGCTGCTCAATCAGCGCGGGGTGAATATGCGCCGCAGCCTGGATGCCCATCGCAACAGAGTGTTCACCCTGGTGCGTTACTACCTGCCGGCCTGACCCAGCGATCCGTTGAGGCGATTACGTTTCAACCACCCTGAACCTCCATACACGTGTCCTGGCTTGGTACGGCCTGGTTGGTTCCCATCTACCCGCTGGTGGGAGCCCTATTCAGCCTGCTCTGGTCGCCTGGGGTGATCGCCCGCACGGGCCCGCGCCCATCGGGCTACATGAATCTGCTGATGGTGTCGATCGCGTTCGGCCACAGCTTGATGGCCCTGCTCGGGCTCACGGGCAATTCGGCCGCAGGTCAGGCGGCGATCTATGCACCCCCGAGCTTTCAGTGGACTTGGCTGAACACCGCCGGCCTGCGCATCGGGTTTGACGGCCTCGTCACCGAGCCTGCGCTGATTGCCATGACGGTGATCACCGGTTTGCACGTGTTGGTGCAGATCTACGCGATTGGATACCTCGAGATGGATTGGGGTTGGCCGCGTTTCTTTGGCAGCCTCAGCTTTTTTGAAGCGGGCCTGTGCGGCCTCGTGCTCACCGATTCGATCTTCTTCAGCTATGTGTTGTTGGAGCTGCTCACCGTGGGTACCTACGTGATCGTGGGCACCTGGTTCAACCAGTCGCTGGTGGTGAAGGGGGCTCGTGATGCCTTTCTCACCAAGCGCATTGGTGACCTGATCCTGTTGGCCGGTGTGATCGCTCTGTTGCCGATCACCGGCACTTGGAACTTTCATGGCTTGCAGGCCTGGGCCGCTGATCTCACCAACAACGGCCAGCCCCTGCCAGCGGGTTTTCAGCTGATCCTGCTGGCGTTGATTGCGGGGCCCATGGGCAAATGCGCCCAGATCCCCCTGCACCTCTGGCTGGATGAAGCCATGGAGAGCCCTCTACCGTCCACCGTGCTGCGCAACTCGGTGGTGGTGATTGGTGGGGCCTGGGTGCTGCTGCGCCTCGAGCCGCTGATCGAACTCAGCCCCTTGGTGCAGGGGGTGCTTGTGGTGGTGGGTGGCACCACGGCCTTGGTGGCCGCCCTGATCGCACTCGGCCAGATCGATGTCAAGCGCGCGATGAGTTTTCTGGTGAGCAGCTGGCTGGGGCTGCTGTTTGTGGCTGTGGGCCTTGGCGGTATCGGTGTGGCCGATCACCTGCTGCTGGTGTATCCGCTGCCGATGGCGCTGATGTTGATGGCGGTGGGCACGATTGTGATCGGCAACATCACCCAAGACCTCACTCAGCTCGGTGGCCTGTGGAGCAGGCGCCCTCTGGTGGGTATGGCCTTTCTGGTGGGTGCAGCGGGATTGGTGGGTCTGCCGCCGTTTGGGGGATTTGCGGCGTTGCGCGAACTGTTGGAGCTGACGGCTACAAGCCGATGGCCCTGGCTGCTTGGGGGGCTGGTGTTGCTCACAAATGCCCTGCTCTGCGCTTGTTTGATGCGGGTGTTTGGTTTGATCTGGGGCGGTCGTCCCAATCCCTTCACCGTGCGCTCTCCAGAGGTGCTCTGGCTCATGGTGTTGCCCACCATGCTCTTGATGGGCCTGGTGCTGCACATCCCCCAGCTCCTGGTGCAGCTTGGGATTTATGAGCTCTCGCCCTTGCCAGGCTGGGGGCCGCTGGGTTGGCCCTTGCTGGCTTCCAGCTTTGTTGGCGCAGGGGTTTCCGCGTGGTTTTACTTCCGGCCCCACCCGCTGGCGCAGCTGCCCTCCAGCCTGGGCGGCGTGCAGCACTGGCTCGCAGAAGACATGCGAACTGAGGCCTTCTATCACCGCACCGTTGTTGCGTTGGTGGTAACCCTGGCGCGCGTCAGCGCCTGGGCGGATCTCCAGTTGGTGGATGGCTTCAGTGCCGGTGCCGGTGGTTCCGCGATGCAGGCAGCACGGCGGCTCAGCTTCACCACCAGTGGCCGCTCCCAGGCTTATGCCCTTTCCTTCGTGCTCGGCGTGCTGCTCATGGCTGCCTGGCTTCTGTTCCGCTGAGCCGATCGCCATGACCCTGTTGTTGCTTCTGCTCCTGCTTCCGCTGCTCACGGCGGTGGTTCTGCCCGTGCTGCCCTCGGGCTTGCCCTGGGTGCGCCGTGCTGCGTTGGTGGCCCCTCTTCTCCAGGTGGTGGCAGCACTCCTGTGGTGGCGCCAGCCAAGCGCTGAGCTCTCGTTGAGCTGGCTCCCTCGGCTCGGATTAAGGCTGGATCTGGGCCTTGATGGCATCACCCTGCCGTTGGTGTTGCTCACCGCTTTGATCACCGCGATGGCCGTGCTGGCTGCCCCGCCGAATCAGAGCCGGCCCAAGCTGTTTTTTGGGCTGTTGCTGGCGACAAACCTGGGTCTGATCGGCTCATTTCTGGCCCGTAACGCTCTGCTCTTTGTGATGGCCTACGAGCTGATCCTGATTCCCACCACCCTGCTGGTAGCCACTTGGGGCGGCCAGCGTCGTGCCGGAGCGGCGATTCGTTTCCTCACCTATGGAGCCGTGTCTGGGGTGGCCCTGCTTGCCGCGGTGCTCGCTATGGGCTGGCTGCAGCCAAGCGGCCTTGATTTCAGTTACTCAGCCTTGGCGCGCCACAGCCTCAGCCCTGTTCAGCAAGGCTGGATTCTGGCGTTGGTGCTGTTGTCATTCGGCTTGAAATTGCCGGTGGTACCGCTGCATGGTTGGCAGCCGCTCACCTACAGCCAGGCCCCCACACCCGTGGCCATGGTGCTGAGTGGTGCTGTTTCGAAGCTTGGGGCCTATGGGCTGCTTCGTTTCGGGGTTGAGTTTCTACCTGATGCCTGGAGTGCCTGGGCTCCTTGGCTTGCGGTGGCAGGAGCGGTGAGTGCCATCTATGGCGCCCTTAATGCGATTGCGCAGCTCGATATGCGGCGTCTGGTGGCCTACAGCTCCCTCGGACATATGGGCATCTTGCTGCTTGCCCTGGCTGCGGCCACACCCCTGAGCCTTCAGGGGGTTGTTGCTCAGATGCTTGCCCACGGCCTGATCATTGCGCTGCTCTTCTGCCTGGTGGGTCTGATTGAGCGCAAAACAGGCACCACTTCGATTCCGGAGCTCTCTGGGCTGCTCAATCCCCAGCGTGGTTTGCCATTCACGATGGGGTTGATGTTGCTCGCTCTGCTAGCTGCCGCTGGCGTGCCGGGTTTGGCTGGCTTCGTGGCAGAGCTGCTGGTGTTCGAAGGTAGCTGGGTGGCGTTCCCCTGGCCCACCCTGGTCTGTCTGCTGGCATCAGGGCTCACCGCCGTTTATGCCATCCGCCTCTTCAACCGGGTTGGCTTTGGCCGGCTCGACAATGAGCGTGCTGATTGGGTCAGCACCACCTGGCAGGAGCGAACTCCGGCCTTGGTGCTCACGTCGCTGGTGCTGCTTGCTGGCCTCTGGCCAACAGCCCTCACCGGTTTCAGTGAAAGCTCCACGGCTCCTTTGGCATTGCGCTCCAGTGCCGCGGTCACCGTGATCGCGCTCGCTCCCACCTCCACTACTGAGCTCCCCGCATGACTGCCGCTGTCACCTCGGAGCGAACCAAGGCTCCCCTCCTGCCTCCTTCCACCCACCCTTATGCCGATGTGATTCATCGGCTCGAGGCCGGTGGTTCGATGTTGCCCGATACACCGGAGAACCTTCAGCAGATCATCGGTATCTACAAGGCCTATGCCGTGCCGATGGATTTCTATTGGCGCGATCTTCTCTACATCGCAGAGCGGGTGTTTCTCAATCCGCTACCTGCTTTCAAATACTTCATCCCGCAAGAGTATCTCGATCGCCCCAATAGCTATGCGGGTGATCAGGCACAGCTGCGCATCTGGCGTGGGGGCGAGACGGTGCATCCTGAGCTGCTGGCCTTCATGGAGCGCGGTGAAACCACCCGCATGCCCAAGCTCCTCCACCACCTCTGGCATGACCGGGTGAATATGGAGTTTGCCGAGGCCTGCATGCGGGCGATGCTCTGGCACCAAGGCATGGGCGGCCGCTTCAATGATTACCTCGAGAGCGACGCCTACCGCACCAACGCTGATCGGGCGATTAAGGCCTATTTCAAAGGCAATCCGCTGATGCTGGGGCTGTATGCGCTCTTCCCAGAGATGTTCCTGGAGCAGGTGCGGCAGCTCAGCTATACCGCCAACCTTGGCCTGTTCTGGGAGGTGATGGCGCCGGTGTTCTTCGAGATGAGCGACCTCTACGACGAGGGCAAGCTCACCTCTGTGCCTGAAGCCATGGACTTTCTCGTGAACGGCATCTTTGCGGTGGCCGGCCGCCCCATTTATCACCACCTCTACATCGGTGACGACTGCTACGAGATCATCCCGAAGAGTGAAGGGTTCACCTGGCTTTATGAAGCGGCTCTGCCCTATGTGGAGGCGGTGTTCTATCGCACCTCACCCTTCCGCGGTACCAAGAGCTACAACGCTCAGGCCCATCAAGTTCCTGCGGACCAGGCGGATTTCCACTACGGCATTCTTTACGCCGATGTTTTCCCCGTGGGCTCTGCAGGGATTCCTCCCACCCTGCTGATGCAGGACATGCTGCATTTCCTGCCGCCTTATCTCAAGGCCCTTTATCAGCAGCACAAGCGTGGCGACGAGGATGAACTGATTCAGCTGGGTATCACCTTTCAGCGCTCGATGTACAACGTTACTTCAGCGGTGATTCAGGCCCTTCGTGGTGCTGTGCTCTATCCGCTGGATGACAACGATCCCGAGCATCTGAAGGCGAATCGCAGCTTTTTTGAGGCGCAGATGGATCGCTTCCTGCGGCCTGAGGCACGCCTCTCCGATATTCAATCCCAGAACTACCGCTAATGGCTTCGATTCTCGAAACCGCCGCCTCTGTGGGCATCTTCAACACCCTGCTGGCCGCCGTGGATGCTGCTGGTTTGCGCAGTGCCCTCGAAGGGGATGGCCCGTTTACGGTGTTCGCACCCGTGGATGAGGCGTTTGCGGCTTTGCCCCCCGGCACGGTGCAAACCTTGGTGGATAACCCCCCGCAGCTGGCGAGAATCCTCAAATACCACGTGATCTCTGGTGCTCGATCACGCGCCCAGCTGGTGGTTCAGGAGAGTTGGGAGAGCCTTGAAGGTGCACCGATTCCGATCCGCCGCGCCGAGCCCTTTGAGGTGAAGAACGCCACAGTCGTGCAGGCCGATGTGATCTGTGACAACGGCGTCGTACACGTGATCAACCGCGTGATTTTGCCAGGCTAATTCAGGCAGCCCTTTGGTTTTTGCCGTCGAGGTAGTGATCCCAGCTTCCGCGCCCACGTCGAGGCTGGCTCACCTGGTTGTGCAGCCGACGGACCCGCAGGATGCGCTCGCGCTCGAGCGTGCGGTAGTGCTCGATCGTGCGTTTGCGGCTGCGGGATTCATCGAAGAGGATGGCGCTGGCCAGCGCCACCGAAGTGCCGATGATGCCGGCGGCCAGCAGCAGGGCGAAGGTGTCAGGCATGGCCAGATCGCAGGCGTCCGTGGAGCTTTTGTATCGGATCGCCGCCTTTCGTCAAGGGTGTGTTTCAGGGGCGGAGTGCTGCAAGGCCTGAGCTGATTGCGGCGTAGCACTGATGCAATTGCGCCTCACTCATGCACAACGGCGGCAGCATGTACACCACGTTGCCCAGGGGACGGATGTACACCCCTTGCTGGAGGCAGTGGCGCTGCAGTTCTTTGCCGATCGGGTTGAGGTAGCTGCTGCTGCCGGCATCCAACTCGAAGGCAGCAACGGTGCCTTGGCAGCGCACGTGTTTCACCAGGGGATGCAGGGCCAGCTCTTCGAGGAGCGGGATGTGGCGCGCATCGAACTGTTGATAGCGCTCCGGGTTGTGCTGCAGCAGATCAAGGCTGGCTAGGGCTGCAGCGCAGCCGAGCGGATTGGCGGTGAAGCTGTGACCGTGGAAGAAGGTGTGCGTCGGCTCTTGGCTGATGAATCCTTGGTAGAGCTGTTCACGCGCCAGGGTGGCACCCATTGGCAGGAAACCACCGGTGAGCCCTTTGGAGAGCGCCATCAGGTCGGGTTGAAGGCCAGCTCGCTGGCTGGCGAACAGGGAACCGGTCCGCCCGAACCCTGTCATCACCTCATCGGCGATGAGCAGGGCGCTACAGCTGCGCACCCGCTCCTGCACCGCACGCAAGAAGCTGGGACGCACCATGTGCATCCCAGACGCACCTTGAATCAGCGGCTCCATAATCACCGCTGCTGTGGGTGTGGCCAGGGCCTGCTCGAGCTCCAGCAAGGCCTGGGCCTCGCGCACGTCCACGCTGTCGTCGCCCCAGTGGGTGTGGGGCCAGCTGATGCGAGCCACATCAAACAGCAGCTCCTCGTAGGGCGCGGTAAAGATCGATCGATCACCCACCGCCATCGCGCCGAAGGTGTCGCCGTGATATGCGCCCTCAAAGGCAATGATTTGCTGGCGATTGCTGCCCTGGTTGCGCCACCACTGCCAGGCGATCTTGAGGGCTACCTCCACGGCTGTGGAGCCGTTGTCGGAGAAGAACAGCCGCTCCAAGCCACTGAGAGCCGCAAGGCGGGTGGCCAGCTGCTCAGCGGGGGCATGGCTGAAGTTGGCGAAAATCACCTGCTCGAGCTGCAGCGCTTGGCGGCCGATTGCGGCAGCGATCGCCGGTTCGGCGTGGCCGTGGAGGGTGACCCACCAACTGCTGATCGCATCGATGAGCTGCCGCCCGTCGTGCAGTTCGAGCAGGCAGCCCTGAGCGCGTTTGATTTGCAGCGGTGCGGGGCTGGTCGCCACCTGAGTGGTGGGATGCCAGAGGTGGGGATGCCAGCTCATCGAAGCAGCTTCAAGCTTCTAAGTAGTCGATCACCCGCTCCGATAGGCGGCGGATCGCAGCGTTGGCGCGCCGCTCCACGCCACGTGCTTGGTCACGGCTGAGGCCCATCTGCCTGGCCACGGCGCTGAGGTTCATCGGTGCCTGTTGATCGATGCCGTAGCGCAGTCGTAGCAGCTCCGCTTCCTGTGCTGGGAGCTCATCCAGCAGCGCCACCAGATCCTTCTGCAGGTGGCTGGCTGTGAGTTGGTCGCTGGGCAGCTGGGCATCGCAACGCAAGGTGTCGAGCAGCCGCAGGTCGTCTTCCGGTCCGTGTCCACTGTCCAGGCTCAGGGGTTCTTGAGCGCGGAACAGGGCCTCGCGGATGTCGAGCGGCTTGAGCTCGGTGGCCTCGGCGAGTTCTTCGAGGTTGGGTTCACGCCCAAGCATTTGCCGGAGCTCCTGCTGGCAGCGGCGGAGGCGCTGCAGCCGGTCTTGCATGTGGGCCGGCAAGCGAATGGTTCGGCTCTGCTGCTGCAGGCCACGGCCCATCCCCTCGCGGATCCACCAGGTGGCATAGGTGGAGAATTTGTAGCCGCGGCTGGGGTCAAAGCGCTGTACCGCCCGGATCAGCCCCAGCGTTCCCTCTTGGATCAGATCCTCAAGCTCGAGGCGTCTGTGGCTGATCCGCCTCGCGAGGCTCACCACAAGGCGCAGGTTGGCCGTCACCATCCGCTCGCTGGCACGCTCGGCCGCTTTGAGCTGCCGTTGCAATTGGCGTGGTGTGATCCCCACCTCTAGGGCCCAGGCTTGAACGCTCGGGGTTTGGCCGCCGGAGCGGAGTTTCATTTCTTCGGCTGTCTCAAGCAGCCGTTGTCCGTTCTGAACGGCCCGGCCCAGGCTGATTTCCTCATCGGCAGTGAGCAGAGGAATCCGGCCAATGGCACGTAGGTGCCGGCTGATCGCGTCGCAGTCTCCTCGGCGGAGCTTCTGTGGCGCAGGCATCGAAAGAGATGTCTGTGGGGTGGCGAAAGACTAAAGACTCAACCGTGGTGCTGGGGCGGTTCGGGCGGGGATGCAGCAACTGCAATCGTGTTGATCAGTGCTGCTGATCATTGTCTGAGATCAACCGTGAGGGCTGGGTTTTAATCGTGATAAGCCTGCGTAAGGCGTAGCTGTTAATCAGCATCGACTGGCATCTAATCCGTTGGAGATTGATGCCAATGAGTGATTGGGATTACAGACTTTCTGATAGTGATGTGGGCTGCGGATGGCGGCGTGCCATGCGCACCAACCAGTAAGCCGCTGCTAAACCCACCACAATCACGCCGAAACCGGCCATGAGGGCCGGCTTGTTTTCGGTGCCGGGTGGGAGCACGATCACTTTTCGGGCCACGGCTGTCAGGGCGGTGAGCAGCACCAGTTCGATCTGCACAACCTGATCGCGTAGGTAAGCCGTCACGTTTTGGAGCACCTCCAAAGCGATGAAGATCAGCAGCAGCCGATCCAGCAGTTTGATCAGGCTGCCGTCAAACCAATTGGTCTGCCGCTGCACCAAGCCGATCGCTGTTTCCACCACCAGCTCGATCGCTGCGAATCCCACGACCGCCGCCAGCAGCACAGCCAGCAATTTGGCCAGCTGCCGCTCATAGCCATGGATGGCGGAGAGGAACTGCTTGTCATCGAACAGCTTCATCAGGGTGAGGGGAAGTGCAGGAGGAATCCACGAAAAAGGGCATCCCTCTGGGGATGCCCTCGTTTGGATGTGGAGGTTGAATCAGGCGAGGGCGGCCACAGCCTGCTGCAGGGCAGCATGGCGAGCGATGGTGGTGCGCTCAGCCGGAAGCTTCTTGAACAGGCCCAGTTTTTCGAGGCGCCGCAGGGTGGTGCCGCTGGCGCCCACCACAAACACCTCACGACCTTTTTCGATCGCTTCCTCGACGGCGTTTTCCACCGCCAGGGCGGCGGTCACGCCCAGGTGCGATACCTCGGTGAGATCAAACACCACGGCTTTGCACTCGCCAATGGCGTTGTGCTCGCGGCCGATCGCTTTGGCCACACCGAAGATCATCGCGCCGTTGAGTTGGAACAGCAGCACCTGACCGCGGCCCTGATCGAGCAGGCGGCGCTCGTCATCGCTGATGTCGAGATCACCATCGCCGGTGCTCACCGACTTCACGCTTTTGCTTTGCAGCTCACTCATCTTGTCGATGGTGAGGATGTTGGCGATGAACACGCCGATGCCCACAGCTGCGATCAGATCAACCAGCACGGTGAGGATGATCACCAAATACATGATCAGCGCACCGCTGATCGAGATGCGGTGAGCCCGCTTGATGAAGCCCCAATCCACGATGTCGACACCCACCTTCAGGGCGATGCCAGCTAGCACGGCCTGTGGGATCTGAGCGGCTACACCGGTGAACGCCAGGATCACCACCATCAGGATGACGGCCCGGCTGATACCCGAAAGGGCGCTACGGCCGCCGGCCTGAATGTTCACCACCGTGCCCATGGTGGCGCCAGCACCGGCGATGCCACCGAACAGGCCAGAAGCGATGTTGCCCAAGCCCTGGCCGATGAGTTCTTTGTTGGAGTTGTGCTCCGTTCGCGTGATGCTGTCGGCAACCACGGCGGTGAGCAAGGCATCGATGCAGCCGAGCATGCCCAGCACGGCCGCATCGATCAGCATCTTGCTGAGATGCGGCAGATCGACGTAAGGGGTGCGCAGCTGGGGGAAGCCCGAGGCGATCTCGCCGATGCGGCGGATTTCTTCGCCTCCGCCCTGGAGCAGGCTGAGGGAGAGGATCGTGCCGAGCACCAGGGCAATCAGCTGGGGTGGAGCGATCTTCTTCACCTTGCCGGGGGTGAGCCAGAGGATCGCCAGGGTGATCAACGCCAGCACCACCTCTGCGGGGCGGGCATTGGCGATGAGCTGAGGGAGAGACTGAAGTGTGCCCATCACGCCACCTTTGGGGATGGCCTGACCCAGGAAGGGACCGAGCTGAAGAATGATCAGGATGAAGCCAATCCCGCTCATGAAGCCCGAGATCACCGTGTAGGGCATCTGGGTGACGTAGCGGCCCAGCTTCAACAAGCCGAAGGCGATCTGGAACAGGCCGGCCAGCATCACCACGGTGAACGCCATGGCCATGCCGTTCTCGGGATCGCTGGCCGTGAGGTTGGCGATCACCGCTGTCATCACCACCGTCATCGGGCCGGTGGGCTCTGAAATCAGCGTGGGGGTGCCGCCAAAGAGGGCGGCAAACAGGCCGACGAGCACGGCGCCCCAAAGGCCTGCGGCAGCACCTGCACCTGAGGCCACACCGAAGGCCAGGGCCATCGGTAGGGCGATCACCGCAGCGGTCACACCGCCGAACAGATCGCCCTTGATGTTGTTGGTGCTGATGTGGTTCAGCAGCCGCAGCGGTGAACGCCCGGGTGGGGCCGAGGCGGATGTCATCGCGACAGAACAGGGTTGGCGCGGAACCTTAGGGGGTGCTCGCGAAATGTGGGTGGGGTTCTGCTGCCACAGCGGTGGGTTGTTAGAGCAGCCCGCGATGACGCAAGAGGCGCTGCACCATCGCCCAGGAGCCCAGCGTGACTTTCAGGGCCACAAGCAAATTGAGCACTGGAATCCAGCCGCCGCTCAGCAGGCTGCCGAACGGCCCTGTGGCGGGCGTGAGCTCTAACAACGCCAGCAGGGCGATCAGGAGGAAGCCCATCACGGCTGCTTTTTCCCACAGATCGGCGCGGTAGAGCCTGTAAAGACGCTCGCTGCGGTCGGCACCACCACTAATCAGCTGCAGGCCGATCGCGGTGCCGCCCGCCACCCCTGCCGCAAAGCCCCCTCCCGGGGTGAGGTGCCCCCGCAGGGCCAGCTCCGCTGCCACCAGT
Organism: Synechococcus sp. LA31; assembly: GCF_018502385.1. Lineage (NCBI taxonomy): Bacteria > Bacillati > Cyanobacteriota > Cyanophyceae > Synechococcales > Synechococcaceae > Synechococcus > Synechococcus sp. LA31. The sequence continues at coordinate 427,115 of NZ_CP075523.1, forward strand.
GCCGCAATGGTGGAGCCCAATTCGCACAGCACCTGCGAGGGGGCATCGTTCAGCGAACGGATTTGTTTGCGTTCTGGATCAGCCGCCAGCACCATCCGCACGCCGATGGCCGCGAGGGTGAACACCACCACCTCCGCCACCGTGTCGAACAAGCGGGTGTGCAGGATCACGCCCGACACCAGATTGGGCACCTGGGTTTGCTGGCTCAGCGCGTCGATGAGAGGGCCCATGCCGCTGGCTGCCGGCAATGGGCTCGCCAGAGGTGCCGCAAACAGGGCAATCGCTGCCAGCAGATAAAGCCAAGTCATGATTGGCTCTCTTGGCTGAGGTGCAACGCACCGCCGCTGGCGCGCCATTGCCCATAGCCGGGACATTGCTCGAGCTTGTTGAGCAATTGCGGCTGAAGGAGCACGAGATGGCCGTTATCGCCAAGCCAGCCATGGCTACCAGTGATGGCTGGGGTGCCGGGCTTGTTGAGCCGCAGGCGCAGATGCAGAGGGGCAATCCAGGCCGCTAACTGAGCATCGCGACTGGATTCGGATTGCGTGCGGCGATCGTCCAGCCGTAAGGCCATTGAGGAGCGAAGGGCTACGGCATAAAGCGTGGTGGACAGCAAGGTGCCCACCAACGCCTCGGTGAGCGCCACATCCGGCGCTCCAAGTAAGGCGTAAACCAACGTGGCCACCGAGCCGAGAATGCCTCGCAGCACCAGGGTTTGATAAGGATTGCTCTGGCTGACCAGCAGCAGAGCTGTGATCGGGAGCAGAGCCGTGATCGGCAGCAGGAGATCAAGCTCACTGCCGAGGGTGAGGGGGGCGTTCATCGTTTCGGCTCCACCGGTTGCGAACTGCGGGCTAGCACGTAGCCAAAGATCGTGTTCCACACCACCAGCCCCAGCAGGGCTAGGGCCAGCAGGGGCCATTGCCCAGGAATGCGAAGCAAAAGGCCCAACAGCATGAGGCCCGAGCCAAGGGTGTCGGACACAGACAACTTGTGCAGTTTGCTGAGATAGCTGCCTTGTTCCAGCAAGGGCCAGGTTCCCCAGAACCACAGCACCAGGCCCGCACCCAGCAACAGCAGGCTCATCGCTCCACCTCCCTTAGGAGGTTGGCCAGCAACAACATGCCTGCATTCCCGGCACTGAGGCTGATCGCTCCGACGAGCGCCAGCATCCAATCGCCGCGCAGCACCGCCACCACCATGGTGATCAGGGCCACTTTGGAGGCGATGCTGCCGAAGGCGGCCATGCGGTCCCACACGCTGCAGGGTCGGCACACCACGGCGATGGGAATCAGCAGGGCCAACACCATGCCCCAGAGCACCAGCGTCATCGCTGCACCTCCTTCTGCTGCCGCAGGCGTGGACGCAGCTGGTGGACTGTGTAGCAGGCTCCTCGCTCGCCATCGCTGAGGCCGAGCACGATTGTGAACGGAGTGAGCGTGATGGCAAACACCTCGAGGAACACCAGTAAACGGTTGCGAGGATCACTCGCGGGTCGCTGAATCCAGCTCTCTTGTTCGCGATCACCACCCACCATCAAGGCCAGCGCTTCGCCGTAGGCCAACGGAACAGCGAGCACGCTGCGCCATAAAGCCCGCAGTGTGGGGCCCAGTGGCTGCCCAGGGCCGCGGGCATGGGGCAGGAGCATCGCTAGGCCCAGCCCAATGGCGAGGTTCAACGGGCTGAGATCCGCCGTGAGCAGAGCCCAGAGCAGCAGTCGAAAGAGGCAACTCAGCAAAAAGACCATCACTTGAACTCCGCCCCGATGGCCAGCAACAATCCAGCTCCCACAAGCCCTAAGCCACCCACAAGATCTGGTAGACGATCCAGCGAGGGCAGCGCGCGTGGGTTTCGCTGGCGCTGCTGCTCGAGCAGCTGATCGAGTCCGATTCCCAGCCCCAGCACCAGCACGCTGATCAGCCAGCCGCTCTTCACCTGGCCCACCAGGGTGATCCCGCTCCCTAACAGAGACGCCATCAACACCCATGCACCCCAGGGCTGAAGCTGCACCGTTGTGGTGGCCCCGGTCGCCCAGGGAGCGCGGCAGAGACGGCAGTACACGGCAACACTTCCCACCGACAACACCACCAATCCAGCAGCAACGAGAGGCGAAACGCTTGTTTCCAGCTGTTTTTTTGCGGTGTAGCCAAGCAAGGGTGCGAGGCCAGCGATAGACACGGAGCCCACGAAAATCGTGAGCATCTGTGGCCATGGTTGTGGCTGCTCACGCCACTGGGTGAGTGAGCGGCTGGGCCAAGAGCGGGCCGTGAGAAACAGCCCGCTCTTGGCCACACCATGGGAAAACGCCATCAGCCCGCCGGCTGCCGGAGAGAGCAGCACGAGTCCCATTTGAGCCAGGGTGCTCCAAGCCAGTAGCCGTTTGGCATCGCTCACGCCGAGGGCATAGATCAGGCCCAGCACGGCGCTGGCCAGGGCGATCGGCAGGAGTAGCTCGTTGATGCTGCCATTGAGCTCCTCGAGGCGCAGTAGCGGCAAAGCACCTCCTCCAACCACCACACCGGAGAGCAGGGCAGACACCTCGGCAGGGGCTTCGGCATGGGTGCGCGGAAGCCAGAGGCCGTTGAGAAATACGCCGGCTTTGGTGAGTAATCCCACCAGCACAAACACCAAGGGTGCCCCGGGTGCGAGCTCGGCCAGCGCCTGCAGCTGGAAGCTGCTCGTTTGGGCGTACACCAACCCAGCTCCCACCAGATACACGGCCATCGCGGTGTTGCCGATCAGCAGGTAGCGCAGGCCGATCCAACTGGCGTTGGGGCTTTGGCCTTTCAGGATCAGCAGAAAGGCGCTGATGCCCACCACTTCAAGGCTGACGTAGAGGCTGATTAGGTCTGTGGTGAGAAAGCTGGTGTTGAGGGAGCCCAGCAGCACCAACAGCAGCATCCAGCCGGTGCGATCCCAGTGCTGACGCCGGGCCTCTAGCCATACCGCGAGGCACACGAGGCCGTTGAGCAAAAGAAACCACCCCGCTAAGGGATCGAGGCTCAGTTGAACGCCGAAGTCACCCAGCAACTGCAGCGTTGTGCTTTGGCCCGTCAGGAGCGGCATTGCGCCTACCAAAGCGGTTGCCGCGCAACAAAGCACCACAAGGGCATTGCTGAGCGATGGCAGCAACACCGCCAGAAAAGCGGCCAGGTAGGGCACCAGCAACCAGATTGTCAGCAGCGCTTCAGAGCTGCTCCAGCTCAGCGTCATGGCTGATCGTTGGGTTCAAAGCTGGCTGTATCCAGGCTGGGGTCGATCCGCGCCATCTGGGTGATCACCACCAGCAGCAGGGCCTGGATGGACAGCCCGATCACGATGGCCGTGAGAATGACCGCCTGGGGAATCGGGTCGGCGTAGTCCTGGGCGAGCAGTTCGCCCGAGCGCGGCAGGATCGGACTGCGTAGGCCAGAGCGAGCTGCCAGCAGCACAAATAACGCCACAACAGCGCTGCCCATCACATCCATCGAAAGCACTTTGAGAAAGAGGTTGCGGCGTAGCAGCAACCCCGCAAAGCCGGCCAGTGCCGCGAGCAGGATCAGCAGCTCCAGCAGTCGGATCGGTGCCATGCAGGCGTGTCAGTGGCGGGAACTTAGGCACAGCCAGCCCCAGCCTGGGTGAATTCGATCCAAGCTCACCTGAGTGTTTGGTCACACAGGATGACCTTGCTGGTGTTGGCCCAGGTTGAACGCCACACCCCCGAAGCTCAGCTGGGCCGCGACTTCCCCCAGGAGCTAGAGCAGCGTGGTCTGATGCAGCAGCCACCCAGAACCCCCTGAACCACCCCTATAACCAGCTACCCGTTTCTGGCAGTTCATGCTTCCCCCATCGGCGTTGATCGCTGAGATCAGCCCCCATCAGATGGAAGTGGCGGAAACCCTCATCGGGGTGGGCCGCTTTCTGGTGATTTTCATCGCAGCCCGTGCCATCGCGGAGGTGATGGTGCGTCTGCAGCTGCCCACGATCCTGGGTGAGTTGGTGGCCGGTGTTCTGATCGGCGCGTCTGGCCTTCACCTGATCGTGCCGCCCGAGGCTCAGGCTGAGATCAGCGGAGCTGTGCTCTCGCTGCTCGGATCCCTCGCTGAGATTCGGCCCCAGGATGTGACCGAGATCTACAACGAGACCTTCCCCAGCTTGCAGGCCGTCTCGCAGATCGGACTGTTTGCACTGCTGTTCCTGACCGGCCTCGAAAGCGAGCTGGATGAACTGGTGGCTGTGGGTGTTCAGGCCACCACCGTGGCCGTGGCGGGTGTGCTGCTGCCATTTGCTCTGGGCACCGCAGGGCTTTACTACCTGTTTCACGTGCCCTTGATCCCTGCGGTTTTTGCAGGAGCAGCGATGACAGCCACCTCGATTGGCATCACAGCCAGCGTGTTTGGCGAGCTCAAGTGGCTAAAGCGCAAGGAGGGCCAAATCGTGATTGGCGCGGCCGTTCTCGACGACATCCTCGGCATCGTGATTTTGGCTGTGGTGGTGGCGATCGTGGGTGGCGGCAGCTTCACCATCGGCCCGGTGATCAAGCTCGGCCTGGCAGCGGTTGCCTTCGTGGCGGTGGCATTGGTGCTGAGCCGTAAGGCAGCTCCTGCATTCGATTGGGTGGTGGATCAGCTCAAGGCGCCGGGCGATGTGGCGGTGGCCAGCTTTGTGGTGCTCACCCTTTGCTGCTTTGCGGCCCAGGCGATTGGTCTGGAGGCTGCACTAGGGGCCTTTGCTGCAGGTTTGATTCTCAGTGCCTCAAAACACACCCACGACATCGACGCTGCGGTGAAACCACTGGTGGCGTTGTTTGCCACGGTGTTTTTTGTGCTGATTGGCACAGGTATGGATCTCTCGGTGCTCAACCCGTTTGATCCCGCCAACCGTGAAGGCCTGATCGTGGCTGCCTTCCTCTTGGTGGTGGCGATGCTGGGCAAGGTTGCGGCTGGCTGGAGCTATCTGAGCTCTGAACCCACCAATCGTTTGGTGGTAGGGCTAGGCATGATGCCGCGCGGTGAGGTTGGTTTGATCTTTCTAGGGCTGGGCAGCCAGGCTGGGATCCTCAGCCCTTCTCTGGAAGCAGCGATCTTGTTGATGGTGATCGGAACGACCTTCCTGGCTCCGATCTTGCTCCGGGTGGTGATTCCGTCCACCCCGTCCACCGTTTCCGAAGCAGTCTGAGCGTTGCGTCATGGTTGGGCGCCTCCCGCTTCAGGGGGAGGTGCCTTTTGCTGTCAGGAGTCGTGTGATGTGACGTTCCCGTGGCACACCCCAGGCTGGGCTCGGTTGGTGCGTTTAGTCTTTTGATTGCTGCAGGCGTGAAGCCGAGCTGGTGGTCTGTTCTGTGCCACGGCGCGTGTGCTGCACCAGCCACAACTTTGCAAGCAGTCTTTTGTAGCTGTGGAAGCCTGAGCGAAAGCACTTCTTGCATGTGTTGGTTAATCGGCAGCGATTGACCCGCCTCAAGCGCAAGCTGCAAGCCCCTTCCTAGCAAGGTTGAGTGCATCGCTAGTGCATGCAATGGATCGTAAGTCGTCAGCACCAGAAGGCGCCTTTAACTGTTGCGGCGGAACAGTAGATGGGGGTGAATTTGGATTGGTTGGCTCTTGGCGCAGCAGTTTCAATCGCATTGATAAGTATTTTTGAACTGATTTCAGTGCCGATGTTCTCTGGCTGCAAAAGAGTGTTCTTGTTTGACTGATTCTGTGGTTTGTTCAAGCCAATGCAGGTCTTGTGGCTCTCGCGATCAGCTCCTGCATCCATCGGCCTTAGCGTTGGAGCGATCTGTATTGGGTTGATGGTTTGCAGGCCTACAGCGGCCGATTGATCTGTCTCACGACCCGCCATAACAAGCAGCGGGCGTTAGGTCTGCCGTTTCAACGGGGTCTTGGCGCTGAGCTTCAGCTCTGCGAGCAAGACACCGATCGGCTCGGCACCTTCAGCGGAGAGATACCCCGGCTCAGCGATGCCGAGGCCACGTGTCGCACCAAGGCGCTGATGGGCATGCAGCGCACCGGCCTGATACTCGGGCTGGCCAGTGAGGCCAGTTTCGGTCCACACCCGGCGATGCCGCTGCTGGCGGTTGGCCAGGAGTTGCTGATCTTTCTGGATCAGGAGCGTGATCTCTGTGTGTTGGAGCAACGGCTCGACTGGCGCACCAACTACAGCCAGCATGAGCTCGCTGCCGACCAGGAGCCCGATCGCTGGTTAAGCCAGGTGGGTTTCCCTTCCCATGCGGTGATCGCTAGGCCGGCCGCGCCGATTCCCGAGCTGCTCTTCAAGGGTCTGCGCAGCCGTTTGGCCCTGAACGAGGCCATCGAGCAATGCCGTGCTGTTGATCCCGAGGGCCGGGTGTGGCTGGAAACCGACATGCGGGCCCACTGCAATCCCACCCGCATGCGCTCGATCCGTCGCCTGGGGCTGTCCTTGGTTCGCCGGCTGCGAACGCCTTGCCCTGCCTGCGGCAGCCCCGGCTGGGGATTGATCAACACCAAATCCGGCCTGCCTTGCAGCGCGTGCCGCACGCCTACTGAGCTCACCCTTGCCGAACTTTGGGGCTGCCCAAGCTGCGGTGCACGCCGTGAGCAGCCTCGCCGCGATGGCCTGTTGCAGGCCGATCCCGGGCAGTGTCCCTGGTGTAATCCCTAGCTCGATCGGCCAGATCGGTCATCCTGGGCGGAGACGAGACCATCGCTGATGGCCCAACCCACCAGCCTCGCTTCTCTGGAGGCCGGTTTCGAGCAGGAGGCTCGCCTCGATGAGCCGTTTGTGGTCCTCACTGTGGCCGCGAGTTTGATCGCCACCCTGGGGCTTCTTGCCGACAGCGCCGCCGTGGTGATCGGAGCGATGTTGATTGCTCCCTGGATCCTGCCGTTGCGCAGTGCCTCCTTCGCGATCATCGATGGGCGGCTCAACCTGGCCGGCAAGGCTCTGCTCACCCTCGCGGTGGGTGTGACCATCACCATCGCGCTCTCCGCCAGCCTCGGCTGGTTGGCTCGCCTTCCGGTGCTGGGGGATGAAGTGCTGCGCCGCACCACCCCCAACCTGCTGGATCTCGGCATTGCTTTGGTGGCGGGATCGATCGCCACCTACGGCCGGCTACGGCAGGAAGCGGTGTCATCCATCGCTGGCACGGCCATTGCCGTGGCCCTGGTCCCGCCAGTGTGCGTGCTCGGCTTGCTCCTCTCGATCCAGCAGTGGGAGCCGGCGCGCGGTGCTGCTTTGCTGTTTGCCGCCAACCTGCTGGGCATCCTTTCGGGGGGGTTGCTCACGCTGGTGGTGAGCCAGGCAAGCTTGCGCCAGAAGCTCTGGCGCAGCCGGGTTGGTTTGGTGAGCCTCCTGCTCACAGGCCTGCTGCTGATTCCGCTCACCGGCAGTTTTCTCACCCTGGTGGCTCAGGCCCAGCGGCGCGTGGCCCTGCAGGAGGTGGAGCGCGCTATCACCGAGAGCCTGCGTCAACGCACGCTCACCCTTGGCAAGGATTCCGAGCTCACGGGCGTCACGATCGACTGGAACCAGAACCCGCCGCTGATCAAGGCGGCGGTGAGTGTGATCAAACCGAACCTGCCTACCCCCAAACAGGTGGCCGCCGTGCAGGATTTCATCAATAAGCAGATGAAGTTCAACTACCGCCTGGTGGTTAAACGGGTCTCGATCGATGTGATTGGTCCCGAAGCTGCTCCCAACTTGGAGCCCGCCACGGCGGATGAAGAGGGCCCGCCTAAACCGCTCACCCCGCCCCTGCCGCCGCCACCACCTCCAGTGCCTGCCACTGAGGAATCCCCTGCTGCGGACAGCAAGCCGTTGTTGAACGAGAATTGAGGCGTGTGTTGCGTGCCACATGCCTTACGCCTTGAGTGGCTTCCAGATCGTTGCCGGCATCCTGCTCCTGTTCGGCGGCGGTGAGCTGTTCGTTGCCGGTTCGGTTTCGCTGGCCCTGCTGCTGCGGATCCCTCAGATCGTGATCGGTCTCACGGTGGTGTCGCTGGGGACCAGCGCCCCCGAGCTGTTCGTGAGCCTCACCTCCACGATGCAAGGGGGAGCTGGTGGTGACGCGATCGCCGTGACCAACGTGGTGGGTTCCAACATCTTCAATGTGCTGGTGGTGCTTGGCGCCAGTGCGGTGGTGCTGCCCTTGCGGGTGAAGAGCCGTCTGGTGCGTCGAGATGTTCCTCTGCTGCTTGGGGTCTCGATGGCGACCTGGGGCATGGCCTCCGGTGGGCGGCTCACCTGGATTGTTGGGTTGGCTCTGCTCACCGGTATGGCCCTGAATCTCGTCTGGGAGGCACGCACCGCCTCCGAGGAGGTGCAGGACGGCGACCTCAGCGATGAGGCCCTGATCCCTTGGCCGATGGCCGCTGCCAAGTTGGCTGCAGGTCTGGCTTTGCTGGTGCTGGGGTCGCAGGTGCTCGTGAGCGGGGCGATTAGCGCGGCTCAGAGTTTGGGGGTGAGTGAGGCTGTGATCGGTCTCACGATTGTGTCGGCTGGCACGTCGATGCCAGAACTGGTGACCTCCCTCGTGGCGGCCTATCGGGGTAAAGCCGATCTGGCTATTGGCAATGTGGTGGGCAGTAATTTGCTCAATCAGCTGCTGATCCTGGGGACCTGTTCGCTGTTGTCAGGCCCAGAAGGAATCGAGGTGTCGGGTCTGTTGATCACCCGTGATTTTCCAATCATGGTGGCCACCACCCTGGCCTGCCTCCCGATTTTCTGGAGTGGAGGCGTGATTAGTCGAGCCGAAGGCTGGGTTCTGCTTGGGCTTTACGGCCTGTTCCTGGTCGAACAGGTCATGCACACAACGGCCTATTCCGGTCTCGATCAATTCCGTTTTGTCGTGCTGGCCGCCGTGGTGCCGCTGGTATTGGTGTTTGTGGTGTGGAACGCTCTCGAATGGCGCCAGGCCCGGCTCAGATCACACTGAGGCGGGCCACGTTCAGTCCGGCGTCCACCGCGTCGCTGCAGAGGTGATCACAGCTGTCGGCTTTCAGCCGAACGGCTCCCGAACAGATCAGATCCCAGGTGTTGGTCTCGAAGTGGGTCTGCAACCACAGCATGCCCATCACGGAGCGTGGCAGGAGCTGATAGGTATCGCCCTTGGCCGTGAGGCTGAGATCGGTGCTGCTGCGCTCCATGACCCAACAAAAAACCTCCCCCCATTGCAGGGGGAGGTGGGTAGGGCCGTCGTAACAACAGCCACCGAAACTGGATTTGGCTGGAGGATCAGCCTTGGTTCACCTGCTGGGAGGCTTCGGCTTGGCGGTGGTGGTAGGCGTGGCCGCGGTACTGGAGCTCCACGTCGGCATCCACCACGGCTGCTTCGTGGCGCAGGGGAGCGTCGTAGTGCTGGCCGCGATAGGCGTGGTCAACGGGTTGGGGGCTGGGTAGCTCGTGGGTGGCGTTGTCGTAGCTGACGCCGCGGTAGTGAAGTTTGGTCATGGGGTAGGGCCTCGAAGGGTGGGTTGAAGGTCTGCGGGGCAGACGGTTCCGCTTCGTGGGAAGGAGCGTTGCTTCGCCTTGCGGTGGGCTACTTCCGGTGAACCAAGGCCCAGAGGCGGTTCACCCAACGTTTTGTCCTTCTGGAGGCTTTCTAGCGGAATAAGACTGTTCATGGTGAACATAACGCCAAAAGCTTTGCAAAAAGCCGTGCGCTTTGTGCTGTCTTGAACATGGCTGTCGCGAATCTCTCTCGTCGCGGCGGCTCGATGCTGGTGTTGATTTTTGACTTTGTATCAGCAGTAACGTTTTGGTGCCCCGTCTTCGCGAATGATCTCTTCCTAATGGCGGTTACCCGTCATCACCAACCAGCGATTCTTATGACTGTTGCCTCGCCCTCTTCTCGGCGCCGGCCGAGAAGTTTGCAGGAAGCGAGTTTGTTGGAAGCTCCCGAGCTGCTGCTGCGCAAAGTACGTGGCCTCTCCTCCAACCGCACGCTCACCTGGCTGGCCTGCGTGCCCATCGCCTTGATGGGCCTTGGCCTCTTCAACCTCTCCGCCCATGCGGCTGAGCTGCCCGAGCTCAACGCTGCATTCCTGGCGAACAACCTTTGGCTTCTGGTCGCCACCATCCTGGTGATCTTCATGAACGCCGGCTTCGCCATGGTGGAAGCCGGGATGTGTCGCCAAAAGAATGCGGTCAACATCCTCGCGAAGAACCTCTTCGTGTTTGCCCTGGCCGTGACCGCCTACTGGTTCGTCGGCTATTCCCTGATGTATGGGGATCCTGTGGCTGCAGGCGTTCTCTACTTCAACGGTCTGTTCTTCGATCCAACTGTCACCCCTGAGCTCATCGCTGAGGGCGGATTGGTCCCCAGTGTTGACTTCCTCTTCCAGGCAGCTTTCGCCGGCACCGCAGCCACGATCGTTTCTGGCCTTGTGGCTGAGCGTGTGAAGTTCGGCGAGTTCGTGATCTTCGCTCTCGTTCTCACCGCGGTGATCTACCCGATCTCCGGTTCCTGGCAGTGGAATGGCGGTTGGTTGAGCGAGCTGGGATTCATCGACTTCGCCGGTTCGTCCATCGTTCACTCTGTTGGCGCATGGGCCGGTCTGGTGGGCGCCATGTTGCTTGGCCCCCGCATCGGCAAGTTCGTCAACGGCAAGGCCCAGGCCATCCCCGGCCACAACATGTCGATTGCCACCCTGGGTGCTCTGATCCTTTGGATCGGTTGGTATGGCTTCAACCCTGGCTCTGAGCTGGCCATGGACCAGTACGTGCCTTTCCTGGCCGTCACCACCACCCTGGGTGCTGCCGGCGGTGCCATCGCCGCCACCATCGTGTCGACGACAACATCCGGCAAGCCTGACCTCACAATGATCATCAACGGCACCTTGGCCGGTCTGGTGAGCGTTACCGCCGGTTGCGGCAACCTCACCCTGGTGGGCTCCTGGGTTGCCGGTGCAGTAGGCGGCATCATCGTTGTGTTCGCCGTTTCCGCCCTGGATGCTTCCGGCATCGACGATCCTGTGGGCGCGTTCTCCGTGCACGGCGTGTGCGGTGTGTGGGGCACCCTCGTGATCGGTCTATGGGGTGTGGATGGCATGGATCCTGGTGCCGCTGGTATCGGTCTGCTCAACGGTGGTGGCATCTCCCAACTGGGCACTCAGGCCCTCGGTTGTGGTGCTTATGCCATCTGGACTCTGGTCACCTGCTGGATCGCCTGGTCTGTGATCGGCGCCATCTTCGGGGGCATCCGCGTGACCGAATCTGAAGAGGTGGAAGGCCTCGACATCGGTGAGCACGGCATGGAGGCTTATCCAGATTTCGCTTCGGCGAAGTGATCCTGGGCTTCTGTTGATCTCTCTCCAGCCCGCCGTTAGGCGGGCTTTTTGCTGTTCTGTCATCCTGGGGTGCAACATGCTGGCGTGGTTGTGGCCTGCCCCAGTTGCGGAGCGCGCCTGGTGGCTGTTTCATCGCAGCCACCAATCCGTTTGATCTGCGCCCAGTGCGCCAGGCCCTTACCGATCAAGCCAGGCCTGCCGCCTTATCTCTGGCTACAGCTCAATGCGCGGCGCTGGTTTCTGTTGCTGGTGTTGCTAGTGCTGCCCTTGTTCGCCCTCACCCTCTCGCCGCCTCCCAGCAGCAGAGCCCCTAGCGCTGTTCAGCAGCCGAGGCGGCTGGGGCGGATAACCACCCGGCGGGTTCTGCAGAAGCGTAAGGATCAGCAATCGGCTGCAGAGCGGCGGCGGCCGAGGCCGTAGAGCTTCTCGAGCTCGAGATACAGCAGCAGCAACAGGCTGAATCCCACGCAGATGAGTAGCTCCTGCCCACTCAATGGGGTGGTGCCAAAGAAGCGTGCCAGGGGGGGCACGTAGAGCAGCAGAAGCTGTAACGCCGATGTGAGCGCCACGGCCACCAAGAGCCAGGGATTGCTGAAGGCCGGCACCTGCAGCAGCGGTTGTTCACTGCGAGCTGAGAGCGCGTGGCCCATTTGAGCCAGGCAAAGGGTGGTGAACACCATCGTGGGCCAGGGCCAGCCTGATCGCTCCGCTAGCAGCATCAGGCTGATCACGATCAGGGCAAACACAACTCCGATTCGCAGGATGTAGCGCCCTAGCCCTCGGGCGAAGATTGACTCACCTGGTTGGGCAGGACGCCGTTGCATCAGCTGCGCGTCGCCCGGCTCGAGTGCCAAAGCCAAGGCCGGCAAGCCGTCGGTTACCAGATTCATCCAAAGAATCTGCAGAGGGGTGAGCGGCACACCCACGAGTCCCAGTAGCGGCGCTGAGCCGATCGTGAGCAGCTCGCCAACGTTGCTGCCGAGGATGTATTTCACGAAGCGGCGAATGTTGGCGTACACCAGTCGTCCCTCCTCCACCGCATTCACGATCGAAGCAAAGTTGTCATCGAGCAGCACCATGTCGGCCGCTTCCTTGCTCACATCGGTGCCCGTCCTACCCATGGCCACGCCGATGTGGGCCTGTTTCAGGGCTGGGGCATCGTTGATGCCATCGCCGGTCATCGCGACCACCTCCCCGCTGGCCTGCAGGGCTTTCACGATGCGCAGCTTTTGCTCCGGTGCAACCCGCGCATAGATGTTGCAGCGGGCCACAACTTGGCGCAGCTCCTGATCATCCAGCTGTTCCAGCTCTCGGCCCAGCAGCACCTCGCTGCCAGCGCAGGCCAGCCCGATCGAGGCGGCGATGGCCCGAGCGGTGAGCGGGTGATCGCCGGTGATCATGATTGGGCGAATGCCGGCCTTGCGGCAGGTGGCTACCGCTGCGCCGACCTCCGGCCTCGCTGGGTCGAGCTGGGCCATCAACCCCAGTAACACCAGCCCCTGCAGCTCCTGGCTGGGGCTGGGATGGTGGGGCGCACAGGCGAAGGCCAACACCCGTAGGCCTCCTGCCGCCAGCTGCTGCGCCTGATCCATCCACCACTGTCGCTGCGTTGCAGATAAGGGAATGACCCCACGCCCATCGATCCAGCGCTCGCACAGGCTGATCACTGTTTCCGGGGAGCCCTTGCTGATCAGCAGGCGTGTGGAGCCCGCGGCGCTCACACCCAGCGGCTGTTGAAGGGCACCTTGAGGATCATCGATCCATACAGCCATCAACTGGCGGTCGGAGCTGAACGGGATTTCGGCGACGCGGCGGAAATGGCTGCGTAGCTCGAAATCATCGATGCCGGCCTTGAGGGCAGCCACCGACAGGGCCCCTTCCGTGGGATCGCCGAGCACCTCCCAGTGACCATCACCCCTCTGTTTGTGCTCGGCATCGCTGCACAGCACGCCTGCCTGCAGCAGGAGTGTTCTTGCGCCGGGCGCGCAGCCGCTCTCAGCGCCAACTGGTGCTGTCAGCCCTCGGCTGGTGAGGCGGCCGAGGGGCTCATAGCCCTGACCCGATACCGCCACCGCTTCGCAACCCACGCGCAGCTCCTGCACCACCTGCCGGTTTTGGGTCAGGGTGCCGGTCTTGTCGGAGCAGATCACCGTCACCGAGCCAAGCGCCTCCACCGCCGGAAGCCGCCGGATCAAGGCGGCACGCCGCACCATCCGCTGGGTGCCGATGGCCAGGGTCACGGTGATGACAGCCGGTAGACCCTCCGGCACGATCGCCACCGCCATCGACAGCGATACCTCCAGCAGGTTGAGCAGAGGCTGGCCCAACAGCCAACCCAGCACCACCACCACGGCTACCAGGCTCAGGGCGCTCATCACCAGCGCTTTGGCAAGCCCATCCAGACGCGCTTGCAAAGGCGTGCGTTCGCCGCCGGCTGTGTTGAGCATTCCAGCGATCTGCCCCAGCTGAGTGCCCATGCCCGTGGCGGTGACCACGGCCACGCCGCGGCCGCGCACCACATCGGTGCCCTGGAAGAGGCAGTTGTGGCGCTCCAGCACCGGGGTATCCACAGCGAGAACGGGATCGGAACGCTTGAACACCGCCTCGGCTTCGCCGGTGAGGGCGGCCTCCTGCGCGGCCAGATCCGCCACCTCCAACAGCCGGGCATCGGCGGGCACCCGATCGCCGGCCTCCAGCCGGATCACATCACCGGGCACCAACGTTTCACTGGAGAGCTGCTGCCAGTCGGCATCACGGCGCACTTGCACCAGTGGGGCGGCCATGTTGCGCAGTGCCAGTAAGGCTTGCTGGGCTTTGCTTTCCTGCGCATAGCCCAGCAGGGCATTGAGCAGCACGATCACCAGAATGGCGATCGCATCCTTAGGGAAGCTGCGCTGATGCAGGGCCACTGCCCCTGAGACGGCTGCCACAGCCAGCAGCATCAGCAGCATCACATTGCTGAACTGATCCCAGAGGATCCGCCAGGTGCTGCGCCCTTCGCCCAACTCGAGCCGGTTGGGGCCATGGGAGGCCAGACGCAGCTTCGCGTCTGTGCTGCTCAGGCCGTCAATTCCGCTGTGCAGGGCCTGGCAACACGCCTCGGATGCCATGGCGTGCCAATGGATCGAGGCAGGATCGGTCAACGCAGCCTGAAGCAGCTGTGTTGAGTCTGTTGGATTAAGGCGGCTTGTCTGCACCTCGCATGCATGAATAGAACGGTCATCACGTGCCCGTGATCGATGACCTCCCAACAACCTTGGGATCGTGCGGGCTTGTCCTCCTGGACCTACCGCAGCGAGCGTTTCACTCAATCACTGGCCTGTGGTCGGCCACGCGAACGATCGACCTGAAAACGGCGATTGGCTGAAGTTGATCGGCTCTAATCGCTACAACGAGTTGGCCGAGTTGGTGAAGGCCTCGTCGTGAATGAACAGGAGCCGTTCAGATGAAGTACATCGTCTGAGCCTGCAACATTGCATCGCGTTTGGAGAGGAAATCCGCCAGGGTGATGTACTTCAACTTGGCCACCCGTTCAGCGCGCAGCTCTTCTGCTAGGGCGCTGATCAGTCGCAACTCGCAGGTTCCCTGACTCGGCTCGAGCTGTTCAGCTTCGCCTTCAAGGCAGTTGATGGCATCTGCCAGGGAGATTTCTGTTGCTGGCTTGGCCAGCAGGTAGCCGCCGCGGGCGCCGCGCACGCTGCGAACGAAGCCTGCACGGCGCAGGCTGGTCATCATCTGCTCGAGGTAACGCTCAGGCATGGCCTGGCGAGCGGCGATCTCGCCGACCTGGAGGCGTTCGCCGCTGGCTTCTACTCCTGCCAGCTCCATGAGCGCCAGGAGCCCATAGGTGGTTTTGGCGCTGAATCCCAAGCAAGCGCTCCCTGGTGCGGGCGAGTCTGGCACTTAAACCCCGGTAAGTAGCTCGGAAATGGGTTCTTCGAGGGCGTCAACGGGCGAGGCTGGCTGGGCTAAGTCCGTAAATCCGATCTGAACACCGTTGTATGGTGGTTCTCCCTGGTGGGCGCCCGTGGCTGATCTGCTCTCCGCCGTGCTGCAGCCAGGGGCACTGATCACTCTGCTGGTGCTGGCTGGTTCGGTCGTGCTGTTTGTGAGCGGTTGGCTAGCGCCGGAGCTCACCGGCCTGCTAGCGGCAGCCCTGCTGATGGCCAGTGGTGTGCTCACCCCCGCAGAAGCCGTGGCCGGTTTTGGCAGCCCGGCCTTAATCACCCTGATGGGTCTGTTCGCCATTTCCGCTGGTTTATTCCGCAGCGGAGGCCTC
This sequence comes from Synechococcus sp. LA31, assembly GCF_018502385.1. Classification (NCBI taxonomy): domain Bacteria; kingdom Bacillati; phylum Cyanobacteriota; class Cyanophyceae; order Synechococcales; family Synechococcaceae; genus Synechococcus; species Synechococcus sp. LA31. The sequence goes on from NZ_CP075523.1 coordinate 442,643, forward strand.
GATCGCTTGCGGGCCCTGATCGGTTCCGATGCGGTGCGTAGCCCCAAGCGAATGATCGCGGTGATGGTGGCTGCGGTCGGGCCTGTGTCGGCTTTTGTGCCCAACACGCCCATCGTGGCCAGCCTGCTGCCGGTGATGGAAGGGTGGTGTCAACGCCGGGGGGTGTCGCCCTCGAAGGTGTTGCTGCCCCTCTCGTTCGCCACGGTTCTCGGCGGCACGCTCACCCTGCTGGGCAGTTCGGTGAACCTGCTGGCCAGTGAGGTGAGCAGCAAGCTCGGCTACGGCAGCTTCGGCTTATTCAGCTTCACGCCGATCGGCATCGCCGTGTGGCTCGTGGGTGGGGCGGTGATGCTGTTGCTGGCGGATCGCCTGCTGCCGGATCGCGGTAGCGACGATGACGACCTGATCGCTTCGCTCGCCAGCAGCGGCTACCTCACGGAGGTGCAGATCCCCTTTGGCTCGGAGCTCATTGGCCAGTCGCTGCATGCCAGTCGCCTGCAGCGCCGCTTCGATGTGGATGTGCTCGAGCTGCATCGGGGCAGCGAACGCTTTCTGCCCCCTCTGGCCGATCGCACTCTGGCACTGTCTGATCGCTTGCTGCTGCGTTGCAGCCGTGAAGATCTGCTCCGCCTCCAGCAGGATCACACGGTGGTGTTGGCCCCCACCTCTGAGGAGCCCATCGGCCCCGACAGGCAGAACAACCAACGCATGGTGGAGGTGCTGTTGCCCGCCGGCTCCACCCTGGCGGGCGATTGCCTGCGGGATCTTCGCTTTCGCCAGCGCTACAACCTCACGGTGCTCGCTCTCCGCCGCGGCAATGCGGTGTTGCGGGAGCGCCTGGGCCGTGCCCAATTGCGCGAGGGCGATGTGCTGTTGCTGCAAGGCCCCAAAGATGCGATTCGTGGCCTGCAGGCCAATAACGACCTGGTGGTGCTCGAGCAGCTGGAGAAAGACTTGCCCACCGTGAGCCGCAAGCGGGTGGCGCTGCTGATCGGAGGCTTGGTCATCCTGCTGCCCAGCTTCAATCTGATCCCTCTGGTGGCCTCGGTGCTGCTGGGCACCGTGGCGATGGTGGCCAGCGGCTGCCTCCGGCCCGGTGAGCTGCAGCGCGCGATTCGCCTCGATGTGATCCTGTTGCTCGGTTCGCTGGCCTGCTTCAGCCAGGCCCTGGAGAAAACGGGCCTGGCCGCCAGCCTGGCCCAGGGGCTGCTGCTGGGGCTGCAGAACTGGCCGATCTATGCCGCCCTGCTGGTGGTGTTTCTGTTCACCACTTTGCTCACCGAGGTGATGAGCAACGCCGCCACCGTGGCGATGTTGATTCCGATCGCTGGCCAGCTGGCCCAGGGGCTCGATCAGCCGCCCATGGCCTTCATCTATGCCGTGCTCTTTGGCGCCAGCCAGAGCTTTCTCAGCCCTGTGGGTTACCAAACCAACCTGATGGTGTTCGGCCCCGGCCGCTACCGCTTTCTCGACATCCCCCGCTACGGCTTTCCCCTCACGATCACGATGACCGTGGTCGTGCCCTTCCTGATTTGCCGTTGGTTCGGTCTTTAAACCTTCAGCCTCTGGGGGCCATCGATCAAGATGGGTCTCCCGTGTTGCGCTCAGCCGCTTTGCCGCCCGTTCACCGGCATAAGAGCCTGCTCCGCTTGCTGCGGCAGCGCATGCTCTGGCTCTGGCATCACGAAGGCAGCCACGGCCAGCGGGCCCGCGGCCTTGCCGCTGGTGTGTTCATGGGCTGCTTTCCCTTCTTCGGCCTTCAGATTTTGTTGGGGGTTGCCCTGGCCAGCTTGGTGCGCGGCAATCACATCCTGGCTGCGGCGGGCACCTGGATCAGCAATCCACTCACCTATGTGCCCCTCTATTGGTTCAACTACCAGCTGGGCTGCGCACTGCTCGGTCCAGGCCCGGTGATGCCCTCCCTGCAGCAGCTGCGCCAGGTTCCCGTTTGGGAGTTGGGGCTGGCTATGGGGGGGCGGTTGATGCTCGGCTCAGCGGTGGTGGGTCTGGTGAGTGCGGCGCTGCTGGGCGGCGGCTACTGGCTTCTGCTGGAGCACCGCCAAGGGCGCGCTCACAGCTGAGCTTCGCTGGGCAAGCGCTTCCATCCTGCGAGGACACCCAGGATGTCGGCGGCGCTCACCAGCCCCACAAACGCGCCGAATTCATCCACCACCACCCTGACGGAGCTGCGATCCCCCCGGCGGAATGTGGTGAGCAGCCGATCGGCTCGGATCATCTCTGGCACGTATTGCGGTGGGTCACACAGCTCGCACACCAGCCGCTGGCTGCCGCCTTTGAGCAATTCGCACAGCGCTTCCTCGCGGCTCTGCACCCCGAGCACTTCATCCACCTCCTCGCCGAGCACCACCCACCAGGCATCTTCCGGAGCCTGCACAATTTCCTCGCGCATCGATTCCAGGCTGGCGGTGCCAGGCAGCGAGGGCGTGGCCACGCGCGACACCATCAGATCGCGGGCCGTGAGGTCGTTGAGAGCGAACACTTTGCCGATCATCGCGGCCTCATCGGCTTCGATCTGGCCCTGCTGGGAGCCCAGCCGCGCCATCAGATGAATCTCGCGCTCGTTGGTGGTGAGATCGGCCTCAGCGGTGATGGCCGGCATCAGTTTTTCCAGCAACAGCAGCAACGGCAAGCTGAGCCGTTCCATCAGCAGCAGCACCCGCGAGGCGGTGAGGGCAATCGGCATGGCGAAGCTGTTGCCGATTGCCTTGGGCAGGATTTCGGCCAGCAGAATCACGGCCACGGTGAAGCCGATGTTGAACAGCAGCAGCCCGGCCTTGCCGCCTGGAAGTTGCTCGAAGGTGTGATCGGCCTGGCTGCCCAGCAGCATCGAGCCGGAGATATTGAAGAGGTTGTTGATCACCACCAGCAGTGCCAAGGCGCGGCCGGGGCGGGCTTTGATCCGCTCCAGGGCGCGGGAGCCCGGCACCCTCTGCTGCACCAGGGTGTGCACCTGGATCGGATTCACCGTGAGCATCGCCGCCTCGGTGCTGGAGGCCAGAGCCGAGCCCACCAGGATCAGCGCTGCCATGGCGAGCAGCACAACGATCGGATTCATGGGCTGGGATGGGATGCGGGTTGGACCGGACCTTACCTACGGTTTGCGGGATGAACTCGTCTCCGAGCAATCCCGTTCAGACGGTGCAGCGCTGGCGCCACCAGCTCACGGTGCCGCAGTTCACTGTGGTGACCGGCTTGCTGGTGATCGTGGTGGGCACCTTTGTGATGGCCTCACCGCTTTGCTCTAGAGAGAGTGTTGGCCTTTGGCAGGCCCTGTTTACGGTCACCTCGGCGATCACGGTGACCGGGCTCTCAGTGATTTCGGTGGGCAGCGACCTCACCCCCTTTGGCCAGGTGGTCCTTGCCGCGTTGATCGTGACCGGTGGCTTGGGCCTGATGGCGATCACCACATTTCTGCAGGGCTTTGTGCAGGGCCGCAGTGGTTTGCGGCATCGCCTCGATAAAGGGCGTGCCCTCGATGAGTTTGGCGTAGGGGGAATCGGCCCCACCTTCAACAGCATCCTGATCACCGCCACCTGTGTGATGGGCCTAGGGGCCGTGGCGCTCTACGCCTTCGGCTTCAACGACATCGAACAACCCAGCCAGCGGCTTTGGGCGTCTGTATTTCACGCCATCAGCGCTTACAACAACGCCGGTTTCAGCCTGTGGGACAACAGCCTCACCGACTACCGCGACAACGCGGTGGTGAATGGCGTGATCGCCTCGATGATCGTGATCGGCGGCATTGGCTGGCGGGTGATCAACGATCTCTGGGCGAATCGTCTGCATCTACGCAAGCTGCGCCGACTCAGCCTGCACACGCGGTTGGTGATGCGCAGCACGGTGTTTTTAATCGCTGGTGGCGCGGTCGGATTGATGATCACAGAACACTTCGGCTATCGCGCTTCCTTGATGGGGCAGATGGGCTTGTGGCAGAAGCTGCAGATCACGGTGTTTCAGTCGATCACCACACGCACAGCCGGCTTCAACACGGTTCCCATTTCGGCCGAGTTGATCACCGATGCCGGCCTGCTGCTGATGATCCTGCTGATGTTCATCGGCGCCAGCCCCGGTGGCACGGGCGGAGGCATCAAAACCACCACCTTCGCGATCCTGATGGGAGCTACCCGCTCCACGTTGGAAGGTCGCAGTGATGTGTTGATGCATCGCCGTCAGATTCCCGATGCAACGGTGCTGCGGGCGGTGGGAGTCACCCTCGCTTCGGTGCTGTTCGTGGTGCTGATGGCCTTGCTGCTGGGCATTGGTCCTACGGCCGGCGGAGTCACAGGGCACCAGAGTTTCAGCTTCCTCGAAAAGTTGTTCACTTGCGTGTCGGCCTTCGGCACCGTGGGGCTGGATCTGGGGGTGACGGCCAACCTCAATCGCTGGGGGCAACTGGTGCTGATGGTGGGGATGTTCGTGGGCCGGATCGGCATCCTTCTGCTGCTCTCTGCCCTCTACGGCAGTCGGCCGCAGCTACGCGTGGGCTATCCCAGGGAAGACCTCTACGTCTAGAAAAGGTTGGCTTGCAGGGGCAACCGTGAATCAGTGGTGGCAGTGGGGTGCCGATGGTGATGTTCGCCGTGGCGGGTTCGCGGTGATCGGTGTGGGGCGTTTCGGCTCCTCGGTGTGCTCGGAGTTGCTGCGTGCTGGAGCCGATGTGCTCGCCATCGATTCCAGCCAGCGGGCCATCGATGCCCTTCGCCAGAGGGATTCCTCGATCGAGTGCCGGGTGGTGGATTGCACCGATGAGGAGGCCCTGCGGGCGGCAGGGGTGCTTGATCTGGAAACCGTGGTGGTGGCGATGAGTGAGCCGATTGAGGCCAGCATCACCGCCACGTTGATTTGTAAAGACGCTCAGGGCACCCGTGTGAAGCAGGTGATCGCCCGCGCCACCAGCGATCTGCACATGAAAATGCTGCAGCGCGTCGGTGCCGATCGCGTCGTGTTCCCTTCCAAAATGATGGGGCAGCGCCTTGGCCTAGAGCTGGTGCGGCCCAACCTGCTCGAGCAACTGCGGCTCGACGATCGCAGCTGCATCGAGGAGATCAAGGTGCCGGGTTCCTTTGTGGGGCATTCCCTGCGGGATCTCAACCTGCGCAAGCACTACAACGTGAATGTTCTGGCCGCAGGGCCCGTGGGGCATCTGGATGTGAACCCTCCGGCTTCGCACGTGTTGGCCCCAGGTGAACTACTGGTGGTGATGGGTTCGGAGGAGGCGCTGCGCTCCCTGCCGGGCAGCTGAAACCTCCACGGCCTGTGGGTATTCCCACACCGCGGCTTTAAGGGATGTGCACAAGGGGTGTGCTGGGCGGCTAGCTGGCGCTAGCGAGGGTGGTGCACGGCAGGAGGCCGGCCATGGCATCGAGCATCGCCACAAGGTCTACAGCGGGGACGGATCTGCCCCCGCCCCTCAAAGAAAGCGGCCAGCGGGAGGTGTTTTGCGGGCTCACCTCGATCGTGTGGCTCCATCGCCGCATGCCCGATGCCTTTTTCCTGGTGGTGGGCTCCCGCACCTGTGCCCACCTGATCCAGAGCGCCGCCGGTGTGATGATCTTCGCTGAGCCCCGCTTTGGCACAGCGATCCTCGGGGAGCGGGATCTGGCTGGTCTGGCGGATGCCAACGAGGAGCTTGATCGCCTGGTGGATCAGCTGCTGCAGCGACGCCCCGAGATCCGCACCCTGTTTCTGGTGGGCAGCTGCCCCAGCGAGGTGATCAAGCTCGATCTGGCCAAGGCGGCTGAACGGCTCAACCGCCAGCACACCGGCCGCGTGATGGTGCTCAACTACAGCGGTAGTGGCATCGAAACCACCTTCACCCAGGGGGAAGATGGCGCCCTACAGGCACTGATCCCGCTGATGCCCAGCAGCGACCAGCAGCAGCTGTTGATCGCCGGCACCCTGGCCGATGCGGTAGAAGATCGCCTGGTCGGCCTGTTTCACAAGCTCGGCATCGACCGGGTGGCCAGCCTTCCGCCCCGCCGCTCCTCCGAGCTCCCCAGTGTGGGGCCCGGCACGAAGTTGCTTCTGGCGCAGCCGTTTCTGAGTGGTACGGCCAGGGCGCTGTTGGATCGCGGTGCTGAGCTGATCCGTGCTCCCTATCCCTTTGGTGTGGAGGGCAGCCGCGCCTGGATGGCCGCGGCTGCCGCGGCCTTTGATGTGGCGCCCGCGCGGATCGCCGAGGTGCTTGATCCGCTGGTGGAGCGGGGGCAGCGGGCTATGGCGCCACATCGCGAGGCGTTGGCGGGTAAGAAGCTCTTCCTGTTGCCAGATTCCCAGCTCGAGATTCCCTTGGCGCGCTTTCTGAGCCGCGAATGCGGCATGGAGCTGGTGGAGGTGGGTACTCCCTATCTCGATCGTCAGCTGATGGCTGAGGAGTTGGCGTTGCTGCCGCCTGGCACCCAGCTCAGCGAAGGCCAACACGTTGACAACCAGCTGCTGCGGGTGCGTCAGCAGCGCCCTGATCTGGTGGTGTGTGGCCTGGGCCTGGCCAATCCCCTTGAGGCTGAAGGCATGGCCACCAAGTGGTCGATCGAGCTGGTGTTCAGCCCCATCCACGGCATCGATCAGGCCTCTGATCTCGCTGAATTGTTTGCCCGCCCTCTGCGCCGCCGCGCTGCACTCTCTTTCGCCTGATGGAACTCACCCTCTGGACCTATGAAGGCCCCCCCCATGTGGGCGCCATGCGCATCGCAGCTTCGATGGAGGGCGTGCACTACGTGCTGCATGCCCCTCAGGGCGATACCTACGCCGATCTCCTGTTCACGATGATCGAGCGGCGCGACAAGCGCCCGCCTGTGACCTACACCACCTTTCAGGCCAGGGATCTCGGCGGTGATACGGCTGAGCTGGTGAAACGCTCCATCGCCGACGCCGTGGAGCGTTTCAAGCCAGAAGCCCTACTGGTGGGGGAGAGCTGCACTGCTGAGCTGATTCAGGACCAGCCGGGTGCCCTGGCGGCCGGGATGGGTTTCGGCGAGCTGCCGATCGTGAATCTCGAGCTGCCGGCCTACTCCAAAAAGGAGAACTGGGGTGCGGCCGAAACCTTCTACCAACTGGTTCGCAGCTTGCTCAAGCCGCAACTGCCAACACCGGGCGCGCCGAAGCCGGATCCAGCCCGCTGGCGCACCGAAGGCCGGCGGCCACGGGTGAATCTGCTGGGCCCCTCGCTGCTGGGTTTCCGCTGCCGCGATGACGTGCGTGAGATCTCGCAATTGCTGGCCAGCTACGGCATCGATGTGGCCGTCGTGGCTCCCTTGGGGGCACGCCCCGCTGACCTACAGCGCATTCCCACGGCTGACGCCAATGTGTGTTTGTATCCCGAGGTGGCGGGCACGCTGTGCAGTTGGCTCGAGCGTCAGTTCGGCATGGTTTGCGCGCGCACGGTGCCGATCGGTATCGGAGCCACCGTGCGCTTTTTGCGCGAGTTGCATGGGCTCTTGGATCTGGAGCTGCCAGCGGAGCTGCAGCCGGGCACGAATGAGGTGTGTGAGGCCGAATGCCGCTCACGCCTGCCCTGGTATTCGCGTTCGGTGGATTCCACCTATCTCACCGGCAAGCGGGTCTTTGTGTTTGGCGATGCCACCCATGCCATCGCTGCTGCCCGCATTGCCAGTCATGAACTCGGTTTTGAGGTGGTTGGCCTGGGCAGCTACAGCCGTGAGATGGCTCGGGAGGTGCGTGCCGCTGCCAGCGAACTTGGCCTGGAGGCGTTGATCAGTGACGACTACCTCGCCGTGGAGGCCGCCATCGCTCAGGCGGCTCCAGAGCTGGTGCTCGGTACGCAGATGGAGCGCCACAGCGCCAAGCGCCTCGGCATTCCCTGCGCCGTGATCAGCACGCCGTTGCACGTGCAGGATGTTCCGGCCCGCTACGCCCCTCAGATGGGCTGGGAGGGGGCGAACGTGATCTTTGATTCCTGGGTCCACCCGCTGATGATGGGCTTGGAGGAACACCTGATTGGGATGTTCCGCCATGACTTCGAATTCGTGGACGGCCACCGCAGCCATCTCGGCGATGGAGCAGCGGCAGGAGACAAACTGACCACGGAATCTCCGGCCGTGGACCTGACGTCTGCCACCGCTCTGGCGTGGAGTGCCGAGGGGGAAGCCGAACTGGCGAAGATTCCGTTTTTTGTGCGCGGCAAGGTGCGCAAGAACACAGAGGCCTTCGCCCGCGAGCAAGGCCTCGCGGTGATTGATAGCGAGGCGTTGTACGAGGCCAAGGCGCACTTCAGCCGCTGATGGCGGCTCCAGCCGATGGCAAGGCCGACCTTGCACCAGATCCTTGATGCGCTCAGCGGTGTGCGGCAGCTGGGTATCAACCCGAAGCTCACCCTCGCTCACTCGCCTCAAGCCGTTGATCACGAGCACAGGGATTTGGTGCATCGGTTTTTAGCCTGTGGAGCGTGCGATTGAGACTGATCGCTACAACAAGATGTTCCGCTTTGGTCGTTTGCAGCGAGACCATGGCGTGACTGTGGCCTTGGACAGTGATTGGCCCGCATTCAAGTGATCCGCTTCCACCGATGCAGGATCTGTTCACACTCGATGGTGCTCTAGAGGCTTATCCCGTTGCCGGTGCGCGCCAGCTGGGCATCGAATGCATGACGGGCTCGATCAAGGTGGGCATGAGGGCTGATCTCTGTGTGTTTGATCAAGGCATCACCCGTCTCGCCAGCGATCAGATCTACAGCGCAGCCTGCGAGCTCACCTTGATGGACGGCGAGGGTCGTCCTGATGCTCGTAGAACGAATTAGGTTGATTAACCTTTGAGCGTTCTCAACGTTTCTGAGTGGGCATTAGGCTAAGTATTTATACTTATCGCTAGTGTGATTCTGTGTGGGGATCAGCACGGTTTCTGCTCTGATGTTTCGCTTTGCACGAATCACTGTTGCGATTTGACCTCGCAGGGGTTGGATGACAGAAGACGCGATCCGCCGATGACCACCACACTTACGCGGCCTGATGGGGAGGGCAGCGTTCAGGTGCATCAGGAGGTGGGTCTCCAGATCGAGGAGGGGGCCTTGGTGATCGCCGTTTATGGCAAGGGCGGCATTGGCAAAAGCACCACCAGCTCCAACCTTTCGGCTGCTTTTTCCAAGCTGGGCAAGCGTGTCCTACAGATCGGTTGCGATCCCAAGCACGACAGCACCTTCACGCTGACCAAGCAGATGGTGCCCACGGTGATCGACATCCTTGAAACCGTTGACTTTCATACCGAAGAGCTGCGCCCAGAAGATTTTGTTTTCGAGGGCTTCAACGGTGTGCAGTGCGTGGAATCGGGTGGTCCGCCGGCGGGCACCGGTTGCGGCGGCTATGTGACCGGCCAGACCGTGAAGCTGCTCAAGGAGCATCACCTGCTGGAAGACACCGATGTGGTGATCTTTGATGTGCTCGGTGATGTGGTGTGCGGTGGCTTTGCGGCGCCCCTTCAGCACGCTGACTACTGTTTGATCGTGACCGCCAATGATTTCGATTCGATCTTTGCGATGAACCGGATCATTGCGGCGATTCAGGCCAAGGCTAAGAACTACAAGGTGCGCCTCGGTGGCGTGGTGGCCAATCGCTCCAAAGACACCGATCAGATCGATCGCTTCAATGAGCGGGTCGGGATGAAGACCATGGCCCACTTCCCCGACCTTGATGCGATCCGTCGCTCACGCCTGAAGAAGTGCACGATCTTCGAGATGGAAGCCACACCGGAGGTAGAGGCGGTTCAGAACGAATATCTCCGCCTGGCTCAGTCAATGCTGGAGAACGTGAAACCCCTGGAGGCGGAATCCTTGAAAGATCGCGAGATCTTTGATCTCCTGGGATTCGACTAGATCCGCAGCCTGGTCACCTCAGCCTGAATCGCACCGCGTCGGGTGCTTACTGCGATCGATTCACGCGTGAAGATCTCCACGCGGATTCCCGCTCTGCTGATCAGCACGAGGCTGGTGCAAAGCGCGCCTGTGCTGATCAGCACCACAGCGGGCCAGAGCAGGCGCGCTGGTAGGGCTCCGATCAGCAGGATGATGAGCACGCCGGCGCTGAAGCCCAACAGCACGAGAGGAATGCGGCGAAGGAGATCGGCTGGGCCCATTGCGTTGGATTAGAGGGTGGTGCAGACCGCTACCAGCAGGGTCTCTGCAACGGTTCCGGTTTGGGGAACCCGCCATTCACCCCAGTTAGCGCCAGCGCGCTTGCGGTTCAAGGTGAGGTTGTCGCAGTCGATGGCGATGGCGCGCTCGGGGATCTCTTCCTGCCCCGTGGTGTTCACGGCCTCGGGCCAGTGCAGGCCGCCAATGCTCCGGGGTTTCGTTGTGGCGCGGCGCCACGCTGTCACCCACACCGATGGAGCACGTTTTAAGGGCTGCCAGTTTTGCCAATCCACTTCAATGTCTCCGTAGCGTCTCCAGCGATCAGCCTCATCCTGTTGCCGATCCTTCAGTCGATCGCGGATCTCTTGCTCGCGTGGGCTTGCCTGCGGTTGATCCAGGTTGGTGGTGTACTCCTGGGCCAGCACACCTGTGCTTGGCGATAGGCCAACCACACCGATGGCGCTGAGACTCAGGAGACGTCGCCGATGGGATGAGCGTGGCTTCAGCATCGTGGGGATCGGCTCAGGGCAGCGGAATCGGTGACAGGCTCTTCACCGCATCGCGCAGCTGCACATTCACCTGTCCGGCGACTTGATCCACCCCAACGGTGCCATTCACATTGAGTGGTTCGTCGTTGCTGACATCCACGCGGATCTCCTGCTTGATCTCACTCACCGCTACAGGCTCTTTGATCGCGTCGACGTTCACCACGCCATCTACTTGAAGAGGTGTTTCCGTTTTCACGGCCACGGGCCGTTCCACACTCACCGAGCCCTTCACGCCCAGAGGACTGTCTGAGTTCACGCGCACCGGTTGGGCGATTCCTTCAATCTTCAGAGCACCGTGCACTTGTACCGGTAGAGGCTTCTCCAGCGGCAGCCCGATGGGAATCGGTTGCTTGAGGATTGTGATCGCCGCTGCGGCGATGGCCCATGCCGAAAGCACAAGGGCCAAGGGCCATCGGCAGGCCATGGCCAACTTGAACCACAAAACAGAGGCTTCCGGGTTTGCGGGCCCGGGTGCTTCGGGAATCACGGGGGACACGCCACTGGCCAACAGGATCCCCGAAACCTGGGGGCTTGTCACCCCCCAGGTTGGACTTACGCCAGTCCCACCAGCTTCATCGATTCCTCCCACACGCCCTGAGCGGTTTCGGGATTGCTGGCTTGATCGGAGAGCTCCTGGCTGAACTGTTTGCCTTCCTTCGTCTGGCGATTACCCCAACTCCAGTGCACGCCGGAGGCGGCGAAGGCAGGATCCGCAACCACCTGAGCCACGCGCTCGCCTGCCAGTGCCTGGCTCACATAGCCGCCTGTGATGTTCTTCTGGAACCAGGGAAAGATCGTTTGGAACGCCTTGGGGGTGTTGCGGAACAGTGGGGTGTCAGCCACGCAGCCCGGATAAAGCGAGCTAAATACGATGCCGGTGGAGGTGTGCAGCCGGCGGTGCAGCTCCTGGGTGGTGATCATGTTGCAGAGCTTGCTGTCTTTGTAGGCCTTGCCGGGCTTGAACGGTTTGCTGTTAGCCATGGCGATCGGCTCCTTGAAGCCGGCCTTGAAGCCGCTGAGGTCGCCCAGATCGGCCGGAGCCGGGATGGGGATCTTGCCGCCCAGCTCCTTGGAGTTGGCCGTCACCGTGCCGAGGATGACGACGCGGCGTGAGGGGTGCTGGGAAGCCTGCAGTTCAGGCAAGAGCAGTTGGATCAGCAGGAAGTGGCCGAGGTGGTTAGTGGCCATCGAGATCTCATAGCCCTGGGGGGAGCGCTCGGGCTCCTTCAGGCGGGGCTTGTAGACCGCTGCGTTGATCACTAGGGCATCGAGGCCGAAGCCCAGGGAGCTCACCAGGGTTTCAACCCCCACCCGCACGCTCTCGAGATCGCCCAGATCGATGCGAAGGTGGTGCAGCTTGTCGCGGGGGATGCCCAGGGCATCGGCGGCGGCGGCGGCGCGCACTGGATCGCGATTGGCGGTGACCACCGTCCAGCCAAGTGCCACCAGGGCTTTGGTGGCATTGAGGCCCACCCCTGAGGTGGTGCCGGTGATCAAAACAGCGCCTGGGCTGCTGCTGGAGCTGGACACGCTGCTGCTGGCCACCATGAAGCCCGGGATACGGCGGGCAACAAACTATCGAGCGGCCTGGGGCTTCTCGCTGCTTGACGGGCCCTGCTCAACAGTTGGAAATGGGGCCGTGCCTTGGGGCTGAGGTTGTTTCCACACCACACGCATGCGATTTGGGGCGATCCACTGGTCTTGCTCCTGGATCAGCCGCTGCTCTCCGCCGGTGGTGAAGAGGTTGTCAAAGCGTTGCTGGGCTTTGTTGAGCTTGGCCTGCTGGATGTTCAGCACGGCGGTGATCTCGCCGTAGCGATCCAGTCGTTCGCGGTAGGCCCCGCCCAGCCGCACCAGGCTCACCACGGCCACCAAGGCCAGGCCGGTCTTGAGGGTGAGCCCGATGCCGCTGCAGATCAGCTCCTGGGCCGGTGTGGAGGGGCGCAGGGATGCGGGCCGTGTTGGAGGCGTCTGGGGGGCCGGCCTCGCTGGCCGGCGTTGACTCAGGCGCTGACCCCGTGACGCGGATCGCCTCTGCGATGGCTGGGCGGTGCGGGGCGAGCTCAAGGCTGGCGGGTGCAGGGGGGTTGTGGCCTGCTTCTAGCAGGCCACAACCCCCCTGCCAAGGGATCAGGCGCGGTAGAGGCTCGCAGCCAGACGCACGGCGAGTACGCCAGCATGGGCAGCCACCACCAGGGCAATCAGCACTTCGGCCTGGGTGAGAGACGTCATGGCCTGATTCAAAGCAGAATTCACAACCATTCTTTCGCAATTGCCCGGCCTTGCCAGGGCAAAGCGGCTGGCCTGTCACAGCTCGATACCCCCCGGACGCAGCTGATGGCTACGGTCAGCGTCCATTGCTGGCCGCTGCCTTGCCCCCTGCACGACCCGTGTTAATCGAGCAGCAGCAGGTGCTGGAGCGCAGCCTCGTGCCGCTTGAGCCATGGTTTTCGCTGGCGCCTGAAGCCCTGTTGCAGCAGAGCGACAGCCTGGAGCTCACTTTCCACTGGACCCGCTCCAGCGATGATCCCCGCGAACTTTCCGAGATCCCCGAGCTGCGGATCTGGAGCCTGCGCGCCGATGCTCTCTGCCCCTGGCTGCCCGTGCTGCTGGAACGCAGTACTGGCCAGCTCACCCGCCATGTGGCGATGCTGCTCCCTCATAGCTTCAGCCGCAGCGAAGGCATTCGCTTCGCACCCGAAAGCCTGGAGCTGTGGATGACCCATCGGCTGTTCCTCTTGGATCATTGGTCGCGCAGCCATGGGCTCAACTGCCGCGGCAATCTTGAGCAGATGGCAGCCGTGCTCGGCTTCGAGCTGGATGGCAGCTTCTGGCAGGGGCTTAGCTAAGCGCTAAGGGCGAGCTGCACCGCCCGCCGTCCCGCATCGAGCGCGAGCAGCGCGCACAACGCTCGCAGCAGCCACACCAGCTTGGTTTCACTCACGGATTGAAGCCGCGAGGCCGACCATTGCGCTGCCACCGCTGCGGCTCCGCCCAGCAGGAATCCCATCCCGAGGTTGCCGCGCCCATCACCGGTGAAGGTGATGGCTGCGGTGGCTGCGGAGGCGCATACAGCGATGGTGCTGAGCCGGATCGCCTGGTAGACGCGGATCTTTAATCCCTGCACCATCAGCGGCACCATCACCAGGCCGCCGCCCACCCCCAGCAACCCGCTCGACCAGCCGGCTACCAGACCCACGGCGGTGAGCCCCGGCAGGGGCAGACGCACGTCGGCATCAGCGCTGTCGCTGCGGCGGGGCGAGATCACCAAGGCCAGCACGCCATACATCAGTGCCTGCAAGCTGAGTAGGTGCCAGCCCTGCAGGCCGTCGCCGGCGCGGCTGAACACCATGGCTCCCGCAATGGCTCCAGCTGCGATGGCCAGCACCGCGCGAGGTGGCACCTGTCCGCTGCGCAGGTGGGCCCAGCTGCCGGCCATGGTGGTGGGCAGGATCGCCAGGGTGCTGGTGGCGAGAGCCTGATGGGGTGTGAGCCCCATAGCCAACAGCAAGGGCGAGAACACCAGGCCGCCGCCGATGCCCAGCAGGCCGGAGAGCAAGCCGGCTAACAACCCCAGCGGCAGCAGCGGCAGCAGGTCCCATGGCATGGCGTGCCGCGGCAAGGTGTCACCAGCATCCCTGAACCCGGTTGAGCCCCCCCCTGCTCTGGCGCTGGATTCCGCCGCTCACGGCGCCGGGTCGCATCCAGATGGCGATCGATCGCTGGATGCTGCAGCAGTTGCTGCGCGGTGGGCCACCGATGCTGCGGCTCTACCGATGGAGCGCTCCAGCCCTCTCGCTCGGACGTCATCAGCAGCGCTGGCCTGACCACTGGCGCACCGCCGGAGTGGAATTGGTGCGACGTCCCAGTGGCGGCCGGGCCGTGCTGCATCACGGCGAGCTCACGTACGCGCTGGTGATGCAGCCACAGCTGCGCAGCCGGGAGGCGGTGTATCGCCACTGTTGTCTCTGGCTGCAGCACGCCCTGGCCAGCGCCGGTCAGCCGCTGCAGTTCGGCCAGGCCGCTGCCAGCACAGCCGCTCAGCGCAGCAGCTGCTTTGCCACGGCCACCGCCGCTGATCTTGTGGCGGGCGATGGGAGTAAGCGGATCGGTAGTGCTCAGCTCTGGCAGGGGGCCGCGCTGCTGCAGCACGGCAGCCTGCTGCTCGATCCATCAATCGAGCTATGGCGCCGCTTGTTCGGGGCTGATCCGCCCAGGCTTGCTCCGTTGCCTTGGGACGCTCAGCAGCTGGAGATTGAGCTGCGTCGGGCCGCGGAGCACCACCTGTGCGGCGGTGCCCTGATCGATCAGCCCCTCAGCCCAGAGGAGTGGAGCGCCATCCGTGCACTGGAACCAGGTGCCGCGGTGGGGTAGGCGCGGCGGCAGCTCAGCCTTCCCCGCTCGCTTCGATGCTGCGGGCCACCGGAGCCAAGCCCATGCCCAACGGATACACCCCCTGGCGCCGCGCCGCCTCCAAAATCGGTGGGGGCAGACGCACGCCCAGCTTCTCGAGCACCCGCTCCGCCAGCTCAGGCCGCTCAAGCGTGCCGCTGGGCAGGCCTGCGGCACCGAGCACCAGGAGGCGAGGCGTGTCGGGTTGATCGAGCCGCAGCACCGCTTGCCAGAGCGGAGCGCTCTCTTGGATCTGGGGCAGTTGATCGAGCGGTTGGAGGTGATCCCCCACCAGCTCCTGCTCCCAGCGCTGCACGGGCAGCTCCTGCAGCGGTGCATCGGTGATCAAGCCCAGCCAACGGCCCTGGCGCGTCACCAGCAGCCAGTCGGGCAGGCCGTCGCCATCACTCAGTCGCAGGCGGCTGAGTTGTTTGAGGTTTGCATCGGCCTCCAGCACGCGGAAGCGCCGCTGAGCCGCATCTTTCACGTTGAGCTGCCGCAGTGCTGCCTGCAGGGCCAGCAGCTGGCTCTGGCTTCGGGCAGCACCCAAACCAAACCAACCCAACAGCATCAGCCACAGGCCGCCTACACCAGCACCGCGAAGCAGCAGCACCACCCCCAGGCCGATCGCCAGCAGGGAGAGGAAGCGACCAGTGGCGGTCGCCACCTGGGTGCCCTTGCGCTGGCTGCCGCTCACTTGCCACACCAGCGCCTTGAGAATCAGCCCGCCATCAAGGGGCAGACCAGGCAGCAGGTTGAACAGGGCCAGGATCAAATTGAGCCCCCCCAGCTCGTTCACCATGGCGCCCAGCAGCGGCGAGGCGTGGGCCACGCTGTGGCCGCTTGCCAGCAGCAGTGCCGCCAGCACGAGGCTCACCAAGGGGCCTGCAGCGGCCACCATTAATGAGCCCAGGGCGGTGGGGCACTCGCGCTCCACACTGGCCACCCCCCCCAGCAGAAACAGGGTGATGCTGCGCACCTGTACGCCCTGGCGAATCGCCACCAGGGAGTGGCCCAGCTCATGCAGCAGCACTGACACGAACAGCAGTAGCGCCGTGAGCAATCCAAGGCCCCAGAGCTCCAGAGCGCTGCCACTGGCCTTCAACTGCTGGCTGTATTGCTGCTGGAAGGCCACGGTGGCCAGGCCCAGGATCACAAACCAGCTGGGGTGGATCCGCAGGGGAATGCCACGGATCTTTAGCAGCTGCCAGCCCTCGCCCACGCGTTGCGCCCCAATGCCCCGATCCTAGAAAGGCTCTGATGCAGCGGCCGAGCTGATGTTGCTGAAGGTGTGTGGGCTGCGCCAGCCGGCTCAGGCGGCGGCGGTGGCCGCCCTCGGGGCTGATGCGATCGGGGTGATTGCCGTGCCCCAGTCGCCGCGATGGCTTGAGCCGCAGCTGAGGCCGGCACTGTTTGCGGCGGTGCGCGGCGCCAGCTCCACCTGTTTTGGGGTGTTGGTGGTGGCCGATCCGGCCGATGGGGAGTTGGACGCGCTTGGGCCGGCGGCGGGGCATCAGGTGCTGCAGTTGCACGGCGCGGAAACACCGCAGCGCTGCGCTGAGCTGCGCCAGGCCCTCGGGCCGGATTTGAAGCTGTGGAAGGCGCTGCGGATCCGCAGTGAGGCTGATCTGGCACAGGCGCAGGCCTATGCGCCTGTGGTGGATGCGCTGCTGCTGGATGCCTGGGTGCCTGATCAGCTGGGGGGTACGGGCCACCGCATCCCGATCGATTGGCTCGCTTCGTTTCAGCCCTCGCTGCCCTGGTGGCTGGCTGGGGGCATCACGGCTGAGCGGGTTCCCACGGCTCTCGCCGCCCTGACGGCATCCCCGCCAGTGGGGGTGGATGCCTCCAGCGGTGTGGAACGGGCCCCAGGCGATAAGGATCTGGCGCGTGTGGAACAGCTGGTGGCTGCGGTAGCCGCGTTCCGCCAGGATCGCCCCAGCTGAATTGCTTCCATGCCCCCCATGCTTCGTCGCCTGCTGTTGCTGGCGCTCCCTGCAGCGGCCGCCACGGCCCTGCCGCTGCAGGCTCAAGACTTGGTGGGCTGTCGCTTAGTGGGCGCCAACCTCCAGTGCGTGCCCGGTGTGGATGAGAGCCCGCAGCTGCAGATCCAGCAGTTGCAGCAGCAAATCTCCACGGATATTCAGCTCGAGGGTGTGGTGCAGCACCGGATTGATGGCCTTCAAAAGCTGGTGCTCGAGGGCGATGCAGCGGTAGGCGCCGCCCTCACCGCCACCGCTGTGGCCGATGCCCAGGCAGCCCTGCCAACGGCCAACTACCACTGGTATCGGATCAAGCCAGGCCAGCGCAGCTGGGTGTTGATTGAAGGTGCCAATGGCACCACCTATGTGCCTGCGCCGGTCGATATCGGCCAGAACATCATGGTGGTGGCTGTGGTGAACCAGAACGGGCAGGTGAAGCGCGTTGCATCCCAACCACTCGGTCCGGTTCAGCCATGAGCTGATCCAGGCGGATGATCAGTGAAGCAGCAGGGATTCCTGTTGCTTCACCAGCTCAAAGAATTCAGCTTTGAGGCTTGGGTCATGGCGGAAATCGCCACGCACCACTGAATTCACCATGCTGGTTTGCGGCTCCTTCACACCACGCCACTTCATGCAGTAGTGCTGGGCTTTCACAAGAATTGCCAGACCCTGAGGCTCACACAGCCGCTCGATTTCATCGGCCAGGATCATCACAGCCTCTTCCTGGATGTGCGGGCGTGAGAACACCCAGTCGGCCACGCGAGAAAACTTGGAGAGGCCGATCACCCGATCGCCGGGTTTGATCCCGATCCAGCAGTTACCGAGGATGGGAACCAAATGGTGAGAGCAGGCAGAGCGCACCGTGATCGGACCAACGGTGTAGATCTCATCCAGCTTCTTCACATTGGGGAAGCTGGCGATCTTGGGCTGATGGTGGTAGCGACCCTTGAACACTTCATGCAGATACATGCGAGCGACACGCTCGGCTGTTTCCTCGGTGTTGTGGTCGTTGTCGATATCAATCACGAGGCTGCGCAGCAGTTCGCGCACCTTGCCGGCCACCTCAATTTCCAGTTGATCCAGCTCACCATCCTGGAGATGGTCGGCGATGTTGTCGTTGGCGAGGTAAGCCACGCCAGCTGCATCAAGACGGTTACGAATACGGCGGCTAACAGGAGCCAGCTGGCCGGAAACGCTTGAAGGAAGAGTTGATGTCATGGGTATGTCCCGCTCAGCGGTCAGAGAACGCCAGCGGCGGGCATAAGGGTGAGGTCCTCCACGATCTGGGAGGAGGGTTGCTGGGCCAAAGACAACAGCGCTTCGGCCACGCGCTCTGGAGAGAGCATGGCACGGCGATCAAACGAACTGTGGACCGTTTCGCTGTCCCAGAGAGGCGTATTAACCGCACCGAGGGTGAGGGTGGAGACGCGGATGCCGTGCTGCCGCTCTTCTTCAGCCAGGCAACGGCTGAATGAGGCCAGCGCTGCTTTGCTGGTGCAGTAGGCCCCCCAATCAGGAAAGGCGTTGCGGGCGGCATGACTGCTCACATTGATGATGTGCCCGCCCCGCTGGCGCAGGGCCGGCAGCACCGCTTGGCACACCTGAAACACGCTGGTGAGATTGAGCTGCAGCAGCCACTGCCAGCGTTCCAGTGGCATGGTGGCCAGGCTTCCCGTGTAGGCCGCACCGGCGTTGTTGATCACCACCGTGGGCTGCAGGCCGCGGCTCAGCAGCGCCTCGAGCGCAGCCGCGATACCGGTGGGGTCTGCCAGGTCCACGGTGGCGGTCTCGACGCGCAGGTGGTCATTCCGTAGCTCAGCTGCCAGCTGCTCGAGGGAATCACCTGAGCGAGCCAGCAGGAGCAGGTCGTAGCCCGCGGCCGCAAACGCTCGCGCGGCGGATGCCCCAATCCCGCGGGAGGCCCCGGTGATCAGTGCCGCTGGTCTGGCGTTGGCTGGACTGGTGGTCAAACGCAAAGGACCACCAGGCGGCCGTCCAAGAAACGAAAGGAAACCTTAAGAGCCAACGCTCGCGTCTTGTTGGCCGGCCTCGAGGAAGCGCCCCATTCGCCTGAACTTGGCGTAGCGCTGTTGGGTCAGCTCGCTTTCGCTGAGGCTCTGAAGTTCGCCCAGGTGGCGCAGTAGAGCTGTTTTTAGCGTTTCAGCGGCCTGGCGCGGTGCCCAATGGTTGCCGCCGGAGGGTTCGTTGATCACATCGTCGATGATGCCGAGCTTGAGCAGATCCGCCGCCGTGATTTTTAGAGCCTCGGCGGCCACCGGGGCCTTGGCGGCATCACGCCAGAGGATCGAGGCGCAGGCTTCGGGGCTGGCCACGGTGTAGACGCTGTGCTGGAACATCAGCAGACGATCGGCCACACCGATGCCAAGAGCGCCGCCGGAGCCGCCCTCTCCGATCACGGTGGCCACAATCGGCACACGCAGGCGGAACATCTCGCGCAGATTCACAGCGATGGCCTCGCCCTGGCCCAGCTCTTCGGCGGTGAGCCCGGCGTAGGCGCCGGGCGTGTCGATAAACGAGAAGATCGGGAGCCGGAAGCGATCGGCGTGGTCCATCAGCCGCATGGCCTTTCGGTAGCCACCGGGTGAGGCCATGCCGAAGTTGCGCGCCACATTTTCCTTGGTGTCACGGCCCTTCTGGTGGCCCAGTAGCACCACGCCCTGATCGCCGATGCGGCCAATGCCTCCCACTAGGGCCTGGTCATCGCCGCCGCGACGGTCGCCGTGTAGCTCGATGAATTCATCGGTGACCACTTGGATGTAGTCGAGGGTGCTGGGGCGCTGGGGGTGACGCGCCACCTGGATCTTCTGGGCGGGGCTGAGGCTCGAAAAGATCTCCTCACGCCGGCGGGCGGCCAGGGTTTCCAGCTGCAGCAGCTGCTGGCTCACATCCACTTCGGAATCTTTGGCCAGCTGCCGGATCTGCTCGATTTGCTCCTCCAGCTCCACCAGAGGTTTCTCGAAATCAAGCAGCGGACGGCGGGCCATGGCAGCAGGAGAAGGGCTGGGCTGGACGGTGGACGGTGTGGTGGGAACGGCTCAGGCCGCCGCCAGTTCCACGCCTCCCTGGGTTGCCCGGCTCAGTTGGGCAGGGTTGAGGCCGATGGCCTGGAACCCATGGCGCAGCGAGGCATTGCCGATCAGGTCCATGTTGGCCAGCGAGATGTTGTTGCGGCCCCAGCTGAAGTTGGTGTGGATGCCCTCAAATTCCAGCAGCATGGCCTCAGCAAAGCAAGCGAAAAGCTGGCGTTTGGGATTTTCCATCTCGGCCACCTCCATCATCTGCCAGCCGATGTCTTGCCAAAACTCCACAATGCCGCCTTTCAACACATGCACCCCATCGCCGGCCACCTTGGCATCAAGGTTTTTGGGGTAACCGCCATCAATCATCAGACAGGGTTTGCGGAGGCTGCCCTGGTCGATGGTCAGGGTTTGGGGAAGGCTGGCTACCCACACGACCACATCGGCTTGGGGGAGAGCTTCCTCAAGGCTGAGGATCGTGCCGCCGCCCAGAGAGGTTTGTAGGTCTTGCAGGCGTTGCTGCTGCCGTGCCACCAGCAGCAGTTCGCCAACACCTGTTTTCTGGCTCAGCCAGCGGCACACTGCGCTGCCGATGTCGCCCGTGGCGCCCACTACAGCCACCTTGGCCTGGCTGAGATCGATGCCCAGCAGGGGTGCATTGCGCTCCACTTGCTGGCAGATCACCCAGGCGGTGTGGGTGTTGCCGGTGGTGAACCGCTTCCACTCCAGGGTGGTGTTGCGGATTTGCTGGAACTTGGAGAGGTCGTAGTTCTCGAAAATGATCGAGGTGAATCCGCCCAGAGCGGTCACGTTGATGTCGTGCTTCTGGGCCATCTCCATGGCGTTCTGCACCTTGCGAGTGGCCGTTTTGAAGCGGCTCAGCATCTCCGGCACAAAGCAGGAATCGATGTAGGTGCCCTCGATCGTTTGCCCTGTGCGGCTGGTCACCTGGAAGGTTTCCAGTAGCTGGGGCGGGGCGGAGCACCAAGCCAGCATGTCGGCTTCGGCCATCTCCTCGAGTCCGAGCTCGCGGGCTTTGTCCTGGGCCTGGGCAAAGCTGCTGGAGTGACCAATCAGACCAAACATGCGTTCAGATGCTCCTGGTGACACACCGGCCTTGAAGACACCCGATTAAAGGGCAACGCCGGTTTGAGGCAGGGTTGGCTCAACCCACCAGGGCGGCAGCGGCCATGCGTGCGATTTCGCGGGTACTGAAGCCGATCTCTGTGAGAGCTTCCTGGTAGGCGATCAAGAAGTCCTCGATCAGGTCTTCCTTGTCCATGTGAAGCACAGCAGCGTCACCAGCTACCTGATCGAGCATGCGGCGGATCAGGGGCAGGTTGTCGCGGTTGGCCTGCTCCAGCTCCTCACGGCAGCTTTCCAGGTTGGCCTTGAGCCACTCCTGACCGTAGTTGAGGTGGGTGTACTCGTCTTTCACCACGCCTTCGGTGATTTTGCGAGCGAAGGGATCGGCGACCGGGATATAGATGTGATATGCCGAGATGGCGAAGGCCTCAATCAGCAGAGCCTGGATCAGCAGGCAGGTAGGCACTTTGCCCGCGGCCAGGGCGGTTTTGAAGTTGTCGTGCAGGGGGGCAAAGAACTCTTTGGCGAAGGCCATGTCGGCCACAACGCCCAGATTGTTGGCGCAAGCGGTGAAGCCCTTCATGTGCTTCAGCTCCATCCGGGCCAGCTTGGTGAGCTCATCGGCCTGCTCAGGGAGCAGGGTGCCGATCGAGATGTAGTTGTCGTGGGCTTCCTGCTCGCCCTCGATCACGATCGCGTTGATGCGGCTGTAGGCGTCCTTGTAGGTGTCGGTCGTGAAGTCGGGCAAGTTGCCGGCTGCTGCACAGACGTCCGGAGCTTCAAGGGTCGCCATGGCTACCTAGTACACAACGCAATGGAATCGACTGTAACCATCTCCTGCGGTTTGGTTAGGGGTTCTGAAAGCTTTTGAGCATCTGCGATCCGCCCGATCAGGGTCGGTTTGCCGGCCCCGGTGGCCAAGAGCTGCCCAGCAAGGCGGTGAACAGGCCGCACCATCCCTCCACCAGACGCTGCTCCAGCGCCGCACCGAGCCCCTGGTTGGCGCCGCGGCTGTCGCCCACAACCCCGCTGCTGGAGAGGTCCGCCGTGAGCCACGCCTCCGGTACGGCACCTTCCAAGCTCCAGCCGGCGGGGGGTGGCTCCGGGAGCACGCCATCGATGGGCCGTTCAGGCCCCACAAGCTCCGGCGCCAGTTGCAGCATCAAGCTGGTTTCCGCCAGGCCGGCGTGCAGACCCTGGCTGCGTTCGGGTTCTGGAAGCAGCTCCCCAATCTCCTTAGGTCCGCTCCAGAGAAAACAGGGCAGCACCGCCAGCTCCGGCCGGCTGGCCCGCAGCTGGCGGGCGGCCACCTGCAGTAGAGCGATCTGGCCGCCATGGGCGTTAAACAGCACCAGGCGTTGAAAGCCTGCATCGGCCAGTTGGGCTCCGATGCAGGTGATCTGGGCGATCAGCAATTCCGACGGCAGGCTCAGGGTGCCAGGAAAGCTCTGGTGCTCAGGTGAAAACCCGAGGCTCTGCACCGGCAGCCTCCAGATCGGAAGCGCTGTAGGTAAGGCGGCTAGCACCTGATCCAAGAGCCGATCGGCAAACAGCGCGTCGGTGCCCAGCGGCAGCTGCGGGCCGTGTTGCTCGAAGGCGCCAAAGGGCCACACCACCGTGCTTCCCGACTGGGCCGCGGCCCGCTGGAGCTGGGGCCACTGGAGCATCTCCAGCTGACGCTGGCCGGATGTGCTGGAGCGCGTCATGGGTGGGCTGGTCTGAACGAGGCCTGCCTACAGTGTGGAGCTGTGTATGTGCTTGTTCATGGCCGGTACCGGCAACCAGCAGCCCTCCCAGCCTTCGGCCAAGCAAGCCCAGTCGCCGCGCCCTGTTCCGCCGGCGTCTCCGCGCCCCCCGGCGGCTCCCCCGGCGCGCAAGCCGCCTCAGGTGCTGCAGATCAATAAAAAAGACGAGCAGCTGAAGCTCGAGCGCCAAGCCGTTGAAGCCCGCGCTGCCGCAGAAGCTGCTGCTCAGCACGCTGCCGAGCTGGAGAACGCCGTGCGCGCCTCCCGCGGTGAAGCGCCGCTCTCCCCGCAGCGTCCCAGCGCTCCCTCCGCCCCTGCCCGTCCTTCCGCCGGTGACGACGAGCTGTTCGACATGAGCGGCTTTGAGGGTCTCACCATGGCCGATCTGATCGGTCCAGACGACAAAGGCAAGCGGCGCGGAGGTGGTGCCTCCGGCGGTTCCCGCCAAGCTGCACCCCAGCCCGAGCGCTCGGCGGCTGTGCCAGCCCGCACAGTGGACGACTTCGATTTCGACGCCGACGCCTTCCTGGCTGCTCTCGATGAGCAGGAGTTTGTGGGCACCACCGGCGAGGTAGCCATGGGCACGGTGGTGGCCCTCGAGAGCGATGGCGTGTACGTGGACATCGGCGGCAAGGCTCCGGGCTTCATGCCCAAGAAGGAGTGCGGCCTAGGGGTGATCACCAACCTCAAAGAACGCTTCCCCCGTGGCACCCAGGTGGAGGTGCTGGTGACTCGCGAGCAGAACGCCGACGGCATGGTGACCGTGAGCGCCCGCGCCCTGGCCCTGCGCCAGAGCTGGGAGAAGGTGCGCGTGCTCGAAAAGGAGGGCAAGGTGCTGCAGGTGAAGGTGAATGGCTTCAACCGCGGCGGCGTGACCTGCGATGTGGAAGGCCTGCGCGGCTTCATCCCCCGCTCACAGCTGCAGGAGGGCGAAAACCACGAAGCGCTCGTGGGTAAAACCCTTGGCGTGGCCTTCCTGGAGGTGAATCCGGAAACCCGCAAGCTGGTGCTCTCGGAGAAAAAAGCTGCCACGGCTGCCATCTTCCAGAACCTGGACGTGGGGCAACTGGTGGAAGGCCAGGTGGTGTCGATCAAGCCCTATGGCCTGTTTGTGGACCTGGGCGGTATCAGCGGCTTGCTGCATCAATCGGCGATCACCGGCGGCCAAATGCGTGACCTGCGCGAGGTGTTCGGCCAGGGTGATCGCGTCAAGGCGCTGATCACCGAGCTCGATCCAGGCCGCGGCCGCATCGCCCTCAACACCGCCCTGCTGGAGGGGCAGCCCGGCGAGCTGCTGATCGATCGCGACAAGGTGATGGCAGAAGCCGCCGATCGGGCCAACCGTGCTCGTAGCGTGCTGCGCCAGCAGGAACAGAGCGCCGGATGAGTCAGGCCACCGAGGAAGCGCGTCCGAACGCCGGGCGCGCCCCCTCTCCCTACCCGGATCTCCTGCAGGCTGACTGGGAACTCGACTACTACTCCCGTCCGATTCTTGAGCCCGATGGCAAGAAGCGGTGGGAACTGCTGATCTGCAGCACACCCCTGCAGAGTGCTGAAGGCAGCGGGTTTCGCTTTTCCCTCAACTGCCCAGCGGCCAGCGTGAACTCCCAGTGGCTGAAGCAGTCACTCGAGCAGGCGATAGAGCAAGCGGCCCGCGAGGGCTATGGCACGCCCCGCAAGCTGCGCTGTTGGCGTGCCTCCATGCGCACGATGGTGCAGCGTGCTGCTGAGCAGTTGGGCCTGGAGCTGATTCCCAGCCGCCGCTGCTACGCCCTGGTGGAGTGGCTGCAGGAGAGGCAGCTCAAGGTTTATCCGGCGGAGGAGGGCTACATGGCGGGCCCCCTGGCCCCTGCGCCCCTGCCGATTCAGCCCGTGGCGGTGCCCCTGCCGGAGGCGGCTCGCGGTGATCGCTGGAGCTGGGCCTCCCTTCCGCTCGGAGCCCTGCGCGAGGCCGCCGATTGGGAGGTGAGTTTTCCTGGCCTTGTTCCCCTCGCTGGCGCCGGATCCGATGAGGCGATGGTGAGCGGCTTGCGGCTTTTCAGTGCCACACGATCCCTGGCCATTGCCGGTTGGATTGCTGGCTTGGAGCCTGTGCGACTGGAGGTGAGTGGTGGCCAGCTGGTGCTGGAGGCTGGTCTGGAGGATCGTTGGCTGTTGGGGAACCTTGACGCAGAGGAGGCTGAAGCTGCTGCCCAGGCATTCCGCGCTGCCCGCGAGCAGGTGGGCGGTGTGCAGTTTCTTGCCGTGCAGAGCCATGAAAACCAGAGCGGCTTCGATGGCTTCTGGGTGCTCCGCGATCTACCTGATGCCTGAACCGATGATCCATGGCTGAGTCGGTTGATCGCCCTTTCAACCGGCAGGACGCCCAGTTCAACCTCCTGGAGGGGTGGACTTGGGTGGGCTGCTACGGCGGCTATTACCTCCAATCCGATCTGCTGACGGACTTCGAGCACGGCTTTTTCACACGCCAGTGGCAGGGCCGCGGCCCCGAGGTGCTGGCTGGCTACGTGAGCGCCGGGGTGAGCGTGCATCGCCCGAAGCAGGTGCATAGCGCTTTGGTGCTGCAGGCCAGCGCCGCCAGGGCTGAACCCTGGCCAGAGGCCGATGGACTGGTGAGCGATGCCGGTGGCCAGAGCCTTTGGGTGTGCGGTGCCGATTGCACGCCTGTGCTCATCGCCGATCCCGTGAGCGGCCGGGTGGCGGCCTGCCACGCAGGATGGCGCGGTGTGGCTGGTGGGATTCTGCTGCGGGCGATCGAGCAGCTCGAGCAGGTCGGTTGCCAGCGGCAGAGTTTGCTGCTGGCCCTCGGTCCTGCCGTTAGCGGTGTTCGTTATCAGGTGGAGCTCAGCGTGGCCCAACGGGTGGCAGCGTCGCTACCCGCGGCGTCGAGCCTCGAGGCGCTTGAGGCCTGCGGGGCTGTGATGCCTGATTCAGAGGTGGGTCGTTGCCGGCTCGATATCCGCGCCGCCACCCGTCTCCAGCTTGAGCAGGCCGGGATCCCGCCCGAACAGATCAGCGTCTGCCCCCTCTGCACCGTGAGCGAAGAGCTGCTGTTTCATTCGTGGCGCCGCGATCAGGTGAAGGCCGTCCAGTGGAGCGGCATCGTGTCCCAGCAGCTGCCGGTCTGACCTGGAAAGGGGCTCGACGGGCAACTGAGGCCACCGGTTCAGCGTTGGGAATCCAAGGCGAGCCCGAGATCCAGGCTGAGCTGCCCAGGGCTCGGCTGTGTCCGGCGGCTGCGCCGACGGCCGCTTGTCTGCGGGCGTGTGGCCCCATTGGTGCGGCTGCTGCCGCTGAACCAACTCATCAGGGCCTTCCATCCCGCGGGATCAAGCCGCTCGAGATCCACCGCGTTGGGTTGCAGCGCGTGAGGCGGCTGGTACCCCCAGAGATCCGCCCAGGCCACATCGGCTTGGGTGATGCGCTCGTAGCCGAAAGGATGCAGATATCTCGGAAGCCGAGCCATAGCCGTTTGAACGTCTCCAATAAGGAGACGTTGTTCTTGCAATGTCTCTAGCCGCAGCCGACGAGCGCTCTCGTAGTTGAGTATTGGAACGGGGTAATCGGCCATGGTTGGCGGACTGCCCAGCTGGTCGTTGGTGAGGGCACGCAGCTCCGGTAGCCAGCGGCGGATGAACAGCCCCTGGGGATCGCAGCGATCCACTGCCACCTGACCCGGGTGGTAGATCCGCGTCCAGGCCTTGGATCCGTGATACGTCACCCCGGCCTGCATCGCCCATTGGTAGTGATCAATCGGACAGTCACCGTCGATCAGATGGCGCATGTAGTGCAGGGCGCCATACCGCCAGTCGATCCCGCAGAGGTTGGTGAGGAAGCTGGCGTAGATCGCGCGGCTGCGGAAGTTGAGCTCTAGCCAGCCGCCTTCGGCCTGCAGGCAGCGCGCTGCCGCATCCACGATCGGGAATCCCGTGCGCCCTTCCTGCCAGGCGGCGTAGATCTCCTCCTGCTCGTCACTCAGTGGCGCCGCTGTGGTGGAGTCGAAAGGGCTCCAGAGGGCACTGAGCTCCAGCTGCGGTAGATAGCGGAAGCGCTGATGGATTGCGCAGCCCCAGCGCAGTCGGCTGGCGAGTTGTACTGCGCTGCGGCTGCGAGGATCGCGGCGCCCGCCCTCACCGCCTCGGGGCCGGTGCCAGGCCAGCCGCTGCAGGCACTGTCGCGGGGTGATCACACCAAATTTCAGGTAGGGGCTGAGCCCTGTTGTTACCTTCGCCGACGGATAGCTGAGCTCCCAGTAGTAGGTGCGAGAGGCGGCGCCTTCGCAAAACTGCTCGAGCCGGTTTAGGGCTGCGGCGCTGCCGCCGGGGGGGATGGGCTTGGCATCTGGTCGTAGGCCCAGCGCTTCGAGGTTGGGAACGGGCTGATCAGGCAGGGCGCTGGAGGGTGCCGGCACCACCAGCTGCTCCGGTGCCGGCAGGGCCGGGCTCGCCATGGCCTGATGCCACTGGTGGCTCCAGCTGCTGTAGGGCATCAGATCCCCTGTGGCACCCGCAGGCTCCAGCCAGCGCAAAGGGATGCCGGCGGCCGCTAGTGAGCGGCTCACGCGGGCGTCGCGCACCCGGCCCACCAGCCGTTCGCTATCGGTGTGGGCGATTACCCCATCAGCGCCGCTGGTACGCACCAGCTGCACCAGCACCTCAGCAGGGTCACCCCAGCGGGTGAGCAGGCGCCCGCCGCGCTGCCTCAGTTCGGCATCGAGGGCCTTGAGACTCTCGAGCATGAAGGCCACCCGAGCAACAGCAGTTTCCGGGTGAAACAGCAGATCGCGATCGAGCACAAACAGCGGCAAAACGGCGCCGCGGCTGCAAGCTGCGCTCAGGGCCGCATGGTCGTTCAGGCGCAGATCGCGCCGGAACCACACCACCGTGCACCCCATACCGTTTCACCGTTTTGGCGGAATCTTTGGGCATTCTGGTGGCAGTACCTCCGCTGCGGTGCAATAATGCAGTTGTTGCATAACTAACAATCTGATGCTCACAGGAGCAGAACTGCTTGCCAAGGTTAAAGATCTTGGTGATGCCAGCAAATCCGACATCGTTCGGGCCTGCGGCTACGTATCCGCCAAGAAGGACGGCTCTGAGCGTCTCAACTTCACGGCCTTCTATGAAGCGCTGCTCAACGCCAAGGGTGTGGAGTTTGGCGGCTCTACCGGCAAGGTTGGCAAAGGCGGTCGAAAGCTGAGTTTCACTACCAAGGTGCAGTTCAACGGCAACTTGATGGTGGGCAAGGCCTACACCGCTCTATTGGATCTCAAGCCTGGCGACGAGTTTGAAATCAAGCTCGGTCGTAAGCAGATTCGTCTGGCGCCACTGGGTGCTCCTGACGAAGAAGAGTAAGGGCCACGGCCTCCGCTACGCGGATGCCATCGATGGCAGCGGAGAGGATGCCGCCGGCAAAACCGGCGCCTTCTCCGGCTGGATAAAGCCCTGGTGTATTGCTGCTTTCCAGGCTTTCGCATCGCTGCAGGCGCAGCGGTGAAGACGTGCGGGTTTCCACGCCGGTGAGCATGGCGTCGTCCATCGCATAGCCCTCGATCTTGCGGGTGAACGCAGGCAGCGCCTCGCGCAGGGCCTCGATGGCGAAGTTCGGCAGGGCACTGCTCAGGTCCGTGAGCGTGACGCCCGGCGCGTAAGAAGGCTGCACACTGCCGGTGGCTGAGCTGCTGCGGCCCGACAGAAAATCGCCGAGGCGCTGGCCGGGGGCGGCGTAGCTCTCGCCACCGAGGGCGAAAGCCTGCGCTTCCCAGTGGCGCTGAAAGGCCACTCCCGCCAGCGGATCGCCGGGAAAGGCGCCGTAGGGCTCCACATCCTCGGGCTCAATGTTCACCACGATGCCGCTGTTGGCATTGCGTTCGTTGCGAGAGTGCTGACTCATGCCGTTGGTCACCACCCGGCCTGCTTCCGAGGTGGCACCCACCACCAGTCCCCCCGGGCACATGCAGAAGCTGTAGACACAGCGGCCGTTGCTGGCGTGGTGCACCAGCTTGTATTCGGCAGCTCCCAGTAGCGGATGACCGGCGCAGCTGCCCCAGCGGGCCGCATCGATCAGCGGTTGCGGATGCTCGATGCGGAAGCCCACTGAAAATGGCTTGCGCTCCATCGCTACACCCTGCGCTTGCAGCATCGCGAAGCTGTCGCGGGCGCTGTGGCCCACCGCCAGCACCACCTGCTCGGCGGCGATGAAGGTGCCATCGGCAAGGGTGACCCCACGCACGCGACGGTCGCCGGCATCGAGCTCGAGCTGATCCACCCGGCTTTCAAACCGAATCTCACCGCCCAGCTCCGTGATCTGGGCCCGCAGACCCCGCACCACCGTGGCCAGTTTGAAGGTGCCGATGTGAGGGCGATGCAGCACCAGGATCTCGGGGTTCGCGCCGGCACCCACCAACTCTTCAAGAACCTTGCGGCCAAGGTGGCGCGGGTCGCGCACCTGGCTGTAGAGCTTCCCGTCGGAAAAGGTTCCTGCCCCGCCCTCGCCGAACTGAGCGTTGGACTCTGGGTTGAAGGGGCGTTTGCCCTTCCAGAAGCCAAAGGTGTCAGCGCTGCGTTCTTTCACCGGTTTGCCGCGCTCCAGCAGCAGGGGCCGCAGACCCATCTGGGCCAGCAGCAGCGCGCAGAAGTAGCCGCAAGGGCCTGCACCCACCACCACAGGCCGCGGCAGGTTCGCCTTGCCCGGCGCCTGAGCCACCAGCTGATAAGTGGTGTCGGGCGCCGGCTGGAGGTGCGCGTCGCGCGCGAAGCGTTTCAGCAGCCGCTGCTCTAGGCCGGTTTCAAGGCTGAACTCCACGCTGTAGGCCAGCTGGATATGGCTCTTGCGCCGCGCATCAACGCTTCGCTTCACCACCTGAGGTGGGCCCTGGAGTTGAGCCGGCTTCAACTTCAGGCGGCGGCAGAGCGCGTCGCTGATGGCCTCGGGTTCGTGCTCGAGGGGAAGCTTCAGTTCGTTGAGCCGCAGCATCCGCCGTTGACGCCCTGAATTGCATTCCAGCACCCGCCTTGCGGTGCTCCTTAGTGTCTAATCCACTGCCCCTGCATCCATGCATGCCACTTACTACGGCGCTAACGGCTGGCTGCTGGAGTTCGGCTGCCTGCGGGTGCTGGTGGATCCATGGCTCATAGGCGCGTTGCAGTTTCCGCCGGGTCCCTGGTTTTTCGAGGGACAGCTTTCGGTCAGCCAGCCGGTGCCGCCCGATCTCGATCTCGTGCTGCTCACCCAGGGGCTCGATGATCACGCCCACCCGGCCACCCTTCAGCTGCTGCCACGCAGCCTGCCGGTGGTGGGATCGGTGACAGCCGCGGCGAAGGCCCTGGGCCTGGGCTTTGAAGCCGTGCGCGCTCTCAAGCCCGGCGAGTGCTTCCAGCATGCCGATCTGCTGATCACGGCCACCGCCGGGGCGCCTGTGCCTCAAGTGGAGAACGGCTACCTGCTGGAGCATCCCGAGGGGTCGTTGTATCTCGAGCCCCACGGCTATCTGCCGGCGGATCTACCGGCCCAGCCCCTTGATGCGGTGATCACGCCGGTGGTTGATCTGGGGCTACCTGTGGCCGGTGCCTTTGTCCGCGGACAGGCTGTGCTCCCTCAGTTGCTGGAGCGCTTCAAGCCCCGCACGGTGCTCGCCAGCACGGCGGGCGGCGATGTGCAGTTCAGCGGTTTGCTCACCCGCCTGTTGTGGATGAAGGGCAGTGCGGCGGAAGCGGCAGGGTCGATGCCGGCTGGCAGCGCGTTGATCGATCCGCAGGTGGGCCATCGCTACCACCTATGCCGCACAACTGATGCATCGCCCGAGCGGCCCGCCATCACTCCATAGGTTTGCCCGTAGTTCTGCAGCCTGTGACCGCTTCGGTTTCGCCTCGCCCGTTGATTCGCGACCTGCACGCCGCCGTTGCTGATTTGCAGGCCAAGCCCATCCAGCCGGCGACCACCCGTCTTGTGCTGCTCCTCAGCCTGTTGGCCCTCGGCGGCATCGGCTACTGGTTGCTGCCGTCATGGCCCCTGCGTCTGGCGGCGGCCCTGTTGGTGGCATTGGCGGAAACCCTGCTGTTGATCGCCACCCATGAGGCCTGCCACGGCACCTTGCTGGGCCGGCGCCATCTCGAGCTGGTCTTGGCGGCACTGATCAGTTGGCCCATGGCCTGGCCCTTGTTCACCTATCGCTTGCTGCACCGCCTGCATCACCGCTGGAACGGCTGCGATCGCCGCGATCCGGAACGGGTGGATCTGCCCCGCCGCGCTCCCTGGCGGCAGCTGGTGCTGGCTGGGGGGGCAGGTTTGATTGTTCACACCCTTCAAGCAGCGCTTGTGCTCCAGGCGCAGCAGCCGGCCTTACGCCGGGCGTTGCTGATCGATGCCATCGGGGTGCTGTTGGTACAGGGGTTGATTCTGGTGCTGGTGGTTCAGCATGGGCAATGGCTGGCCTATGGGTTGTGCTGGCTGGTGGTGGAGCGCGTGGCCGGTGCGATCTTGCAATTGCGCGGTGCCATTGAGCATTGGCTGCTCTGGCAACCGCAAACTCATCCCTTGCTCACGCAGCTCTACTGCTCCCGCACCGTTGTCGTGCCGGGCTGGCTCAGCCCCTTGCTCGGAGGTTTGCCTCACCACAGCGTCCATCACGCCTTCCCCGCGATTCCTACGGATCGGTTGAAGCAGGCCACCCAGCGGGTTGATGCGGTGTTGGCGAGGCACGGCTACCCCCCTCTGCCCTGTTGCCAGGGATACAAGGAGGCCCTGATGCTGCTGGGCTGATCTCGGCAGACTGGGTTCTTCCAGCACAGAGAGCCGATGGGGGCGGAGCGCGGCGTGAGCCTGCTCGAGGCTTCGCGTTTTTGGTGGCGCCTCGGCTGGGTCAGTTTTGGTGGGCCTGCCGGTCAGATCGCGCTGTTGCACCACGAACTGGTGGAGCAGCGCCGTTGGCTGAGTGAACGGCGCTACTTGCATGCCCTCAATTTCTGCATGCTGCTGCCGGGGCCTGAGGCCACCCAGCTGGCCACCTACTTGGGCTGGCTGATGCATGGCTGGCTGGGTGGTGTGATCGCCGGTGTGCTGTTTCTGCTGCCCTCGGCGCTGCTGCTCAGCCTGCTGGCCTGGCTCTATGCGCTCTGGGGCGCGATGCCCTGGATGGAGGCGCTGTTCGCCGCGCTCAAGCCGGCCGTGTTGGCCATCGTGATCGTGGCTGCCTGGCGGCTGGGGCGGCGCACCCTGCGTACGCCCTTGCATGGGGCATTGGCGTTGGTGGCGTTGCTGCTGTTGAGCAGTGATGCTGTTCCCTATCCGGCACTGGTGCTGGGGGCAGCCCTTGTGGGTTGGCTGGCGATGCGGCTGCGGCCGGGCTGGCTGCTGCCACGGGCGCAACGCGCCATCGCGGCGGCCACGGGCCCAGGCGATGGCGAGTTGCCGGAGGCGATCCATGGCGACCACACCCCCACCCCTGCCCATGCCCAGTTCAGCCGTTCAGCACTGTTGCGTGCCCTGCTGGCCTGGGGAACGGCCTTCATGCTGCCGTTGGCGGCGCTGGTGTTGGCGAGCGGTTGGGATGGGGTGCTCAGCCAGATGGGGCGCTTTTTCACGCAGGTGGCCCTGGTGAGTTTCGGGGGGGCCTATGCCGTGTTGCCCTACGTGGCCCAGGGGGCCGTGGAGCATCACCACTGGCTCTCGGCAGGGCAGATGCTGGATGGGTTGGCGCTGGGTGAAACCACGCCCGGGCCGCTAATCATGGTGCTGGCCTTTGTGGGCTTCATGGGCGGTTGGAACACCGGTGCCGGCGGCTGGGCGGCAGCGGCCGTCACCGTTTGGTTCACCTTTTTGCCCTCTTTCGGTTTCATCCTGGTGGGTGCGCCGCTGGTGGAGGCCAGCCGCGGCGATCAGCGCTTCACAGCTCCGCTTACGGCGATCACGGCAGCCTTGGTGGGCGTGATCGCCAGCTTGACCATCTTTTTCGCTGTGCCCGTGTTGTGGCCCAGCGCTGGCTTTGATGCCCCAGCGGCTCTGGTGGTGGCGGCATCGCTGCTGTTGCTGTTGCGATGCCGCTGGGGGGTGATTCGGCTGATCGGCGCGGCAGCGCTCCTGGGGCTGCTGCGCTACAGCCTCAGCCTGCTGCCTTGGTGAGCTTTTCGAGTAGAGGGGCCATCCAGGGTTTCCAAATCTCTGCGGCGGCCCCATGGCTGCACGGCCGATACAGGCTTCGCGCGCGGATCGTGTTGAGAAACAGCAGTAGTTCCTGCTCAGTCAGCTGTACAACCACAGAGCGCATAGAACCCGGACGCAAAGGAGTGGCCCGACGAGGGAACACCAGCTTGATGGCCAGTGTTCGTGGAGAATCAAGCGTTGCTGCAGCTTTCCTGCAGATTGCCTGCGATGGTGAGCGAATGGGTCGTTCACGGCCAGGGTGACCAACCGCAATCGGTGATCAGGCCAGCTCTGCTGTGGGCTTTGGTGCTGCCGCCAGATCGAGGGGGAATTGGTGGGCGTTGCGCTCATGCATTGCTTCGATGCCTAGGTTGGCGCGGTTGAGTAGATCGGCCCAGGTGGCAATCATGCGGCCCTGGTGATCGAGCACTGACTGATTGAAGTTGAAGCCATTGAGATTGAACGCAAAGCTGCTCACGGCTAGGGCCGAGCACCAGATGCCGATCACGGGCCAGGCAGCCAAGAGAAAATGCACACTGCGGCTGTTATCGCTCGTGGCGTAAGGCATGATCAGCCGACCCAGGTAGCCATGGGCCGCCACAATGTTGTAGGTGGGTTGCTCCTGCCCGAATAAATAGCCCCGGTTGATTGATTCTTGTTCGGTGGTTTCGCGCACCAGGCTGCTGGTGACCAGCGAGCCGTGCAGCGCCGCCAGCAGGGCTCCGCCAAAGCTGCCGGCCACGGCCAGCATGTGCAGTGGGTGCATTAACACGTTGTGCTCCGCCTGCAGCACCAACATGAAATTGAAGGTGCCGGAGATGCCCAACGGCATCCCATCGGAAAACGATCCCTGCCCCATCGGATACACCAGAAACACCGCCATCGCAGCCGCCCATGGTGCTGAATAGGCCACAGCGATCCAGGGGCGCATCCCTAACCGATAGGAGAGCTCCCACTGGCGGCCCATCCAGGCGCTGATGCCGATCAGGAAGTGGAACACGATGAGTTGATAAGGCCCGCCGTTGTAGAGCCATTCCTCCAGGCTGGAGGCTTCCCAGAGGGGATAAAAGTGCAGGCCGATGGCATTGGAGCTCGGCACCACAGCGGCAGTGATCAGATTGTTACCGCTGAGCAGGGCTCCACTCACGGGCTCACGGATTCCATCCACATCCACCGCTGGTGCTGCCACGAATGCCATGGCGAAAACCACCGTTGCGGTGAGCAGGGTGGGAATCATCAGCACGCCGAACCAGCCGATGTAGATCCGGTTGCCGGTGTTGGTGATCCAACTGCAGAAACTCGGCCAGGGATTCACCCAGGCCGCACGAAGCGTTGTTGTCATGGTTGTTCAAAAAATCTGTCTGATGGCGAGCACCCGTCGGTGGCACTGCTCTGCAGTCATGGGGTCTTGTGGGCCAGACCAGCAGGCAGGCTTCCTGGAGCACTGCGGATGTCGCCTGCTGCAGGCTGATCCAGGTCGTGGATGACGGAGGCGTCTGCCGCATCACTGCCGCACCGCTGATCACTCCCGCTGCATCAGGCTGGATCAGTTGCTCAGGTTGCATGACTGCCGCGATCGTGATCCTGTTGGTGATTGGCACTTTGGTGGTGGTGATCATGCCCAGCCAGGACGACTTCGCCTGGTTCCTGCGTCTGCGCCGGCCCGGCTGGCTCACCTTTGAAGCACTCATCCCGCTGATCTGGTTGACGATCTACGCCTGCTTCTATGCCTCGGCGTTGCTGGTGTGGTACCGCACAAGCAGCTGGTGGTTGATGAGCGGCTACCTGCTCCTGCTGCTGTTGGTGCAGAGCTACACCTGGCTGATCTGCCGCACCCGCCGCTTGGCCAATGGCACCGGCGTGGGGCTGGCGGGTTGGCTCTGGGGCGTCGCCCTGAGTGTGTTGGTGCTTCGGGTGTCGCAGCCGGCGGTCTTCCTGTTGATTCCCTATCTGCTGTGGAGCCCGGTGGGCACGCTGGTGACCTGGCAGATGCAACGGCTCAACCGCTGATCGCAGCCGCTGCCGTCGCCGCGCATTTGCCGCATGGCGATCAGCGTTGCAGCCGGCTGTGATGCCTAAACCGGGAGCAGGTTCGCCTCGGCTCCATGTTCCTGAGAACCCGGCAGGATGGCTCCCTGATGGAGGTGTTGAGCCTGCCTCAGCTGTTCGATCCCTTCTGCCCCGCTTTGCGGGGCCGGTTGCACGCCGGGGAAGAACTGCAGGAGCCGGATTCCTTTCTTAAGACCGAGCTGATCTTTCCTTCTGGTGAACCGCTGCCGTGTTGTTGGCTCGACCCCCACTACAAGCAGCCATAAGCGCGAGCACCTCGCGATCGCTTACCGGTTCAAAGCGCTGATACCAGGCCCCTACGGCCCAGAGGTCGTCGACCTCCGCCAGGGCAATCAGATCATCGAGCCCGGGTCGTAGCTGGGCCGCCACCTGCCGGTCGATCACCGGCACGGCCAGCACCAGCAGGCTGGGCTGCACCTGGCGCAGGGATTCCAGCGCGGCCCGTACCGTGAGGCCTGTGGCGACGCCGTCGTCAACGACCAGTAGCGGGCGGTGCCGCAGGCTTGCCGGAGCCGGGTCGCCGTAGAGGCGCCGCCGCCGCTCCAGCTCATGGCTTTCTGCCGCCACGATGCGCTGCCGAAGGCTTGGATCCAGGCCATAGCTGCTGGCAGTGGGTTCATCCCAGATCAGGATCCCGCCGGGGGCGATGGCTCCGAGGGCCAGCTCCGGCGCACGCGGGTGCGCCAGCTTGCGCACGGCCCAGCTGGCTAGGGGCAGTTGCAGGGCGCGGGCTACTTCCGCGGCGACCACCACACCTCCGCGCGGGAGGCCCAACACCAGCGCATCGCTTTGTTCACGCCAGGCGCTAAGCCGTTGGGCCAGTGCCTGACCGGCGGCATGGCGGTTAGGCCAGAGAGCGTTGGCTCGGGCCATGGCGATAGGACCTCCAGGCGATACGGATCTGATCAGCCAGCAATGGTGCGGGGATGCAGAGCAACAGCCACCACCACAACTGTGACGGGATCGGCGCCATCTGGAAGGTCTGCGCCAGTACCGGCCAGCCCTGCAGGGCGCAGAAGGCCACCAGCTCGAGGCTGATGCCGATCAGCAGGAAGAGATGGGGGCGTCTGCGCGAACGGCCGCGGCAGGCGAGGGCTGTGCCCACCTGGGCACACACGATCGATCCCAGGGCCACCGCTGAGGCCTGGTGCTGAATCATCAGCAAGGCCGCAGTGGCTCGGTGGTGCAGGAGGTCTGGCGCCACAAGCTGGAGCTGGGCTAGGCCCAGCCCGTGGCTCCACCAGGTGAGGCCGTAGCCGAGCATCGCCAGGATTCCTTCTAGGAGGCCGAAAAACAGATAGGCCTGCTCCAACAGTTGGCGATCCAGCAGGGGTTGGTCACGGCGGCGGGGGAGCCCTTCCATCACCGTTGTTTCGGGCGGTTCCGCCCCGAGTCCCAGCGCTGGCAACAGATCCGTTCCAAGATCAACCGCGAGGATCTGCAGCACCGTGAGGGCGGCAGGGATCCTCAGCACGAGCATGGTGAAAAAAGGAGCCACCTCGGCAACGTTTGAAGCCAGGATGTAAAGCAGGAAGCGGCGGATGTTCTGGTACACGCCTCGGCCGTGCCGCACCGCGGAGATGATCGTGGCGAAGTTGTCATCCACGAGCACGATGTCGGCGGCCTCGCGAGCCACATCCGTTCCACTGCGCCCCATGGCAATACCCACGTCGGCTGCGCGTAGGGCTGGAGCGTCATTGACGCCGTCCCCGGTCACCGCGACCACCTCGCCGAGGGCTTTGTAGCTCTTCACCAGCCGTAGCTTTTGTTCCGGTGCCATCCGCGCGAACACCAGCCGCGAGCGGAACTTCAGCAGTTGACGCAGCTGGGCATCGCTAAGCCTGGCTAGATCGCTGCCATTGATCACCCGCACCGGATCATGTTGGGCATGGGCTGGAGTATCCAGGAGGCCGATCTGTCTCGCGATGGCTTCGGCCGTGAGGCCGTAATCCCCCGTGACCATCGTGACCTTGATGCCCGCCTTGTGGCAGGCCGTGATCGCTTGATGCACCCCCGGGCGGGGTGGATCGTAGAGACCCACAAGACCCATCAGCACAAGCTGTTGTTCCTCGATCTGCGGCTGATCGCACGGACGGCAGGCAATGGCCAGCACCCGGTAGCCCTGCCGCGCCATCACGTTGTTGGCGGCGTGCACCAGATCCCGCTCTGGTGCGGTGAGGGGCGTCATCACACCGGCATGCCACCAATGGCTGCAACGCTCCAGCAGTTCCACTGGAGCACCCTTGCTGCATTGCATCCATGTGCAGGGCAGGGGCCAGCGGCGGTCGTTCTGCCAATGCAGCAGCACGCTCATCAGTCGTCGCGCCGAATCGAAAGGCAGCTCCTGCAGCCTGGGTAGCCGCTGCCGCTCCTGGTCTGGGTCAATGCCGTTTCGTTGGGCACCCTGCAGCAGAGCCGTTTCGGTGGGATCGCCAACGTTGAGCGAGGCGTTGCAGCACAGCGATGCCATCAACAGCAGGAGCGGACGATCGCTGCCCCAGGTGTCCTGCAGGGTCATCGCATTGGCTGTGAGTGTTCCGGTTTTGTCGGTGCAGATCACGCTCACGCAGCCGAGGGTTTCTACCGCTGAAAGCCGCCGCACCAGCGCCCGCTCCCGCGCCATGCGTTTCACAGCCAGGGCCAACACCAGCGTCACTGTGGGCAGCAGGCCCTCAGGCACGTTGGCCACGATGATGCCGATGGAGAACACCAGGCTCTCCAAAGGCGGCACTCCCACCAGCGTGATGCCGGCCAGAAAGGCGATGGCGCCAAGGCTCAGGGCGATGCCGGTCACGGTCCGCACGATGCGGCCCACCTGCACTTCAAGGGTGCTGGGGGAACGCTCGATGCCGGCACTTAGGTGAGCAACCTGGGCAAACTCTGTTTCAGCGCCTGTTGCGTAAACGAGGGCCTGGCAGCGCCCCGCAGCCACGCATGTTCCTGCCGGCAGCAGATTGGCTGCTTCCGAAGGATTGCGTTGCTGTGCCAACGCCGCCGACCCGCGCGCCAGCGGCAGTGCTTCACCCGTGAGGAGCGATGCATTGAGCGACAGGGCCGATGCCTCAATCACCCGGCAGTCGGCTGGCACCTGGTCGCCGGCCTCAAGCTCCAGCAAGTCGCCTGGAACCAGAGCATCCGATGGGAGCTGGGTCATCAACCCTTGCCGCCAGACGCGCACGTGCTGTGGCAGTACCGCTGTGAGAGCCGCCAGGGTGCGTTCAGCCTGAAAGTCTTGCCAGAAACTGAACAGGCCATTGATCAGCACCACGCCCCAAATCGCCCATCCGAGGGAGGGTGTGCCGGCCACGATGGCCATCGCCCCCGCTGCCCAGAGCAGCAGCGCCATGAAGTGCGTGAGCTGATCGCCCAAGCGCAGGATCAGGGGGCGATGGCGCTGGGGTGGTAAGCAATTGGGCCCGAAATGGGCCAGCCGGAGGTTGGCTTCGAGGCTGCCGAGGCCTGCTGGGCTGCTGCCTAGGGCAAGCAACGCCTGCTCCGGGCTCAGGCAGCTGATGGGTTGGGCCGCAGGCACTGCCACGGGGATCACGCCGCTGCTTGCCGGCGCAGGCTGCCCTTGGCCGCCTCCAGCACCTGGCGCTGCTCAGGATCAAGCTTGCGGCCGGCGCGGTTGACATACAGGCAGAGCATCGCCATGGCACTGGCGTAGGCACTGCGCTTGCGGCGCGTGCTGCCATGGGCAGACTGGAGTAAGGAGGCGGCGATGCGCTCCGGATCGCTCCAGGTGAACAGGCCGGCCTCAAGATCCAGTGCTGGTGGCCGCTCGGCCACCTGAGCCGACCAGCGGCCGTGGGCTGATACGGGGGTGCTGCTGATTGCCATGGCGCCAGCCTGATCAGAGCAGTGCTGCGAGGGCGATGGCTGCCGCGCGCCTACGGCGACGCAGCGTTGATTTCACCTCAGATGCACCGCGGCGGGCCCATGCATCCTGTAGCGCCGATTGGGTATGGCGAGTGTTGCTGTTGCCATGCCTGTTCCGGCCAGTCTTGCCGCCATCGCCGAGGCGGCTGATGTGCGCTTCAACGGCGATCGCCCCTGGGATCTACGGGTGCATGATCCCCGCCTTTATGGGGCACTACTGCGGCAGGGCTCGCTGGCCCTGGGCAACGGCTACGTGCGGGGGGCATGGGATTGCGAGCAGCTTGATGAGCTGATTTGCCGCCTGCTGCGCAGCAATGGCAATCGCCCGCTCAGCCTGCGCTCAAGCCTGGCTGAACTGGTGCGGATCCTGCGCGACCAGTTCAGCAATCCCCAGGCGCTGCGCCGCTCTTTTGTGGTGGGCTATCGGCACTACGACATCGATCCGCGGGTGTACGCCGCCACGCTGGATCCGCTGATGGTGTACAGCTGTGGCTATTGGCGCCAGGCCGACAACCTTGAAGCCGCGCAGGATCACAAGCTGCGGCTGATCTGCGAAAAGCTGGAGTTGCGGCCGGGCATGCGCCTGCTGGATGTGGGATGCGGCTGGGGATCGTTGGCGGCCTATGCGGCCAGGCATTACGGCGTGGAGGTGGTGGGCATCACGGTGTCAGCCCAGCAGGCCAGCTGGATTGGTGAGCATCTGGCCGAACTACCCATTCGTGTGGAGTTGTGCGATTACCGGCAGCTGCCGGCGCTGGATCCGGGGTGTTTTGATCGCATCGCCTCGGTGGGCATGTTTGAGCATGTTGGTCGCCGCAATGATGCCGCTTTCTTTGGCACGTTGCAGCGCCTGTTGCACCCCGATGGGCTGGTGTTGCTGCACACGATTGGATCGGCCTGCAGTACTCGCCGCATCGATCCCTGGATCGATCGCTACATCTTCCCAGGTGGGCGCTTGCCATCGGCCAGCCAACTTGCCGATGGGCTTGAGGGGCGTTTCCTGATTGAAGATTGGGAAAACTTTGGTCTCGATTACGACCGCACCCTGCTGGCCTGGTGGCAGAACTTCGAAAGCGCCTGGCCCAGGCTGGAGAACGACAGCACGCCTGAGTTTTTTCGTTTCTGGCGTTATTACCTGCTCAGCTGTGCCGGCTTCTTCCGCTCGCGGCAGGGGCAGCTCTGGCAGGTGGTGCTGAGCAGGCCGGAGCGTTCAGGCAGCTATCAATCCTTGCGGCCCGCGCGTCAGGAGGAGCCCACATCCGCGCAGCACGACGCGGCGATCGAAGGGCAACCATGCTCAGCCTGATGGTGCAATCGCTGTTTCGCCGGAGGATTGAGCGCCATCAAGAACCGCGTCCATGAGTGATGCCTTTGGCGACTATCTGCGCAACATTGGCCGGATCCCTTTGCTCACCGCCCAGGAGGAGGTTCATCTCGGAACGATTGTGAAAGACTGGATGGAGAGTGATGCTCCATCACCTGTTCTCCAGCGCCGCGGTCGGCGTGCCCTGCAACGGATCGTGAGTGCCAATCTTCGATTGGTGGTGACGGTCGCCCTCCGCTATATCCGCCGGCTCAAGCACCTGGCCCATGACCCCATGGATCTGGTGCAAGCTGGCAATCTTGGTTTGCTGCGCGCTGCGGAGAAATACGATCCCACCCGCGGTTATAAATTTTCAACCTACGGCTACTGGTGGATTCGCCAGTCGATCAATCGCTACCTGCAGGAGCACAGCGGCAGCATCCGTATTCCTGTGAACCTGGTGAGTCTGGCCAATCGAGCAGATGCCATCCAGAGCCTCCGCACTGATCCTCTGAGTGTGGAAGAATTGGCGGAGCTGCTGGATGAAACACCGGAGCGACTGCTCTATGCCATGGCCATTCAGCATCGCAGCAACACGGTGTCGCTTGATCAGCAGCTCAACGGCAGTGATGGCGACATGACCTTGCTCGATACGGTGAGCGATGACCATCTGCCCTGCATCCACGACGACTACCACTGGATGCATAGCCAGCTCGAGCATCTTTCAACGCCCGAGCTCACGGTGATTCAGTTGCGCTATGGGGAAGACAAACAGCGCTCCTTCGCGGAGGTCGCCCGTCTGATTGGTCGCAGCAAGGATCAGGTGCAGCGGCTCGAGCGGCACGCCCTCAGCAAGTTGCGCCGCCACCTCACGCCTGCATTGGATCCGCGTTGAGGCCGCCATGGCCCGGAGATCGCGTGACAGATCTCCGGGCGGGCTTCCCATCAGAAGCCCCGTGTCTTCATCCGGGCAGCCGCGTTGACTGAAGGTTGCAGGCCATTGGTGTGGGTCTGGCCAGCGCCACTGGTCTGCGGAGTCAGTGTGCGCTGTTGGTCACGCAGGGCATCTTCTAGTAGGAATGCACACAGATTGGAGACCGATCGCCCCTCTTCCTCAGAGCGGGTGAGAAGAGCCTCATGCACGTGATAGCTCAAGGTGATGGAGATGCGCTTGGGCTGGCGCTGTAGCACGCGAAAACGCTCGTTCATCTCAAAATCCGCAGGTGAATGTGCAACAGATGCCGGGAGACTTCAGCTTTGCTGCATCTCTCAGCAGCTTGAGAATACGAGCGTTAAAAGGTGGCGGAGTGCTCCGGTGTGATGAAAGCAAACGGTGCTTCTGCAGCACCTTGCATGCTTCATCTACAGATCACCTGCAGAGCTGATTGGGCTCCGGCTGAACTGCTCAGCGAACCAGCGGTAGGCGTGCTCCGCTACCGCATCGAGACTGCCAGGCTCACTGAACAGATGGCTCGCTTGGGGGATGACCACCAGTTCATTGCGCACTTGCAGTTGTCCGGCGGCCCATGCATTGAGCTCCAACACGTCGAGATCGTGCTCGCCCACCAGCAGCAGCACCGGGCAGCGCACCTCCGCAAGCCGTTGGAACAC
Source organism: Synechococcus sp. LA31 (assembly GCF_018502385.1). NCBI lineage: Bacteria > Bacillati > Cyanobacteriota > Cyanophyceae > Synechococcales > Synechococcaceae > Synechococcus > Synechococcus sp. LA31. Next base: position 484,539 of record NZ_CP075523.1, read on the forward strand.
CAGATCCGGTCGCCCCCCACGCGACACAACCGTTTGCACCCGCTCGGGCCGTTCTGCCGCCCCCACCAGCGCCAGGGCGGCCCCAGTGCTGGCGCCATAGAGGCCTAAGGGAAGCATCTGTAGCTGCGGGTGTTGGCTGGTCCAATCGATCACGCTGAGTAGGCGTTGTTGCAGTGGTGGCAGGGCAGCCAGGGTGTGGCCATGGCAGGCGTGGTTGTGGTGCTCCAGATCAATCAGCAGGGTGGCGAGACCGCCGTGTTGCAACTGCTCGGCCACGTATTGGTTGCGGGGGCTGAGGCGACTGCTTCCTGATCCATGGCAGAACAGCACCAGGCCGGCCGCAGCGGCCGGCAGGGTGAGCTCGGCGAGGAGCGAGCCGCCTGGGGCGGGGATGGTAAGGCTGGTGCGGCTGGCGGTGGTGGCCATCGCTGTTGAACCGGAAGCGTTTCCATCAGAGAAAGCCGCGTTGGCTGTGGTGCTGAGCGCTGCGGTTTTGCCCTGTATTGGTGACAACCCATCCCGGTCGATGCGGCGCTGTTCAGCATCCGCTTCCCTACAGCGGGATTGATGGCGACTTGGCAGGTGTTGCTGATGCCCCCCTCAGGCATGCAGCGGGCGCGGCCGCGTTGGCTGCGCGCCGATGGCGGGTTCAGCCTTCATCATCGCCTTGCCTGGCAGGTGGTCGAACCCAGCTGCGCCGTTCACCGCATTCAGCGCTGGCTGAAATGGAAGCGCCATGGGGCCAGGGTCTTAGAGCGCATGCGATTGGTGCACTGCTGCAGCAATCGAGCCGCAGAAGCAGTTGATCGTGAACCCAGCCCGATTGGCTGCGTTTAGATCATTGCCGCTGCTCGCTGCCGCCATGCTCCAAGGGGATCAACTGCTCGCCAAACTTGACCAGCTGCGCGGTCTGAATCGTTCCGATCTAGTGCGGGCCTGTGGCTACGCAACCCACACTGAGGCCGGGCGTGAGCACCTGCACTTCACTGACTTCTACGAGGCGATCCTGGAGGCAAAGGGTGTGCATCTGCCGGGGCAGGGAGCACGTTGGCGTGCCCGCCGCAATGCCCAGGGGCGCCAGCTCAGCTTCAACACCCATGTCCACTTCAATGGAAATTTGATGGTGGGGCGGGCTTACACCGAGAAGCTGCAGTTACAGCCCGGCGATCAGTTCCGCATTCAGCTCAGCGATGGAGAGATCCGCCTCATCCCGCTCGAGCAGCGCCGGGAGCAGGCGGTGGCCGAGGCGGCTGCGGCGTGTTGAGCCCTTGTTGATCTGTTGTTTGCCTTGCGGCCATGACGCCCTATCCGGACTATCCGATCCCCGCCGACGAGGAGCAGCGGCTGCGGGCGCTGCGGCGCTTTGCGGTGCTGGATGCGCCCGCTGATCCCCATTTCGATCGCATCGTGGCGCTGGCGTCTGAAGTGTTGGGGGTGCCGATCGCGCTGGTGTCGCTGGTGGACCAAGACCGGCAGTGGTTTCTCGCTCGCCATGGGCTTGAGGTGCAGGAAACACCGCGCACCATGGCCTTCTGCGCCCATGCCATCGCCCAGCAGGAGCTGATGGAGGTGCCCGATGCCCTCGACGACGCCCGCTTCAACACCAACCCGCTGGTCCTTGATGCCCCAAAGGTGCGCTTCTACGCCGGTGTGCCTTTGCAATCAGACGACGGTTATAACCTCGGCACGCTCTGCGTGATTGATCGCAAGCCGCGGGTGCTCGATCCCCATCAGCGGGTGATGTTGAAGCTGATGGCTGATTTGGTGATGCGGGAGCTGGAGCTGCGCCAACGCAGCATGCAATGCCCTGTCACCGGGCTCTACAACCGCAGCGTGTTTTTCCGCTTCGGCGAGCAGGAATTTGAGAATGCTCGTGCTGAAAGTCTGCCGGTAGCCCTGTTCAATTTCGACATTGATGATTTTCGGCAGATCAACATGCGTTGGGGTCACCAGGCTGGCGATCAGGTGCTGCTCGATCTCTGTGCGGTGGCGCGGCAGCACCTCAGCCACGAGGATTTATTTGGCCGCATCGGCGATGAGGAATTTGCGATTCTGCTCGTCAATGCCTCCATCAGCCGTGCGATGCAATTGGCTGAGGAGATCCGCCTGGCCGTTGCTGCCATGCGGGGTGTGTTTGATCAGTCCGACTACCATCCCAACATCAGCGGTGGTATTAGTGCCATGGCCGATAGCGATCAGAGTTTTGCTGATTTGTTTTACAGGGCCGATCAGGCTCTCTATCTAGCCAAAGGCAATGGCCGCAATCAGATTGCCTCATTGCTAGTGGAGTGAGCCGCCTGCTGGATCACGGCAGGCGGCCTTGGATGCGCTAATCAGTCAACGGGCACGGTGATTGGTTTGGTTTCTTTGGTCCCGGCTCTCTTGGCAATGCTCACGGTGAGCTCACCCTTTTCGCAGTGGGCATGCACGGTTTTAGGGTCGGCATCATCGGGCAAAGAAAAGCTGCGGCTGAAGCTGCCGTAGGAGCGCTCAACCCGGTGGAAATGGGGCCTGGTTTCCTCGCTTTCGCGTTTGCGCTCCCCTTGAATGGTGAGCATGTCATCAGCGATGGAAACAATCAAATCTTCTTTATTCATGCCAGGAATATCGGCTTTGAATAGATAGGTGCCGTCGCTTTCGCAGATATCCACACGTGGACCTAATTCGGCCAGAGCCATGCTGGTTCCGAGGCGCAATGGTGGCCAGTTGAAGGCGCGATCGACGATCGCTTCGATGTCAGTGAGTGGTTCCCACTTGGTTAGGCTCATCGGAATGCCTCCTGGAAGATTGGTTGGCAGCTTTAGGTTATGGATGGCTTTCATTGCGTTCTCCTGATCACCACGATCTGGCTCAGATCAGCGGCGCAGCCCGCATCCGTGTTCGGCGGGCATTTTCTTCCAGGTCGCAGGGTTTGTAATCCCCGCAGATCTGGTTGCGGCTCGTGAAGGGCCAGAGAGCCATGGGCACCTGCATATCGCTAAGGCCATCACCGGCGGCGTAGCCGCTGAAATGCTGGGCGGCTTCGCTGATCTCCACGCTCTGCAAGCTGAACAGATTGGGCGAATGGCGTGTGCACGGCGCAATCGCGCCGAGTGAGGTGATATCCAGGCCATGGGCCTGATCCCAATAGGAGCAGGTTTGGCAGTGCTGGGTGTTCATCGCAACGATGTGCAGACCTCCTCAGCCAAAGCGTGAGGGGTCTGCCTTGCGGCGGCCTCGGCATCACTGCAGCTGCTTTTCGCTCAGTCGCAGCAGATCCATTCCTGTGCTGCGAGCAGATCGCTGCTGCTGAAGGTTTGGCTGTCGGCGCGGCTGAAGCTCTGGATCAGCCGCTGGGCGATCTGCTGCAGCGGGCCATGGCTCACCACGGCGAGTTTCTGGGGGCGATGGCGATAGTCGCGGATCAAAGCCAGATGTTGGCGTAGGGCTCCAAGGGCGAGCCAGCCATCAAACTGCCGCAGATCTAGCAGCACCCGCGGCCGCTCCACCTGGCTGAACAAATTGGCCAGGTCATCGTCGATTCGGGCGTAGACATCGGCATCGAGTAGCCCGATCAGGCTGATGGTGATCACCTCACCCTGGCGCTCGAGGTGCACGGTGCCCAGCGCCTCGCTCAACCAACGCCGGGCGTTCTCCTGCTCATCCAAGCCAAACAGCTGCACCGGGTAGGGCAACAGCAGGGCCAGGGCGCGGCTGGCCTGCCGTAGCCAGGCCAGATCGGTGACCACAGCCAGGCGCTCAAAGCCATCCCAATGACGTAGCGCGAGGTTCGTGTCGTCCCAGGCGGCCTCCAGGTTGAAGCCTGTAAAGCCTGGATCGAACACCACCAGCGCCTTCACCCGCTCCTGCTCGCGCAATGCCGCTTCCACAGTGGGAATCACCTGCCGTTGCATGTCCTCGCCGCTGATCAGGCCACTGCAGCTGAACCCCAGGGTTCCGTCTGGAAGGTTGTCGATCAGCTGGATCATGGCCGCCAGGGTGCAGTGCCGCCGAAACCTATGGATGGGCCAGGCGGCTGGCGGGGTGTGCGTTCTGGTTTGCTGCAGTCCTGCTGCGTTCGCGCTCGAGGCGCCAGCCGGAGCCGTTGGTGCGCCATCGCCACCCCTCGGCCGCTATCTCCAGGCTGAGTTGGTGCTCGAGTAGCTGTCGGTCGGCGGTGCTGGCTTGGTGGAGCTGAAAGCCGCGCAGCACAAATGGCTGCAGCTCAAGCGCGTGCAGTGCACCGCTGCTGCGCTCCAGCTCCACCCCGTAGAGGCACACCAGATCGGAGCGCCAGGGGGCGTGGGCGGGCAGCCCTTCGTAGTCGTTCATCAGATCACCGCAGCCGTAGAGGATCAGCCTGCCCTGATGGATCTCCATGGGTAAGGGGTGATGAGCGGAGTGGCCAAATACCACATCCACGCCTGCCAGCTCGATCAGTTGGCGGGCTAACCAGCGGTGTTGCTCCGGAATCACCGGCACCCAGTTGGCACCCCAGTGGAGCGAAACCACCACGATGTCGCCGTTGCGGCGGCGGCGCTGGATGCTGCGCACCAGCCAGCGCACTGTGGCGCTGTCGATCCGGGTGAGCAGCGCCAACCCCGGATGGCAGGGGGTGGCACCCCAGGCTTGCGGCACACCGCTGCTTGTCAAAGCCCAGGCGAACAGCAGTAGGCGTCTGCCCTGGGGTAACTCCCAGCTAGCGGGTCGCTGGGCCTGGTGGGGCGTGTGGCCTGCCCCGGCGCTTTGAATGCCAGCCAGCCGCAGCACCTGCAGGGTTTCGGCCAGGCCGTTGAAGCCCCAGTCGAGGCTGTGGTTGTTGGCCAGGCTGCAGCCATCGATGCGGGCCGCCTGCAGGCAGGCCGTGTTGGCGGGGTGTAGGCGGAAGTGGGCGCCTTTCCCCGGCCAGGCTTGATGGCTGGTGGTGATCGCAGTTTCCAAATTCACCAGCCGCAGCTGCGGCTGGAACTGCTCCATCCAGGCCAGGCTTTCGCCCCAGGCTGTTTCGGGGCCGAAGGGCGCTGGGATCGGGCCGTGGCGCTGCTCGGCGAGCTCAACGACGTGATGGGCATCGCGCACACCTGCCTCCTGCAGGCCTGGCTCGCAGTGGCGGGGCATCAGCTGATCGATGCCGCGGCCGAGCATCAGATCGCCGCCAAGCAACAGCTTCAGGGTTGGCGCTTCCACAGCTGCTGCAGCGAGGCCAGAACGAACACGAGCAGGCCGGCGGCAATCAGCGCCGCGCAGAGTTGCACCGCTAGGGAGACCGGAATTACAGGGATCACCGCTGCGCTCCTGCTGTTCACGATCTACATGCAACCCGTGGATGCAACGCGATGGGCAGCAGAAGCGCGCGCGTTCTGCGGCGGTGGCGCTGGAGCCTGGATTGCTGCGGTTTGGAGCGCTCACCCTGTGCGGAGTGTCTGAGTTGGCTGGCCGATGGGGAGCAGCAATGGAACCTTCCATTTGGAATCGCCGGCTTTCCGTGATGGCGAGTTGATTCCGCTGATTCACACCAGCGAAGGGCTCAATTTGTCTCCCCCGCTGCGTTGGAGCGGGGCACCAGAGGCCACCCGCAGCTTCGCTCTGGTGCTGGAGGATCTCGATTCGCCGGCCGGCGGCTGGGTGCACTGGCTGCTGTTCAATATCCCGGCTTCGCTGCGGGCGTTGCCGGCCGGACTGGAGCGGGCCCCTGAACTGCCCAACGGTGCCCGCCATGGCAGCTGCTGGGGCGTGGGGCGGTTCGAGCGGATCGGCTACCAGGGGCCGCTGCCGCCCCAGGGTGCGGCCCATCGCTACGTGTTCCAGCTGGCGGCTCTGGATGCAGCCCTGGATCTGCCGCCGGGCTGCACGGTGTTCGACGTGCGTGAGGGGATCGAGGCTCATGCCCTGGCACGGACAGAGCTCACTGGGCTCTATGCCAGCGGTGCATAACCCCTCCGCTGCTTTAGAAGGGGTGCAGCAGTCTGCTGCAAAGTGCTGTGGTGCGTTTGTGTGGTCTGGGGTTGCGATGGCCTTTGCGCGTTGTTCTGGCTCTGCCCTTACTTGTTTTGAGTGGGAGTTGATGTGATCGATCGCAGGCAGCTTTCGATGGTGTTGCCGGTTGAGCTGATCGAGGCGATCAAGCAGCGCGCCCGTGGCCTGGGGCTGAGTATCACGGCCTATGTGTCGGCGCTGGTTCGCGCCGATCTGGGCCAACCCGCCCCTGCTGATCTGCCGGAACTGGCCGAGCAGCTGCGCCAGCTCCAGGTGCGTGTTGAGCAGCTGGAGCGCCTGGCCGCCAGCAGCGTTGGCGCAGTGCCTGTAGATCCGATGTAGAAAGGACTCGTGTGGCTGTCGCGGCCTTGGTCGACTTGTCGAATCAGCGGGGAAACCGCAATGCACGCTTCACTGTGAATCTCACGCTGCACGAGTTGGTCACCTTCAAGGCGGCAGCAGAATCGGAGGGTCGCAGTTTGAGCAATCTCTGTTATCAGCTGATCCAGGCTTACCTAGAGCAGCGCGATCGCAGCAGCTAAGGAGCAATCGTGCGAGGTCAGCGGCGTCGCGGCTTGATCCGGCTTGGTTGGGGTGCCGATGCGCGCGAACCATGCAGATGCTGCACAACTGGGGATTCACCGAGCAGGCTGAGCGCTGGAACGGCCGGCTGGCGATGCTGGGCTTTGTGATTGGTGTGGCCACGGAATTACTCACCGGTGATGGTGTGCTCTCCCAGCTGCAGGCCCTCTGGCCCTAACCCTGCGCAGAACTGCAGCAGCACAGCTTCAGCCTGGGCATTGCTTGCTGGGATGGCCTCAGGCTGGTTCTGACCTCCGTGCGTGGAGCCGTGTGATGAATCACACCAACTGGGAGATCGGCGTGTCGGCCGACAGCCTCGATGAGCTGTTCAGCGGTGAGCAGGCCGGCATGAATCTGTGGTTTCTGGCCGGTTATGTGAAAGGCATTACCGATAGCCATGCCCTGCAGATCGGCGAGCGCCACATCGTGTTGGAGCCCGACGGTGAGCAGGGCTGGCGGCTGCGCTGTGCTGCGGGGGAGGAGCAGGCTGGATGAGCGCTTTGCCCACCACCACCGCCTGCTATCAACTGCGCATTACGGAGCTTCAGGTTCAGATTCAGAGCCTGCTCGAGCAGATGCGTGTTGGCTGTTGCACACCGCTTGAGGTGGAGCGGATTGGTTGCCAGATCCAGCCGCTCTATGCCGCCATCTGGGCCATGCATGCCGAGACCGACGCTTAATCGCCGTTGCCTCGCCATCCTCCTTGGCATGCCCAGCCCCTGGCGGCACTGCCGGCCGGTAGCGCCGCCGGGCTCAGCAGCGAGCAAGCTGCAGAGCGCCTGGCGCGCCTGGGGCCGAACCGCTTACCGCAGGCTGTGGCTCCCTCGCTGCTGCAGGTGCTGCTGCGCCAGTTCGTCAGCCCTCTGATCGCAGTGTTGCTGCTGGCGGCATTGCTGTCGTTGGCCGTGGGCGACCGCAAGGATGCCCTGTTCATCGCAGCGGTGCTGCTGCTCAATGCCCTGGTAGGAGGCCTGCAGGAGTGGAGAGCGGAGCGCCGCAGCCATGCCCTCCGCCAGCTGCTCAAGGTGCAGGCGCTGGTGTTGCGTGATGGCGAGGCGGCGCTGCGCGATGCCGAAACCCTTGTGGTGGGTGATGCGGTGTGGCTGGAGAGCGGCCAAGTGGTGCCGGCGGATCTGCGCCTGCTGCGCAGCCACAACCTCGAACTCGATGAATCGCTGCTCAGCGGTGAATCGTTGCCGGTCGCCAAGCAGGCCGATGCCGCGCTCCTGCCTGAGACCCCTTTGGCGGAGCGAAGCACCATGGCCCATGCCGGATCTTCGGTGGCCCGCGGCCGTGGGCTGGGGCTGGTGGTAGCAACCGGCCAGGCCACGCAGGTGGGCCGGCTGGCCATCGATCTGCAAACAATCCCGCCCGGGCGGCCGCCGCTGTTGCAGCGCATGGATCGCTTCAGCCGCAGCATCGGCCTGGTGGTGGCCGCCGCTGCGTTTCTGGTGGGTTGGTTGGCCATGGTGCGCGGTGGGCTGGATCGTCTCGACGCCCTTCTCTTTGCGGTGGCGCTGGCGGTGTCGGCGATTCCAGAGGGCTTGCCGGTGGCCCTCACGGTGGCGCTGGCGGTGGCCAGCCATCGCATGGCCCAGCGCCAGGTGATCGTGCGCCGGCTACCAGCGGTGGAAGGCCTCGGCAGCTGCACCCTGATCGCCAGCGACAAAACAGGCACGCTCACCTGCAATGAGCTCTCGGTGCGGCGGGTGCTGCTGCCAGATGGGCGGGAGCTTGGATTGGGGGATGAGCCGCCGGCGGCGCCACAGCTGGCTCTGCTGCAGCGAATGGCACGGGTGGCGGTGCTCTGCAATGAAGCGGATCTGCATCACCGCGATGGTCGCTGGCAGGGGCGCGGTGATCCCACCGATGTGGCGCTGCTGCAGTTCGCTCTGAAGCTTGGTTGGAGCCGGGAGCAGGCACTGTTGGCCGAACCGCAGTGTGATGGGGTTCCGTTTGAACCGGAACACCGCTTTGCCGCCAGCTTCCATGCCCGGGCTGATGGCCAGCTCAGCGTGCTTGTGAAGGGAGCCCCTGAGCGGGTGCTGCCGATGTGCGGTCTGGAGGCAACCGGCGCGGCGCCACTGGCCGGTGCCGGGCTGCGGGTGCTGGCCCTGGCAGAGGGTGTTTGCCCTGAACCTTTGGCTGAGCCCTCCGGTCTGCGGTTTCTGGGCCTGGTGGGCCTGCAGGATCCTCTGCGGCCGGGGGTTTGCCAGGCGATCGAGCGCTGCCATCAGGCCGGCATCCGCGTGTGGATGATCACCGGCGACCACCCCACCACAGCCGCCGCCATCGGCCGCGAGCTGGGCCTGCTGCAGAGCGCCGATGCCGTAGTGGAGGGCCATGAACTCGACCAGGCCAGTGAGCGGCAGCTCCAGCGCCTAGTGGCTAGCCGCTGTGTGTTCGCCCGGATGGCGCCGCATCAGAAGTTGCAGCTGGTGCAGGCGGCGCAGCGGGCTGGCCACTTTGTGGCTGTGACGGGCGATGGCGTGAATGATGCGCCCGCTCTCCGGGCGGCCCAGATCGGCATCGCGATGGGTCGCAGCGGCACCGATGTGGCGCGTGAGGCTGCCGATCTGGTGCTGGCCGACGATGGCTTTCCCTCGATCGTGGCCGGCATTGAGGAGGGTCGGATTGCTTACGCCAATGTGCGCAAGGTGATTGCCTTGCTGGTGTCGTCGGGGGCGGCAGAGATCGTTTTGATCGCCCTGGCTGTGGCCTGGGGCTTGCCATTGCCGCTGCTGCCGGTGCAGCTGCTGTGGCTGAATCTGGTGACCAACGGCATTCAAGATGTGGCCCTGGCGTTTGAACCGGCCGAGGGCGATGTGCTGGGCCAGCGGCCGAGACCGCCTGCCGAGCCGGTGTTTGAGGCACTGATGCGCCAGCGCACCCTGCTCGCCGCGGTGGTGATGGGTGTGGTCGGCTTTGGTCTCTACGAGCAGTTGCTGGCCAGGGGCTGGCCGCTCGAGCTGGCCCGCAACGCGCTGCTGCTGCAGATGGTGCTGTTTGAAAACATGCAGATCGGCAACTGCCGCTTGGAGCACTGCTCGGTGTTGGCCAGTTCGCCGTTGCGCTCCCCTTTGTTGTTGGCGGGCACCGCGGCGGCCTTTGCGTTGCATGTGGTCATGATGCATTGGCCACTGGGGCAGAGCCTGCTGGGCACGGCACCGCTACCGCCCCAGCAGTGGCTCGTGGAGCTGGGCTTGAGCCTCAGTGTGCTGCTGGCGGTCGAGATCCAGAAAGCGCTCCGCCGCCACCACGCTCCAGCGAGCTTTCCAGCAGGTAGGCGGCCAGGTTGCTGATCGAGCGGCCCTCGCAGCTGCTGCGCAGCACCAGGGCTTCCATGGTGGATTGAGCCACGGTGATGGTGAGGCGGTGGCTGGAGCGGAAGGCGCTGGGGCCCATCGGAAGGTCCGTAAGGATTGCTTAAGGATTCACTGTTTGTGGCTCTGTTGTCTAGTTCCTGTTTCTGGGACTCCTGATTAGGGGTGGCTAGTGGTAGCTGGATGTGGGTCTATGGCTTTTATGCAGATCCTGAATAAGCGCCCGATGAATGGTTCGTGTTTTCAAGATGTGTTGGTAATCTGATCTCTTCATTGCACAGTTGGCGGTGTTTGGCTCCGGCGTCGTGGTTCTTGACGACCACCGCATGGTGGCCCAGGCAATCGCGGGGGTTTTGTCAGAAGTAGGCGGCTTTCATGTGCTGGCGGTGTGCACCACGGCGTCGGAAGCCTGTGAGGTGATTCGGCGCTCGCCACCACAGCTTCTGGTGTTGGATGTGAACTTGGGTGGCGACAGTTATCGCCTTGCAGCTGATCTGCTGCATCAACGCAACCCTGGCTCACAGCTGTTGTTCGTTACGGCTCTGGCGGAGACCTTCACTCCGCCTGCTGATCTGGCTGCAATCACCGTGGCTGTGGTGGATAAGGCTCAAGCCTGGGATCAGCTGTTGGCAGTGCTGCATCGCTGGGGGGATCAGAGAAGGCAGGCATGGGCCGCACCGCTGAGGCCCTGTGATCAGCAGTTGCTAGCGATCAAGCGGCTCAAGCCGCGGGAGCAGCGCTTGCTGCGGGAGTTGGGCTGCGGCCTGTTGAACAAAGAAATCGCCCAACGGCTTGATCTCAGTGTTGCCACGGTGGAGACCTACCGCAAACAGGTGGCCGGCAAGCTCGGCATCAGCGGCGCTGAGCTGGTGCGGCTGGCCACCCTGTATCGAGCCACGGCCTGGGCGTTTACGGAGCCGCAGGAAAACTGAGGCTCACCTCAGCGCCCCCTAGATCGGTTGATGTCCCCAGCTGCAGTTCGCCGCCATGGCCTCGAGCAATGCTGCGCACCATCAGCACGCCTAATCCCATACCTCCGGACTTGTGGCTGTTCAGCGTCAGAGCCTCTGGATCGTTGCTCGGTAATCCCGCACCGCTATCGGCGATGTGGAGCACGATCCGCCCGTGCGCCTGGCTGAGTGCCACGCGCAGCAGCCGTTGGGCCGGTGCTACTTCCAGCAGGCTGTGCTCAGCATTGCGCAAGAGGTTGTTGATGGCGATCGCGAGCTGTTGGGAATCACCCATGACGAAGGCTGATTGATGCAGTCCATCGAGCTGGAGCTGGATCCCGGCATCTAGGGCTGTTCGCTGTAGCGGCAGCAGGCATCGCCGTAGGAGATCACTGAGATCCATGCGCTGCACGGCGGCCTCATTTCTCAGCAGCCGGCGGATCGCTGCCGTGAGCTCATGGATGTGTTCACCGCTTTGCTTGAGCTGCTCAAGCGGCTTGAGCGCTTCGCTGGGAATCTGATCCACTTGCTCCAGCCGGTAGTGCACCAGCCTTGTTTGCAGTAATAGCTGGCTGAGGGGCTGCCCTAGCTCATGGGCCAAGGCCGAAGCCTGCAGGCTGCTGTGTAGTTTCCGTTCGAGATCGCCTTGTTGACGAAGCAACTGAAGCTGCTGTGTCTTGCTGTGCAGCCGTAGCTGAGCGAGCCACACCAAGGCGAGCATGAGCGGTATGGGGCCCAACAGCGAGAGGATGAAACGCGGTGTCCATGCATCACTGCCGATTCGCGTGATGATCCAGCTCGCGAAGAACACCAGGCATACGCCTAGTTCCTCGAGTGGTGAGAGCAGAAAAGGCCCAATCATCGCGGGTAGAAAACACAACGGCGGTCCAGCGTTGTGGGGGAGTTGTCCGATGTTGAGATCTACGCTTGTGAGCAGCACTGTTGTCAGAGCGAGAACGGCGGCCATGGGCCTGTTGTGCCGCGGGCTCTGCTGCATCCAGCCTGTCCAAGCCTTCATTTGTTGAGGCTCTCTACAGCCACTATCAGGCTTGCTTGGCTGGGCTGTCTCTCAGGGGTTGCAGGTGTGCACCGTTTGTGATGTCGCCACCGCTGGTTGCTTCCAGGCTGCGCAGGCTTGAGATCGATCCAGGTGTGGTGTTTAACGGATGGCCCCCTTCTGGAGCCGAGAGCGTCTGCAGGGGCTCATCCGAGAGGGGTTGGGGGGACTGCCGTTGATCGTGGTCTCCAACCGGGAGCCCTGGATGCATCAACGCGATGGCCACGGCCTGATTCAGGCGGAGCGCCCCGCCAGTGGTCTCGTAACAGCCCTCGAACCCTTTGCCGAAGCCAGTGGCGGCACCTGGATCGCCCATGGCAGTGGTGATGCCGATCGCTGCAGCGTGGATGCCCGCGATGCTGTGGCAGTGCCGCCGGGCAGGCCCTGCTATCGCCTGCGGCGGGTGTGGCTGAGTGATGCTGAGCAGGAGGGCTACTACACCCATCTCGCCAACCGTGCACTCTGGCCCCTATGCCATGTGGCCTTTGTGCCACCTCGCTATGAGGCGGCCCACTGGCACACCTACCGCCAGGTGAATGCCCGCTTCGCAGAGGCGGTTCTGCAGGAGGCGGCCGGCGAGGCGGCCCTGGTGTTTCTGCAGGATTACCACTTGGCGCTGGTGCCACGGCTGCTGCGCCAGGCCAATCCCCATCTGCTGCTGGTTCAGTTCTGGCATGTGCCCTGGCCCAACCGCGAGCTGCTGCGCACCTTCCCGCAGGCCGATGCCCTGATCGAGGGGCTTTTGGGCAACGATCTGATCGGCTTTCAGATCCCAGCCCACGCCAGCAATTTTCTCGATGCCGCCGATCGCCTCGTGGAGGCTCGGGTGGATCCCGATGGCGATCTGGTGCATCAAAACGGCCATCGCACCCAGGTGGGTGCCTATCCCATCAGCATCGACTACCAGCAATGGAATGAGTCGGCCGCATCATCAGCTGTGGCTGAGGCTATGCAGTACTGGCAGCAGCAGATCGGTGTGCATGATCCAGCTCTGCTCGGTGTGGGCATGGAGCGGCTTGATTACACCAAGGGTTTGCCACAGCGGCTGCTGGCGGTGGAGCGGCTGCTGGAGGATCACCCCGAATGGCATGGCCGTTTTTGTTTCGTGCAGTTGCTGGCCATCTCCCGCACGCAGATCACTGAATACCGCCAGCTACGCAGCGAGCTCGAGCAGATCACCGCCCGCGTGAATGCGCGCTGGGCCTCGGGGGGTTGGCAGCCGCTCCAGCTGCGCATCGAGCAACGGGATGTGCAGGAGCGACTGGCGTTGCAGCGGCTCGCTCGTTTCTGTGTGGTGAGCTCCCTGCACGACGGCATGAACCTGGTGGCCAAGGAATTCGTGGCCTCCCGCTGCGATGGTGATGGGGTGCTGATCCTGAGCCGCTTTGCTGGCTGTGCCCTCGAGCTTGGAGGTGCCCTGCAGGTGCATCCCTACTGCGTGGAGCAGATCGCTGTAGCCATGGCGCAGGCCCTGGGCCTTGAGCCTGCCGATCGGCGCCTGCGTATGGCGCAGATGCGCCGCCAGGTGTCCGACTACAACGTGTATCGCTGGGGCGCCTCGATCTTGGCCGACAGCCTGCGGCTGCGGGATCAGATGCAGCTGCAACCTGCTGCGCTGCTGGGGTGAAATCGCTGCAACGCAGTCGGTGATCGAGGGTTTCGGTTCAGGCTGATGATATGCATGCACATCTTTCTCCACTCCTGCTGGCTCAGTTCGCCAATCGCGCCTCTCTGGCTGCGGCACTGGCGGTGGGATTGCTGGTGGTGATAGCGATGGTGATCGGTGATGTGCTCGATCGCGAGCAGCGCCGCCACCACCAGGAGTGAGCATTGAATGAGCGACTTTGCTTTCAGCAACGGCGCTAGCCATTGGCACCTCGATGCTGTGTTCTATCAGGTGTATGTGCGCGGATTCAAAGACAGCAGCCGTGACGGTAATGGTGATCTGCGTGGCCTGATTGAAAAGCTTGACTATATCCAGAGCCTTGGCGTGAGCTGCCTTTGGTTGATGCCCATCGTGCGTTCCCCCCTGCGTGACGACGGCTATGACGTTTCCGACTTTCTCGATATCGATCCCAGTATCGGCAGCCTAGCTGATTTTCAGCAGCTCACCGATGCGGCTCATCAGCGAGATCTACGTGTGATCACTGATCTGGTAATCAGTCACACCTCTGATCAGCACAGCTGGTTTCAGCAAGCGAGACAAGGGCCAGAATCGCCCTACTTCCATTACTACGTGTGGAGTGATCGGGATGATCGTTATTCCGAAGCTCGAGTGATCTTTGCCGATACCGAACACTCCAATTGGGCTTGGGATCCCAAGGCTAGGCGCTACTACTGGCATCGCTTCTTCAGTCATCAGCCCGATCTCAATTACGACCATCCACCGGTGCAGGAGGCGATGCTCGATGTGATGCGCTTCTGGCTCGATCTCGGGATTGATGGATTTCGTGTGGATGCGGTGCCCTATCTGTTTGAGCGCGAGGGCACCAACTGCGAAAACCTGCCGGAAACCCATGCCTTCTGCAGACGTATGCGCCAGCTGATCGATGCTGAATTTCCAGGGCGCATTCTGTTGGCGGAGGCGAATCAATGGCCCGATGATCTGGTGCCCTACTTCGGTGATGGCGATGAATTTCACATGGCCTTCAATTTTCCCTTGATGCCCCGCTTATTTTTGGCGCTGCGTCGTGAGGAAAGCCGTCCCTTGATCGATGGCATTGAGCACCTACCGGCGATTCCAGAGGGTTGCCAGTGGGCCACATTTTTACGCAACCATGATGAGCTCACCCTGGAGATGGTCACCGATGCCGATCGCGATTATCTCTACAGCGAGTATGCGCGTGATCCGCGCATGAAGCTCAATTTCGGCATTCGCCGCCGTCTGGCTCCGTTGCTCGATCATGACCAGCGCCGTATCCAATTGCTCTACAGCCTGCTATTCAGCCTGCCGGGTGCACCAGTGATCTACTACGGCGATGAGATCGGCATGGGCGACAACATCTATCTCGGTGACCGCAATGGCGTTCGCACGCCGATGCAGTGGAGCGATGAACGCAATGCTGGCTTTTCCACCGCCGATCCCTCGATGCTCTACCAGCCGGTGATCGCCGATCCGCTGGTGCATTATCAGGCCGTGAATGTGGAAGCTCAGCTGCGCTCACCAGCTTCCCTGCTGCATTGGTTGCGCCATCAGCTACGGCTTCGCCGTAGCCAACCCCTGCTGAGCCGGGGAGATATTCGCTTCCTCACGGTGAGTAACCGCAGCGTGGTGGCCTTCAGCCGCAGCCATCGCGATGCCACAGGTTTGTTTGTGCACAACCTTTCAGCCTCGGTGCAGCCGGTGCATCTGGATCTGGCTGCCTATGCCGGCCTGCGCCCGGCCCAGTTTGGAGGCAATCACGGTTTTCCCCTGATCACCCCTGAGCCTTATTTCCTTAACCTCGCGCCCTACGAGTCGTTGTGGTTTCTGCTGGAGCCAGTGTGAGCGATCTCGCAGCGTTGCAGGAGGCGATCGCCCAGGCCAAGGCCGTGCTGCTCTACCTCGACTACGACGGCACCTTGGCGCCCTTGCGCCGCGATCCAAGCCACTGCCCCCTGCCGATAGGTGTTGGCAATGTCCTGCAGCGCTTGCGTGAGCGCCATGAGCCGCCGGCGCTGGATCTGGCGGTGATCAGTGGACGCAGCCTGGCGGATTTGCGCCGGCAGCTTGGCCCTGGCCTCGATCGCCTGGCCTTAGCCGGTAACCATGGCCTGGAGATCGGTTGCGGTGACAGCAGCTGGTGTGATCCGCGTGCCGTTGCACTGGTGCCCCAGCTCGATGCTGTGGCGCAGCGCCTGCAGGCTGAGCTGGAGGCTTGGCCGGGGGCCTGGCTTGAGCACAAGGGCCTCAGCCTTAGCCTTCATAGCCGCTGTCTCTCCGGCCAGCAACGGCAACAGCTCGAGCAGCAGCTTCAGCCGCTGCTGGCGGAGATTCATCAGGCCGGTGTGTTTGTGCTGCGCCGTGGGCGGATGGTGCTGGAGGTGCGCCCGGCGATCCTTCACACCAAGGCTGATGCTGTGGAGTGGCTTGAGGCGGCGGCACGGCGCCGCGGCCTCTGGTCTGCGGACGATCTCCACGGCCCATTGCGCTTTTATTTCGGCGACGACGAAACCGATGAAGACGTGTTTCGTCTCTGGCCTGGTGTGATCGGTGTGCGCGTTGGCCCCGGGGCTTCTCACACGGCCGCCAGCCATCGCCTCAGCGGGCCCGCTGGCATGGCCCGCTGGCTCAAGGGGCTGGAGCGGCGGTTGTCGATCAGCGGTTAGCGCTGCTTCACCAGAACGG
This sequence comes from Synechococcus sp. LA31, assembly GCF_018502385.1. Taxonomy (NCBI): domain Bacteria; kingdom Bacillati; phylum Cyanobacteriota; class Cyanophyceae; order Synechococcales; family Synechococcaceae; genus Synechococcus; species Synechococcus sp. LA31. Next base: position 500,733 of record NZ_CP075523.1, read on the forward strand.
TGATCATCGGTAGCCGCGCGCTCACCACATCGGGCACCCCCAGCCCCCGGTGCCGGGGCCGTGGTGCCAACCGCCGCCAGTGGTGCGTTGGCAGCTGTCGAGCTCGCTGAGGTTGGTGGCAGCATTGAGGCAGCGCAGGCGTTGTTGCAGCCGCGCCTGCATCTGTTGCGTCACCTGGCGCATCAGCAGGCGGCGCTCCTGCAGCTCAGCGGTGTCAGCGGCGGCTGGAATCGTGCTCATCAGCATCACCGCAACCGCACGCGTTGCAACAGCGACTATTCCAGGCTTCATGGCGCCTAACTGAGGAGAGAGACCTCTTGCCTATCGGCACTGTGCCGCCGTGTTGTCTCCCTCAGCAGTTGTGCTCAGCATCAGCGCACGGCCATGAGCTGCTGCATCAGCAGCGCTGCATTCCGGCGGGAGTGGCCCACGCTGGTGGCCCCCAGCAGGCCGTGTTCGCTCAGGGCGCCCAGTCGCATCGGGATGCAGCCCCTGCGGCTGGCACTGCTGAAGTACACACCACGCTGCACGAGGGCATCAATCAGCTGTTCTGGCAGTAGGCCGCGCCATGGGGGCTGATGCAGCTCATTGCTGGCTTCGTAGAACACCGCCCTGCCATCGCTGTTGAGCAATTGACCGCTGCTGCAATCAAAGCCTGCGCCTGTGGCGGTGGCGGCTAGCTGGAAGGGATGGGTGGTGCCCCCCTTGCGCAGGTTGATCTCGATCGCCCACAGCTGCCAGCCCTGTTGCCTGCGCCGCATCCAGGCTCTGGCGGCGCTTGCCTGGCGATTGCAATCGCCAGCTGTTGAACGACAGCTTCAGGAGGGCATTGCCCCTGCCGCCTGCCATGTGGTTGAGCTTCACCACCACCTGTCAAATGTCTTGATGGCTTAGAACCAATGCTTCGGTGGCATCGCCAAGCTCTTGCAGCGATTGGCACAGCTGCGTGGTGCGAGGATGCGGCAGGCCTAGGGCCTCAAACACCTGCGCCGATCCCGCCTTGCTGCCTAGTGGTGCCAGCTCAGCCGGGCTGCCCTCCAGCTGCAGCTGGAGGCGTTGGGCGAGGCTCGTCTCCTACCCCGAGACGCTGTAGCAGGCGAGCACCGATCCCGGCCGGAGCTGCGTTGCCAGTTGATCGAGTAGGCGGGGGCGCTGCAGCAGCTTGGCTGTGAGGCTGCGGGCGGAGTGGTCGTTGAGGCTGATGCAGTTCAGGCGGCAGCGCCACCAATGGGGCGGTGCTGCTGGCATCAACTGCAGCACTGCATCCAGGCAGGCGTTGCTGATGGGGGTGGGTGTGATCAACACCAGGCGATTGCCTGGCTGCATCAGATGGCGCAGCTCGATGAGATGTCGCTCTGCCCAGCTATCCAACCCATGAATGCAGCTCAGGGTGCGTGGATCGGCGCTGTAGGAGGGAACGAGCAGCAGATCGGTGCCGGCTGCGTGCTGCTCCATGGCGATCGCTGAGAGGCGTTGAACTCCGCTATTGAGTCTTCTTCGTTTTGGCAGTTTGCTGGCTGCAGATTGCTGGCAGCTCTGCCGCTGATGCGTTGGCCTTGCAAGCCGCTCAGGTGTGGTTCTTTGTTGAAACTGGAGGGTGTGCAACAACCCTGTGAATTCTGCTGCGTTGCGTGTCGCTGGCCTGTGGGGAGCTTGGTTGCTGTTGATGCTCTTTCATGTGGAATTGGGCTTGATGCCCCTCTTCCATGGGGCCTCAGTGGAGATCAAAAGCAAGGTGCCTACAGCGCAGTTGCCGCGGATCTTTATGGCGATGCTGGTGTATTTTTTAATTCCCGTGATTGCCATGCTCCTGGCGATTCATGCCGTGTCTGAACCGACGGGTTGGAGTAACACCAGGCCTTGGCGGCAAGCTCAGTTTCTCTTAACTGTGATCTACAGCATCACGAATGTTGCTCACACGGTTGCTGATATTCGCATCCCCGATTCGCGCCGCGATCAGGTGGTGTTGATGCTGGTGCTGACCTTGGTGGGTTTGTTGCTCAATCTGGACACCTGGCTGTGGTGGCAGGCATGAGCAGCGGTGCCACGATTGTGATCGGCAGCCTGGTGATGTCGCTGGTGGCGTTGGTGGGGGGCGTCACGTTGGTGTTGCCGCCTTGGCGCTTGCAGCAGTTGCTGGCTCCCCTCGTGTCATTGGCAGCTGGCTCGTTGTTAGGTGGAGCTCTGTTTCACATGATGCCGGAGGGATTCATCGTGTTGAAGCCCCTGCAAGCGGGCGAATGGATTGCCGCAGGTTTTACGGCTTTTCTTGCCCTTGAACAGTTTCTTCACTGGCATCACTCCCATCGCACTGGGCGTAAGGGACAGAGCAGGCACGAGCCGATGGGATTGCTGATTCTTCTCGGTGATGGCCTGCACAACTTTATTGGTGGACTGGGAATTACCAGCACCTATCTCATCAATCCACCAGCAGGAGTTGCGGCTTGGCTAGCCGCTATCGCCCATGAAATTCCTCAGGAGATGGGCGATTTTGGTGTGTTGATACGCAGCGGTTGGCGGCCCCGCAAAGCACTGGCCTGGAATCTGGTCTCAGCTTTCACCTTTCCTTTGGGCGCTGTTCTGGCCTGGTGGGTGCGGGATTCTGTCTCACTAGCCCCTTTGGTGTTGTTTGCAGCTGGAAATTTCTTTTACATTGCGGCTTCTGATCTGGTGCCTGAAATCAAGCATCATGCCGAGCCAGGTTTTGCGCTCAGAAGCTTTGCTTGCTTTGTCTCTGGCTTGCTGTTCATGTGGTTGATGGCAACGATCGCCTAACAAAAAGCTTCTGAAAGCAGGCGCCGAGCTGCTCCCAGAAGCTTTCATTGGGTGATGGCTGATGGTCTCAGATGATTGTGATGTCGCTGCTGCTGATTAGGGGTGAAGACTCAAGAATGGCGAACAAGCCTCCCTTTTTGCCGAATCCTTTGCTGTCGTCGTTAGCATTGAAGTAAAGCTTGCCTGATGATTCATTGTAAATGATGTCTGTATCCGTGCGCGCTGCTCGCTTGCTGCTGCGCTTGTTGGATGCAGTTGTGAAATCTAGCTCGCCAATTCCCTTGAATGCTTTCCGTGAAAGCTCCATGCCATCACCAGCTTCGCTGCTGAAGTTGGTGATGCGATCCACGCGTGCTTTTTTGCGACCACCACGGAAATACCTGCGCGAGTCAAAGCGATAGATTCGTCCAATCCTGGAGCTGCTCACACTGCAGTTGAAGTCATCGCTGCTTGCTCCCATCAGCTCAGCGCTCGGCTGGCCGAGCTGATTGGTCAGGCTCTCTTGGCTTTGAGTTGAGCTGTAGTTGTACATGGTGAATGTGTTCACCGATTGGTCGATGTTGGAGTTCACGTACACCTGGTTGTCATTGGAGGTGTTCGGTGAACTGTCTTGCTCTGGTGCCAAGCCAGTGATGGGATCAAGGGGTTCTTCTACTACAGGATCCAAGGTTTCAGTGGCAGCAGGCTCGATTACAGCTGGATCAACAACTGCTGGATCAAGAACTGCTGGATCAAGAACCTGGGTGTCGTTAGCCATCCTAAAAGGTGTAGGGATGATTCACCAGTAGCCTATTGATGATAGTGTTGATTGATCGGCGTAGAGATGCTCCATCTCCGCTGCATCTGTGTGTGTTCAGGCGCCTGTTGATAGGCGCAGCTTGGTGAGAATGAAGCCAAGAATGGTGGTTTGTCGTGTCACAATGTCGGCCTGCACATCCATGCCATGGCGCAACATGCACTGGCGGTTTCCGCTCCTGAGGGGTTTACTGTTTGGTTGTAGGGAAATCTGAAAGCCAGGTTGGACGTTGCCCTGGCCCGTAGCAGTAGCGATTGTGTCGGCGGAGATACTCAGCACCTTCGCTTTGAGCACACCGAATTCGGGATACGGACATCCAGCGATCCGCAGGTATGCAGGCTGACTGGCTTTGATATTCCCCACATCTGTGCTTGGTACCGTGAGCTTCACCTGCAGATGTCCTTGATTGGGGGCAATCTGCGCTAACACCTCTCCACCGCGGATCACCTGTTGGGCGTGCCTGAGGTTGTTCACAATCACGGTGCCAGCTTTTGGTGCCTTGATCACGCTGTTGAGCAAGGCACGTTTTACCTCCTCCAGCCGAGCACGGGTTTGATCCACCTGCTTGAAGAGTTCCCTGCTGTCGCGCGAAGCCTGGTTAGATCCCTGGCCCAGCCGCGCTAGTTCTGCTGTGCCCCGTGCCTGCTGTTCGCGCAGTGCCTGCCGGGCTTTGGCTAGATCGTTGCGGGCCAAGATGGCCTGGGCCTGCTTTTCTTCAACCACTGTCATCGCCACGGCACCGCTTGAGAGCAGGCCTCTGTAGCGCTGCAGCTCTACCTCCCGGTAGCGCAGGGTGGAGGCTGCACTGTCGAGGTCCCGCCGGGCTGAATTGAGTTGTGCCTGGTTCAGCAGTCGCGTAGCTGCGGTTTGCTGCTCAACATCCAGAGTCTGGGCTTGGCTATCACGCTGCTGGGCCAGTGATTGGTTCAGCTCAGCTTCCAACTTGCGCCGTTCATTCTCCAAGCTGCGCCGATCCAGCTCCGCCAGTGGCTGCCCCTGTTTCACCTGTTGGTTCTCCTTCACCAACACCCTGGCGAGCACCCCATCCAGTTGGCTTTGCACGATTGTGTTCTCGCCCGCTGGCCGGATCACACCACCGGCCCGCACGGTTTCCTGCCATGGCCACAGTGCAAGCGCCATCACGCTGGCGGCACCCACAGCCAATGCTCTCTGGCCAAGGGTTTTGCTCCAGCCACCTAATTCCGGGAGGAAATCGTCAGCCTGCAGGGGAGTGAGTAAAGCCGGGATCTGCTCGCTGCGGCGTTGGAGGTTGCTCATCGTCAGGCTGCCTTGAGATAGGGGGAAACCATGGCGCTGTCGCGCAGAACAGTTGGGTTGTCCTGCTGTTTCACCTGTCCGCGTTCGATGTACACAATCCAATCGGCACGCAGGATCACCGATGGGCGATGGCTCACCAAAATCGTGGTGCGTCCCTTGCGGTGATTGAGTAGGCGATTCATCAACCTCTGCTCCAGGACTGGATCGAGGGCTGAGGTCGACTCATCCATAATCAACACCGGTGGATCGTTGATCAGGGCGCGAGCAATCGCCAGGCGTTGTTTTTGACCGCCAGAGAGGTTGGCGCCGAATTCACCCAGTACCGTGCCGTAGCCATCGGGTAAGTCATGGATGAAGTCGTCGGCCATCGCCAGCTGGCACGCCTCTACCACCTGAGCGAAATCCACGCCCGGATGGGTGAAGGCGAAGTTGTCGAAGATGCTGCGATTGAAGAAGTGAGATTCCTGTGGCACCAGCACCACCTGCCGGCGCAGGCTGTCGAGATTGAGATCCCGTGAGCTGAAGCTGCCGTAGTGGATGCTGCCGTGCTCCAGGGGGTAAATGCCGGCGATCAGTTTGGTGATGCTGCTTTTGCCGCAGCCCGATTCGCCGATCAGCGCAGTGGTTAGCCCGCCAGGAATTTCCAGGGTGAAGCGATCGAGCAGGGCCCTGCGGCCGGGATAGTGCCAGCTGATGTCGTTACAGCGAATCGGTGCCTGCGAGCTGATGCCGGCATGATGTTTCTCGGCTTCATTGGCATTCTCTGGATCGCGCTCGAGCACTTCAGAGAGCCGCCGCAGCACCACACCGGAGGTGATCAGCTCCTGAGAGAGGCCACTGAGACCCGCCAGAAAACCGAGCACATTGGCCCCCATGCCATTGAAGGCCAGCAGTTGGCCGATGCTCAGTTGGCTATTGATCACAAAGCTGCTGCCGTACCACAGCAAGGCAATCGAGGTGAGCCCACCCAGCAGGCTGGTGGCGGTGCTCTCGTTCAGTCGCAATTTTGTGGTGTCCCAGCTCAGCCGTGCCAGCCGCCCGAAATTGCGTTGGTATTCCTGCCAGGCCTGGGGTGTGGCCTCAGTGGTTTTGAGCACGGTGGCAGCGCGGAACACCTCCACCAGATAGCCCTGGTTTTCAGACGAACCCACCAGCAGTTTCTTGATCTTCGATTGCACTGCCGGCAGGAAGCTCAGATTGCAGATCACAACCGCGGCGTAGCAGGCCACGGCTGCCAGAGTGAGCGGTGCGCTGTAGGTGAGCATCCAGATCAGTGAAATCGCAGCGATGCACAGTTGGCTGGGTAACCCGGTCACCACACCGGTGAGCAGGCCGTTGATGTGTTCGATATCACCGATGCGGCTCACCACCTCTCCACTGCGGTGGCTTTCGAAATAATTGATCGGTAGATGGAACAGGCGCTGGCCGTAGTGCATGATCATCTGCAGCTGCAGTTTCTGGCCGAAGTGCCCCACCATGTGGCCTTGCACCCAGCCCAGGCCATTGCGCAGTGCTGTGAGCAGCATGATGCCAATGGCCAAGCTGGTGAGCATGTGGTAATCCCCCCGCACCAGCACGTCGTCGGTGAGGATTTGCATCAGCACAGGCATGCTCAGGGCAAGCGTGCCGATCACAATGTTGAGCATCAGCACCTGCAGTAGCAGGCCCTTGAACGGTTTCACGAATTCCGCGAGCACCCACAGGCCTTTATTGGGCTCTCTCTCTTCCCTGTTGTTGAATCGAGCTGGATCAGGCTCTAATAACAGCACAACTCCGTTTTGCCAGTGCTGAAGAAAGCGATCCCGTGAGATTTCTCGAATTCCAACAGCCGGATCAGCGATCACCAGCTTTTCCGCCTTGCGGCCGTGTAATACAACCCAATGGTTGCCATTCCAATGGCAGACCATCGGGAGGGGCAGGTCGTCCAGGTTGTCGATCAGTGATTCATCGGCCCGAGCTGCTCTTGCTTGTAGACCCAACTGCTCAGCGCCACGTTTCAGGCCAAGCAGTGTGGTGCCGTTGGCCATTGTGCCCACGCACTCACGCATCTGCCCCAGGCCGATCTTGCGGCCATGGTGCTCACAGATTGTGGCAACGCAGGCAGCACCACAATCTTCTTCATTGAACTGGCGTACGCAGGCATATTCCTTGCCCTGACCAGTAATGACTGCATGGACCTGGTGTTTGAAGGTTCGCCACGATGGAGCTTTGATGTGTGGGATTAGCATGGGCTCGGCATCGCCGAACAGTAAGGGCTTAGAAAGGCTCTGGAGCAGCCAGAGCCATTGATGTCATCACCTTGAGGGTTCCTGAATGAACCTCAACGCCTACGACGAGAACCAATCAATGTGGTCAGACTGTTCCAGAGGAATGCCCCATTGCCTTGGCCTACATTGGCGCTGCCTCCCAGAACTCCGACTGCGGTCCCGGCATTGATCTGAGGGACAGCATTGACCAAGATGCTTGGGCTGATCTGGATGTTGGGTAAGGTGATGCCGAATCCCCCGCAAAGGCTTTCGGCTTCTAAGTCGCAGAGTGTATGCATGTTGAGAGTGGATAAATGCAGACTAAAAAAGGGCCGCGAATGGCGGCCCAGTTTGTTGTTGATGCCTCAGAAGGCCAGGCTGAAGCCAAAGTTGTTCAGCGCCAGGAAGTTCTTCTGGATGTTGGTGGCTTCGGCTTCCACCTCGCTCTTGCCGCCGCCGCCGTTGCCCTTGCGGCCCCAGCCACTGTGGCCAGTGCCAGCACCAGCGAGGGCTCCAGATGCCCATGCAGAGCCCACATTCGACTGGCTGATCAGGTTGTTGATCTCCATTGAAGATGTGGTGCTGGTCAGGCTGGGGGCACGGCCCCACCCACCGGCGAGCTGTTCGGTTTGAACGTCGGAGAGCAGTTCAATCTTGGTCATGTGTTTGTTGTTGGGTTGATGATGGGCAGCGCCCAACCTTGTTGTAGCCCTCGTCAACCCTGAGGATGCTTGTTCATCATTTCTGCATCACTCTGGAGTTTTGTCGATTCACAATCTCTTTCCTTTGGTTCCTGGGCTGGATTTTGGATGAAGTGGCGCTGCGGTTTGTTGCCGAAATGCGCTCTTGCATGCGCTAGCAACTCCTTTTCGCTACAGGCGGTGTCGTCAACACTGATCGTTTCAATTCGTTCGAGGGTGGCTGGATGGTGGCTTTCGATCTCCTTCAGGAGGATGTCTCGAAGATCGCTTTGGCCGTGGCCGTGCCCCAGAAGCAGAACCTGGTCTGCTTGCACAATCGCTTGCCTCAGTTGATAGAGATACGCGTAGTCGAGCGGTGCCCTTTGTCCGGCCACGTCGCGGTCGTGGCGGTGGCTAAGACGTTGATGACTTGCCCATAGGCCATGGGGTTTCATGGTGGTGGCTTCGATCGCGTCGCCCTCAAGCCACCACAGACGCGCTCCGCGGTGATCAAGGTGGATCACGAGGCGTTTGGTTTGATCGTGATGGGCGTGGGGCTTTGGCGGTTCAGGATGCTCGGGTGTGATACCCGCGCGTTCAAGAAAACGCCTGAGGCGCAGGATGCCCTCTTCATCAAGGAATTGATGTTGCAAGCCGGGCGCTGCATGCAACATCAGCGTTTCGCCGCTGGTTAGACGGAGTTTGAGGCGGTGTTCAGACCCATGCTCCACCTGCGCATTCAAATGCAGCATAAGCGCTTCTACATCACGCATGCGCAAGTTGTGCTGGAGTGGATGGCTGAAGAGTGCCTCTAGTGTGTGGGCGTGCTGGTGTTTCATCAGCGCTGTGCATAGAGTTCAATCAAACGCTACGGAGCTCCGCTCGCTTTGATGTTGGTTGGCATCGCGCTTCAACAGATGCGCGGTAATCGTTCACCCCGACCGATATCGAGCGGTCGAAGGATCCCCAAACTGTTGCGTAGAACTACTGGATGGAGATTCCTCGCGTCCGTCCCAGCCTTCAACGTGCCTATCTTCGAAGCAGCTGCGTGTTGGCGCTGCAGCACTGTGAGAGTTCTATCCACCTCTGATGCTGGGCAGATCACCAGCATCCGCCCTTCATTGGCCATCGATAGCGGATCTAGGCCTAGTAGATTGCATGCACTGCGCACTTCCAACTGCACTGGAATTGCCTCTTCCTCAAGTTCGATCGTGCAGCCTGCTGCTCGGGCGATTTCATCTGCAGCACTGGTCAGGCCGCCCCGGGTGAGATCACGCAAGCAATGCAGCTCAACTCCCTCATTGATCAACTCTTGCACCGTGGTGTGTAGCGGCGCCAGATCGCTCTCCATGGTGGAGCGAAATCCCAGTTCTTCTCGAGCGATCAGGATCGCTACGCCATGGCGGCCTAGATCACCGCTCACCAGCAGTGCGTCGCCCTCTCTTACCGCTGTGGGGTGGATCCAGAGCCCTCGCTCCACCGCTCCGATGCCACTGGTGTTGATAAACAGACCATCGCCTTTACCGCGCTCCACCACCTTGGTGTCGCCGGTGATCACCTTCACGTTGCAGCGATCAGCCGCCGCTCGAATGGCTTGCACCACTCGCTCCAAGGTGGCCATTTCGAGCCCCTCCTCCAGGATCAGGCCAAGGCTGAGGGCCACAGGTATAGCTCCGGCCATCGCCAGATCATTCACGCTGCCGTACACCGCCAGCTCACCGATGTTCCCCCCTGGGAAGAACAGGGGCCGCACCACATAAGAGTCGGTGGTGAAGGCCAGCGTTTGCCCTGGGCTTGGCAGCAGCGCCGCGTCATGGAGCACCCCGTTGGCGGGTCCGAAGGCCGGCACCAGCAGCTCCTGGATCAGCTGTTGGCTCAGGCGGCCACCTCCGCCATGGGCCAGCTGGATGGTGGTGTCTGATGAACCCATGGCTCAGCGCTGGTAGCGGTGATACGCCGCGCAGGCTCCCTCGCTTGACACCATCGGCGCTCCCAACGGTGAATCAGGAGTGCACAACGTGCCGTAGTTGGGGCACTGGTTTGGCCGCATCAAGCCCTGCAGCACGAGGCCGCTTGGGCAATCCGTCTCGGTTGTGACGTTGTGACAGGCGTTGTTCCTCTCGAGGGCGCCTTGCTCCAGGCGATCAAACGGTGGTCGCAGCCGGTATCCGCCTCCTTTGATCGCTCCAAGTCCCCGCCAGGTGGTGTCGATCGGCTCAAACACCCGTGCCAGCAGCGTTTGTGCTTCCCGGTTTCCCTCTGCCGCTACTGCCTTGGTGTAAGCGTTCTCCAGCCGCTTTTCTCCCCGCTCCAATTGCTGCACACACTGCAAAATTGCTTCGAGCAACTCCACTGCGCTGAAGCCGGTGATCACCACCGGCCGTTGATGGTGTCGCACCAGGGATTGCAGCTCTCCTGCGCCCATCACCGTGCACACATGTCCTGCAGCGAGCACCCCCTGCACAGCGCAGGCCGGATCGCCAAGCAGCTGATCGAGCACCGGCGCCACCCGCACATGGGCAACCAGCAGCTGCAGATTATTGAGCCCCTCCGCTAAGGCCCGTTGAGCCAGCAGGGCCGTAGCCGGGGCGGTTGTTTCAAAGCCCACGGCGAAGAACACCACTTGCCGCTCGGGATGCCGCCGCGCCAGATCGAGCACATCGAGCGGCGCGTACACCACGCGCACATCGGTGCCGCTGGCCCGCAGGCTGAGCAGATCGCGCCCATTGCTGCCGGGCACCCGCAACATGTCTCCGTAGGAGCAGAGAGTCACCCCCGGCTGCTCGGCCAGGGTCAGCGCTCGATCGATCCGCTCGGTGGCGGTCACGCACACCGGACAGCCCGGCCCATGGATCAGGCTGATGGCTTCCGGCAGCAGTTGGTCGATGCCATGGCGCAGCAGGGCGTGGGTCTGGCCACCGCACACTTCCATCAAGGTCCAGGGCCGGCTCGTGATGCCGTGGATCTGATCAAGCAGGCCCTGTGCCGCACTCATGAATAGCTGCTGAGCACCCTTCGATATTGGGCACGCTCGAAGGCTTCTGGGTTGGGGCTGCGCTGTTGGCTAAGGCTGCCGCGGATGCTGGTGAGGTTGTCGATCTGCTGCTCTTCCATCCACTGGATCAGCTCCACGTGCATCCGCTGCAGTTGGCCAGGGCCCTGGCGGAGCAGGGCGCTCACCACCTGACAGGTCTGGGCGCCCACCATCAGCATGCGCAGCACATCACGGCCGCTATGGATGCCGGTGCTGGCCGCCAGTTCGAGCTCTACCCGCCCATGCAGCAGCCCGATCCAGCGCAGTGGTAGGCGTTGCTCTTCCGCATGGCTCAGTTCCATGTGTCCATCCGTTTCGAGCGTGTCGATGTTCACCTCCGGCTGCAGGAATCGGTTGAACAGCACGGCGCCACGGGCGCCCGCCTGGGCCAAGGCGCGGGTCATGGCAGCCAAGGCTGTGTAAAAGGGGCTGAGCTTGACAGCCACTGGCAGGTGAACGGCACCGCAGACCTGCCGCACGATCTCTAGCTGTTCGGCCTCCAGCTCGGCGCCGCTGCGGCTGGTGCTGGTGGGCACGCTGTAGAGATTCAGTTCGATCGCCGAGGCCCCGGCCTGCTCCAGGGCGATCGCGGCATCGCGCCAATGGCCGGGGTGGTTGCCATTGAGGCTGGCGATCACCGGGATCGATAGGGCTGCTTGGGTGCGTTCAATCTCCTTGAGGTAACCCTCAAGGCCCAGGTGCTCGGGCTCGCTCGCCGGCAGGTAGCTGGTTGCCTCGGGATGGCTCTCGCTGCTGCTCTCTTGGTGGTGGATCCACTCCTTCCAGTCGCGTTCGATCTGCTCAAGAAACAGTGAATGCAGCACCACGGCTCCTGCCCCCTCCTGCTGCAGCTGCAGCAGTCGCTGCAGATCTCCGCTCAGGGGTGCGGCAGCACCCACCACAATTGGGGAGGGCAGCTCCAACCCCAGATAGCGGGTGGCGAGGGAGATGGTCATGGTGCGGAAGACCCTGGTTGGGCCAGGTGCTGGTACAGCTCCCAGCGCTGCTGCACGTCTTGTTGGGCCTGGCGCGTGAGGAGTTGGGCCTGCTCTGGGTTGCTGTAGCGCAGCATGCGAAAGCGGTTTTCCGTGGCCATCGCGTCCGCCAGCGGCAGGCTCGGGCTGCGGGAATCGAGGCTGAGGGCTGGTAGTCCCTCGTCTGTGCGGCGCGGGTCGTGGCGGTAGAGCAGCCAGCGTCCTGAATCCACCGCCTGCTTCTGCTGCGCCATGCCCTTCGCCATGTCGATGCCGTGGGCGATGCAATGCGAATAGGCCAGGATGAGTGAAGGCCCTGGGTACGACTCCGCCTCGAGGAAGGCCCGTAGGGTGTGTTCATCGCGCGCGCCCATGGCCACGCTGGCCACATAGACGTGGCCGTAGGTCATCGCCATCAGACCCAAATCCTTCTTGCTGGTTGGTTTGCCGCCACTGGCGAATTTCGCCACAGCGCCCTTGGGCGTGGCCTTCGACATCTGCCCGCCGGTGTTGGAATACACCTCGGTGTCGAGCACCAGCACGTTCACATCGTGGTGGCTGGCGAAAAGGTGATCGAGGCCGCCAAAGCCGATGTCGTAGGCCCAGCCGTCGCCGCCCACGATCCAGACGCTGCGCTTCACCAGGTCGTCTGCAAGATCGAGCAGTTCTGGAAGCTGCGTGCGCTGTTTCAGTTCGGCCACTCGTTGGTGTTGCTCATGAATGCCGGCTTCATCGGTTTGATCGGCGTTGAGCAGACCATTCACCAGCGCCTCCGGTAGACCTGCCTTGTGGAGACGCAGCAGCTGCTCAGCGCGGCGGCGGCGCTGATCGAAGGCCACCCGGAAGCCAAGGCCGAATTCGGCGTTGTCTTCAAACAGCGAATTGCTCCAGGCCGGTCCGCGCCCATCGGCATTGGTGGCCCAGGGAGTGGTGGGTAGGTTGCCGCCGTAGATCGACGAACACCCGGTGGCGTTGGCCACCACCATGCGGTCGCCGAACAGCTGGCTGGCGAGTTTGAGGTAGGGCGTTTCGCCGCAGCCGGCGCAGGCTCCGGAAAACTCAAACAGGGGCTGCTGCAGTTGCTGTTGGTTGATGTGGTGCAGGTTGAGTGCGCTGCGATCAGCCTCCGGCAGCTGCAGGAAATAGGCCCAGTGCTCGCGGCTCTGCTGGCGCAGGGGTCGCTGTGGCGCCATGTTGAGCGCCTTGCGCCGCGGCTCGCTGCGATCGCGCGCCGGGCACACGTCGATGCAGAGGTTGCATCCGGTGCAGTCTTCTGCTGACACCTGAATCGTGAAGCTCTGGTCTTTCCAGTGCTGGTCACGGGCCGGTGCGCTGCGGAAGCCGGCCGGTGCGGTTGACAGGATCGGGGGATCGCAGACCTTGGCGCGGATCACCGCGTGTGGACACACCATCACGCATTTGCCGCACTGCACACAGAGATCCGGCTCCCATGCGGGCACCTGCTCGGCGATGTTGCGTTTCTCCAGCCGGCTGGTGGCTGTGGTGAAGCTGCCGTCGCAGGGCAGAGCACTCACAGGCAGTTGATCGCCACGACGCTGCAGCTGTGGCAGGAGCAGATTCTGGAGCTCAATCGTGGCCTCGGCCAGGGCTGCAGGGATGGGGAGCTCCACCAGCGGCGTGGGTGCCCCGGCCGGCACCATCAGCTCCTGCAGGCTGCCGCGGGCGGCCTCGATTGCCGCCAGGTTGGCTGTCACCACCTGTTCGCCCTTGCCGCCATAGCTCCTCCGGATCGCCGATCGCATGGCCGTGAGCGCCTGTTCAAGAGGCATCAGCTCGGCCACGGCGAAGAAGGCCACCTGCATCACGGTGTTGATGCGCCCGCCCAGGCCGTGCGCGCGAGCGATGGCTGCGGCATTCACCACAAACACCCGCAGCTGCTTGCGCTGAATGAGCTGTTGCACCCGCTGCGGCAGGTGCTGCCAGCAGTGCTCCGCAGGCCAAGGGCTGTTGAGCAGCAGCTTGCCTCCCACTGCCGCGAGATCGAGCAGATCAAATCTCTCGAGAAAATCCCAGTGGTGGCACGCCAGTAGCTGGGCTTGCTCGATCAGGTGGCTGGCCTGAATCGGCCTGGGGCTGAAGCGCAGGTGCGACACCGTGACTGAGCCTGCCTTTTTGGAGTCGTAGACGAAGTAGCCCTGACCGTTCAGCCCAGTGGCCTCCCCAACGATCTTCAGGGTGTTCTTGTTGGCTCCCACCGTGCCATCGGAGCCCAGGCCGATGAACACGGCCCGCAGGGTGTCGGCCGCCTCGATGGCAAACGCCGGATCCTCCGGAAGGGAGAGGTGGGTGACGTCGTCGACGATCCCCACCGTGAAGTGCCGACGCGGATGGTTGGCGGAGAGGTTGTCGAACACCGCTTTCACCATGGCCGGTGTGAACTCCTTGGAGGCGATGCCATACCGGCCGCCCACCACCAGGGGCTGTTGCGGCTGGGGCCAGTGCTCATTCAGGGCTGCCAACACATCGAGGTAAAGCGGCTCGCCTTGGCTGCCGGGGTCTTTGCAGCGATCGAGCACAGCGATGCGAAGCGTGCTGGCTGGCAGCGCCGCCACCAGAGCCTCACCGGCCAGGGGGCGGAGCAGGCGCACCTGCAGCACACCCACACGATCACCCGCAGCAATCAAGGCATCGGCCGTGGAGCAGGCCGTTGTGCAGCCGCTGCCCATCAGCACAATCACGCGCTCGGCCTGGGGATGACCGTGGTAATCGAACAGGTGGTAACGCCGGCCGGTGAGCTGGGCGAACTGATCCATGGCCGCCTGCACGTGCTGTGGCATGGCGTTCTGGAAGGGGTTCACCGCTTCATGGGCCTGGAAGCACACATCCGGGTTCTGGCTGCTGCCCCGCAGTACCGGATGGTCGGGGGAGAGGCCGCGGACCCGGTGGGCCGCTACGCCTGCAAGCGGCACCAGCTCGCGCAGCACTGCATCACTGATCAGCTCCACCCGCTGGATCTCGTGGGAGGTGCGGAAGCCATCAAAGCTGTGGAGCAGCGGCACCCGCCCAGCCAGGCTGGCGGCGGTGGCGATCGCGGCGAAATCGCCGCATTCCTGCACCGAGGATGAGCAGAGCAACCCCCAGCCGGTGCCACGGGTGGCCATCAAATCGCTGTGGTCGCCAAAGATTGACAGCGCTGAAGTGGCCACAGCGCGCGAGGCCACATGGATCACCGCCGCCGTGAGCTCGCCGGCGATTTTGTAGAGGTTGGGCAGCATCAGCAGCAGCCCCTGCGACGCGGTGAACGTGGTGGTGAGTGCGCCGGCCTGCAGGGCGCCATGCACCATGCCGGCCGCGCCGCCTTCGCTCTGCATTTCCACCACCTGCGGCACCTGGCCCCAGAGGTTGGGGCGCCCTTGGCTGGCCCAGGCGTCAGCCCATTCGCCCATCGGTGAGGCCGGTGTGATCGGGTAGATCGCCATCACCTCGTTGAGGCGATAGGCCACCCGCGCGGCCGCTTCATTGCCATCCAGCCAGGCACTGGTGCCGTTGGAGCGCGTCATGGCTCTGGCTCCAGCACCGTGAGCGCTACGCCCACATGCACCAGCAGCTGATCGCCCACGCGGGCGTCGGGCACGCAGGCCAGGCTCACCTGGCGCAGCACCCCGCCGAAGCTCACATCGCCCATGCGCCAGAGCGGATCGGCATGCTCACTGATGCTGATCAGGTCACCGGCAACGGCCAGACACATTGCAGTCGGCCTGGGGGGCTACCTGCTTTATAGGCATGGTTTCGCTGGCCAGCAGCTGGCCGATGGGCAGGGCGGCGTCATTGCAGGGAAGCCGCTGCGGCCATAGGGCCTGACACCCCCGCTCGTCCAGGGCTGCCGTGGTCAGTTCCAGCAGTAGGGCGTTCTGGAAGCAGCCTCCCGCGAGCAGCAGTTGCTGGCGGCCCTGCAGCTGGGCCAGATCACCGATGCCGTGCGCCAGCGCCTGGTGGAAGGCCAGGGCGATGGCCTGGGGGGAGATGTTGTGGCGCTGGGCCTCCAGCAGCTGCTCCAGCAGCGGTTGCCAGTTCCATTGCCATGGCTCCCCGGGCTGCATTTGCTGCAGCGGCAGGTCGAGCTGGCACGAAGCCCCTGGGTGTTGCTCAAGGGCGTGTCGCCCCAGCCCCTCCAGGGCCATCGCCGCCTGGGCTTCATAGCTGCACTGCTGGACGATGCCCAGGAGCGCTGCTACTGCATCGAACAGGCGGCCGACGCTGGAGCAGCGCGGGCTGTTGATCCCCTGCAGCGTGCTGCGTTCCAGCACGACGCGCTCCTCGGCCGTGAAGGCTTCGGCTAGTGGCGTGGGCTGCTCCCGCCAATGGCTCCCGAAGGCCTCCAGGAGTAGCCCAAGAGCAGCACGCCTCGGTTCACGCTGGGCGCGCTCGCCCCCCGGCAGGGGCCAGGAGCGCAGATGGGCAATCCGCTTGTAGCCATCGCTGTTGATCGCTAATGCTTCACCACCCCAAAGGGTGCCGTCGTCTCCTTGACCGGAGCCATCCCAGGCCACACCCAGCGCAGGGCCGCTGATTCGGTGCTCGGCCATCACCGCCAGAAGATGGGCGTGATGGTGCTGAACGCCCTGGAGTGGCAGCTGGTGGCGGCTGGCCAGATCGCCGGCCCATTGGCTCGCGCTGTAGCCAGGGTGCCGATCGCAGGCCAGGTGGCTCACTGCCAGGCCATGGCGTTGCAACCATTGCAGGCAAGTGTTTTGGTGATGCTGCGCGCCGGCCAAGCTGCTCAGATCCCCCAGATCGGGGCTGAGCAGGTGGTGGCTGTGGGTGCCCAGCGCAAAGCTGCCTTTCACCTGGGCGCCAAGGGCCAGACCGCCGGCGTGATCGGAGCCGCCCGGGACAGCCAGAGGGGCCAGGCCGCGCCCCATCCGCAGGATCAATGCCCCCCCTGCAGCCCAACGCAACACGCTGTCGTCGATGCGGTTCACCACCCGCAGGCTGTGGCTGAGCACGTGATCAGCGAGCGCGTGCAGCACGGGCGCGTCGGCTAGGCCATCAGCGCTAATCGGTTCGCCGGAGCGGTTGGCGCTGGTGGCCACCACCACCCCACCGCAGCGCTCCAGCACTCGGTGATGCAGCCCGCTGCAGGCCCGCATCACCCCAAGCCAGGGGCTGCTGCCGGCAACCGCCTCCGCCACGGCGCGATCCGCAAGGGTGTTGCGGCGCAGGAGCAGGATCGGTGCCGCCGCTCCCTGCCACAGAGCGCGTTCCTGGGGGCTGATGCGGCAGTGCTGCTCCACCCAGGCCGCGCTGGCTAGGAGTGCCAGGGGCTTCTCGGGCCTGCCTTTGCGCCGCCGCAGTTCTTGCACTGCTCGCTTGTTGGCCGGATCCACCAGCAGCTGGAAGCCACCGATGCCCTGCAGAGCCACGATGGCTCCATCCTCAAGGGCGCGAGCGGTGGCCTCAAGGGCAGCTGCTGAGCTGATGGGGGCTCCGTTCCAGGCCAGCTGCGGGCCGCAGGCCGGGCAGCTGATGGTTTGTGCGTGGAAGCGGCGATCGGCTGGGTCGCTGAATTCGCGCTGGCAGGCGGGGCAGGGCTGCAGCGTCCGGAAGCTGGTGTGTTCGCGCTCAAAGGGCAGCTGCTCCAGCACGCTGTAGCGCGGGCCGCAGTGGCAGCAGCTGATGAAGGGGTAGCCATGGCGGCGGTTGGCAGGGTCTTGAAGCTCCGCCAGGCATCGCGGGCAGATGGCCAGATCTGGCCCCATCAGCGCCGCGGCATCGCCAGTGCTGCTCGGCGGCAGGATCCGCATTCCGGCCGGCATCGCGCGGTTCGAGCTCCAATGGATCTGGTGGGCGTCGATGCGCGCTAGCGGTGGTGGTTGGTGAAGCAGGCTGGTGAGGAAGGCCCGAAGATTTGGCCTCAAGCCCTCAAGCTCCAGCTGCACGCCGGCCGAGCTGTTGCACACCGTGCCGCGCAGACCATGCGCTGCCGCCAGGCGCACCACATGGGGGCGGAAGCCCACCCCCTGCACCAGCCCTTGCAGCTGCAGGCTCAGGTGTTGTTGGGTATCAGCTGCTTTGCCCATCGAGCCACTGGATCAGGGCATCCAGGCCGCTGCCGCTGCGGGCTGAAAGCTCAAACAGCTCAGCCTGTGGCGCGATGGCGCGCAGATTGGCGAAGGCGGCGCGGCGATCAAAGCCCACGGCCTCGGCCAGGTCGCTCTTGTTGATCACCACGGCATCAGCGCTCTTGAACAGGGCTGGGTATTTGAGTGGTTTGTCTTCCCCTTCCGTGACCGCCAGCACCGCCAGGCGCCGCTCCTCCCCGAGATCGAAGGCGGTGGGGCAAACCAAATTGCCCACGTTTTCGATCATCAGCAGATCCATGCCACGGCAATCGAGCTGCGCAAAGGCCTGATCCACCAGCGCCGCATCGAGGTGGCATAGATCGCCGGTGCGGATCTGCACCGCTCGCGCGCCGGCAGCCTGGAGGCGGCGGGCATCGTTATCGGTGGCTAGATCCCCCACGATCACCCCGATCGGTGGTCGCGGCCAGCGACGGGCCAACTGCTCCAGCAGGGCAGTTTTGCCAGAGCCCGGGGCAGAGAGCAGGTTCACGCTGCGCAGCCCATGGGAGCGGAAGTGGGCGCGGTTGTGGGCGGCCTGGTGGTCGTTACGGCTCAGCAACCCCTGATGAAGCTCCAGCCGTTGAGGGGCGGGGGGCTGCTCACAGCCGCATTGCCCGCACATCTAGGACACCTCCAGGGCCACCAGCTCCAGCTCGCGGCCCTCCAACACTTGGCGGCTCAGAGCACCGCAGGTTGGGCAGGCGTGAATCACGTCGGTTGGCCGGAAGGGCTGTTCACAGTGTGAGCAGAAACAGCGCGTTGGCACCACCTCCAGCTGCAGTTCCACCTCCTGCCAGGGAGCCGTGGCCGCCACTACGGCGAAGGCCTGACGCAGGGCTTGTGGATCCACACCGCCCAGTTCTCCCACCCGCAGCTCGAGCCGATGGATGCGGCTGGCCCCCTGCTCGGCAGCGGCTCTGCTCGCGAGGGTGCAGAGCTCTTGCAGCAGGGCTAACTCATGCATGGGCCGCTACCCATTCCAGGAGCAGGGGGAGAGCCGCGGCGGAGGCAGCAGCGGCAGCGCTGGAGAGCTCATCTCCCAGCTCCCAGCGCTGCCCAGGGATCAGGAGTTGCCAGGCTGGTGGGCAGGATCCATACAACGCCTGGCAAAGGGCCAGCAAGCGGCTTGGCGTGAGTGCGTGGCTGCTGGGATCACCGCTCGGGCTGGCTTGCAAAGAGATCAGTTGTGGATGGCATAACGGGGTTTCCGGCTTCCAGGCATCCACGAACAGCACCACCCTGGCCTGGCTGATGGGGTCGGTGAGCTCGGGGGTCAGTTGGGCGCACAACATCACCTGCAGGGCTGGCATCTGTGTTGCCAGGCTTTCGGCCAGCTGGATGCCGGTGCCGTCATCGCTGCGCAGGCGGTTGCCGATGCCAATCACGAGGGCTTGGGCGCATTCCATCGCTAATCGCGCTGCAGCTGCTCCAACAGCTCCCCCTCAGGGCCGAACAGCTGCACCCTCATCGGCATCTGGCCGGCGGCGTGGGTGCTGCAGGAGAGGCAGGGATCAAAGCAGCGGATCCCCGCTTCCACGCGATTGAGTAACGGTTCGCTCAGGTTGTGGCCATGGATGTAGTGGCGCGCGATTTGGGTGATCGTGCGGTTCATGGCGTTGTTGTTTTGGCCGGTGGCGATGATCAGATTCACCCGTTCGATCAGGCCATTGGCATCCACGCGGTAGTGGTGCAGCAGTGTGCCGCGTGGCGCTTCGCTCACGCCCACCGCTTCGTAGCAGTTCACCCCAGCGCGGGCGCGCACATGGGTTGCCGTGATTTCGGGATCATCCAGCAGCTGGTCCATCTGCTCGAGGCAGGCCACGATCTCGATCAGTCGCGCTAGGTGATAGAGGAAGGAGGCGGTCACTACGCGGCCGCCGCGCTGACGCAGCTCGAGTAACTCGCGATCGGCTCGCTCGCTGCCGATGCGCTCACACAGGTTGAGCCGAGCCAGGGGACCCACCCGGTAGCTGCCCGCTTCGGGTCCCAGCGCCTGGATGTAGGGGAATTTGAGATAGCTCCATGGCTCCACCGCCTCTGCCATAAAGGAGCTGTAGTCGTCTTCCCGCAGACCATCGGCCACCAGGGAGCCGTCGCTGGCCATCAGGCGAATGCCGGCACAGTGGCGGCCGCTGGCGTGCTCCCAGTGGCCATCGCGGCTCACAAGACCCATGAACAGCGATGGGAAGTGGCCGAACACCTCCAGCTCTTCCCTCAGCTGCGTGTCGAGTAGCTGTTTGAACAGCGTCAGCCCCTGATCAGCGATGGCCAAGGCTTCTGGGAGGCGGCTCCTGATCTGATCGCGCGTTTCCTGGCTCATGGGGCTGCGCACACCTCCGGGCACGGCCCAGGCGGCGTGGATCTTGCGCCCCCCCAGGGCTTCGATCACCCCTTGGCCGAACTGGCGCAGGCGGATGCCGCTGCGGGCCAGTTCGGGGTTGGCGGCAATCAGCCCGAAGATGTTGCGCTGCGCCGGATCGCTGTTCCAGCCCAGCAAAAAATCGGGGCTGCTCAGGTGAAAAAACGACAACGCGTGCGACTGGGTGATCTGCGCCAGGTTCATCAGCCGCCTGAGCTTTTCGGCCGCTGGTGGGATCTGTACCGCCAGGATCTTGTCGCCGGTGGCGGCCGCGGCCAGCAGGTGGCTCACTGGGCAGATGCCGCAGATGCGCGCGGTGATGCCCGCCATCTCGGTGAAAGGGCGGCCCTCGCAGAACTTCTCGAAGCCGCGGTATTCGGTCACATGGAAGCGAGCCGTGTCCACGACACCGCTGGCGTCCAGGTGGATCGAGATCTTGGCGTGCCCTTCGATCCGCGTGACCGGATCGATCGTGATCGTGCGCCGCTTCGGTTGGTTGCTGTCGGTGGAGGGATTCATCGGCATCACAGGGTTGTCGCGTCTCCTTCTCTCCTCAGCCGAAGCGGATCTGATCCGTACCGCTCAGCTGCGGTAGCTCCCCACGAAGCAATGGCTCCAGGGCGGCGCGGATGCGCTCGGCCGGTGGCGGGCAACCCGGCAAATACACCTCAACTGGCACCAGCTCGTGCACCGGAAGCACCCGCTCCAGTAGCTCCGGCACGATTCCCGGGGCATGGGGCAGTTGGCCGCTGCCATCAGCCAACTCCAGATAGCCCCGCCGCAGCACCGGATCGCTGCCGCGCAGCATGTTGCGCATGCCGGGAATGTTGGCGGTGATGGCGCAGTCGCCGAAGCTCACCAATATTCGTGTGTTGGCACGCACCCGTAGCAGCAGCTCCAGGTTGTCGGTGTTGGCCACCCCGCCCTCTACCAGGGCGATGTCCACATCGCTTGGGTAGGTCTTGATGTCGGATGCCACAGGGCTGTAGACGATGTTTGCTCGATCGGCGAGTTCCAGTAGCCATTCATCGAGATCGAGAAATGACATATGGCAGCCGGAGCATCCCGCCAGCCACACGGTTGCCAGGTTGGGTTTTCTCATGGGGTCCACTTCTGGTGGGTGCGGGCGTGCACCAGGGCCTGCAGCCGTTCAGGGTGACCCTGCTTTTCTTCGCTGGTGTCGGCCTTGTGGAACAGGGCGCCGGTGGGGCAGACATCCACGCACTTGCCGCAGTGGGTGCAGGCTTCCACGGCACCCCAGGGATCGTTGAGGCCGCTGATGATCTGGCAGTGTTCGCCGCGCCAGCCCACATCCCACACGTGGGCACCCTCCACCTCATCGCACACACGCACGCAGCGGGTGCAGAGGATGCAGCGGTTGTGGTCGAGCCCGAACTGGGCATGGGAGAGATCCACACCGCGCTCAGGGAAGCGATAGGGAAGTCGGCTGTGATCCATCCCCACCTCCACCGCCAGGTTCTGCAGTTCGCAGTGGCCATTGGCCACGCAGGTAGCGCACACGTGGTTGCCTTCGGTGAACAGCAGCTCGATCACCGTGCGGCGGATCTCCAGCAGCCTTGGCGTGTCGGTGTGCACGCGCATCCCCTCAGAGGCTTTGGTTACACAGGCGGCCAGTAGCCGCGGTTCGCTCTGGCCATCGACGCCACTCACCTCCACCAGACAGAGCCGGCAGGCGGCCACCGCCGAGAGCCCCTCCAAAAAACAGAGGGTGGGGATGTGAGCCTCCGCCTGGCGGGCGGCTTGTAGCAGCGTTGTTCCTGCTTGCACGGCAACATCGCGGTTGTTGATGCGCAAGGTGCACGCACTCATGGCAGCAGCAGCTCCAGGTAGTCGCTGCGGAAATGGCGCAGGGTGCTGAGCACCGGTTTCGGGGCGCTCTGGCCCAGGCCGCACAGGCTCGCGTCGGCCACGGTGTGGCATAGCGATTCGAGCTGGCTGAGATCGGCGGCGCTGCCCCGACGCTCCAGCAGCTTGCGCAGCAGCAGTTCCAACTGCACCGTGCCCGATCGGCAGGGAACGCATTTCCCGCACGACTCCTCGCGGCTGAAAGCGATAAAGAAGGCGGCGATGTCCACCATGTTGGTGGTGTCATCCATCACCACCATGCCGCCTGAGCCCATGATCGTGCCCAGGGCCTTGAGGCTGTCGTAGTCCACAGGGGTGTCGAGGGCGCTGGCTGGCACGCAGCCACCCGATGGGCCGCCGGTTTGCACGGCCTTGATGCACCGGCCAGGCGGAGCGCCGCCCCCCATCGTTTCCACGATGGTGCGTAAGGGCATGCCCATCGGCACTTCCAACACACCACTGCGCTGCACATGGCCAGTGAGGGAGAACACCTTCGTACCAGCGCCGTAGGCCTCAACCCCCAGCTTCAGCAGCGCTGGGATATTTCCGAAGGTTTCCACGTTGTTGATCAATGTGGGCAGACCGAACACTCCGTGCTCGGCCGGATAAGGCGGCCTGGGCCGCGGCACCCCCCGCCGCCCTTCGATCGAGTGGATCAGTGCTGTTTCTTCCCCGCACACGTAGGCCCCGGCACCCACCCGCAGCTCGATCTCGAAGCGGAAGCCGCTCCCACCAATCGCCTGGCCCAACCAGCCGCGTGTTTCGGCAGCAGCGATGGCCGTGCGCAGGCGTTCGATCGCCAGTGGGTATTCCGCCCGTACGTAGAGGTAGCCCAGTTGGGCGCCCACGGCGAAGGCGGCGATGGCCATGCCCTCCAGCAGTGTGTGGGGATCGCCTTCCATCAAGGTGCGGTCCATGAAGGCGCCGGGGTCGCCCTCATCGGCATTGCACACCAGCCGCTTCTGGTTGCCTGGCATCGCCGCCACCGTGGCCCATTTGAGGCCCGTGGGGTAACCGGCCCCGCCCCGCCCCCGTAGGCCGCTGCGGCGCACGATCTCGATCACACCATTTGGATCGTTGCCGGCCAGCACTGCCCCCAACTGCTGATACGCGCCAAGGGCCAAGGCGTCATCGATGCAGCCTGGATCCACAACCCCGCAGCGGGCCAGCACCAGGCGCCGCTGCAGGGTCAGGAATGGATCGTCAGCCTTGATCTCATCGCTGCTGGTCAGCGCCGCTGCAAGCGAGTGCTCCAGCGTCGCTCGCTCCACGTGCTGCAACGACAGCAGCTGCTCGTCCACGGCCAGGAGTGGACCTTTACTGCAGGGCCCGAGGCAACCCACCTCCTTGACCGGCAGATCGGCGTGCCGCAGCAGCGCCGTGGCTCCGCGGCTTCGGCAGCTGGCCGCTGTGCACAGCCGCAGGCAGCCGCTCATCGCTTTAGCTCCTGTAGCCGCTCCAGCACGTCCGAGGCGCCCACGTGATTCCACACCACCCCATCCACCACCACCAGGGGTGCACCGCTGCAGGTGCCGATGCAGCGCACGGAGCCCAGCTCCACCCCTAGCTCCATCAGGCCTGCCTGCTGCAGCGCCGCCAGTAGCTGGGCTGCCCCCTGCACATGGCAGGCGGTGCCCGTGCACACCAGACAGCTATGGCGTGCTGCCGGTTGGAAACGAAACAGGTGGTAGAAGCTGGCGGTGCCCATCACTCGGCTGAAGGGCAGCTGCAGCTGCCTGGCGATGTGGCGCAGGAGCGGTTCGCTCAAATGGCCGTAAAGCTGCTGGCTGCGGTTCAGCACTTCGATCAGGCCGTGTGCCTGATGGCCGTGGCGTTGCAGCACAGGATCGAGCTCCCTGAAGCTCCGCTCCAACTTCGGCATGGCGAGCCCCGGCCGGCTATTCGCAAGCTAGGCAGCGTGCTCGGACCTGGCAGCTGCATTGGAGCTGAGCTCCGCTTCGATCGCGGCCACCTTCAGGCGGGTATTGAGCACGGCATCGGGGTTGAGGCTGATCGAATCGATCCCTTCGCGCACCAGTAGCTCGGCGAACTCGGGGTGATCGCTCGGGGCTTGGCCGCAAATGCCGATCTTCCGGCCGCAGCGTTTGGCGGTGCGGATGGCCATGCGGATCAGTTCCACCACAGCGCTGTTGCGTTCATCGAACAGATCCGCCACCAGGGCGGAATCACGGTCGAGCCCCAGGGTGAGCTGGGTGAGGTCGTTGGAGCCGATGGAGAAGCCATCGAAGCGCTCAGCAAAGGCCTCAGCCGCGATCACATTGCTTGGCAGTTCGCACATCACATACACCTCGAGGCCGTGCTCGCCCCGCACCAGCCCCTCGCGGGCCATCTGCTCCAGCACTCGATCGCCCTCCTCGGGAGTGCGGCAGAAGGGCACCATCGGGATCACGTTGGTGAGGCCCATCTGCTGGCGCACGCGCTTAAGAGCGCGGCACTCCAAAGCGAAGGCCTTCCGGAAGCCTTCGGCGTAATAGCGGGAGGCACCGCGCCAGCCGATCATTGGGTTCTCCTCGTTGGGCTCAAAGCTGCTGCCCCCCAGCAACTTGGCGTATTCATTGCTTTTGAAATCGGAGAAGCGCAGGATCACCGGCCGCGGGTGGAAGGCCGCGGCGATGCGTCCCATGCCCTGCGCCAGCAGATCCACGTAGTAATCGGCTGGCTCCTTGTAGCCAGCGGTGAGTGCTGTGATGGCCTGGCGTTCGGCTGGGTCGTGGAGCCGCTCAGGCTGCAGCAGCGCCATCGGGTGCACGCGGATGTGGTTCGCAATCACAAATTCCAACCGCGCCAGCCCCACGCCATCGCAGGGGATCGCCGCCTGCTTGAAGGCCTCTTCCGGATTGCCCACATTCATCAAAATGCGGGTGCGTGTGGAGGGCATCTCGCCGATGTCGCGTTCTTCAACGCGAAAAGGCAGCGCGCCGCGATACACGCGGCCCTCATCGCCCTCGCAGCAGCTGGCGGTGATCATGTCGCCATCGGCAATGCGCTCGGTGGCATCGCCGGTGCCCACAATCGCGGTGATGCCCATCTCGCGGGCAATGATCGCGGCGTGGCAGGTGCGCCCCCCTTGGTTGGTCACCACACCGCTGGCACGCTTGAGAATCGGCTCCCAATCGGGATCGGTGCGTTCGGTAATGAGGAGATCGCCGGGTTCGAAGCGCTGAATGTCGCTGGGGTGGCGCAGGATGCGGGCTCGACCGCTGCTCACCGACGCGCCGATGGCGCGGCCGCGGCAAAGCACATCAGCGTCGTGGGGGTCGAGCTGCCAGCTGCGTAGCAGCGTGGCGCTGCGCCGTGATTCCACGGTTTCTGGCCGTGCCTGGAGGATGAACAGCTCGCCGCTTTCGCCGTCCTTGGCCCATTCGATGTCCATGGGGCTGGCTTCATTGCGGCGCTTGCTGTAATGGCGCTCGATCCGGCAAGCCCAGCGGGCCAATTGCAGCGCTTCCGCCTCGGTGAGGGCGTAGCGGCTGCGATCGGTGGCTGGCACCGGTTCGTTGCAGGTGGAGCCCTGATCCCCATACACCATCCGGATCGCCTTGCTGCCCAGGCGTTGGCTCACGATCGGCGCGAAACCCTGCTCAAGGGTGGGCTTGAAGATCAGGTATTCATCCGGGTTCACCGCCCCCTGCACCACGTTTTCCCCCAGGCCGTAGGCGGCGGTGAGCAGCACGGCGTTGCGAAAGCCTGTTTCGGTGTCGATGCTGAACATCACCCCTGAGCAGGCAAGATCGGAGCGCACCATCCGTTGAACCCCGATGGAGAGAGCCACCTCGAAGTGATCAAAACCGTTGATCTGCCGGTAAGAGATGGCTCGGTCGGTAAACAGCGAAGCGAAGCAACGCCGGCAGGCCGCCAGCAGCTCCCGCTCGCCCCGCACATTGAGATAGGTCTCCTGCTGCCCGGCAAAGGATGCATCGGGCAGGTCTTCGGCGGTGGCGCTCGAGCGCACCGCCACCGGCGGCGAGCCAAGGGCGCGATAAGCCGACACGATCGCCTCTTGCAAATCCATCGGTAGGGGGCTGCCCAGCAGCAGCGCCCGTGCTGCGGCGCCGGCGGCCTGCAGCTGGGCGATGTCGCGGCCATCGAGGCCGTCGAGTGTGGCGTGCAGCTGCTGATGCAGGCCACCAGCGCTGATGAAATGCCGATAAGCCTCCGCGGTGGTGGCGAATCCACCGGGAACTTGCACGCCCTCCGTGCTCAGCTCGCGGATCATCTCGCCGAGGGAAGCGTTTTTACCGCCCACCGCTGCGATCGCCTCAAGGCCCGCGGCCTCGAGCGGCAGCACAAGTTCAGCCACGGCTCAGCTGCAGCCGGGCGGAGGGCGGCACCCCAGGCCCCAGATCAAATGGGCTGCTTGCGGCTTCAGGCCGCACCTTCGCTCCTTGGGCCCGCAGCTTCAGGGCCGTGCACAGGGGCTGGGGCTTGGCATTGGCGCTGAACCACTGCAGATCCCAACCGGTCCGGCCTGCTGCCTGCACCGAGGCCAAAGCGCTCATCAAACCGGTGTCATAGCCGGCGCTTTCCACGACACCAGGCGCGTAGCCCCAGCGTTGCTGGAAGCGCTGGGCGAAGCGGGTCCAGCCGGGTCCGCGACTGAGGGGGTTCACCCCAATCTGCTCCACTGCCAGGGGCTGACGCACCGGTGCTGTCCAGGCGATCAACACCGTTGCTGGCCAGTTGGCGGCCTTCAAGGCCTGCGCTAGCTCACTGCCCGGTTGTGTGATCACCACCAGTGCCGGAGGGCGATACCAGTCCACGTCGTTTTCCAGCTGCGTGATCGCGGCTTGGTCGGTGGATTGCATCGCTAGGGGTGCCGCGGTGGGGCCGATCACCTGGCCATTGCCAACGGCGAAGCTGGCTGCGAAGCGTTCGGTGAGTGCCCGGCTCTCGGCGCTGCGATCCCGCACCACCATCACCCGTTTGATCTTGTCGGCCAGCAGGGCTTCCGCCAAGCGATCGGCCTCGAGGCTGCGGCCAGGTATCAACGGCCAGAGCCGATCGGATCCCTTCAGCAGCGGCAAGCCATCGAGCGACTGCCCTCGCTGCAGCGGCAGCAGCACGCTCAGGCGCTGTTGATCCGCCAGTAACCCATAGGCCTCCAGCGGTGCGGCAGGCGGTGCCACCAGCAGGGCAGAACGCTGGCTCGCCAGCACCGGACCACGCGGATCGGCGCCCGGAGGGAGCCAGCCAATGTGCAGGCTGGGTGGAACCACGCCGCAGCTTCGGCTTTCCCGCATGGCCACGTCGTAGCCACGGCGTAGTCCGTCTCCCAGGCCAGCCAGCAGCCCCTCACTGGGCAGCAGCATTCGAACATCACTGCGCAGCGGTGTGCTTGCCGCCAGCGTCTGACTGCTCAGCAGCACCGTTGCCAGGCTGACCCCTGTCAGCAGCCTCTGCGGCCAGCGACTGGTGTCAACACTCGCGTGTAATCCGCTGTGGGCAGCGGTACGGCCGGCGGCGACGATGGTCTGTTCTGTAGTGGTCATGGCCGGCACCGTCCAGCCCTTGAAAGCTAGGAGGATTTCTCTGTCTAGGCTCAGTCTTTCAACAGTTGATCGCATGCAGTCACGCCTCATCGCCATGCGCCACTCCATGGGTCGCAAGATCGGCTCCGTAGTGCTGAGCGCTGGCATGGCGATGGGCGCGCTCTCGCTGCTGCCGCTTCCCGCTCAGGCGATCCCTGAAGCTGATGCGATCAAGAAGCTCCAAGTGGTGCCGGTGTTTGTTATCACCGATTCCAATGGTGTGCCGCTGCCGATTCCGCGTGAAAAAGAGTTGGTGCTGCCGCTTTATCTAGAAAGTGCCAAGGCCAATGAGCAGTTAGTGGCCCTCAACAAAAGCAACCCCAACCTCAAGGCAGGTGTGGTCGCCATCCCTCTCAACGTGATGAATGAGAAGGTTGTTGAGCTGAACAAACAGCTCAAAGATAAGAGCAAGCCTCTGGTGGCACCGATTGTCATTAACGACGGTGATCGCACCCAGGCCGTGAAGTTGCTCAAGGAGCAGGGCCTCAGCGACCAGCAGATTCGTGAGGGCCTGAATGTGCCGGTGTTCTTCACCAAGCCGTTCCTCACGATCCAAACCCCTGAGGGCCCGAGGGGTGTGTTTTTCTTCAGCTACGAAAATCTCCAGAACGCTCTGTCCAAATTGCCGCCTGCCGAGCGCCAAAAGCTCAAACCCCAGGTGGCTGATCTCACCGCTGTTTTGCGTGAGATCATCAACGCCCCTACTGACTCCTTCACCATCTATCCCACCCCGGAATACTTCCGTTTGGTGAAGGAGAATCAGTCAAACAACAAACCTGCTAATTGAGTGAGCGAGCGGCTCAGTCGCCGGGGTTGGAGGGTTGATCCTGCTCCGGCTCACGTTCCGGCAGCAATTGGGCTAGTAGGCCCCCGCCCATGAGTGTTGCGCCGAGCACAAGCGCCAGGGTCTTGTTGGCCTCTGCTGCTGCATCACCCCACACAGCTGCCGCCAGGAAGGCGGAACCGAGCAACAGGCAGGGCACCAGCACGATCCCTTTGGCGGTGCGGTTGATGCTCATCGCGCGCTCAGCAACCTGGCGTTGAACGAGCCAACCCAGCCGACACCAGGCCGTCTCCCATGTCGGTGGTCGACGGATTGTTCGATTGCCCAAGCCGTTGCACCTTCGCCACGAGGATTCCGCTGTCGTTACCCACGGGCCGGAGGTTCACCTTGGTGCGCCGCGGCAAGGCTGCTCGTAACCAATCTGTTGCTGCCTGCTCGCCGCCTGAGGGGATACTCACGCAGGCCAGCTCCACGGTGTACGTGCGGTTGTGATCGCCCACTTGGAGCAGCTGACCGCTGCGCACCTGCAACACCTCAGCTGCCCATACAGGTCCGCTGACCATCAACAGCACTCCGGCCAGCAGGGCTGGCAGCAACCAACGCCGCATCAAAGTTTGGCGCCGCAGTTGGGGCAGTAGAGGCTCGAGCTGGAGGTCACGTGGTGGCAGCTATGGCACTCGCGGCTCGTGTCGATCGCCAGCTCCGGATGGGAGGGCAAGCCCACCATCTGGGCGTTGCTGGCACCGGGAGGCACCATCGGGTAGCAGTTTTCGTTGCGGCGCACCTTCACTTCAATGAAGGCCGGGCCGGGGTGAGCCAGGGCTTCCGAGAGTTGCTGCCGCAGGTCGGCGCGCTCGCTGATGTGAACACCCTTCACCCCGAATCCCTCGGCCACCAGGGGGAAATTCGGCATGCCCCCGGTCATTTCGGAGGCGGAGTAGCGCTCGCCGTAGAAGCTTTCTTGCCACTGGCGCACCATGCCCTGCCATCCGTTGTTGAGCACCACCACCTTCACCGGCAGGTTGTATTGGTTGAGGGTGCCCAGCTCCTGGATGTTCATCAAGATGCTGGCGTCGCCCGCTACGCAAATCACTTGCTCTTGGGGGAAAGCCGTTTGCACGCCCATAGCGGCGGGCATGCCGAAGCCCATCGTGCCGAGGCCCGCAGAGCTGATCCAGCGGCGGGGGCCTGTGTGCAGAAACTGTGCGGCCCACATCTGGTGCTGCCCCACATCGGTGGTGACGTAGGCCTTGGGCGCTAACTCCTGCAGCATCGCAACCACCTCTTGGGGTGCGATGTCGCCTTCGGGGGCCGGTACCACCAGCGGGTAGTGCTGCTTCCAGCTGCTGATGCGCTCCAGCCAGGCTTCGGTGCGGCCGGCGGAATCCTCACCAGAGGAGGCGATCAGCATGGCGTCAAGCGCTGCCTTCACATCGGCCACCACGGGCACATCGGGGATGCGGGTCTTACCCAGCTCCGCGGCGTCGATATCGATGTGAATCACCTGAGCCCGCGGCGCGAAGCCGTCCAGCCGGCCAGTCACACGGTCGTCGAAGCGGGCGCCGGCGGCGATTAGCAGATCGCACTCGGTGACGGCGAAGTTCGCGTAGGCGGTGCCGTGCATGCCGAGCATGCCCACGGCCAGGGGGTGCTGCTCGTCGAAAGCCCCTTTGCCCATCAAGGTGGTGGTCACCGGCAGCTGGAATCGCTCAGCAAGCTGATGCACCTGTTGATGGGCACCACAGCTGATGGCGCCGCCGCCCACGTAGAGCAGCGGCCGCCGGGCCTGGCGGATCAGCGCCAACGCGGCCTCGATCGCTTCGGGGTTGGGTGCCGGTGTGGACTTGAAGCCCGCGGGTAAGGCGCTGCCGGGCTCCACCGGGGTGTAGTCGAACTCCTCAACACCCACATCCTTGGGTACATCGATCAGCACCGGGCCGGGGCGGCCACTTGCGGCGATCAGAAAGGCTTCGGCCACGATCCTGCCGATGTCACGCGGGTCACGCACCACCCAGGAGTGCTTCACGATCGGCAGGGTGATGCCGAAGATGTCGGTTTCCTGAAAGGCATCGGTGCCGATGGCGGCCCGAGGCACCTGGCCCGTGATCACCACCATCGGCACCGAGTCCATGTGGGCCGTGGCGATACCGGTCACCAGATTGGTGGCGCCGGGCCCCGAGGTGCCAAAACACACACCGACCTTGCCGGTGGCGCGGGCATAGGCATCGGCGGCATGGGTGCCGCCCTGCTCGTGGCGCACCAGGATGTGCTTCAGCCAGCCGCGGCTCTCCGCCTTGTGCAGCTCGTCGTAGATGGGCAGGATCGCCCCACCTGGGTATCCAAAGATGTGCTCTACACCGTGGCGGCGCAGGGAATCCATCAGGGCGTAACCACCGTTCACCCGCTGCGGGAAGCTCTGGCTGGCGGCGGCTGCCGTTGGCGATACAGACGTAACGGTCACAACAGCGGCTGGAGGCTCGTGATCTTGACCCAACACTAAGGTCTGGCCCGGGGATTGGGCGTGTGCAACTAGCGCCCCTGACGCTGTGACGCAGCCATGGCCCTCAGGATTGCTGCAGGATTGAGCCAGCGGCCGCCGTAGCGCACACCCCAGTGGAGATGCGGCCCTGTGCTGCGGCCGCTCACTCCCACATGGCCGATCAGCGTGCCGCTGGCCAGGCGATTGCCCGCCTGCAGGCTCACACTGCCACTGCGATACACCCCGCCCTGCACGCTGCCGCTGAGATGGCAGTAAACGTGCTCGTAGGGGCCTGATTGGATCACCAGTCCGAGGCCGCAGTGGCCATCGTTGATCACCTGCTGCACCACCCCGCTCCACCAGTTGCGGATCGGCGAACCCAGCGGGGCAGCGATATCGATGCCGTGATGAGGTTCACGACCGCCGAAGGG
This sequence comes from Synechococcus sp. LA31, assembly GCF_018502385.1. NCBI lineage: Bacteria > Bacillati > Cyanobacteriota > Cyanophyceae > Synechococcales > Synechococcaceae > Synechococcus > Synechococcus sp. LA31. The sequence continues at coordinate 532,067 of NZ_CP075523.1, forward strand.
CCCGATGCGCGGGCCGAAGTGGCTGGTGTAGCCAGAGAACACGGCCACCGGAAACACGCCTTGGCTCCAGCGAGCCTCCGCCCAGGCCATGCCACCGCTCAGCAGCAGCACCGCAAGACTGCCGGCGGCAGCCTTAGAGCAATCCCAAAGAGTGGAGCGGGCCACGGCCGCTGAGCAGCTCCAGCAGGAAAGCGGAGAAGCCGAGCATTGCCAAGCGGCCGTTCCACACCTCGGAACTGTTGTTCCAGCCCCAGGCCCACTTGTCCTGGGGATAAAGCTTCACCTTGGTAGGCAGGGAAGCTGCCTGATCCAGGTTCACCTCCGGCCCCTCGAGCGCGTGTTGCACCAGGTTGGCCAACCCTTCGATGAAGGAAGGGGTGGTGTCGAGTGCCGGCACACGCCGGAAGTTGGTGATGCCGGCCTCGGTGGCGATTTCCCGGTATTCGATATCGATTTCTTCAAGCGTTTCGATGTGCTCGCTCACGAAGCTGATCGGCACGACCACCAGGTCTTTGACGCCCTGCTCGCCCAGATCGTGCAGGGCATCGTCGGTGTAGGGCTTGAGCCATTCCACTGGACCCACACGGCTTTGGTAGGCGAGGGTGAAGGGATTGCGGTGACCCAGCTGCTGCTCAAGGCGATCCATGATCAAGCCGGCGCAGGCCTCGATCTCCTGTTGGTAGGGATCACCCGCTTCTTCCACATAGCTCTTGGGCACGCCGTGGGCGCTGAAGAACACGTGGGCTGTAGCGGGATCTGGGCAGGCTTCGATCTCACGGGCGATCAGCTCGGCCATGGCGCCGATGTAGCCGGAATCGTCGTAGTAGCTGCGGATGCAGCGGATCGGCAGGCGGGCAAAGCCGGGATCGGCCTGGCGTAACCGCTGCAGCTCGCGGAAGCTTGACCCGCTGGTGCTAATCGAAAAGTGGGGATAGAGGGGCAGCACCACCACTTCATCGATGCCGTCGGCCTTGATATCGGCCACCGCCGATTCGGTGAAGGGATGCCAGTAGCGCATCGCGACATAGCTGGTGGCCTCGATGCCGCGCTGGCGCAGGTTGCTTTGCAGCTCGCGGGCCTGCTGTTCGGTGATGCGGCGCAAGGGTGAGCCACCTCCGATCGAGCGATAGGCCGCCTGGGATTTGCCGGCTCGGAGGGTGCTGATCAACCAGGCCAGCGGTTTCTGCAGGGCCGGATTGGGAAGTCGGATGATCTCCGGATCGGCGAACAGGTTGTAGAGAAACGGCCCCACGTCCTGAATGCGCTCAGGACCGCCGAGGTTCAGCAACAGCACGCCGACCTTGGCCATGCCCAGCGGTATTCAGGTGGATGTTGTGGGCGAGCGTAACGCTGCTGGTCCGCTTCTGGTCTGGTGCTGGCTGTTCTGCTGCAGGCTCGATAGGGTCCGCGCCATGACGGCTGCTCCCCCTACAGCACACCCGCTGGATGGCCTGATCCGCGAGCACAACGCCCAGCTGGCGGCCAGTGGGGTGAGCCTGCGGCTGGAGCGGCGGGGGGAGCGGCTGGCGATCCGCGGCCCATTGCCCAGTCGCCAGGGCCAGGGCTCGATCGCTGTGCAGCGCATCAGCCTTGGCCTGCCGGCGGATGCCGCTGGCCTCGAGGATGCGCGGCAGGCTCTGCGTCGTGTGGTGCAGCAGCTGCAACAGCAAAACTTCAACTGGAGCCAGTGGGGAAGCGGCGGACGCCGCACCGGTGCTGTGGGGGGGGCTGCCGGTTCGGTGGATGTGGAGGCTGCTTTGGAGCGTTTCGAGCACACCTTTTTCAACGATCCGCGCCGCCGCCGCAATCCCGCCGGTAGCCGCACCACCTGGACCAGCGCATATCTGCCCTACCTGCGCCGTCTGCGCCGGTTGGTCAGCAGCCAGCAGCAGCCCTTCGGCCCGGCGCTGCTGGAGGCGGCGCTCGAGAGCTATCCCCTGGCCAGTCGTAGCCGCCAGCAGTGCGGCACGGCCTTGGCGGCTCTGGCCCGCTCGGAAGCGCTGCAGCTGCCAGCCGACTGGGCTGAGCGCGCCGGGGGCTATGGCCTGCATGCGGCGCAGTTTCGCCAGTTGCCGAGCGACCGCCAAATTCTTGACTGGATTGAGCGCATTCCCAACCCCGGCTGGCGCCTCGTCTACGGCCTGATGGCCGCCTACGGCCTGCGCAACCACGAGGTGTTTTTCAGCGACCTCTCCGCCCTGGCCCCCGGGGGCGACCGTGTGATTCGCGTGTTGCCCACCAGCAAAACGGGCGAACATCAGGTGTGGCCGTTTCAACCCGAGTGGGTGGAACGCTTTGAGCTGCCGCGCCTCGGCGAGTCCCGCAGCCTGCTGCCGCCGGTGCGCACCGACCTGCGCAGCACCACCCTGCAGCAGGTGGGTCGTCGGGTGGCAGAACAGTTTCGTCGCTACGAGCTGCCCCTCACCCCCTACGACCTGCGCCACGCCTGGGCCGTGCGCACCATCCACATCGGCCTGCCCGACACGGTGGCGGCCCGAATGATGGGCCACTCGGTGGCGATCCACACCCGGACCTATCACCACTGGATCACCCGCCGCGACCAGCAGCAGGCCGTGGATGCGGCCCTCGCCCGTGCCCGCGCCGCCTGATCCGCCTCCTCGCGTTGCCAGAGTGCTGCGATCGATCTGCTGGAGCCCTGTGTCCGCCCAACCCCCCGAACATCAGCTCGATCTGGCCGCCGCCGAGCTGGGTATGGGCGGTGAACTGGCCCCAGAAACCAATGCCGATGCCTACCGCCGCCGCATGGCGCGCCGCAAGGAGGTGCAGCAGCAACGGGTGGGCGAGCGCAACCTGGAGAAGGGATTGGTGCTGGTGTTCACCGGCGACGGCAAGGGGAAAACCACAGCAGCGTTAGGTCTGGTGCTGCGCACCCTTGGTCACGGTGAGCAGGTGGCCGTGGTGCAGTTCATCAAAGGCGGCTGGCAGCCGGGTGAGGCCAAGGCCTTGGAGCTCTTTGGCGATGCCCTGCACTGGCATGCCCTCGGCGAGGGGTTCACCTGGGAAACCCAAGACCGTGACCGTGACCGCGACCTTGTTCAGCAGGCCTGGCAGCGCTCACTGCTTTATCTGGCCGATGCCGAGCGCAAGCTGGTGGTGCTCGATGAAGTGAACGTGGCCCTCAAGCTGGGCTATTTGCAGATCGAGCAGGTGCTGGAGGGGCTGGCCATGCGACCGGCCCTCACCCATGTGGCACTGACAGGCCGCGGTGCACCGCCGGCCCTGGTGGAGCGCGCTGATCTGGTGACCGAGATGAAGCTTCTGCGCCATCCTTTCCGCGAGCAGGGCGTCAAAGCCCAGGCCGGCATCGAGTTCTAACGCTCAGTTCTTCTGGTGGTTTTGCACCAGCGTGATGCTGGTGAGCAGCACCGAAAGGCCACTCACCAGCAGGGCGCGATGCACCACGGGCTCTCTCCAGCCCCCCGGCTCGGCCACCAGGCGCTCCACAGCGGAGAGGGAGAGCCGGGCCATCACGCTGGAGCACCGCGGCTCTCGGGGGGCAGGGCCGGGGGTGCCCGTCATCGTTGTTGCGCGGTTGACCCATCGAAGCGGCTGGATCCAGCGTCGGCAAGGGATCTCACGCTTGCTACTGTTCGGCCAACTGACGTGCAAGCGCGAACGGATGGCCTATCAGCGCGTTTTGCTCAAGCTCAGCGGTGAAGCCCTGATGGGCCAGCAGGGCTATGGCATCGATCCAGCCATTGTGAATGCCATCGCCAAGGATGTGGCGGAGGTCGTTGCCGATGGCACCCAGCTCGCGATTGTGGTGGGTGGTGGCAACATTTTCCGAGGCCTCAAAGGCTCGTCCGCCGGTATGGATCGCGCCACGGCCGACTATGTGGGCATGCTTGCCACGGTGATGAACGCCATCACCCTGCAGGACGGCCTGGAGCGCGCCGGGATCCCCACTCGGGTGCAGAGCGCTATCTCCATGCAGGAGGTGGCTGAGCCCTACATCCGCCGCCGCGCTATTCGCCACATGGAGAAGCGCCGGGTGGTGATCTTTGCCGCAGGCACCGGTAACCCCTTTTTCACCACCGACACCACCGCAGCCCTGCGGGCTGCTGAAATCGGTGCTGACGTGGTGTTCAAAGCCACCAAGGTGGACGGGGTGTACGACAAGGACCCCAATAAGCACACCGATGCCGTGCGCTACGAAAGCCTCTCGTTCCTCGACGTGCTCAGCGGTGAGCTCGAGGTGATGGACGGCACCGCCATCGCCCTCTGCAAGGACAACGCCATCCCCATTGTGGTGTTTGATCTGTTCGGCGCCGGCAACATTGGTCGTGCGGTGCGCGGTGAGCGCATCGGCACCAGCATCCTGCCCTCGGCCTGAGTCTTTTCTTTACGTCTGCATCCATGGATCTCGAAGCCAGCATGCGCAAGTCGGTGGACTCCACCCAGCGCACCTTCAACACCATCCGCACCGGCCGGGCTAACCCCTCCCTTCTCGACAAGATTCAGGTCGAGTACTACGGGGCTGACACACCACTGAAGTCGCTGGCGACCATCAGCACGCCGGATTCCTCCACCATCCAGTTGCAGCCCTTCGATGCGGGCTCATTGGGCTTGATCGAGAAAGCGATCTCGATGAGCGATCTGGGCCTCACCTGCAACAACGATGGCAAGCTGATCCGCATCAACATTCCGCCTCTTACCGAGGATCGGCGCAAGGATCTCTGCAAGCTCGCAGCGAAATATGCAGAGGAGGGCAAGGTGGCGCTGCGTAATGTTCGCCGCGATGCCATCGACAAAGTGAAGAGGCAGGAGAAGGAAGGCGAGTTGTCTGAAGACCAGAGCCGCGACGAGCAGGACAAGGTGCAGAAGCTTACGGATAAGTTCATCACCGAGATCGAAAAACTACTGGCTGAAAAGGAAGCCGATATCCTCAAGGTGTGAGCACAGCTCACCTGCACGATGTGATCGTTGTTGGCGCCGGTGCCGCAGGTGCAGCCGCGGCGTATCACCTCAGCGCCAGTGGTCACCGGGTCTTGATGCTCGAGGCTGAGGCCATGCCACGCCGCAAGCCCTGCGGCGGTGGCATGGCTGCTTCAGTGCAACGCTGGTTTCCTTTTGATCTCACCCCTGCGGTTGATCAGGTGATTGAGCAGGTGCGTTTCACCTGGTGCCTCGACGATCCGGTGACGGCTGTTCTCCCCGGCGATTCACCTTTCTGGATCGTGCAGCGCTCTCGCCTCGATCACTACATCGCGCAGCAGGCCGTGGCCGCCGGTGCAGAGCTGATGGATCGCTCTCCAGCTGAGAGCATCCAGCGCAACGACGACCATTGGGTTGTGGAGTCGGGCGGTCATCGCTATACCAGCCGCGCTGTGGTGCTGGCCGATGGCTCCAGCTCCCGCTTTGCGGGCTCTCTGGAGCTTGGCAATCCACGACCTCGTTATGCCAGTGCCGTGGCTGTGGAGGTGGAGGCTGAGGTCAAGGAGCCGAGCACGGCCCGCTTTGAATTCGGCCTTGTGCGCCACGGCTTCTGCTGGGCCTTCCCCCGCCATGGGGGCTACAGCATCGGGGTGGGCAGTTTCATCGGCAAAGACCCTGTCGACGCCGATGCTGTGCTGGACCAGCTGCTGCCTAGCTTGGGGCTACCGGCTGATGCGGGGTTGCGTCAGCAATCACCGCTCCGGGTTTGGGACGGCCACTATCCATTGCACAGCGCCGCTGGAGCGGTGGTGGTGGGTGATGCTGCTTCCTTGTGCGATCCCTTTCTGGCCGAGGGGCTTCGGCCTGCCTTGCTCAGTGGCGTGCGCAGCGCCGAAGCACTGCATCACTACCTCAATGCCACCAGCCAGCGCCAAGCTGGGCAGGCCTTGGCGAACTACAGCCAGGCGATGCGCGAGCAGTGGGGGGAATCGATGGCCTGGGGCCGCCGCATTGCTCAGGTGTTTTACCGCGTGCCCAAGGTGGGCTACCAATTGGGGATCAAACGCCCCACCGCTCCCCAGCGCATTGCCCAAATCCTCTCGGGCGAGATGGGGTATGGCGACATTGCCCAGCGGGTGATCAAGCGCTTGCTGTTCCAGCGCAGCTAAAGCAGTGGCCTAGCTGAATTTTGTGCAGTCTTTCAGCTGCCGCAGCCGCTTGTCGATCGAGCCGAGCAGTTCGATCGCAAACATCGGCGACTCCTGCACCGCAAACAGGAACTTCTCGCGATTCATCACCAGGATGCGGCAGTCGTTCAGGGCCTTGGCATTGCCATAGCGCCGGTGCTCAGGAGTCACCAGAGCACCGGCACCGAACACATCACCGGCCTGGATCACCTCCTGGCCGCCATCGTCGTTCCAACTGAGTTCCACGCTGCCTTCCAGCACGCCGAACATGCAGTCGCCGGTTTCACCGGATCCAAAGATCAGCTGACCGGCGGGAACATCCAGCACTTCACCCTGACTGGCCAGGGCACGCATGGTGTCGAGAGCGTTCAACGGAGGGCAGGAACAATCACCACAGTGTGGGGCAGAAAGGTTAAGAACCGCTGATGGCCAGTGCAGCACCTAGCCCACCTCGCACGTCGGCGGGGGTGAGGCGACCGTCGTGATCGGTGTCCAACGCATCAAATACCGCGTCGCTGCCCAGCCACTCCTCACGGGTGATGCAGCCATCGCCATCAAGATCGTTGAGCAGGAAGATTTCCTGGGCGGCGTGCTGGAAGGCGCCGGCACCTTCGAGTTCACCGAGGCGGTGGGCCAGCTGGGCCTCGAGGGTTTCGATGGCGCGGGAGAAGCCTGTGATGCCTTCTTGAAGCTTCTCAGTAGCCATCGGGTCTTTGTGCATCATTGCTTCGAAGCCGGCCCGATCGAGATGGATCTGCTCGTCGGTGGGAGCAGGGTTGAAGGCATTGAGCTTGCGGCTCAGCTCACCTTCGGTGTTGCGGAGCTGATCGAGCAGCTTGGGGGAGATGGTGAGCAGATCACATCCCGCCAGCTCGATGATTTCATCGATGTTGCGGAAACTGGCTCCCATCACCTCGGTTTTGTAGCCGTAGGTTTTGAAGTAATTAAAGATCTGGGTGACCGACACCACTCCAGGATCTTCCGGACCTGGGTAGCTATCACGCCCAGTGCTCTTCTTGTACCAATCCAGGATGCGCCCCACAAACGGGGAGATCAGGGTGACTCCTGCTTCGGCCGCGGCCACAGCCTGGGCGAAGCTGAACAAGAGCGTGAGGTTGCAGTGGATGCCCTCTTTCTCCAGCACCTCGGCTGCCTTCATTCCCTCCCAGGTGGAGGCGATCTTGATCAGCACACGATCGCGGCTGATGCCCACCTGGCGGTAGAGGCCAATCAGTTTGCGCGCCTTGGTGATTGTTGCTTCGGTGTTGAAGCTGAGGCGGGCATCTACTTCGGTAGATACGCGACCTGGAACGATCTTGAGGATTTCAGTGCCGAAAGTGACACAGATTTCATCAAGGGCTTCGCGCACCACATCTTCCGCTGGTGCTTCAGCGCCGCACACCTCTCGCGACTGCTGCAAGGAGCGATCGATCAGGCTCTGATACCTGGGGATCTGGGCTGCCGCCAGGATTAACGAGGGGTTGGTTGTGGCATCCCGCGGCGTGAACTGGTGAATGGCATCAATGTCGCCGGTATCGGCGACCACCACCGTCATGGCGGCCAGTTGATCGAGCAGGTTGGCCATGCAGGGCCCCATGAGATGGCCTCAAACTAGCCAGCACAACGCGAAAGCACCGCGTCTGTCACCAAGCGGTTACCCGGGCTTGGCTGCAATGGGCTTGGAAGGGGGGATCTTTTCGATCACCAGCAGTGCCTCGATGATCTGGCGAGCCACAGGCACTGCCACTGTGGAGCCGTAGGCGTTGCTCCCTTTCGGCTCATCCACCACCACCAGCACCACATAGCGCGGATCGTTGATCGGCAGGTGGGCCACGAAACTGGTGATACGCGCTCCGGCGATGTACACACCGTTTTCCGCTTTCTGGGCTGTGCCGGTCTTGCCGCCGATGCGATGGCCCGGGATGTAGGTGCCCTTGCCGCTGCCCTTCTCCACAACGGTTTCCATCCAATTGAGCACCGTCTGGGCGATCTCCGGGCGGATCAATTGCAGACCCGAGGCCGGCGGTGCCGTTGCTAGATCCTCGCCTGAGCGCAGGCCACGGGTGATGTGGGGACTCACCAACTTTCCGCCGTTGGAGAGCATGGCGTGCAGCTGGATCAGCTTCAGCGGCGTGAGGTTGAAACCCTGGCCAAAGGCCGCGGTGGCTGGTTCGATCGGTTGGGTGCGGAAGATCTCCTTGGGTTTGAGCTGACCGGCCACGGCACCGGGCAGATCGGTGTCGGGTTTGGTGTCGATGCCGAGGGTATGGAGCCATGTCCAAAACTTCTCGGGCTTCACCCGCTGCATGGCCTTCACCATCGCCACGTTGCTGGACACCTGGAGCACCGTGGGGAAATCAATCAGCCCATTGCCTTTGCGGTCGTGATTGAAGATCGGCCAGCCGCCGATGGTGAGCTGACCGTTGTCATTGACCTTTCCGGCCGGATCAATGGCGTTTTCTTGCAGGGCGATGGCCAGGTTGATCGGTTTGAAGGTGGACCCCGGCTCGTAGAGATCCTGCACCGACCACTCCCGGAACAGCCCGGGCTTGTACTTCCAGAACTGGTTGGGGTCGTAGGTGGGGGTGGAGGCCAGAGCCCGCAGTTCGCCGTTGCGCACATCCATCACTAGAGCCACACCCCGCTTGGCCTTCCATTGCTTCACCTGCTTGGTGAGGGCCATCTGGGCCACCTGCTGCAGGCGTGCGTCAAGGGTGAGCTGCAGGCGCAGATCGTCGCCGTAGAGCACCCCCGCTTTGAGGCCATCGGGCAGTGGGGTGCCGTCGGCGCCGCGCCGCAGCTGCCGTGTGGCCTCGTGACGACGCAGGTCGCTGTTACGGCTCTGCTCTAGGCCGGCCTGGGGCACCCGCTCCAGGTTGAGGAAGCCCACCACGTTGGCGAACAGGCTCCCTTGCGGATACACCCGCTGTGGGTAGGCCTCAAGATCAATCCCGCTGATCCCTAGCTCCCGCACACGCTGGGCGGTTTCTGGATCGAGATCAGCAGCGAGCTTCACCCCTGATTTGCGTCCCTCCATGGCCCGCACCAGATCTGCCATCGGCAGCGCCAGCACGGTTGAAAGCTTGCGGGCCACATCCAGGGGGCTGCGCAGTTTGCCGATGTCGTCGCCGAGAAAGGAGAAGTAGCGCGGATGCGCCCAGAGGGTGAAGCGCTCTTCATCAAGGGCCACCAGGCTGCCCTGGCGATCCACGATCGTCCGGCGCCGGCCCAGGGGGGTGATGGTCTGGGTTTGCACCGCTCGCGCACGGTTGAGCAACTCAGGTCCCTGCACCACCTGCACCCAGGCCAGCCGCAGCGCTAGGCCGCTCAGACTCGCCGCCATCAGCAAATACACCGCCCAGAGTCGGCGTGTGGGCACCGGCTTGAGTTGCAGCACGCGCCGCTGCTTCAGAGAGCTGCCGCTGCTGCGTGGCGCCGGCCGCCGGCTCTCGAGGCGGTGCACCGCCATCAGTACCCCGGCAGGATCTGGCGGGGATTCACCTGGGCCAAGAGGGCGTGCAGCCGAGGCTGCGTGCTGTGGGACGGTGGCTCCAGATACACCAGTTTTTCACTGGATGTGGGCTCGAGCAAAGCGGGTTTGTGGGTCATCGCCAGATGATGCTGCTCCAGCACAGCCGCCGATTCCTGAAGGCGGTGTTCCAGTCGTTGGGCTGCTTCCAGCTTTTGGAAATTCCGGGTCCACTGACCCTGCCAGTGCAGGGTGAGACCGCTGAGGCCAAGCACGGCTACACCCAGGCCCAGCAGGGCACCATCGGCGATGCGGTGCAGATTTCCCAGCAGCGGAGATTGCTGATCGGCGCGTCGTGTGGAGAGCGACCCTTGGATCAGCTCGAGCGGCCGGGCGGTGGATCGCCGTTGACCCTCCTGGGTCTGGTGCAGCGGTGCGGCGACCACAAAACCATCGATGAACTGCGCAAGTGAACCACGCGCTTGCCCCCCCAGCAAGGGGGGTGACACCGGCTGAGACTCACCGGCTGGGCCGCTACCAGCCCAGCACAACCAGATTGGCGAAGGTGAGGCCATTCCAAAGGGCGTGCATCAGAACGCAGCTGCCCAATCGCCCGGTGCTCCAGCGCAGCCACCCCAGGCCGATGCCGAGTACCAGCAAGGGCAGCAGCTCCCCCAGGCTGAGGTGCGCTACGGCGAAGACCGCCGCGCTCAACAGGATGCCGCCGGCAGCCCCGAGCCGACGCCCGGCTACCGGCAGCAGGGCACCGCGAAAGATCGTTTCTTCAAACAGCGGAGCCAGCACGATCGCGGTGAAGCCAAAGCAAGCCAGTGCCGCCACGTTGTGGCTGTTCAGGACAAGTTCCAGCAGCGGGTTGCTGCCACCTGGATCCCCCCAAAGCTGGCCCTGCAGCCAACCCACCAGGCTCACCAGCGGTAGCACCATCAACAGCCCCTTGAGCGCTTGTTGCAGGCTGCTGGCCAGTGGGGCCCAGCGGAATTGCAACCAGCCCGCTTCGGCTTTGCCTCGAAGCATCCAGAACAGAATCAGCAAAGGGCCCGTCATTAAGGCCAAATACAGACCCACCACGCTTAAGCCTTCCCGCAGGGGGCTTTTGACCGCCCAGTGCTGCAGCAGGCCTAACAGCAGCGGACTCACCAGTAGCGGGGTGAGCAGCTCCCCCACCACCACAAAGCCGCCGGCGATCAGCAGCACCGCATCCACGCCGCTGAGCTGTGGGCCCTGCAACGACGGTGTTTCCTCTGCTGTTCCCTTCCAGCGCATCCACAGCGCCCGCAGCAGAGTGGCAATCCCCAGCAGCAGCAGCAACACCGGAAGCACGGTGATGCTGACTAGTTGTGTGGCCGCTTGTTGGCTCACAGCCTTGCTGGAGCAGCTCGCGGCACCGCTGAGGGCTTCACAGCTCCATTGCCGCAGCACGCCCCCCTGGGGTAGAGCTTCGATCAGCTGCTCACGCGCCTGCAGAGCAAGCGAGTTGTCAGGCTGCAGGAGTGCTTCCGCCAGCTGGGCCTGTGGCGCTGGACCGGCAGTTAACTGGCGCAGCAGCGGTTCAGCTGCTTGGTTGTTGCGCTGGCGCAGCAACAGCAAGGCCTGCTCCAACTCGAGATCCGGATCGGTTCTGCGGCCGGCTTCCCTGGCGCTGTCGAGCTCTGTGTTGATGGCTTCGGCCAGGGCTTGCTGCGGGTTGCGACCCGCCAGCAACGGGCGCAGCGGTCCGTCCAGGCTTGGCTCTGCCAGCACAGCCAGCTCCAGCTGTCGCCGGTTGAGGTCGTTGCCAACCGATGGGCGGCTGAGGCTGTCGATCAGACCGTTGAGCCAGAGCAACAGGCTCAAGGCCAGGCTCACCAGCGCTAGGGCCACCTTCCATCCCGGCGCGGATCCCTCGGGCCGCCCGCCTGGCCTGTTGGCTGCTGTCACCCTGCGCTTGCTCCTTGGTGCTGATCAGCGCAGCATCTCACCGCCTGGCCAGAGCCGAAAGCCCACCAAATACGATGGCTTTTGCTCAAGCGTGCGCCTGTGTCTCTTCGGATCCTGCTGGTTCGCCATGGCTTGAGCAGCTTCAATCTCGAGCACCGCATCCAGGGCCGCGATGACCTCTCCAGCCTGACCGAGGAGGGTGTGAAGCAAGCGTTGGCCACTGGAGAGGCGCTGCGTGATCTCTCGATCAACGCGGCTTACAGCTCGCCTCTGCGCCGCGCTCATGACACCGCCACGGCCTTGCTGGCTGCACAAGGCGGCGGACTGGAGGCCAGCCTCGACGACGACTTGCGGGAAGTGGACCTGGCTCCCTGGAGCGGTCTGCTGAGCAGCGAAGTGCAGGAGCGTTTTCCGGAGGCCTATCGGGTCTGGAAGCAACAGCCTGAGCAGCTGCAACTCGAGCGAGCCGATGGCAGCTCCTATGCCCCCATTCCGGAGTTGATGGAGCAGGCGCGGCGCTTCGTCGATCGTCTGCTGGCGCGCCACAACCCCGCCAGCGTTGAAGCGCAGACCGTCTTGGTGGTGGGCCACAACGCCATCTTGCGCTGCCTACTGCTCACCCTGCTAGGCCTACCTGCCTCTGGTTTCCGCCGGCTGCGGCTCGACAATGCCTCGTTGTCGGTGCTCAACCTCAGCGCCACAGGCGATCGCGATGTGGTGGTTCAGATCGAATCGCTCAATGGCACCACCCATCTCCATCCGGAGGTGTGCGGCGGTTGGCTGCCCGCCAAGGGGGCTGGTCCGCGTCTGCTGTTGGTGCGGCATGGTGAAACCGATTGGAACCGCCAAGGCCGCTTTCAGGGTCAAATCGATATTCCCCTCAACGACAACGGCCGTGCCCAGGCTGCAGCCGCCGGCACCTATCTACGCAAGCTGACCTTCCAGCGGGCCTACACCAGTTCGATGTCTCGCCCGCGCCAGACTGCCGAGGGCATCCTCAGCCACCATCCCGGTGTGCCGCTCACCAGCGTTCGCGATCTGGTGGAGATCGGACATGGTCAGTGGGAAGGCTGCCTGGAATCGGAGATCGAAGACGGTTGGGCCGATCTGCTGGCGGCTTGGAAGCAAGCGCCAGAAACGGTTCAGATGCCCGATGGCGAAACCATTCACGATGTGTGGGACCGCTCGCTGCGGGGGTGGAACACCATCGCTGCAAGCCTGCACAGCGATGAAACCGCACTGGTTGTGGCCCACGACGCCGTGAACAAAACCATCCTCTGCGGCCTGCTGGGATTAAGCGCCGCCGACATCTGGGCGGTGAAGCAGGGCAATGGTGGGGTCACCGTGATCGATTACCCCAATGGGGCTGATCAACCGCCGGTGGTGGTGTGTCTCAACCAGACGGCTCATCTTGGGGGGGTTCTGGATCGCACCGCCGCCGGCGCCCTATGACCTCACGCCCCGATCAGCCGTTGCTGCTGCAGCAGGTTCAGCTGCTGGAGGCTGAAGGGGTTGAACCCCGTTGCGCCGACGTGCTGATCCTCGAGGGTCGCCTGGCCGCGATCGGCTCATCCGCTGCGGCTGAAGCCGACGCTTGCGGTGCCCGAGTTCTGGAGGCCATGGGCTGGTTGCTGGCCCCAGCTCTGGTCGACCCCCACTCGCACCTCGAGGATCCAGCCACTGGTGCAGCCGAAACCCTCGATTCGCTGGAGCGCTCTGCCCTGGCTGCGGGCTACGGCACTGTGGCGCTGCTGCCCCGCGCCTCGAGCTGGCGCGATCGCCCTGAGCGCCTGCAGCCTCTGGCCGCCATCAGCCCTTTGCAATGGTTGCTCTGGGGCAGCTTTAGCCACGGGGCTCAGGGCCTTGACCTGGCCTGCCATGGCGATCAGCTGGCAGCTGGCGCCATTGGGCTGGCGGAGGCGGAGCAATGTCCTCCCCTGGCGCTGTTGGAGCGTGGGCTCACCCTTGCGGAATGTGGCCATTCGCCTCTACTGCTGGCTCCTCGAGAGCCCAGCCTCAGCCAAGGGGGCTTTGTGCGCGATGGGGTGGACGCGTTGCGCGCTGGATGGCCCACGGATCCCCCCATCAGCGAAACGCTCCCGCTGGCGAGCCTGCTGGCCCTGGCCCAGCGTCATCCGCAGCGCCGCTTGCAGCTGATGAATCTCTCCACTGCTGCCGGGGTCGATCTGTTGCGCCAGTTGCCTGCGGCTCAGCGGCCTGAGGCCACGGTGTGCTGGTGGCACCTGCTTGCTGACAGCGGCAACCTTGATCCCATTGCTGAGGGCTGGCGTGTGGTCCCGCCATTGGGCACTCCTGCTGATCGCTTTGCGCTTCAACAGGCCTTGGCCGATGGGCTGATCACGGCGGTGGCGGTGCACCATGAAGCCCTGGATGCTGAGGAGCAGCTGTTGCCCTTGGATCAGCGCAAGCCCGGGGTGGCAGGGCATCGCTTCGTCTTGCCCTGCCTTTGGCAGGAGCTGGTGCATGGCCGCGGCTGGAGCGCTGCGCAGCTTTGGCAGAGCCTTTGCTTCGGCCCTGCCCGATTGCTGGGGCTGGATCCCCCTGGTCTCACCCTCGGTTCGAACCGATGGCTGTTGTTTGACCCCCAGCGCCCCTGGTCGGTCGCGCAGGATCCCTGGGGCCCTCGGGCCGCGAATCAACCTCTACTGGATGCCACGCTCACCGGTCAGGTGTTGGCGGCTGGTCTCAACCCTGGTTTGGCTGCGGTGCGGTTGCCGGCTTGAGTGGATCCTTGCTCTTGAGTTCGCCGGCGGTGCCGAGGGGCCAGAACCGCCAGAAGGCACGGCCGATGATTTCTTGTTCCGGCAGGAACGCTCCCCCTGGCCAGAAGCGCCCATCCCAGCTGTTGCCCCGGTTATCGCCCAGCACCAGCACGTGGCCTGGCGGCACCGTGGTGTTGAGCGTGCGGCAGGGTCCCATCCCTTGCGCATCCACAGGGCAGTAGTTGCTCACGTAGGGCTCCTGCAGCCGCTTGCCGTTCACCATCACCTCGCCGCGGGGATTGACCACCACCCGATCACCAGCCACGGCCACCACCCGCTTGATGTAGGCATCACAGGCGGGCTCCTGCAGGCCGGGCACCAGGTTCACCAGCGGCAGATTCACCAGCAGGCAGCGCAGCGGGCCGGCCTGATGAGCGGGCTTGAGCACTGGATCGAAGTGATGGGGTGCGTGGAACACCACGATTTCCCCCCGTTTGGGGGAGCGCTTGCGGTACGTGAGCTTCTCCACCAGCAGCCGGTCCTGGATCTGTAGGCCGGGCAGCATCGAACCCGATGGGATGAAGCGGGCTTCGATCACCGTTTGGCGCACCCCCAGGGCCACGCCCAGGGTGATCAGCACACCGCGCCAGAACACCCAGGGACTTTCCTGCTGTGGTGTGGGGTTCGATGATGGCGATGGCTGCTCGGCGGCGGGAGGTTCTGGGCGGGACAAGAGGCGGTGCTGCCGGCAGCGGGTGCAAGTGAGGCAGATTAGGGCCGTTGCCTCGCCTTGAGATGGTTCGTCCGCGTTGGTTGTCGGCCCAGAGGGTCACGGCCTCGCGGCTCTGGCGTCATTGGGATCGGGCGGTAGCGCTATGGGCGGGGCTGAATCTTCTGTGGGTGCTGTTCGACATCACCTACATCCCCTTACGCACCTTTTGGTTGCAACGCAACCTCACGCCTCTGCCGCAGGTGCCGCTGGTGGTGCCCCTCACGCTGCTGCCCGACATCACGCCGCTTTACGACCCTGTTAAGGGCATTGAGCCCCATCGGGAAACCGAGGCCTATCTGGCGGCTTTCACCCAACTGGATGAAGCGCTCCAGGCCGGCAGCAACGCTGAAACCATCGCCGCCCTGAGCCGCCGTCAGGTGGATCTCACCGTGGCGATGATCAACGAGAACCCCTTTGCGGCCTCGGGCAACAGCGGCACCCTGGAGAAGATCAAGAACCGCCTGCGTCAGCGGGCCGGCCTTGAATCGGCCAAACAGGCCTCCGATCGCCTGCTCTCCGCTGCTTGGCTCGAGCAGCGCAGCTGGCTCGAGGAGCGCCGTTTCTGGCAGCAGCAGGTGCTGCCCCTGGTGGCCACTAGCTATTGGCGCTCCATTGATGAAAACGGGCGCCCCACCGATCACGTCTGGCGGATCGATCTGCTGCTGTTTCAGAGCGTGTTCGCTCTCGACATCCTGTTGCGGATGTTGCGGCTGCGTCGCCGCTTCCCCGGGCTGAGCTGGCGCGATGCGCTGCTGCGCCGCTGGATCGATCTGCCGCTGCTGCTGCCCTTCTGGCGTTGGATGCGGGTGGTGCCTGTGGTGGAGCGCCTCAGCCAGGCGCAGTTGATCAATGTGGAGCCGCTGCGAGCGGCTGTGAGCCGGGCGGTGGTGTCGCTGCTGGCCCTGGAGCTGTTCGAGGTGCTAGCTCTCCAGCTGGTGGATGGCACCCAATCGCTGATCCGCTCGTCGCAGTGGCCGCGTTGGATCCGCAGCCTGCGCAGCCACCAGAGTGTTGGCGGTGCCGATGAGCAGCAGTTGGTTGATCTGATCAGGCTTTGGGGCCCTCTCCTGCTTGGCCAGGTCACCCCCAGATTGCAGCCGGAGCTGCAGTCGTTGTTGGGGCATACCCTGCAGCAACAGCTGCGGGAGGTCCCAGGCGGAGCGATCGTGCCTGCTGGCGTGAGCCGGCAGCTGGCAGTGGGGGTGGTCGACAGCCTGCTTGGTCTCTCCCGAGGCACGGCTGAGCGGCTGGCCCGCAGTGATGATCGTCAGAGCGCGTTGCTGCAGCAGGCCATCGATCGCTTCTGGGAGGAGCTGGCGGGCAGCCTGGAGCAGCCCGGCACCCTGGAGCGAAGCCAAGACCTGCTTTGCGCGCTTCTGCAGCAGCTCAAGCTCAACTACTTGGCCCAGATGAATCGCGCTGGCATTGATGCCCTGATGGACGAGCTCGATGAGCTGACCGCTCCGATCAGCTCTGCAGAGCCGCCTGCCACTCCTCCGGCTTAAATCCCACCAGGGCAGCGCCTGATGGCGTGATTGCGAAGGGGCGCTTGATCAACTTGCCGTCAGCAGCAAGAGCAACCAGGGCATCTTGATCGCTCATGGCCGCCACGGTGGCGCTGCCTAGGGCCCGATAGCTCTGGCCGCTGGTGTTGAACAGCCGCTTGCGGCCCAGGGCCTCAAAGGCTCGGGTGAGCTCAGCAAGACTGGGTGGCTGCTGGGTGATGTCCACCAGCTCCAGAGTTCCCTCTTGCACTGAAAATCCCTGCTGGGCAAGCCATTGCAGGGCTTTGCGACACGTGCCGCATTGTGGATAGCTGTAGAGCCGCAGGGCGGAGCTCACTTGCCGATCAACGATTTCAGCGCGCCTACAAGGCTGTTGGAGCCTTTGCCCACGCCGTCCTGAGGACGTGTGCGCACCGTGACGTCGCCATTCACGCTGGTGCGGCAGCTGAGGCGGTAGTTGGCGGGGCGATCAGCCAGATACACCTGCTCAACGTCGCTGCGGGGAGACAGGTTTTGCATGCCTTCCACCACTTCCACGACGCAGGTGCCGCATTGGCCCACACCACCGCAGTTGTTGAGGTTGTTCAGGCCCTTGTAGGGGTTGATGCCGGCATCAAGAGCTGCCTTGCGGAGGTTTGCACCTTCGATGCAACCGACCTGCTGGCCTTCCTGTTCAAAACGGATGGTGGGCACGGTCGGACGGGGATGTTCGGCGTCGACAAACTTACCTGGCCGAAGTCGATTCCCGAGGCCGATGTTGATGGCTGACATCAAATCCAATTCAGGCCGGCCTGCTTACCATCACCACACAGGCTGATAGGCAGTGCATTCCTCCGGCTACGAACGGCTTCAGAGTCAGGTGATCCCTGGCTACAGCAGCTTGGCCAGGCTGTCGGTGGCGCTCCTGGCGGCGTCTCCGGTTGCCCAGGCTGACGGGGTTGAGGTGATGGTGGCTGGCTGCGGCACCGGCGCTGAGCTTCTGGAGGCCATGGCTCAACGCCCTGATTGGCGCCTAACAGCCCTTGATCCCAGCGCTGAGATGCTTCAGGAAGCACGGCAACGGCTGGGTGAGCAGGCCACGGTTCAGTGGCGGCAGTCCACGGTGGAGTCCTTGGTGGACGAGGCGGGCATGGCGGGCCGCTTCGCCGGGGCACTCTCGGTGTTGGTGCTCCAGTCGCTGCCGGATGACGGCAGCAAACTGGCCTTTCTCACCGCCCTTGCCCGTTGCTTACAGCCGGGTGCCCAGCTGGTGCTCGTCGACCTGATGCAGACCAGCCTTCCCTCGCTGGAGGATCAGCTCGAACACGCCTGGCAGGGGTTCCAGCGGGCCAGTGGCCTGGATGCCTCGAGCCAGGAGGGCTTGCATCCCATCGGTTTGGCGCGCCTCACCAGCTTGGTGAATGCCGCTGGGTTCGGGGATCCCGCCCGGGTGTTCCAGGCGCTGGGGTTTGAGGGCTTCTTGCTGCAGCGGCTCAGCTAGGTGCAGCGCCAGCAGCAGCAATGCAGCGCTCCAGCAGTGCCGGCACCGCTTCGGCATCCAGCCAACCGGTGATCTCGATCACCCGTCCTTCCAGATTTTTGTAGGTACGGAAGAACTCCGCCACCTCTTCAAGCTGGTTGGGTGCGATCTGGCGGATGCTTCGGATGGCGTGTTGCCTTGGATCCGCGGTGGGCACGCAGAGCAGCTTGCCGTCGTGTGCACCGCAATCCACCATGTCGAGAATGCCGATCGGCCGCGCTGTGATCAGGCAGCCCGCGAAGGTGGGCTCATTCATGATCACCAGCGCGTCGAGAGGAGCACCGTCCTCGGCGAGGGTGTTGGGGATAAAGCCGTAATCGAAGGGGTAACGCACGGAGGAATGCAGAACCCGATCCAGCACCATCAAGCCTGCTTCGGCGTTGTATTCATATTTATTGCGGCTTCCCGCTGGTATCTCCACCATCAGATTCACCAGCCCTGGCGCTGGGGAAGCCTGAAGACTGCGCAAATCCATGGGCAGTGGCGGGTGACGTGGCGGCGGGTACCGGTCGGCGATCACTGATCACGCTGACCAAGGGCACCACAAGTGTGCAGAGTGCGAGCACAACACCAATGAGAGGTGCTGCCGTGTGAAAGAGGCTTCCCGAACTGTAGGGCTCATCACCGGTCTCAGCGGGATGGTTCGTGCTTCGGGGAGGGGGATCTGAATCCATGGAAGAAGCCGAAGGGCTGTTCCAGCGGTAAGAAGGCTGGAAACCCTGTTAGCGCACTCATCAAAAGACATCCATCAGCATGGCATTTCTATGCCGCATCGCAAGTGGTGGAATCCGTTCAGGCGGCTGGACGTGCCTGATCGTGCTGGTCGCGGCGGCTCTCCAGAGAGGTGGGGCGACCTTCTGCTTCGCTGAGCAGTCCGCGGATGGCGCGCAGCTCATCGAGGATCGAACCCAGGAGCTGCTGCGTCGCGGTGGAGGGTGAGTTGAGCACCTCAACGGTGACTTCCTTGATGCGAAGCACATCCCGTGCAAAGCGAGCCACCTCATTGGGGTGGAACATCAGAGGCTCTTTCTGATCGCTGCGGTATTCGGGGTTGAGCTTGCGGGGATTAAAAGGAGGGTTGAGATTGCGGGGGTCGGTGTTGGTGTAGCGATACACCGATGCGCGGGAGCGGTTGAGGCAGCGCTGCACCTCATCGATGCCGATGAGGTTGTCGCCGCTCTCAGCTGACTGGGCTGCGGCCTCTGCTAGGCCTGAGATTGCACTGCCAACCTGAGCTCCCATACCCATTCCCGCCGTGACCGAATGGGCTTGCATGAGACGGTTGTGCGACAGGTTGGACTTGCAGCGGAAGTTAGCAGACTTTTCGCTGCGGAACTGGAATTTTTTCCGCCTTTCCAACGGGAGATGTGGCGCTTCTGGATCCGGCTATTGAGGGAGCACGGTGGTAGCTTCCGGCCTCCTCTCTGCTGAGCATCCCATGCGCGTCTCCCGCCTCATGCTGGTGACGTTGCGGGATGACCCCGCTGAAGCCGAGATCTCTTCCCACAAGCTGTTGCTGCGCGCCGGCTATATCCGCCGGGTGGGCAGCGGCATCTACGCCTACCTGCCGCTGCTGTGGCGCGTGCTGCAGAAGATCTCGGCGATCGTGCGCGAGGAGCTCAATGGAGCCGGGGCGTTGGAAACGCTGTTGCCCCAGTTGCAGCCAGCCGAGCTCTGGCAGCGGAGTGGTCGCTGGGCCGGATACACCGCCGGCGAAGGCATCATGTTTCATCTCGAGGATCGCCAGGGCCGAGAGCTGGGCCTAGGCCCCACCCACGAGGAGGTGATCACCGCTTTGGCCGCAGATCTACTGCGCTCCTACCGGCAGCTGCCGGTGAACCTCTATCAAATCCAGACCAAATTTCGTGATGAGATCCGGCCTCGCTTCGGCCTGATGCGGGGGCGCGAATTCATCATGAAGGACGCCTACTCCTTTCATGCCGATGAGGCCTGCCTGAAGCAGACCTATGCGGCCATGGATCAGGCCTATCGCCGCATCTTCAGCCGTTGCGGGCTGCGGGCTGTGGCGGTGGAGGCAGATAGCGGCGCGATCGGTGGCTTCGCCAGCCAGGAATTCATGGTGACGGCCGATGCCGGAGAAGATCTGATCCTGGCCAGTGGGGATGGTCGCTATGCCGCCAACCAGGAACGGGCGGTCTCTCGACCTGCCGAGGCCGAGCCCCTTGCCGGCGGACGTCGCAGCGGCGGCCTCGGTGACCGCCTCGCCACGCCCGGCCAGAGCAGCATCGAGCAGCTGTGCTCGGCCCATGGTTTTCAGCCCAGCCAGACCGTGAAGGTGCTGCTGCTGCTGGCCCGTTTTGAAGATGGCTGTCAGCAGCCCTTGCTGGTGAGTTTGCGCGGCGATCAACAGCTCAATGAGGTGAAGCTCGCCAATGCGGTGTCGGCTCGCTGCAGCACCGAGCACGGCAGCCTGCTCGAGATCGCTCCCCTCTCGGCTGATGCGGCTATTCCCTTCGGTTTCACCGGGCCGCACCTCCCTGACGTTGTGCTCGAGGGCTCCCCCAGTTGGCAGCCCCGTTTCCTGCGCCTGGCCGATGCCACGGCTATTGATCTAGAGGCTTTTGTGTGCGGCGCCAACAGTCCCGATGCCCATCTGGTGGGAGCCTGCTGGGGCGAGCTCTGTCCGGCTCCGGAGGCTCTCGACCTGCGGGCTGCCCAGCCCGGCGATCACTGCCTGCATGACCCCAGTCAGCAGTTGCAGGCCAGCCGTGGCATCGAGGTGGGCCACATCTTTCAGCTGGGCCGCAAGTACTCCGAGGCCCTCGAGGCCACATTCACCAACGAGGCTGGCCAGGAAGAGCCCCTCTGGATGGGCTGCTACGGCATCGGCGTCTCCCGTCTGGCTCAGGCGGCTGTGGAGCAGCACCATGACGCCAACGGCATCTGCTGGCCGACGGCCATTGCTCCGTATGAGGTGATCGTGGTGATTGCCAATGTGTCTGATGAGCAGCAACGGCAACTGGGTGAGCAGCTGTATCACGACCTGATGGCCGCTGGCATTGATGCCCTGCTGGACGACCGCAGTGAGCGCGCCGGGGTGAAATTCAAAGATGCTGATCTGCTTGGAGTGCCCTGGCGCGTCGTGGTGGGGCGTGGCGCTGCAGATGGCCTGGTGGAGCTGGTGCAACGCGCTGGCGGCGAGCGCACCGATCTCGCTGCCGCGGCCGTGCTGCCGCAGCTGCTGGCGCACTTGGAGCGTGAACGGGCCGGATTCGTCACGGCCTGACGCCATAGGATCCGCCCAACCCTTGCAGGAACACCATGGCGGCTGGTTGGCGTCACCTCAAAGCAGCCGTCCTTGCGGTTTGTCTCTGCCTGTCGTTGATGCTCACCGCCTGCTCCGGCAGCGGTGGGCCCCTCACGGGCAATTACGTGGAAGACACCGTTGCCGTTGCGGACACCTTGCTCGCCACGATGGCTCTCCCATCGGATGATCCTGGCCGTTCCGAGGCGGAAACTGAGGCGCGTTCGCTGATTAATGACTACACGGCCCGCTACCGTCCGCGCCCCCAGGTGAATGGCCTGGCATCGTTTACGACCATGCAGACCGCTCTCAATTCCCTGGCAGGTCACTACGCCAACTACCCCAACCGTCCGCTGCCCGATGCACTGCGGGAGCGGGTGTCGAAGGAGCTCAAGAAAGCTGAAACCGGTGTGGTACGCGGCGCCTGATTGGTCCGGCGGCATCATGCTCTCGGCGGCCTCTGGGCCGCCTTTTTTGTGTCGTAAAGCAGCAGCTGGTGCCTTGACTTTGACGGAGGGCCGCTTGATCTGAGATCCTCTTTGTTTGTGCTTAGAAGCGGCTGCGGGCCGCTGTTTCCTTGGCCAACGTCGTCGTCATCGGTGCGCAGTGGGGTGACGAGGGGAAGGGCAAGATCACTGATCTCCTGAGCCGCTCTGCCGATGTGGTGGTGCGTTACCAGGGTGGTGTGAATGCCGGTCACACGATCGTGGTGGACGACAAGGTGCTCAAGCTGCACCTGATCCCATCCGGCATCCTCTACCCCGACACGGTTTGCCTGATCGGTTCGGGCACTGTGGTGGATCCGAAGGTGATGATCGGCGAGCTCGACATGCTTGCCGATAACGGCATTGCCATTGACGGCCTACGGCTGGCCTCCACCGCCCACGTGACCATGCCGTACCACCGCCTGCTGGATCAGGCGATGGAGAAGCAGCGTGGCGACAGACGCATCGGCACCACGGGCCGTGGCATCGGTCCGACCTATGCCGATAAATCCCAACGCAACGGCATTCGCATCATCGACATTCTCGATGAAGAGCGCTTGCGGGATCGTTTAGCTGGCCCCCTCGCCGAGAAGAACGAGACTCTCCAAAAGCTTTACGGCCTAGAACCCCTCGATTTCGAGGCGGTGGTGGCTGAATACGTGGCCTATGGCCAGCGGTTGGCCCCCCACGTCGTCGATTGCACCCGTGCCATCCACGAAGCGGCCCGGGCGCGCCAAAACATCCTGTTTGAAGGTGCCCAGGGCACCTTGCTGGATCTTGACCACGGCACCTATCCCTACGTCACCTCCTCCAACCCGGTGAGTGGTGGTGCCTGCATCGGCGCCGGCGTGGGTCCCACCCTGATCGACCGCGTGATCGGTGTGGCCAAGGCTTACACCACGCGTGTTGGAGAGGGTCCCTTCCCTACTGAGCTCGAGGGAAGTCTCAACGACCACCTCTGTGACCGGGGCGGGGAATATGGCACTACCACGGGGCGCCGCCGTCGCTGCGGCTGGTTCGATGGCGTGATCGGCCGTTACGCCGTGGAGGTCAACGGCCTCGATTGCCTGGCGATTACCAAACTGGACGTGCTCGATGAACTCGATGAGATCCAGGTGTGCGTGGCCTACGAACTTGATGGCCAGCGGATTGAACACTTCCCAAGCTCTGCCGAAGCCTTTGCCCGCTGCAAGCCGATCTTCGAAACCCTGCCCGGCTGGCAGACCTCCACGGCCGACTGCCGCACCCTGGAGGATCTCCCTCCCACCGCCATGAGTTATTTGCGCTTCCTCGCTGAGCTGATGGAGGTCCCGATCGCGATCGTGTCGCTTGGTGCCGACCGTGATCAGACAATCGTGGTGGAGGATCCCATCCATGGGCCCAAGCGGGCTCTGCTCAGCCGCTGATCATTCCGATGGCCTCCACCAAAATCCTTGATGTTGTCGGCATCGGCAACGCCATCGTTGATGTGCTCGTGCACGCCGACGACGATCAGCTCGACAACCTGGAGCTCACCAAGGGCACCATGGCCCTGGTCGATGAGAACCAGGCAGAGCGTCTCTACGCCAGCGTTGGCCCAGGCCTGGAAACCTCCGGCGGTTCAGCGGCCAATACCCTCGCGGGTATTGCTCAACTGGGTGGCCGTGCCGGGTTCATTGGTCGGGTGCGCAATGACCAGTTGGGCGGCATCTTTGCCCATGACATCCGCTCCGTCGGCGCCCGTTTTGACACACCAGCCGCGACCGACGGCCCTTCAACCGCCCGTTGCCTGATCTTCGTTACCCCAGACGCTCAGCGCACGATGTGCACGTATCTGGGGGCTTCTGTGGGCCTTGACCCCAGTGATCTTGATCTGGAGATGGTGGCCCAGGCCAAGGTGCTGTATCTGGAGGGTTATCTCTGGGATAGCGATGAGGCCAAGCGTGCCTTCATTGCCGCGGCCGAGGTGGCCCGGGCCCATGGTGCCGAAGTGGCGCTGAGCCTCTCGGATGCCTTTTGCGTGGAGCGTCACCGCGACAGCTTCCAGCTGCTGGTGGATGGCCATGTGGACATCCTGTTTGCCAACGAGATGGAGATCACCTCCCTCTACAAAGCCAACAGCTTCGATGAGGCCGCCGAGCAGGTGCGCGGGCGTTGCCGCATCGCCGCCCTCACCCGCAGCGAGTCTGGCTCGGTGATCCTGAATGGCAGCGGCACCCATCACATCGAGCCGTACAAGCTCGGCCCCCTGGTCGATACCACAGGTGCTGGTGATCTCTACGCGGCCGGTTTCCTGCATGGCCACACGCAGGGCATGGACGTAGACGCATGCGGCCGCTTGGCTTCTCTATGCGCCGGCCAGGTGGTGACCCAGCTTGGGCCTCGGTCTCAGGTGGATTTGCGTGAGCTGGTGGCGCAGCATTCGCTCAGCCAGGCGGCGTAATCAGCGCTGGCTTCGGCGCACCACGTGAGCCATTGTGGAGTGGTGTAACTGTGTAGCTCCCGCACCGCTTGCTCCAGGGCAGCTGCGCAGCAGGGGTCGCTCTTGATCAGGAGCTGCACCTCATGGCTTCGCTCCAGCTGCCCTTTCCAGCGGTAGAGCGATTCCACCTCCTTCAAAGCCACGCAGCACGCCAAGTGCCTCTCCAGGAGCAGCTCGGCCAGCTGTTCAGCCTGGGCGCGGCTGGCTTCGGTGGTGAGGGCGAGCAGGGCTGCGGCCATTGGGAGCTCAGGGATGCCCCAGCATCTCCAGCAGGGCAGGCATGGACAAGCCCCCGCTTGATTCAGGGCGGCGCATCAACAGCAGGGGTAAACCCAACTGCTGACACACGCGCCGCCACAGTGCCTCGCTGCGCCCGCCCCCTTGGCGGCAGAGCACCAGGCTGATCGTCCAGCGGCGGCAGAGTGCTTGCTCCAACAGGCCAGCTCCCGTGGCATCTGGCCGCAGGCAGGCAATCTGTTCATCCGCAAGGCCCGCTCGACGAGCTGCCTGGAGGCTGGCGGGCTGATCAAGCACCCGGGCGAAATGGCGGCAACCGCACGTGGCTTCGATCGCGGCTTGGAGTTGGCGGGCGCCGATAGCCAGCAGTAGGCGCTCGCCATGCAGAGCCAACCGGCCCAGATCCTCCACGCCACCGATCAGCTGAAGCTGCTCGCCAGGCAGAGGCTCCGCTGGCTGACGCCGATCGATTTGGATCAGCGGCTGATCAAGCTGGCGGCAGAGCCGTTGCAGTCGCTCAGTGATCACAACGGCGAAGGGATGGGTGGCATCCACCACCCAACGCGGGGCCTGCTCGCGCAGCTCCTGGGTCAGGGCAACGTCATTGCTGCAGGCTCCTACGCGGATTGAGAGCCCCTGCTGGTCTGGATAGGCCCGTGCCGCTGCTGCGGTGACCACGCTCAACTGCACCCGCCAGCCCCGCTTGAGCAGGGCCTCCACAAGGGGGGGGCCTTCAGCGGTTCCGGCAAACAGCCAGATCAATGGTGCTGCCTGCAGCGGCCCCTGGCAGGATGTGGCCCCTTGCCCATGAACACTGCCGTGAACCATTGCTTGCTGGAGGTGGAGGTGCTGGAGGCGCCCCAGGTGCGCTACACCCAGGACAACCAAACTCCGGTGGCGGAGATGGCGGTGCAGTTCGATGGGCTGAGACCCGATGATCCGCCGGGTCAGCTCAAGGTGGTGGGCTGGGGAAGCCTCGCGCAAGACCTGCAGAACCGCGTGCAGGTTGGCCAGCGCCTGATGGTGGAAGGCCGGCTGCGCATGAACACCGTGACCCGCCAGGACGGGGTGAAGGAGAAGCGGGCCGAGTTCACGCTCTCGCGTTTGCATCCGATCGGAGCCGGGGCCAGTGGCCCTGTGTCCGGATCCCCCATGCCGGCGCGCGCTTCTGCCCCCGCTCCGACGCGCTCTGCCGCCCCACGCTCTGCCCAAGCTGCAGCGCCTGCCCCTGCCCCGGCGTCTGCGCCGCCAGCCTGGAACGCATCCCCCCTGGTACCCGATCTGCCCGAGGGTGAAGACGAGATTCCCTTCTGAATTCAGTCGTGACCTCAGGCAGTCGTGACCTCAGGCAGTGGTGACGTCAGGCGTTGGGCTCTGCCTCCAGCTGGAGCTTGTCCTGGGCCTGCTCCAGCACTTGGCCCAGCTCCCGCTCGAGCGCGGCCAGATCCAGCCGCAGCTCTGGCCAGCGGCCGCCATCGATCTGTTGCAGCAGCCAGAGGCGATCAGCTCGTAGTTTCTCCACCAGCTCGGCGGTGGTGCCTTCTGCGATCGGGCCTGCGCTCAAGTCGTCGCTGGGGTCGCCGCTGACCGAAGATGACGCCATGCTCTCCATCGCTTCCCCTGGCAGCCTAGTCACGATTGCTGGGGCCTCTCTCTCGGTCATCGGTTGGGTCGGGTACGCCACCGGCAACCCCAACCTCAGCCTGCCAACAATTTTCTACGGCATCCCGATTCTTCTCGGGGGTCTGGCGCTCAAGTCGTCGGAGTTGCCGCCTGCTGAACTGCTGCCTGCTGAGCCAGACGCTGTGGCCCTGCGCGATCAGCCCGCCAGCCAGACCCTGCGCAAATTGGTGAAGGATGTGACCCGCTGGCGCTATGGCCAGAAGGCTCACCTGGAGAGTTCCCTCGAGGCCCTCAAGCTCTGGGACGACGACGCACCCCCCCAGCTGGAAAGCGTGGGTGAGGTGGCTCTGCATGGTCAATACGGGTTGGCCCTGCGCTTCCGCACCGAGGGGGTTCCCTTCGAGCGCTGGCAGGAGAAACAGGATCGCCTCGGTCGCTTCTTCGCCAAGGGTCTCGAGGCCCGTCTCAGCCAGCCCGCCAGTGGTGTGTTGCTGCTGGAGCTGCTGCCGGTTCAGCCCGCCTGATCATGTCCATGTCTGTCGATCACGATCGCAGCGACGCCCTGAGGGTGTCGGTTTTGAGCGAAGCCTTGCCCTACATCCAGCGCTTCGCTGGCCGCAGGGTGGTGGTGAAGTACGGCGGCGCGGCCATGGTGCGTGCCGACCTACGCGATGCGGTCTATCGCGATCTGGTGTTGCTGGCTTCGGTGGGCGTGAAGCCGGTTGTGGTGCACGGCGGTGGCCCTGAGATCAACGACTGGCTCGGTCGACTGAATATCGAGCCCCAGTTCCGCAATGGTCTGCGGGTCACCACCCCCGAAACCATGGACGTGGTGGAGATGGTGCTGGTGGGACGTGTGAACAAGCAGATCGTGAACGGCCTCAATCGCCTCGGTGCCAGGGCAGTGGGCTTGTGCGGCAGCGATGGATCCCTGGTGCGGGCCCGCACCTATGGCGATGGCAGCAACGGGCTGGTGGGTGATGTGGCAGCAGTGGATCCCTCCGTGCTGTTCCCTCTGCTTGATGCGGGCTATATCCCGGTGATCTCTTCGGTGGCGGCCGATGCCGAGGGGCAGGCCCACAACATCAACGCCGATACGGTGGCTGGCGAACTGGCCGCAGCGCTTCAGGCTGAAAAGCTGATCCTGCTCACCGATACCCCAGGGATCCTCCAGAACCGGGAAGATCCCGAGTCACTGATCCGCTCGGTCACCCTCTCTGAGGCTCGCGGTTTGATTGCCAGCGGTGTGGTGGCCGGTGGCATGACCCCGAAAACCGAATGCTGCATCCGCGCCCTAGCTCAGGGCGTATCGGCGGCACACATCGTGGATGGCCGCACCTCCCACGCCCTGCTGCTTGAGGTGTTCACCGATGCCGGCATCGGCACCATGGTGGTGGGCAGTTCTGTGTCGCGTTAGCGAGCCCGTGCTGCAGCCTGAGAACGATTCCCCGGAGGCGCTGAGCGAACCCGCGCGCCAGGCCCTGGACCGGGGGGATTACGGCCGCTGCCAGCAGCTGTTGGCTCCGCTGCTCGAGCAGCACCCTGCCAGCACGCCCCTTGGCGGGCAGCTGCGGCTGATGTTGGCCACTGCCCAGATGGGCCAGGGCAACAGCGCCGCTGCAGCGGCCACCTGCCGCAGTCTGCGGGTCTGTCGCGATGCCGGTTTGCGCGCCCAGGCCAAAGATCTCCAGGAGGTGCTGGATGCCCCAGCCCTCGAGCGTCCGCGGGAGTGGTCGATGACCTTGCCAAGCCTCGCCGAGGTGCAGCCGCTCGAGGGTCAAGCGCAGGTTCTTGCCAGGCGGAGGCGGCGGGCAATCGCACCGCCTCCGCCGGCGCCACCCACCGGTCCCACCACGGCCCCGTGGGGCTTTGCCCTGGTGGCCTTGGCTTTGCTGTTGATCACCGCGCTTCTCGGAGGATGCGTCGACCTGGAGACCTCCCTGCGCTTCACGGCCCCGGGCCGACTTCAGATCACCCAGAGCAGCCAATCCAGCACCGGCAGCCCCCTGCCATGGCAGCGCCAGCTGGCCGCCGACCTGCAGGGTTCCGTCTGGAAGCAGCGTCAGAATCATGGCGAGCTCCAGCTGAGGGCCCCTGCTCTGCCAGCCCGGCAAGCCCTCGACTTGCTTGCGGCCAGCGTTAAGCAGGGTGCGGCCTTGGCCGCTGTGGACCTCCCCGATCCTGACTTTGCCCTGATCGAGCACAACTGGCTGCTCGGCGTGCGGCAGCGGTTCCACTGCAGCCTCGATCTGCGTGGCCTTCAGCCGCTCCCCGGGCTGCAGCTCAGCCTGTCGCTCGAGCCGCTGCCGCAGCGGGCCGTGCGCCGGGCTGAGCCGCTGCCGGTTCAGGTGAAGCGCTCAAGCCAGGACAACTCCAGCGCGCTGGTCTGGCGTCTACAGCCTGGAGCGATGAATCAATTGGATTTCACGTGCTGGCGCTGGAGCCGCTTAGGGGTGGGGGCGCTGCTGATTGGGTTGCTGCTGGCCCTGGTGGCCCTGCTGCAGCGCCTCAAGCTGGCGGCTGGGTTTGGGCCACCCCAGCTGCCGGCTTAGCTCAAAGTTCCAGCGGATCGGGATCGATCGCCAGCGACACATCACGCGGAAGCAGCGCCCGCAGTTCGCTCTCCATCGGCACGGGGACCTCAGCGCCTGCGGGACCGTGGAGCAGCAGCTGCCAACGGCTGTTGCCGGCCACCCGAGCCACCGGTGCCGGTGCCGGTCCGATGATCAACCAGCCGATCGCCTCCGCCTGCGGACGGATGTGTTCAGCCAGCAGCGCGGCAGCGGTGGCTGTGCGGCTGGCGGAGGGACCTGCCAGCCGTAAAAGACATGCGCGGCTGAAGGGCACCAACGCGGCCGAGCGGCGTTCGGCCAGCTCCTCCTGCAGAAACCCTTCGTAGCGTCCATCCACCAGATGGCGAATCACCCGGTGCTCGGGGCTGTAGGTCTGCACCAGCACCTCCCCGGGCTGCTCACCCCGGCCTGCGCGCCCTGCCAGTTGCAGGAGCAGCTGCATGCATTCTTCGGCGGCTCGCAGATCCGGGCGGTGCAGCAGCCCATCGGCGGCTAGGACTGCGGCGAGGGTCACCCGGGGCAGATCCATGCCCTTGGCCAGCATCTGGGTGCCCACCAGCACATCAGCTTCGCCGTTGGCAAAGCGCTCCAGCAGCAGCCGATGCCCGTGGCGCCCGCGGGTGGTGTCACGGTCGAAGCGCAGCAATCGCAATCCTTCCAGCTCCTGCTGGAGATGCTCAAGCACCTGCTGGGTGCCGGCACCGAAGGGCTTGAAGGCTGTGGAGCCGCAGGCATTGCAGCGCTGGCTGATGTCGGCTCGGTGGTCGCACCAGTGGCAGCGCAGCCAGGCGCGCTCACGCTGGCGATGCACGGTGAGGGCTACATCGCAGTAAGGGCACTGCACCACGTCACCGCAGCTGCGGCAGCTCAGAAAACTGCTGTAGCCCCGCCGCGGCACCAGCACCACTGCCTGACCTCCGTTGCCGGCCAGCCCCTCCAGCCGCTCCATCAAGGGCCGGCTCACCAGACGCCGGTGCCCCTCCGCCAGCTCCTGGCGCATATCCACGACGTGCACCGGCGGCAGGGAGCGCCCGCCGATGCGCTGCGCTAACCGAAGCAGGCCTGAGCTGGGGCTGCCGTCTTGACAGGCCAGCCAGGTTTCCAGGCTTGGGGTGGCCGAACCTAGCACCAATCGGGCACCGCTCAAGCCCGCGCGCAGGGCGGCCACCTCGCGGGCGTGATAGCAGGGCATGGGGCTGTCTTGTTTGTAGGAGCGGTCGTGCTCCTCATCCAGCACGATCAACCCCAGATGGGGAAGCGGTAGAAACACAGCTGAGCGGGTACCCACCACCAGCAGCGGTTCAGTACCAGCCAGGCAGCGGCGCCAGCCATCGATGCGTTGGCCGTCGCTGCAGCCGGAGTGATACTCCACCACTCGTTCACCGAAGCGGCGGCGGCATCGATCAAGCAACTGGGGGATTAGACCGATTTCCGGCGTGAGCAGCAACACCGCCTTGCCCTGCTCCAGTTGATGGGCTGCCGCTTGGAGATACACCTCGGTTTTGCCGGCCCCCGTCACCCCCCACAGCAGCAGCTGCGCTCCGGTCGCGGCTTGTTCGATGGCGCTCACCGCCGCCTGTTGCTCGGCGGTGAGCAACTTGGGTGCCTCCAGGGTTGTTCCGCTTGCTGCTGAAACTCCTCCGCTAAAAGGGCGTTGCTCACGCTTCAGCAGATCGCGTTTGACCAAACCATCCGCCACGCTGCGCCCAACCGAGGCCGCGCTTAGAACCTCGCTCTGCCAGCCGGCACCAGCGCTTAGGCGTAGCAGCTCGAGCAGGCGCCCCTGAGGTGGCGTGAGGTGGCTCAGCTCACAACTGCTGCCGGTGGCGGTGAGCTGCAACCAGAGCTTCTGCCGGCCCCGGCTGGCTTTGCCGCTGCGGCGCTGTCCGAGCCATCCAGGCGGTAGCGCCGCTTTGAGCGTGCGGAACAGGCTGGTGCGGCAGCTTGTCGCAACGGCTTCGATCAGATGCTGCCAGTGGGGATCCACAGCTGCTCGCTGGAGCACCGACTCGATCGGTTGGAGCTTCTCGGGGGGGATGTCGGCAGGGGGGCTGCTGAGCAGGTCCACCACCAGGCCGCTGTGGCGTTGGCCCCTCAGCCGTAGTTGTACGAGATCTCCGTGGCCGAGCTCCAACCCATCGGGGTTGCTGTAGGTGAAGACCTGTCCTTCACGACCAGCCTCCAGCCACACCTGCAGCCAGGGTGCTGGTTGGCGGGTCTGCTCGGGGCTCAAGCCATGGCGGTCACTCAACAGACTCTCGCTCAACCTTGCGGAGCCGTCAGCCATTTCTTAGGATGTGATTGTTGAGCAGTCCGATGGGCTGTAGTCGGAACCCGGCAAAGTTCCGTCCAGCGGGAAGATCTGAGGCATGCCAGGCGTTGAACCTGTGCACCCGATCTGCGACCACCCCTGACAGCGTTGCCTGGGCTTTGGCCCACCCGTTCCGTTTCAGACCTGCCAACCGTATCCATACCAGGGCTTCGCCCTCCCTGCTTGCTCCAACCCTGTACCTGATGACCTGTTCCGTCCGAACGCTTGCGTTCGTTGGCGCAACCGGTCAAACCCGTTGAGAGCACCAGGCTGAGTGTTTGTCCCTCTGTTGCCTTTGATCGTCGCCTTGCCGCTGCCTTTCGGGGCCCGTGCTTCGTCGTTCATGCAACGTTGCTGATTGCTGTCGTCCGCCCTGTCCTCCCCTGCTCCGATGAGTCCTGCCGCTGCGTCCAAAGCCACCACAACGAAAGCCACCACAACCAAGGCCACTGCTGCAAAGGCCACTGCCGCCAAGGCAGCCAAGCCTGAAATCCTGATGGTTGCCAATGCCTCCGGTGAAGCCATCAGCGTGGCGAAGGTCAAGCCCAAGGCAACGCGCAGCAAGGCCAAGGTTGAAGCGGGTGATGGTGCCGCTGCGGCGGCGAACAAGGTGACCCCAACCAAGGCCAAGACCGCCGCTAAGAGCAAGGCCGCACCCAAAGCGAAAGCAGCGCCAAAAGCGAAAGCCAAAGCCACCGGAACCAAGGCTGCTGCGAAGACAACGGCCAAGGCTGGCGCCCCGGCTGATCTCGATGCTGCTGCCGATCAACTCTTGGCAGCGGCGGGCAGTAAGCCCGCTGATGC
Source organism: Synechococcus sp. LA31 (assembly GCF_018502385.1). Classification (NCBI taxonomy): domain Bacteria; kingdom Bacillati; phylum Cyanobacteriota; class Cyanophyceae; order Synechococcales; family Synechococcaceae; genus Synechococcus; species Synechococcus sp. LA31. The sequence goes on from NZ_CP075523.1 coordinate 563,835, forward strand.
CAAGGCTGCTGAAAAGGAGGCCAAGAGCGCCAAGGCTCTGGCCAGCATCAAAGTGGGTCCCAAGGGTGTTTACACCGAAGACTCGATTCGGGTTTACCTGCAGGAGATCGGCCGGATTCGCCTGCTGCGACCCGATGAGGAGATTGAGCTGGCTCGCAAGATCGCTGATCTTCTTCAGCTCGAAGAGCTTGCCGCTCAATTCGAGATCGACCACGGCCACTACCCCGACACCAAGGAGTGGGCGGTTCTGGTGGATATGCCTCTGATCAAGTTCCGTCGTCGCCTGATGCTCGGTCGGCGGGCCAAGGAAAAGATGGTTCAGTCCAACCTGCGCTTGGTGGTGTCGATCGCCAAGAAATACATGAATCGTGGCCTGAGCTTCCAGGATCTGATCCAGGAAGGGTCTCTCGGTTTGATTCGCGCAGCCGAGAAGTTTGACCACGAGAAGGGCTACAAGTTCTCCACCTACGCCACCTGGTGGATTCGTCAGGCCATCACCCGTGCGATCGCCGATCAGTCGCGCACCATTCGCCTGCCGGTGCACCTCTACGAGACCATCTCGCGCATCAAGAAAACCACCAAAACGCTCTCTCAAGAGTTTGGCCGCAAGCCCACGGAGGAGGAGATCGCCGAATCGATGGAAATGACCATCGAAAAGCTGCGTTTCATCGCCAAGAGTGCCCAACTGCCGATCTCCCTGGAAACACCAATTGGTAAAGAAGAGGATTCCCGCCTCGGCGACTTCATCGAAGCCGACATTGAGAATCCCGAGCAGGATGTGGCCAAGAATCTTCTGCGCGAAGACCTCGAGGGTGTGCTCGCTACCCTCAGCCCGCGTGAGCGTGATGTGCTGCGCTTGCGTTATGGCCTTGACGATGGCCGCATGAAGACCCTCGAAGAGATCGGTCAGATCTTCGATGTGACCCGCGAGCGCATCCGCCAGATCGAAGCCAAGGCCCTGCGCAAGCTGCGCCACCCCAACCGCAACGGCGTGCTCAAGGAATACATCAAGTAATTCCGTCCTTTCACCCCCTTCGCCGGCAGGTTCCCCTGCCGGCTTTCTTGTGCCAGCCGTTATGAAGTCACGGGTTTCGATTGTTCTGCCCACCTACAATGAGCGGGGCAACATCGAGCCATTGCTGCAGCAACTATTGCCGCTGCAGCACAGGTACAGTCTCGAAATTCTTGTCGTAGACGATGATTCTGCTGATGGCACAGCTGAGCTGGTGCGTCAGCTAGCGCACGCGGAACCACGGTTGCGATTGATCAGGCGGGTGGGGCGCTCCGGCCTGGCCAGTGCCATCAAGGAGGGCTTGCTGGATGCCACCGGTGATCTGGCCCTGGTGATGGACAGCGATGGCCAGCATGAGCCGGCTTCAGTGCAGCGTGCTCTCGACACCCTGCTGGCTGGCGATCTGGAGCTTGTGGTTGGAAGTCGTTTCCACTCTGAGGCCGAGATCGTCGGGCTCAGTGGCCGCCGGCAACGCGGCTCCAGCTGGGCTAATGCCGCAGCGCGCTTTAGCCTTCCCCGCCCTTATGGCCAGCTCAGCGATTACATGAGCGGTTTCTTTGCTCTGCGGCTTGAACCGCTGCTGCCTCTCATCCGGGCGGTGGATGTGAATGGATTCAAATTTCTCTATGAGCTTCTGGCGGTGAGTCAGGGCCGCTTGCGTGTAACAGAGGTGCCCCTCAGCTTTCAACCCCGCAGCTATGGCAGCTCCAAGCTTGATCTGGCGATTTTCTGGGATTTTCTGATTTCGATCCTGCACAGCCTCAGCCTGCGGGTGCTACCCCGCCGCGCCATCAGCTTCGGCTTGGTGGGTTTCAGTGGTGTGGCCGTGCAGTTGCTGGTCACCCAGTTGTTGATGCTGGCCGGGTTCGGCTTTGAGCAGGCGCTGCCCGTTGCGGTGGTGGCAGCGGCCAGTTCCAATTATCTGATCAACAACGCGCTCACCTTCCGTTTTCAGCGGTTGACGGGCCTGGCCCTGTTGCGGGGGCTGGTGAAATTTCTGCTGGTGGCCTCCCTGCCCGTGCTGGCCAATGTGGGCCTGGCCTCGGCCTACTACAGCCTGGTGGCTCCCGACACGCTCTGGGCTCAGCTGGCTGGAATCCTGGTGGTGTTCGTGTGGAACTACGCCGCCAGCAGCCGATTCGTGTGGAACACGCCCTAATTTTTCGGCATGCAACGCCTCCACACCTGGCTCGACCAGGACGAACACCGCAGTCTGCTGCTCGCTCTGACTGCATTGGCTGGCCTCTGTGCTTTGGCCTACGGCCAAGAGCTCGGCTCCCTCGGCCTGATGGATAAGACCGAGGGGCTGTTCGTGGAGATCCCCCGCGAGATGCTCACCACGGGTGACTGGATCACCCCGCGCTGGAACGGTGAGCTCTTCTTCGACTATCCCGTTTGGGGCTACTGGATGGTGGCCCTCAGCTTTCGGTTGTTCGGCGTGAGCGAATGGGCGGCACGGCTGCCGGTGGCCCTGGCTGCCACGGCCACGGTGTTTGCCCTCTTTGCCGTGCTGGTGTTGGTGGGATCCCCACAGGAACAGCCACACCAGCGCTTGGGCAGGGCCCTGCTCGGCTCAACCGTGTTGGCGCTCAGTCCCGGGTGGTTGGGTTGGGGCCGATTCTCGGTGACTGACATGTTTCTGGCCAGTGCCATCAGCCTGGCCCTCTTTGGCTTTGTGCTGGCCCACACCGCCACCGATCAGCGCCCCTGGCAGCGGCCCTTGGGCTACATCGCCCTGGCTGTGTTCTGTGGGATCGCGGTGCTGGCCAAGGGCCCAGTGGGTCTGTTGCTGCCGGGCTTGGTGATGCTGGTGTTCTGGGCGCTCAACGGCACCTTCTTGCAGCAGCTGCGCACCACCCCCTGGATTCCGCTGGTGCTGCTCTTTCTCGGTGTGGCAGCACCTTGGTACGCCATGGCGACAGCCGCCAATGGCAGTGAATTTCTCGGGCGTTTCCTGGGTTTTAGCAACGTGGAGCGCTTTACCTCGGTGATCTACGACCATCCGGGCCCACCCTGGTTCTATCTGCCTTGGGTGGCGATCTTGCTGCTGCCCTGGTCGTTGTTTTTGCCGGTGGCCTTTGCTCGACTTCGGGTCTGGCGATGGAAAACCTGGCGCCAGAGCTCCCCGGCCAACGACCTACCGCTGATCGCACTGCTCTGGCTGGTGGTGATGGTGGCCTTCTTCTCGGCGGCGGCCACCAAACTGCCCGGCTACATCCTGCCGGCCCTGCCTGGTGGCGCGCTGTTGGTGGCACTGCTGTTTGCCCCTCTCGCTCCATCGCCTGCCCCATTGGCGTGGGGGATGCGCCTGAGCGGCTGGATCAATGCGTTGTTGCTGGCCTCGATGGCCCTGGCCGCCGTGTTGGCGCCGCGATGGATTGAGCAAGACCCTTCCTATCCCGCCTTCGCTGATGCACTGAAAGGCTCTGGTCTGCCCTGGTTGCTGGGGCTGCCGCTGCTTCTAGGCGCCATCGGCCTGGTGGTCGTGCTGCTCCGCGGTTCACGAGGCCTGCCCTGGCTCTGGCTACCCAACACAGGTTGGTTGGCGGCTGTGTTGGTTCTGGTTCTGCCGGTGCTTGTCCCCCTGGTGGATCGAGAGCGACAGCTGCCGATTCGTGCCCTCTCCAGGCTTGCCGCTGAGCAGGGGCGTGCCGATGAACCGCTGTTGGTGGTGGGCTACAAGCGCTACAGCGTGGTGTTCTACAGCGGACGGCCCGTGTTGTTTGTGACCTCTGCGCGTAAGGCCATGCGGTCGCTGGATGAGGCGGCGCGACGTTCAGACAGTGTGTTGTTGTTCGGCAGCGATGCCGAGCTGCTGGAGTTCGGCATCGGTCCAGGCGATGGCACACCTGTGGGCCGCCGCGATGCTCATCGGTTGGTGCGGCTGCCTGTGCAGCAGCTTGAGCAGCTCGGCAAACCCTGATGGCCGCTCTGCTCCGGCTGCTGCGCGATTGGCTGAAGGCACTGGGCACCTGGCGACTGGGGTTTGCCCTGATGGCCAGCGGCCTGTTGGCCTGGGGTGGTCCGCTCCTCGCTGAGATCCGTCATCCTCGATTCGATGAAGCCGTGCTGGAGGCGGTGCATCAGGCCATGCCGCCAGCGCTGGGGGAGTTGCTGCTGCGCGTCTATCAGATGAGTGGTGTTCACCTCACTGCGGTGCTGGTGCTGGCGGTGCTGATCTTCATGGCCCTGAAGCGCTTCTGGGCCGAATTGGTGTGTCTGATGGTGGCGACCGGTGGCATCTTGGTGATCGTGGACCGTTGGCTGAAGCCGCTCTTTGATCGGCGGCGCCCCAGCGGACGCCTGCTGGAGGACATCAGCGGCCGCAGTTTTCCGAGTGGTCATGCGGCCGGTTCGGTGGTGTTCTATTTCCTCACCTGTTGCCTTCTTTCGGCCCATTACCCCCAGCTGCGCAAACCGCTGTTCGTGCTCTCCAGTTGTTGGGTCGCCCTGGTGTGGCTAAGCACGCTCTATTGCCGCGCCCATTGGCTGTCTGACATCGCCGCTGGTGCTGCTGTGGGTTATGTGTGGCTCAGCTTCTGCCTGGCCGGCTTCACGGTTTGGGAGCAGCGCACCAACCGTTCTGCTCGTTTCCATGGCTGATGCTTTGCGCTCGTTGAGCGATCTGCGCGGTTTGCGCACAGCGCCGGCTCTGAGCGCAGCCGATGCCGAGACCCTGCGCCAAGAGCTGCTGTCTCAGTTGCAGCGCTGCGAGTGGTTCACCGTGGGGGTGATGGCCGCTTCAGCGGAGGCCGCGGTGGCGGCGTTGCGCGGGCTGGAAACAGCTCTGGCCTGGGAGGCCTTGGAGTTCGATCCCTCCGGTGAAGCCCTCAGCAGCATCGATGGACCTGTGTTCCTCAAGGCCAACCAAAACACCGGGCGGTTTCTGGTGCGGCGTGAGACTGGTCTGGGGGAAGGTCTTCTGATCACAGGGCATAACCCTGTTGATCCTGAAGCGGAAGACACTTGGGGCCCCCTGCCCCTCGATTTGTTCACCGCCTGATCGCGACGACAGATCACGACTTGCCCCCTGCGATCCGGCCTGGGCACGCTGATCCTTAGGCTTGGCGGCTCTGCTCCGGCGGCCATGGGCTGCCTCCTCCCGCTTCCGATGGTCGCTTCCCAACTGCGCATTGCCTCCCGCCGCAGCCAGCTGGCCATGGTGCAAACCCATTGGGTGCGCGATGAGCTGGCCAAAGCCCACGCGGGCCTGGAGATCACGATCGAGGCGATGGCCACGCAGGGCGACAAGATCCTGGATGTGGCCCTGGCCAAGATCGGGGATAAGGGTTTGTTCACCAAGGAGCTCGAGGCGCAGATGCTGGTGGACCGGGCGGATATCGCCGTTCACAGCCTCAAGGATCTGCCCACCAACTTGCCCGAGGGCCTGATGCTCGGCTGCATCACCGAGCGGGAAGATCCCGCGGATGCATTGGTGGTGCACGCAAAGCACAAGGACAAAACCCTGGCCACCCTGCCCGAGGGCTCGGTGGTGGGAACCAGCTCGCTGCGCCGGCTGGCTCAGCTCCGCCACCACTTCCCGCATCTCATGTTTAAGGATGTGCGGGGCAATGTGATCACCCGCCTGGAGAAGCTTGATTCCGGCGAGTTTGATTGTCTGATCCTGGCGGCAGCTGGCCTGGGTCGCCTTGGCCTTGGTGATCGTATTCACGAGCTGATCGATCCCTCGATCTCGCTCCACGCTGTTGGCCAGGGTGCTCTGGGCATTGAGTGCCGCGAGGGCGATGCAGCCGTGCTGGAGCAGATCAAGGTGCTTGAACACCTGCCCACCGCGCGCCGCTGCCTGGCGGAGCGCGCCTTCCTGCGGGAGCTGGAGGGGGGCTGCCAGGTGCCCATCGGTGTGAACACCCTGTTCGAGGGCAACGAACTGGTGCTCACCGGCATGGTGGCCAGCCTTGATGGCCAGCGTCTGATTCGCGATGAAGCTCGCGGTGATCAGAGCGATCCTGAAGCGATTGGCATCGCCCTGGCTCAAGCCTTGCGCGCTCAGGGTGCCGGCGAGATCCTGGAGGAGATCTTTGCCACCGTCCGGCCTGAGGCCTGATTCAGCAACAGCGAGCGCCTCTGTTGAGACACGCGCACTGCCCTTTCAATGGAGCCTGCTGGCCTGGGCTGGGCTGGTTGGCGGTCTGACTGGTTTGGCAGTGGTGGGGTTCCACTTCCTGTTGGGCTTCATCAACAACTTTCTCTACGGTCCGGTGGTGGAAGGGCTGATCAGCCTGTTCAGTGCCACTCCTCCCGAACCGCTTCCCCTCCCCGAGGCGGTACAGGCCACGGGCACTCCACTGGGCGCTTTGCTGCAGATCGGTTTGGGTGGCTTGGCCTTCATGCCGCCACCACCGCCTCCTCCCGATCCCATTCCCCTGCCTGGTGATCCTCTGCCTTTGTGGCTTTCGGCCTGGCCGGTGGTGCTGGTGCCTTTGCTTGGAGGCTTGGCCGTTGGAGCCTTGCGCCAGTGGAGCCGTGATCTGGGCCCCAGCCTTCCCAGTCTGATGGCGATGGCCGACGGCAGCGTGCAAGCGGCCCCCAAACTTCCTTTTGTGCGCCTGCTCGCAGCGTCCCTCAGCCTCGGCAGTGGCGCATCACTCGGCCCCGAAGGCCCAAGCGTGGAGAGTGGCGGCAATATCGGCCTGTGGGTCGCCGGTCGAGGTGGCCTCTCTCCCGATTCCCAGAAAGCCCTCGTGGCGGCGGGGGTGGCGGCGGGTCTGGCGGCTGGTTTCAAAGCGCCCATTGCCGGCCTGTTCTTTGCCTTTGAAGGCAGCTACAGCACGATCCCGGGGCGTCCGAGCGTGCGGGCCGTGCTGGTGGCCGCCGTGGCGTCCTCGCTGGTGACACAGCTTTCCCTCGGGGATGAGCCGATTTTTCGGCTGCCGGCCTACGAGGTACGTTCCCCCCTTGAGCTGCCGCTCTATCTCGGCCTGGGCTTGGTGGCCAGTGGCATGTCGCTGGCGCTGCTCAATCTGCTGGCTGCAGGCCGCAGCGAGCGGGTGCAGCGTCAGTTGCAGCGCCTGCCGGCCTGCGTAGTCACTGGGCTGGGCGGCCTGGCCGTTGGCTTAATGGCCCTGGGTTTCCCCCAGGTGTTGGGGGTGGGCTACGACACCATCGGTGCCCTACTGGGCCGCGAGGGCGGCATCGCCCTGCTGAGTCTGCTGGGTCTGTTGGTCGTAAAGCTGCTCGCCACAGGGCTCAGCAGTGCAACGGGCTTCGTGGGGGGCGGCTTTGCACCCTCGCTCTTCTTAGGTGCTGTGCTCGGCAATGTGTATGGCCAGCTCCTCGGCGAGAGCGGCCTGCAACTGCCCGTGGCCGAACCGCCTGCCTACGCCATGGTGGGAATGGCTGCGGTATTGGCCGGCAGCGCCCGGGCGCCGCTCACAGCCCTGTTGTTGCTGTTTGAGCTCACCCACGACATCCGTATCGTGCTGCCCCTGATGGCCGCTGCTGGCTTAAGCGCTCTGTTGGTGGAGCGCTGGACGGGGATGGCTGATCCCGGACTGCTCGGCCCAGATCGGCCGGAGGAACAACGCAGGGCTCGCCTGGCTTCCATTGGCGTGATCAAGGCTCTAGAGCCGGAATCACCGCTGGTGCTCTCCGGGGCCACGTCCGCTGCTGCAGCGTTGGAGCAGCTGCTCGATGCCCATGGCCATTGTTTGGTGGTGGAAGACGACGGCTGGGTGCTGGCGCTGGTCACGCTGGAGGATTTGCAGCGTCCGATTTCAGCGGGCCTGGGCCAACAAGCCCTGCGTGATTGCCGCCGCTCAGATCTGCTGTGGCTGTCTGCAGGGGCCAACCTGTGCCAGCTCGAGGATCAGCTTCAACCCAATGGCCTGCGGCAAGTGCCGGTCTTTCAACTTGATGATCAGGCCCTGCCCCAACTGCCAGCCGGCGTTCCGAGCACGGGCCTTCCCCTAACGGCGCTCCAGGGGCTGGCCAGCCGCGATGGCATGGCCCGCGCCCTGGCGCGCTCCAGCGCTCAGTTCACCAGCTTGGGGGCGATGACCTCCATGTAGCGGGCCTCGCACTCCTTAATGATCTTCACGGCTTCGGCTGAATCGAAGAAGCCGTTTACGCGGCAGGTGCCAGGCTTCTTCAGATCCTTGTAGTGCTCCCAGTAGTACTGGGTTTCCTTGAGCCAGTGGTCGCCCAGCTGGGTGTAGCTAGTGATGTGATCCATCCGCTTGTCGTCGGCGAGCACGGCGATCACCTTGTCGTCAACTTCACCGCCGTCGTCGAACTTCATGATGCCGATGATGCGGGCTTCTACCAGGGAGCCGGGCACCAGGGGCTCGGTCACACTCACGATCTCGATGTCGAGCGGATCGCCATCCTCATCCCAGGTGCGGGGGATGCAGCCGTAGGCGAAGGGGTAGGCCAGCGAGGAGTAGCCCACGCGATCGAGCTTGAGGTGACCGGTTTCGGTGATCAACTCGTACTTATTGATCGTGTTGCTGTTGAGCTCCACGATCGTGTTGAGGCGCAGCTCGGCTTCATCGGCGAAGGCCGGCAGCACGTGCAGCAGGTTGAGCATCGTGCGGCTCGGGGCGTGGTCGATGTTCGCCATCAGGGCAGCGGCAAGGGGAGGGCGGCATCCTACGGATGGCACTCAGCCCTCCAGCCGCTCCAGCTTCTGGCGCAGGTAACGACCAAAGGGCTCGGGGCTCAAGGGCTGGCCGCTCACGTGCTCCACCAGCTCAGCCGCGTTCACGCTGCGGCCCAACGGATAGACCCGCGTTTGAAGCCATTGGCCGAGCTCTGCATCGCGCCCGGCTTCTAGAAGCGATTCGATCGTCCCGAGTTCTTGCTCAAGCGTGTCACTCAGCTGGGCGCTGATTAGATGGCCCAGGGCATAGGAGGGGAAGTAACCAAACAGACCTTCGCTCCAGTGCACGTCTTGCAGGCAACCCTGTGCGTCGTTCGCGGGTTTCACGCCAAGCAGCTCCTGCATGCCGCGATTCCAGGCCTCAGGAAGCTCTGCCACCGGCATGCCCCCCTCCACCAGCGCCAGCTCGAGCTCGTAGCGCAGCAGCACGTGGAGGCCGTAGCTCACCTCATCGGCCTCCACCCGCGTGAGGCCGGCGCGGATTGGATTGAGATCACGCCAGAACGCCTGTGGGCTGCCCCACACATCGCGGCCCAGCGCTGCTGTGAAGCGCGGGTGCCAGCGCCGCGCCAGGGCCTGGCTGCGGCCGAGGCGATTTTCATAGAACAGGCTCTGGCTTTCATGCACGGCCATGGAGGTGGCTTCCCCGAGGGGCCAGGGGAACCAGTGCTCGCCGCTGCGGGGCAGACCCTGTTCATACAGGCTGTGGCCCCACTCATGGGCCGTCGCCAGAAAAGCGGAAAACGGCTGCCCCTCCACCACGCGGGTGGTGATGCGGAAGTCGTCGGGGCCGAGGGTGCATGAGAAGGGATGGGGAGAGAGAGCCCGCTGGCAGCGCTCTTGGTTGTAGCCCCAGTTCAGGAGCAAGTCGGTGCAGAGGGATTCCTGCTGGGCCTCGCTCAGGTCCCAGGCTTCGCTGCTGCCTGAGGGCAAGCTGCGGGCCCGCTCCAGCAGCGGCGGAAGCAGCTCCCGCAGAGGCAACAGCAGTGCCGTCAGCTGCTGTTTGCTGATGTCGGGCTCAAACGGTTGGGCCAGAATTTCCCAGGCACTGCGTGCGCGGCCATCGGCTTGGATTTCCACTGGTGCCAGCTGCTGGGCTTGTTCGAGCCGCAGCTCAATTAACCGCTGCAGCGATGGGGCAAATAGGCCGAAGTCGTTGCGTTGCTTGGCCTCTTGCCATCGGCTGTAGCCCTCCGCCTGAGCCTGGGCGATCGCTCCGACCAAGGCTGGCTCGAGTCGGCTCTGCCGCGCCAGCTCCCGTTTCAGTAGATGGAGGTTGTGGCGTTGTTCGGCGGGAGCCTGCGCCGGTAGTGCATGTTCCGCTGCAGCGAGGAGGTCTTGGTAGGCCGGATTTGTTTGCCGCTCATGCAGTTGCTGCGCCAGCAACGCCAGCTGTTCTCCGCGCCAGCCGGCGGCTGCCGATGGCATCGCTGTGTTTTGGTCGAAGTAGAGCGTGCTGTGAATCCCGCCGAGCAGCTGTGTGGTGTGCAGATGGGCGCGCAGTTGATCCCAGGCGGTGCAGAACGTGTCGCTCATCAGTTCCAAACCATCTCCATCGCCACGGCCCCCTCGAGGCTGCGCTTCACCGGGCACTGTTCCCCGGCGCGCTGCAGCACTGTGCGCTGTTGATCGCTCAGGTGAGCTGGCAGCTTCACCCACACCGTGAGCTTGGCGATCCGCCGAGGGGCTTCGCTTGTCATCGTTTTGTCAACACGGGCCTCGCAACCCTTGAGATCCCAGCCGTGCCGCTCGGCAACGATCCCCATGATCGTCAGGATGCAGGTGCCCAGCGCCGTGGCCACGAGATCAGTCGGCGAGAAGCGTTCACCTTGGCCCTGGTTATCGGTTGGAGCGTCGGTTTCCAGTTGCGTGCCGGAGGGGCCGTGGCTGGCTGTACAGCGCAACTGGCCCTGGTAACAGCTGTGGATGACGGTCATCGCCGGGGCTGCAGGTGGAGGCAGCTTGGCAGTTCCGGCCCGCTTCGCTTGAGTGAGCGGCAGGTGAAACGTTTGGTGTGACCCTGTTTTTTGTGATTGCCGCACCCCATCCGGGCGCGCCGGTGATGGGCCTGGCAAAAGCGATCCAACTGTCGGTGGCGCCGGTGTTTCTGCTAACGGCGATTGCTGGTCTGTTGGGTGTGATCAGCAATCGTTTAGCCCGGGTCTTGGATCGATCCAGGGATCCCCGTGGGCCCAGTTCGGACAGTCAGGAACTGATGCTGTTGCGCAAGCGTATGGGCCTGCTGTCACGAGCGATTGAATGCGTCAGTGTCACCGGCGTGCTGGTCTCGATGGTGGTCGCTGTGACGTTCATCAGCGCCATTGCTGTGCTCGATCTGGCCGCGATCGTGGTGCCGCTATTTGTCTTGGCCATGCTCACGCTGATGGCAGGCTTGTTGCTGCTGCTGCTCGACACCCGCGTGGCATCACAGATGTTGCGTCGGCTGTTCTGAACGGCAGCTGCAGAGTTGATCGAGGTTGGGCCGGCGGGTCAGAGGCAGGCGCCAGCGAGCCCAAAGTCCGTAGAGAAGATCGGCAACCTGCCGCAGCACAGGCCAACCGCTGGGTGCATACAGCCAACCCAAGCCGATCAAGGTATAAGCCGCTCTGAACACCTCCACATCACGCAGCACGTTGCCATCCGCCTGAATCGCATGAATGCGTCCCATGGCCTCTCGGTAGCTGATGTCGCCATGGCATCGGGGGTCGTAACTTTCGGCGTCGATATCCACGAATGCCAGAGCCGGACTGTTCGGGTGAAGGCGTTGATCCCGCTGCCGCAGGAAGGTCACTTCGCGCACACAAAGCGGGCATCCCCCGTCGTAGAGGAGCGTGAGCGCAGGCGGCTGGGGATTGTTCATGGCTGGCATCAGTCCAGCCTAGAGACGGCACAACAGCAAAAGCCCCGCCATGGCGGGGCTTGCGCGGGGCTGCAGATTCAGAGGCCGAGAACGCCACCGTCGCCCATCAGGTTGGGAGGGTTGATCACGTCTCGGTTGAAGAGATTCACCAGTTCGCCGCTATCAAAGCCTGAACCGGGTGAGGTGAAGACATCGACCAACGAGCCGATCGGATTCTCCTGCTGTGCCAATGCCTCGAGGGCGCCAGGGCTGACCTCGGCTTCTTGGATGAGCGATACACGACCAGGATTAACAAGGAGGTCCTGGCTGTTGAAGACACCATCGCCATTGGCATCCAGCAGGCTGATCCACTCACGAAAGGCTGTGCTGCCCGTGCCACCACCGGTTAGACCGTCGTCTTCGTTGCCTGCTGGCGTCCGCTCGTTGTCCAAGGACAGGTCATGGTCAACCACTTGGAAACGGCCTTTCTTTTTGCTGACCTTGATCTTGACGCGGTCGCCGGGGGTGAAGTCATAGTCCTTGCCCTGGTAGCTGAAGCTGGCGTCTAGGCCATCGCCCTGGATGTCTTCGACATTGAGCCAGCCTTTCACTTTCTTACCGCGGGCACGAAAGTTGGATTCGAAGCTGCCATCACCATCAACTGTGCCGTTCAGGCTGATCTCTTTTTTGGCTCCTTTGCCTTTGGAGAAGCCTTCAAATGACCAGCCAATGCCGGTGAGGGTGTCAACGTTGCCGAGATCGCCAGAGAAACCAAAGCGTGCCATTGTTTTGAGTGGGTGTGTGGTTGAGGAGGCTGTTTTGCCTCCGATGCACATACCTTCGCCCGGTTCTTTGTCGCAGCCGTTGATCACAGACAAGTTCCGCTGTGATCTTGCTCACAGGTTTGGCGGAGCTGAGAAGCGTCCTAGCTTGCAGAACATTGCGCCCAGCACGCTTCCCTTGATGCGTCAGCACCTCAGCCGCCTTGCCGTGCCGACCAGCGGTGAGGGCTTCACTGATCTCACAGCGGCACTCAATAGAGAGATTGCGTCGAGCGGCTTGCAGCAGGGCATCGCCCAGCTGGTGGTGCTGCACACCAGTTGCTCGCTCACGGTGAATGAGAACGCCGATCCGCGTGTGCTGCGCGATCTCACCACCTATTTGCGTGCGCTGGTGCCTCAGGAGGGGGTGCGCTCCCTCAGTGGCGAGGGTGGTTTGCAGCGCTACGCCCATGACGACGAAGGCCCTGACGACATGCCAGCCCACATCCGCACGGCCCTCACCACCACAAGCCTGGGCCTGTCATTTGAGCGGGGCCGCCTGCTTCTGGGTACGTGGCAAGCCGTGTATTTGTGGGAGCACAGGGCTCGCGCCCATCAGCGCCAGCTCAGCCTGCACCTCATCGGTGAGTGACCTCCGCCATGGCTGAACCCATTGCTGTGACCCACAGCCCCTCTGCTGCTCAGTTGCGACAACTGGGAGTGGCTGATTGGCCGATCTGGACCTGTGGCGTGAGCACGTTCCCTTGGCGTTACGACGAGCGGGAGACCTGCTTGCTCTTGGAGGGCGACGTCATCGTGACTCCGGATCGAGGTGAACCGGTGCGCTTTGGTGCGGGAGATCTGGTGGTGTTTGCAGCGGGCTTGAGTTGCAACTGGGACGTACAGGCTCCAGTACGCAAGCACTATCGCTTCGGTTGAGCCAGGCTGGGATCCCTGTCCTGCAGACCGATGGCTGCTGTTCCGCTCTCCGCCGATCAGATCGAAGCCCTGCCCCAAGAGCTCCCGCGTTGGAGCTTGGTAGGAGGCAAGTTGAGGCGTGATCTCCGCTTCGCCAATTTCGTGGAGGCGTTCGGCTTCATTAGCCAGGTGGCGCTTGTCGCTGAAGCGATGGGCCATCATCCGGAGTGGAGCAATGTGTGGAATCGCGTGGTGATTGAGCTCACCACGCACGACACCGGCGGCCTCTCCGACCTCGATGTTCAGTTGGCCCAGCGAATAGATGCTCTCGTCGGCTGAAATCGGTCTCTACGGCCGCCTGCTACCCCTCGCCATCGGTGCTGCAATCAGCCCGATGGTGCTCGTGTTTCAGCTTCTCAACCTGACCAGCTCACGCCGGGCCCTAACTCGCAGCGTTGCCTTCCTTGTGGGTTGCACGGCGGTGGTGTGGCTGTGGTTGCTCTGTGCGGGGTGGATCTCAAGCTTGTTACCACCGGCTGATGCTGGTCCCGATCCCACGGCCGCTGCGTTTGATGCGGTGTTCGCGCTGCTATTGGTGGGCTTGGCGGTGCGCATCTTGAGCCAAACACCACCGTCAACCCCAAGACCAGCCCCACCCGGTTTGTGGACCCCCGCGCTCGGCGGCCTGGTGTTGATGGGGTGCAATCTCACCTCACTCGTGTTGTTTCTGCCGGCGATTCAAGACATCACGCGTGCTGGTTTGCAGGGCACCGCTTGGTGGTATCCGGCCCTGGCTTTGGTCGTGATCACGCTGCTGCCGGCATGGCTGCCACCGCTTGTGGTGCTGTTGCTGGGGCATCGAGGGCGTGCATGGCTGCAACGTCTCTCGGTATGGGTGGTGCCACGCCAGCGGCTCATTAACGCTGGCGTATCCATCCTCTTGGCCATCGTGCTGGGTTTCAGAGCTGTGATGAGAGCTTGAGGCTGGATCGTTCGTCCCAAACTAGATTGCTTGATCCGTGCGATTTTCAGCCCCCTCAATCAGCCTGAAAATCCACATGCATTGGATCTGGATGAACAAGCTGCAAGGTGGCTGACCCCAGTGCTACAGCACCTTGGCTTGTTGCAAATGCATCGATCACCCGGGTTGACAACCGATCTCGGGTGCTGCGTCTCTGTTTGTAATCAACCAGGTAGCGCAATGTGAATTCCAACCAGTTGTCGGTGATCACCAAGGTCACCGCTGGATCTAGCCTGGCGTTCTCGAGGCGATAGCGCTGCACCATGTGTTGCCAGGCCTGGCGTGAATCGTGCACCACTGTTTCGGAACACACCTCCTGTAGGACCAGCTCCAGCAATGCTCGTGCCTGCTGGTGGTCACTGCCATGTTGTACTGGGATGCGGATTTCATCCCAGAGGAAGGGGAAGTCGTGGGAGTAGTTGAAAACTGGCTCTTTGAATACAAAGCTATTGGCAATCCGTACCACGCGACCGGTGTAGAGATCGGAGGCCACCCATTCCCCCAGTTCCATTAACGTGGTGCGCAGGATCCCGATGTCGATCACGTCACCACGGATGCCGCCGAGCTGCACGCGATCGCCAGGGGCGTAGAAGGTGCCGAAGGAGATCGCAATCCAGCCAGCGATGCTGGCGATCACCTCCTGTAGGGCGAAGGCGATCCCTGCACTGGCTACCCCGATCCCCACAGCGAGCCCGCCGAGGCGATCGCGGAACACCACCGCTACCAGCAGCACACAGGCGAACCAACCACCGATGGTTACCAGCTTGCGGGCGTAGTAGCGCGTGTCCGGATCGGGCAACCGCTGCACCAGGCTGTTCTGAATCAGCTTCACCACGAGCACAATCGCCGTGGCACCTGCCACTGCCGCCAGTGATCGGCTCACTAGCGGCAGCTGCCACCATGCTGAGTCAGCGTTCACACCAGCACGGGGAGTTTGCTGGGATCGACTTGTTGGAAGCGCAGCTGCTCGCCGGCCACATCAACGGCCACCGTATGGCCAGCCGTGAACTGTCCGCCAAGGATGCCTTTGGCGATCGCCGTCTCCAATTCACGCTGGATAGCGCGCTTGAGCGGCCGGGCGCCATACACCGGGTCGTAGCCGACACCGGCGAGCCAATCGAGGGCATCGGCGTTGAGCTGAAGGCCCAGCTTCTTGTCTTCCAGGCGCTTGGCCAGGCGCTCCACCTGCAGTTCCACGATCTGCCGCAGCTCCTCTTGTTGGAGGCTGTGGAAGATGATCGTTTCGTCGAGCCGGTTGAGGAACTCTGGGCGGAAATGGCCGCGTAGGGCTTCATTCACCCGCGCTTCCATCTCGCTGTGGCGCTCGGGATCGCCAGCGAGATCGAGGATCGACTGGCTGCCGATGTTGCTGGTGAGAATCAGCACGGTGTTGGTGAAATCCACCGTGCGGCCCTGTCCATCGGTGACGCGGCCGTCATCGAGGATCTGCAGCATCACGTTGAACACATCGGGGTGGGCCTTCTCCACCTCGTCGAACAGGATCACCGCATAGGGCCGGCGCCTTACGGCTTCGGTGAGCTGGCCGCCTTCTTCATACCCCACGTAGCCAGGAGGAGCGCCGATCAGGCGGCTCACGGCGTGCTTCTCCATGTATTCGCTCATATCGATGCGCACCATCGACTCGTCGCTGTCGAACAGCTGTGAGGCCAGGGCCTTGGAGAGCTCGGTTTTACCGACACCCGTGGGGCCCAGGAACAGGAAGCTGGCAATCGGGCGATTGGGATCGCTCAGCCCGGCTCGTGAGCGTTGGATCGCATCCGCCACAGCGGTCACGGCCTGGGCCTGACCGATCACACGGGTGTGTAGTTCGTCTTCGAGGTGCAGCAGTTTCTGCATTTCGCTTTGTACCAGCTTGGCCACGGGGATACCGGTCCACTTGGCGATCACCTCGGCGATGTCGTCTTCGGTGACTTCCTCGCGCAGCAGCGATTTATCGCTGCCGCCGGCGCTGAGCTCCTCCTCCTTGGTGGTGAGTTTTTTGTGCAGTCCAGCCAGGGTGCCGTACTCCAGCTCTGCGGCCTTGTTGAGGTCGTAGCTGCGCTTGGCCTGCTCGATCTGCAGTTGCACCTGCTCGATCTCTTCTTTGATCGCGCCAAGCTCATCGATTGAGCCCTTTTCCTTCTGCCACTGGGCGTTGAGGGTGCTCTGCTGCTCGCTCAGATCGGCCAGCTCCTTCTCCAGGCGCTCGAGCCGGTCTTTGCTGGCGGCATCGGATTCACGGCCCAGCGACAGCTTCTCCATCTCCAGCTGCAGGATGCGGCGATCGAGTTCGTCGATCTGCTCGGGTTTAGAGGTGATCTCCATCTTCAGGCGCGCGGCCGATTCATCCACCAGATCGATTGCCTTATCGGGGAGGAAGCGATCGGCGATGTAGCGGCTGCTGAGCACCGCTGCCGCTACGAGGGCGTTGTCGGCGATGCGCACGCCGTGGTGCACTTCGTAGCGCTCCTTCAGGCCCCGCAGGATCGAGATCGTGTCTTCCACCGTGGGCTGATCCACAAACACCTGCTGGAAGCGGCGCTCCAGAGCTGGATCCTTCTCGATGTGCTGGCGGTGCTCATCAAGCGTGGTGGCGCCGATGCAGCGCAGTTCGCCGCGGGCCAGCATCGGCTTGAGCAGGTTGCTGGCATCCATGGCGCCGCCGGTGGCACCGGCACCAACCACGGTGTGGATTTCGTCGATGAACAGCACGATCTGGCCTTCGGAGGCGGTGACCTCCTTGAGCACAGCCTTGAGCCGCTCCTCGAACTCGCCGCGATATTTCGCGCCAGCAATCAGGGCTCCCATGTCGAGGGCGATGAGCTGACGGTTCTGCAACGCCTGCGGCACGTCGCCGTTCACGATCCGCTGGGCGAGCCCCTCGACGATGGCGGTTTTGCCGACGCCGGGCTCACCGATCAGCACAGGGTTGTTCTTGGTGCGGCGGCTGAGGATCTGGATGGTGCGGCGGATTTCTTCGTCGCGGCCGATCACCGGATCGAGCTTGCCGTCTTTGGCGGCCTGGGTGAGGTCACGCCCGTATTTCTCAAGCGACTCGTAGGTGCCTTCGGGGTTCTGGTCAGTCACGGTCTGGGATCCACGGATCGCCTGCACGGCGTCTTTGAGCTTGGCGACATCGGTGCCCGCCTGCGAGAGCAGTTGTTTGCCGCAGCGATCATCGATGGCGAGCGCCAGCAGCAGATGCTCTATCGCGATGTAGCTATCGCTGTAGGAGTTCTTGAGCTGTTCAGCCTGTTCGAGCACGGCGTTCAGCCCTTTGCCCAGATACACGTTGTCTGGGGGCGCGCTCAGGCTGGGTTGGGTGGCGATGTAGGCCTCAACCCGCTGGTTGAGGATCCCGAGATCGACGCCCGCTTTCTCGAGGATGCGACCAGCTAGGCCCTCTTGACTGAGCAGCGCAGCGAACAGATGCTCGCTTTCCATCTGTTGTTGGCGGCGCTGCTGCGTCAGCTGCTGAGCTGCCACGATGGCGCTCCAGGCTTTTTCTGTGAACAGCTCGGCGGTGGGATGCATAGAGACCTCCCTCACTGGGTGGGATGTCAGAACCGTATGGCCGCCGTCCGCTGTTGGAGTAGAGGAGAACCGAATCGTTTGATTCGGCCCTCCTCCCTAGGGGCGGTTAACCGTCAGCGAGGGGCGCCGTTGTAAACGACGCTCGTGATGGTGCGGCCGTCAGGCGAGACCTGCACTTCGGTTTCGGTGGTGGGAGTCATGCCGTCTGTCTGCCAGCCGGGCTTGCCACCCATGAAGCGGAAGGTGAAGCCTTGGTTGTTGTTCTGGATCAGGCAGGAGCCGCCGCCATCACTGGTGTTGAACATGCAAGCAGCGGGGCGGTACACGGTGAGGCCGCCGTTGTTGTTCACGGCCCAGTTGCGTGCCGAGTTCACGGCGCGCACATTTGAGTCGCTCACCTGGGCCAGTGCGGCACCGGCGCTGAGAACGGCGGTGGCTGCAGCCACCAGGGACAGACGCAGAGTTTTGATGGCCATGAAGGCAGGCTCAAAGCATCAACATTTTGCTTGATTGCTGCAGCCTTCGTAACGTTGCGTCAGAAACCATTGATGCTCGCTATTGAATTGCAAGCTTATTTGCGCTAACGATGCATCGCTTCTCGCCTTCGTCTGGCCTCAAGCTGTTGCTGCCCCTCAGCCTCCGCTGCTTTGAGGCAGAGCAACCGTGCCGCCGCTCTGCCCGCACAAGCGGCTGGGGCAGCCATCGGGGCCATAAACGGCGTCGTTGGGGGACAGGCAGCCCAGCTTGTTTTTGGCGGCCACCTCGGAAGGCGGTAAGCGCATCGGTTGGATGTCGCCAACCGAAACGATGGCCGGGCAGCTGCTGGCCGGTAGAACAGGAGTGCCCGGCTTGAACACGGCCGGCGTGCCGCCGCCGCGAATTTGAAGCAGGGCTGGATTCTCGGAACTGGGCTGCGCTAGGGCCGCACCGCTGCACAAGGCCAGTGGCACGAGCAGACGACCCAGGTGCTCCGTCGCGATCGGCATGATGGCGCTGCAGTGCTCCACCAGTTTGGCGAATGGTTGAGGAATCACGCTCAGAGCTGTTGAAACGGTTGGCACAGGAGTCGTTCGCTTTTGATGGCACCGCCAGCGACCCAGAACGCAACTGTTGGCTGGTGGTGCATCGCTACGCCCACGGCGTCTTGCCGAGCGAATACGACATTCGAGACATTGATGAGGCCCTCTACTTGGAGGTGTTGGCCGAACGCCGCTCCCTCTCGGAGGATTGAGGCATTGCCGGAATCACTGGCAAGGCTGATTGCCGCAGGAAACGCAGGATGGCTGCCTCCTGCTGTTGCCGGCTGACTTGCGCTGGAGAGAGCTTCATTGCCGATCGCCGATCGCCATCACCATGGCGCTGGTTGACGCAGCAGGCAACAGAGAGCAGACATCAAAAAGCCGCCCCGATGGGGCGGCCTGAGGGGTGAAACCGGATTCGGTTGGGCGTGGATCAGGCCCAGCCCTTTTGGCTCATGGACTCCACATAGGCAGCCACATCGGCGATGTCGTCGGCGCTCAGCTTGCCGCCGAAAGCAGGCATAGCGTTCTTGCCGTTGGTCACCTGGTACTGAATGGCCTCTTCGTGGCCAGCGCTGTAGTTGGCCAGGTAGGCCTCCAGGGCATCTTTTTTGAGGGTGCGCTCAGCGTTCACCACGTTGCCGCCGCCCATGTGGCAAGCAGCGCAGTTGGCGGAGAACACCTGAGCACCGTGATCGGCGTCAGCGGCGAAACTGGGGGAAGCACCCAGCACCAGCGCCAGGCAAAGGGCAATGACAGAGAGAAGACGGCGCATCGGAGCTCGTGCAACCCGGCCAAATTAGAAGGCCACTGTTCCCAATGTGAGGGTTGCTGCAGAGGTTCGCAACATTTGAAACGTCCGCTGCTATCAGGGTTGCTAGAGGGGCATTTAACCCCGATGCGGTAGTCCGGCGTCTTCAAACACCGCCTTAAGCGTTGGAGCATGGCTCACGAGGCCGAAACGCTCCGGCGGACTGATCGGCTCATGCACGAAATGGCGCTGGCGGATCGAGAAGCGATCCCAGGCGTTCACCTCAATCCGAAGCAGCTTGATCAGGCCTTCAATCAGCCATCCCTGCAGGTCGATGCCCACAGGCGGTAGCCAGCTGCGGCGCCAGCGGCACAGTTGCTTCACGGTGTCGTTCACTGTGACCGAAGGCTGACCCAGCACCAGGCGCCGTACGGCTCCTTTCTGGCCAACCTCTGGATTGCTCTGGTGTGGGTTGGTGGCCAGGTGCACGCATACCCGGGCGATGTCGGCGGCGTGAATGAAGTGGAAGGAGGCATCGGCACGCAACCATTTCGCCAGCCACAGCCAACGTGTGCCTTCCTTGAGGCCTGCCGTGAGATAGCTGGTGGGAAAGGGCCCGCTGCTGTCCACCCGCCCTCCAAACACCAGCGTGGGGAACACCGCCACGATCCTCTGAGCCAGAGGGTGCTGCTCCAATTGTTGCAAGCACAAGGCCTTGGTCTGGATGTATTCGGTGCCGTAGGCCATGGCCTCTGGCAGCAGCTCCAGATCACGGTTGAGGATGCTGGCAGTGGAGAAATACACCACCTGCTCCAACACAGACGGATCGGCAGCCGCCAGCATCTGCTTGACCGCCACCACGTTCACCTGTTGAGCCCGTTCTGGATCTCCCCAGGCTGTGGCCGTGTGGATAATCCGAGTGGCAGAGGCAATAGCGGCACGGTGGGGCTCTGGATCGCGCAGGTCGCCCACCAGCAGAGTGATGCGGGGGTGATCGGCTGGCACCGCTGTGAGCTTCGATGCATCCCGCAGCCAGAGCAGCAGCTGGGCATCCGTTTCACGGAGCAACAATGCTGCGATGTGCTGACCGACGCAGCCTGAGGCGCCGGTAATCAGGATTCGGGCAGGCGTTGCGCTCAAGCGGTCGCTCCGATGCGCTCCATCACGCTCTTACCGGCCTCGAAGAAGAACTGGCCGTTCTCTTCCGGTGTGCCGGGCAGGATGCCGTGACCGAGGTTGAGGATGTGCTTGCGGCCGCGGGCCTTGCGCACAGTGTCGTCGATCCGCTCCTGGATGGCCTTGGGGGTGCCAAACAGCAAGCCGGGATCCACGTTCCCCTGCACACCCACGTGCTCGGGGAGGCGGGCCAGGCCTTCGGCCATGTCCACGGTCCAGTCGAGCGACACAATGTCGACACCGGTGCGCGCCATCCGCTCAAGCACGCCGGCACTGCCGGAGATGTAGAGGATGAAGGGGGTATCGGGGTGGGTTTGTTTCACCAGATCCACCACCTTCTTCTGATAAGGAGCGGCGAAGGTGTCGTAGTCGGCCGGGCTGAGCTGACCTGCCCAGGAATCAAACATTTGCACCACCTGGGCACCGGAATCGATCTGGTAGCGCAGATAAGCCGCGATTGATTCGGCGAAGTGATCGAGCAGCTTGTGCAGCAGGTCGGGCTCACGGAAGGCCATGGCCTTGATCACCGCATAGTTCTTGCTGCTCTTGCCCTCCACCACGTAGGCGGCGAGGGTCCAGGGGGCACCCACGAAGCCGAGTACGGCAGCTTGATTGCCCACGGCGCTACGCAGGCGGGTAAGCACCTCACCCACAAACGGCATGGTCTCGGCGGGATTGAGAGGGCGCAGGGCGTCCACTTGGGCTAACGAGCGAATCGGGTCGTGAATCAGAGGGCCCTTGCTCTCCACGATGTCGAAATTGATGCCCATCCCGGGCAGGGGCGTGAGAATGTCGGAGAAGAGGATCACGCCATCGGGCTTGAAGGCCTCGAAGGGCTGCATCGAGATCTCAAAGGAGAGATCGGGGTTCTCCGAACGTTCGCGGAAGCCGGGGTGGCGGTCCCGCAGGTCGCGGTAAACCTTCATGTAGCGACCGGCCTGGCGCATCATCCACACCGGCGGCCGCTCCACCTGCTCACCTCGGGCGGCGCGCAGCAGCAGGGGGGCGGTTTCGGTCATGGGCGAGGGGGACGCGAAGCGAGAACCTACCCGAAGGCAGTCCCGTTGCCGGCCTGCCGACGGCAGGGTTCTGCCGCTTCGTCACACACCTAAGAAGTTGCGCCTGCCTCCAGCTCCTGGCTGCGCTGTTCATCGCGCTGGAACACGAGCACGGAGAGAGGCGGTAGGCAGAGATCGAGGGAATGCTCGTAGCCGTGAATACCCCACTGATCGGTGAACTTCCCGCCCAGGTTGCCCAGGTTGCTGCCGCCGTAGCGCTCTGCATCGGTGTTGAACACCTCGCTGTAAAAGCCACTGGTGGGCACACCGATGCGGTAGTGGGAGTGGCTCTGAGGTGTGA
Organism: Synechococcus sp. LA31; assembly: GCF_018502385.1. Classification (NCBI taxonomy): domain Bacteria; kingdom Bacillati; phylum Cyanobacteriota; class Cyanophyceae; order Synechococcales; family Synechococcaceae; genus Synechococcus; species Synechococcus sp. LA31. The sequence continues at coordinate 585,843 of NZ_CP075523.1, forward strand.
AGTTGGCTACCACCACCAGCCAGCGCCCAGTAGTGCTCTCCCGGCGCATAAAACTGATCACGGAGTGGCGGTTGTCGTTGCAGTCAATCCACTGGAAGCCGTACTCGCTGAAGTCGTCGCCCCAGAGCGCCCGCTCAGATTTATAGAAGCTGTTGAGGTCGTCCACCAGCCGCTGCAGCCCCAGGTGGGGTTCGTGTTGCAGCAGCTCCCATTCCAGATCTCCCCACACGTTCCATTCGCCCCGCTGACCGAATTCCATCCCCATGAAGATGGTTTTCTTGCCGGGGTGGGTCCACATGTAGGCGAGAAGCGCTCGCACGTTGGCGAACTTTTGCCAGTCGTCACCTGGCATTTTGTGCAGCAGGTTGCTCTTGCCGTGCACCACCTCGTCGTGGCTGAGGGCAAGCATGAAGTTCTCGGTGTAGGCGTACCAGATCGAGAACGTCACATTGTTCTGATGGAACTGGCGGAACCACGGATCGAGCTCGAAGTAATCGAGCATGTCGTGCATCCAGCCCATGTTCCATTTGAGGTTGAAGCCCAAACCGCCCATGTCGGTGGGCTTGGTCACCATCGGCCATGTGGTGGATTCCTCCGCAATCGAGAGGGCACCGGGGAAGTGCTGGAACAGCACGTGATTGGCCTGCTGCAGGAATTGCACCGCTTCGGTGTTCTCGCGGCCGCCGTGCTCATTCGGAATCCACTCGCCGTCGGGGCGCAGGTAGTCGCGGTAGAGCATTGAGGCCACCGCATCCACCCGGATGCCATCGATGTGAAACTGTTCAAACCAATACACCAGGTTCGCCACGAGGAAGTTGCGAACCTCATTGCGGCTGTAGTTGAAGATCAGCGTGCCCCATTCCTTGTGCTCGCCGATGCGTGGATCGGCGTGCTCGTAGAGATGGGCGCCATCGAAAAACGCCAGACCGTGGGCGTCCTTGGGGAAGTGACCAGGCACCCAGTCGAGGATCACGCCGATGCCCTCGGCATGGCAGCGATCAACGAACGCTCGGAATTCATCCGGGCTGCCGAAGCGGCTGGTGGGGGCATACCAGCCGGTCACCTGATAGCCCCAGGAGCCATCAAAGGGATGCTCCGAAAGGGGCATCAGCTCGATGTGCGTGAAACCACGCGCTTTCACATAGGGGATCACCCTGTCCGCCAGCTCGGGGTAGGTGAGCAGGCGGGCGCCGGGTTTGAGATCAGCGGCTGGTACTGGCGGGCGTGGTGTGCCGTCGGCCTCGATGTAGGGCTGATCAGCGCCGCCATGCATCCAGCTGCCCAGGTGCATTTCGTAGACCGCGATCGGTTGATCGAGGGGATTCCGGCTGTCGCGCTGCTGAATCCAGGCGCCATCGCACCAGCTGTAGCCCTCGAGCGTTTCCACAATCGAGCCGTTGTTGGGCCGCACTTCGTGGCGGAAGCCATAGGGGTCGGCTTTCTGGTAGCAGTGACCTGCCTGGGTGCGGATCTCGTATTTGTAGATCTCGCCAGGCTTGAGACCTGGGATGAATAGCTCCCAGCCGCCGCCGAGGCGGGCTTGCATCGGGTGATGGCGCCCGTCCCAGTTGTTGAAGTTGCCCAGCACAGACACACTGCGGGCGTTGGGGGCCCATAGGCAGAACATCACACCCGCCACGCCGTTGCGGGTGGTCACATGGGCGCCCATGCGCTGCCAGATGTGGTGGTGGTTGCCTTCGGCAAAGAGATGGCGATCCATCTCGCCCATCCACTCCTCACGGAAGGCCCAGGGATCGTGGGCGATGTGCTCGATGCCGCCGCGCAGCACGCGCACTTGATAGCCACTGCCCGGGTCGTTGGGCAGCTCTGCCTCAAAGATCCAGGGGTGATGCGGTGTGGCCATGGGTACGGCTACACCGCCGTTCATCAGCTCAACGCGTTCGGCTTCCGGCATCCAGACGCGCACCACCCAGCTGCCGTTGTCGAGCGGCTGGGGGCCGAGCACCGCAAAGGGGTGATCATGCCGGCACTCCGCCAGGCGCTGGGCATCGTCCACCATCCAGTCGAGCTGAGCCAGCACAGGCTTGATTGCAAGAGCGTGGCTGGGAGCTTAAGGCTGTTTTTCGCTGGCGGATCAGCGAGGACCTGCCGGGTTTTCCGGGAAATCAATCCCTGTGATCTGGTTCTCACCATTGAGGATCACGTAGAGGTTGTCGCTGAGGCGGTTGAACTGCACGTTGACGAGGATCAGGCGCGTATCAGGGGTGCTTTCGGCCTCAACCGCACGGCCTACCTTCACGAAGCTTCCGGTGAGTCGCTGCAGACCCAGCCATCGGGCCTGGATCACTGCAGGGGTCAGCTCCTCTTGCACAGAGGGAGCGAGGAAGCTCTGGGCGGTGATGAAATTACCGGTGCTAACGGCTCGCACGAACTGCAGCGCCACTTTGCTGTCGTCATCGTCGGCGCGATCCACGTAGTAACGATCGATCAGTCCCTCAGGGCTGATCACCATGAACACCACGCGGTTGCCTGCTTTCGTCTTCAGCTCGGCTTCCACGGTGCTGCTCTCGAGGCCGCTGCGCACGCTCAGCAACTCGTAGCCGAGCACTTGTGGTTGCGTGCGCATCGTGGCCGCAATCATTGACGGGCTGGTGACCGCCTGCAGCGCAGGCGAGAACTGTGCGTAGCGGGCTTTGGCATTGCCGCTTTTCACGGCGTTGAGGATGCGGATGGCGGCGGCACGGGCCTGCTCCACGGAAAGGCCGCTGCCGCTGCTTTGAGCTGCCGATGGTGTGCCCTGCGCCAGAGCGGCAGGGGGAACGGAGACGGCACCTAGCACGGTTGCGGCGACCAGGGCGGAGAGAGCAGGGCGCAGCAGGCGCAACATCGCAGCTGAGTGAAGTGGGCCTCAGTTTGCCCCAACCATCGGCTTGATGCGGAGTTGGGCGCTTGCCAGTTCAATCTCCACGCTGATCACGCGGTGGTGTGGGCCTGCCGGGCTCTGAGGCATTGAGCCATCACCTGGATTCACCGCAATCTGTGGCCAGGCCGCCAGGCCGATCGAAAGCCGCAGCCGCTCACCAGGTTGGAGGGTGAGCAGCAGGGGCTGAAACACCACCGTGCGCAGAGCCATGGCTTGACAGCCTTCACCCAGCCAACGGCTAACGCCGGTGCTGCACTGCTGCACCCGTCCATCGCTGTTCAGCACCGACAGGGCTGCGCAGAGATCAAACCCGGGTTGATCCGCGGCGGCCTGTAGCTGCAGTTCCGGAAGCCCAAGCAATTCCATCGGTAGCTGCAGGGCGTCGCTGGTGAAACAGGCCACGTCGCAGCGTTGGTCGAGATCGCGGCGATCGACTGAGCCGGCATCCAGGCCCAGGTGGCCGCCTCGCCCCGGTAGGGGACGCCACGGATCGTGCACCAGCGTGACGTGACCACTCCCTCCTCCCGGGGTGGGGTTAAGCCGGCCTTCGTGGCTGTCCAACGCCGCTAGCCCTTCGCTGGCCAGACGCCACACTTGACCACTGCCGTGTTGGGGCCATCGCGGCAGCCACTGGCCCAGGCTCAGATCTTCCAGCCAAGCTGGCTGGCTGTCCTGCAGCTCAGCACTCGGTTGATCGCGCAGGTGTTGGTTGAAGAAGGCCAGTTGTAACCGGTCGAGACCGCCGTTCCATTGCAAGTGGCTCCAAGCCCCCACGCGCAGCAATGGCTTGCCACCCCCGGCAATTGCGCGTTGCCACAGATCGAGCACCCCCGTCAGGTGGGGGTCATGCCAGCCGCCGATCAGCAGCATCGGCCGTGTCCACAGGGCGCCTGGGGGCTGGTGAACTCGCCAGCCACCTGGGGTTGCCGGATCGTTCTGCAGCCAGTTGAGTGCCATCCCTTCGCGGTCATGCCGCTTCAGTAGATCCAGGCCTTCCCGCAGAAAGCTGCCGCTCTCGAGGCTCTGGCGGATCTCGGCCCAGCCCACTTCGTCTCCTCGGCGTTGGCAGCCTTGGGCTGCCAGCTGCAATCCCCAGGCCAGCCCCAGGGCCCACCAGTGGCAACCGCCACTGGTGGCCCAGTGCTTGCGTTCATCGAGGCCAGCCATCGCCGGGGCCAGGGCGTCGGGGAGCTGGCTGTCATCCAGCAGCAGCAACTGGCTGAGACCTTGGTAGGAGAACCCGTAGCTGCCAACGCGGCCATTGCACCAGCTCTGTGCCCGGATCCAAGCCATGGTGGCTGTGGCATCTGCCGCTTCCTGACGGAAGCCCAGGAAGTGGCCTTGAGAGCTGCCGCGCCCGCGCACGTCTTGAACGACCACCGCATAGCCGTGGCTGGCGTACCACTGCGGATGGGCGTAGGTCACGGTTGACGCGATCGCCCGCCCATAGGGCTGCCGCATCAGCAACACCGGCCATGGCCCCTTGCCTTGGGGTGTCCAGATGCGACAGCACAGCTCCACCCCATCCGCCGCCTCGATTCGGCTGTCGTAGACCGTCCGGCTGTCGCAGACCGTTGCGCCGCTCACCTCAACGCACGTCTGGGCAGTAGAGGCCCACCACGTAGGTGGAGACGATCTCAGCGTCGGTGGTGTTCAAGCCCTCGCGGGCGGCGATCTGGGCTACAGCCTGGGGGGAGGTGTAGGAGATGCCCTGAGCGTTCAGCGCTTTCAGCTCTGTACAAAGAGCTTTGGCGCGCTGGGGGTTGTTTTTCACCGACTCCAGCAGAGGCGAATTGGCTAGAGCCGGTGGTGAAGCGATCAAGGCAAGCGCGATCGCCAGCCCTGGGCCGCGGACGCGGGTTGGGGTCATGGCAGAGCGGCCTTTAGGTCTAATTGGTCTAGTTCCATTTCAGGTAGGACGTTGTGTGTTGCAGCCCGGACAGGGTCAGTTCCGGGAGAGGCCGGTGGCCCGCTGGGCCCGTTGAATCCAGGCACGGACGGTGCTGGCATCCAGCCGCGGCGGGGCCATACCGGTCAGCGATCGCTCGAGCCGACCCAGTTGCATCAGCAGCTGCTGCGGTGAGGCTTGGGCTAGACCGCGGGTGCTGGCAATGCCGGCATACAGCAAAAGGGCGGCCTCATGGGGCTGGAGCTCCAGCTCCACCACCAGCTGTGCCTGCCCCCTGAGCTTGCGCAGCTGGCGCTCCAGTGCGCCGCCTTGACGGGACAGGGCCCGAAGGTCTTGGTCACTCAGGGATGACAACTCCTGCCAGCAGCTAATGCCCTGTTGCTGAAGCACCCGCTCCTCCCGTTGGAAGTGGCGAGGTAAGGGGTAGAGAGGGCTGGTCAAGGACTCAGCCCCGCAGGCTCACGCTGCCATCAGCCAGGTTTCGGATTGCAGTGGCCAGCACGACCGGGGTATCGGTGCCGTCGGCGGTGGATTCCACGCGGCGCAGCCTCACCTCCACAGTCTGGGTACCGCGCCCGCTGCCCCGCAGGTTGATGGCCACCTGCTCCACAGAGGGGAGAAATGTTTCGAGCGGCATGTCTGCCGGCGCAGCGGCCACTACCAAATCTGAGCCGTTGTCGAACACCACGGGCACGCTGATCGCCCCTTCCACCGTCTGGCGCGGGGTGTAGCTCACGGCAAAAGCCAGGCAGGAGAGCGAGAGCAGCACCGTGAAGCTGGTGACGCCCACGAGGCGGAAGCGGATGCCCCAGCGCACCAGAAAAGCCACCACGGTGAGCACCAAGAGCACAGCAGAGGCCGCACCCAGCCACTCGCCGGCGGTGAGCAGCAGGGGGTCGGCGCGCATGGGGCTCGGCGAGGCGAAAGATGACCTTTATATTGCGGCCTGCTCAGCTTCTGAGACCCACGGGCCGCCGGATCCGCCGATCCCTTCGCCGATCAGGCTGCCCTGTTGGCGCAACCCAGCTGGCCCTGACAAGGCCCGCGCTGGTTCTGGGTGGTCTTGGCGTGATCGCCCTGGCGTCTGCGGCTTGGTACGGCGCTGATCGGCTTGCTGAGGCGGTTTACAACCAACGCCGGCCCTGGCTGGAGCGTCTGGTCAGTGACGTTCTTGGTCAGCCCCTCGAGCTGGGGCCTTACGGCGGCTTGAGACCACTCGGGCTGGCAGCTGGTCGGAGTCGCTTCCTGCCAGGGCCAAACAATCCCTCCACGGTGGAAGCTCCGGCTGTTGAGGTGGCACTCGATCCGCTTCGCAGCATGCTGCAGCGGGCCTTGGTGTTGCAGATTCGTGTGCTGCGCCCCTCGGTGGATCTGCGGCGCAATCGCAACGGGGCTTTTTGGGAGTTACCCAGCCAGCGCCCCGGCCGCCAGCCGCCCCGGGTGGCGCTGCGCATTCAGGTGCCGAAAGGGGCCCGAGGGGTTTTGCACAGTTCGGCTGGATCCACGGCCTTCGGGCTGCAGGGTGAGGCGGATCTGCCGCTCTGGCGCCGGCAGATTGATCTGCGGGGTTCTGTCGCCGCCCCTCGGGGAGGCCAGCTGCCATTCCAGCTACAGCTCAACTGGCAGCAGCGCCATTGGGCGCTCCAGCTACAACCCCGTCAGCTTGCGCTTCAGCCCTTGCTGCCCTTGCTGCCAGAGGGGCTGCACGGTCAGCTGGTCGGCCGGTTGGAGGGTGTGGTCAGCGGCCAGCTTCAGCTCCAACGCCGCTCGGAAGCGGGGAGCTGCTCTGGAGGGGTCACGGGCAATGCGCTGCGCTGGCGCCCTCAGGGCCTCGCTCAGCCGCTGACAGCACAACGTCTTGCCTTGCGCTGCAATCGCCAGACGCTCCAGCTCGAACCCTCGGCCCTTGCCTGGGGTGACTGGCGTGGGCGTCTTGCTGGTGTGTTGTCGTTGGCCAGCGGTCGACTGCAACTGCAGCTCAACGCCAAGCAACCTGAACAGAGGCATCGGCTCGATGTCGACCTCAACGGCCCCTGGCGGCAGCCCGACCTCCGCCTGACCGCCGACTGGCAGGGTCTGCGCCTGCCGGGGCTGCCCCTGCGGCCGCTGCAGGTGGAATCGCGAATGGCTATCCGCCAGGGCCGCGATCGTGGTCTACGGGTTTTGTTACCGGAGCTGCAACTGCGCCGCGGAGATGCGCGTGTGCAAGTCAGCGGTGAGCTTTGGCCCCTGCTGCAGCTGCGCACCGGTGATCTTCAGTTGGGCCAGGAGTTGCGGCCTCGCCTGGAGCCACTGCTGGGTCCCGCACCTCGCCTTGAGGCCTCCCTGCAGCAGGTTGGGGGCTGGAGCCGTCCGCAGTTGCAGCTTGATCTGGCCCAGTCAGCCAATCCCCTGCTGGGGGATTGGCTAGCCCAGTTGCGCCTCCAACCCCAGCTGCTCGAGCTGGTGCGCTTGCGCTCACAGCCTTTGGAGGCGTCCGGCCGTTTGCCCCTGCGCCCCACGGGCTCTCTGGATCTCGATCTCGACCTGCACCAATTCCCCCTGGAGCGGCTCAGTGCTCTTCTTGGCACGCGCCTGAGGGGCTCTCTGGATGCTTGGGGAACGCTGCGGGGCCCGCTGGATCGCTTGCAGCCCGATCTGGATCTGTTGGTGCGTGATCCCGGTGCCGGGCCGCTGCTCCTCCTTGAGACCTGGCGCGGTGCTCTGCAAGGGGCGCCGGGCGGTGGCGGGCGGGTGCAGATGCAGGCCCTCTCACCGGCCCAGCCCGGCCAGCTGCAAGCCCAGTTGGATCGCCGCTGGATGCCCAGCTTTGCCAGCCTGGTGCGGCAGGGGGGCAAGCTCGCCTTCACCGGCAGCCCGCGCCGCTACAGCTGGGACGCCGCTGCGTTTCCCCTGACGGGTTTGCAGTTTGCTCTGGGGCCTAGTGGTGCCTTTCAACCGTTGGAGGGGGCGCTCACCGGCCAGGGCCACCTTGATCTTCAGCCTCTCTGGATCAGCGGGGAGATCAGCCTGGATCGCCCTCAGCTGCTGGGCTTCTATGGCCGCAGCCTCACTGCCAGTGGCAGCTTCCGCAACCGGCGCTACAGCGCACAGGGTCGCTGGCTGGGCAACAGCGACGACAACGTGGATCTGCGCTTGCGCGGTGAGCAGGGTGGCGCTCTCTGGGCCCGTTTTGAGGCCCGTCAATTTGGTTCCCAACCCTTGCAGCAGCTCTGGCAGGCGGCCCAAAGCTGGCGACGAGGCCCCCTGCGCTCCGGCGGCTCGGCCCTGGATCTTGAGGGTTTGGCCATCGATACCCTCGGCTCAAGCCTCGATGCGCAACTGGCCGTCTTGCTGCAGGCCAAGCAGCAGCTAGCCGCTGCGATGCAGCGCGAGCGCTCAGGAGCTGAGCGGCTTGATCCCAGCAACCTGGAGGGTCTGGTGAATGCCGACCTCACGCTGTCGGGGCCGTCTATCGGACAGCTCTCGTTGGATCTGGAGGCGAGCGGTCACCTCTGGCTGCGGGGTATGGATCGCGACGAGGCCCTCACCGCTCAGCCGGTTCAGCTCACGCTGCAAGGCCCCCTTGGCGGCGCGACCAGCTTCTCTGTTGAGCATCTCCCACTGGCGCTGCTTGCTCTTGTGACCACCGTGCCCGATGGCTTGCGCGGTGGGCTGGGGGCACAGGGGCGTTATGCCTTGGCCGCTGGCCGGAGGCGACCGGAGCTGCAGATGGCCCTCACGCTTCAGAACGCGTCGCTGGCTGATCAACCGCTGCAGCTCGAGCGGGGTGATCTGGCTTTGGCGGATGGCCGCCTCAGCCTCGATTGGTCGCTGCGCAGCGATGGCGCGCAAAACAGCGTGGATCTCAAGGGCACCGTGCCGCTGCAGCCGGATCAGGGGGAGCTGGAGTTGCGGGTGGCCAGCCGCGGCGATGGACTCCACTTCCTCACTGTTCTCGGCGGCCCTGGCGTGCAGTGGCAGCAAGGCAGTGCCGATCTACAGCTGCTGGTGCGTGGCTCTCTGATGGCACCCGTGGCCAACGGCTTTCTGCGCTTCCGCGATGGCGTGTTGCAGGTGGCGGGGCAAACGATGCGTGAACTCGATGCCACCGTGCTGTTCGATTTCCGGGAGCTGGAGCTGCAGCAGCTCACAGCCCGGGTGGGGGAGCAGGGCCAGATCACTGGCTCCGGCCAGCTGGGTTTAATCCAACCGATCGAGCAGCCTCAGCGGCTGCTCAGCCTGCAGGTGAAGCAAGCCCCGTTCAAGCTTCCGCGCATGCAGGCTCAGGCCAATGGTGAGGTGCTGGTCAGCGGTTCGCTGCGTCGCCCAGGCTTGCGTGGTGAGCTACAGCTCAGCCGCGGCAGCATCAATGTGCAGCCTGGTCAGTTGGCCACGGAAGCCGAGCCCACCCGACCGGTCACCGTGCGCGAGCTGGTGGAAGAGCGCTGGGACTTCAAGGAACCGCTGGTGGTGATGGGGCAACAGCTGGAGAGTTCCGCCAGTCGCGATCTGCGCGCTGCTGTTCCCGACCTCCCCTTCCTCAGCTTCGAGAGTCTGCGCCTCAGCCTCGGCCCTGATCTGAAGGTGGGCGTGCCCAACGTGCTCAATTTCAACACCGGTGGTGTACTAACCCTGCGGGGGCCCCTGGATCCATCCCTGCAGGTGAGCGGGGTGGTGCGTCTGCTCAATGGTCGCCTCAGCCTGTTCACCACCAACTTCAGCCTCGATCCCGATGCGCCGAATGTGGCGGTGTTCACCCCCAGCCTCGGCCTGATCCCCTATGTGGACATCGCCTTGCGCACCCGGGTGTCCGACACCCTCTCTGTGAACGATGCCAGCCGTTCGAGCCTCTACGACTGGAACGTGAATGCTCCAGCCAACTCCATCGATCAGTTGCGGCTGGTGAAAGTGAAGGTGGAGGCGTCGGGCCCTGCCGATCGCCTGGCTGACAACATCCGCCTCACTAGCTCACCGCCCTTGCCCCAGGAGCGGCTCGTAGCTCTGATTGGCGGAAATTCCCTGGTGGGCTTGGCTGGTGGTAACGCCGGTGCGGCCCTGGCCACGGTGTTGGGGCAGTCGCTGCTCTCACCCTTGGTGGGTGGTTTGAGCGATGCGTTTGGTCAGCGACTCACCTTCGCCCTCTACCCCACCTACTTCGCCCCGGCTGAGGTGCTGGCCTCTGAGAATCGCTCCCGTCGCCTTCCCTCCCAGTTGGTGCTCGGCTCTGAGATTGGCCTCGATGTCACCGAGCGCTTCAACTTCTCCGTCTTGGCGGCACCCAACCGCAGCGACATCCCGCCCCAGCTGACGCTCCGCTACCAGGCCAGCGATCGCGTAGGCGTGCAGACCTCGATCGACACGGAAGGACGCTGGCAGAGCCAATTGCAGCTGTTGCTGCGCTTCTAGGTTGCACGGATGACCCAGCTGATCGGTGTGGATCTGGGCGGCACGGCGATCAAGCTCGGCCGCTTCAGCCTCGATGGGGCACTGCTGGCCGAGCTGGAGGTGCCCACGCCGCAGCCTCCCATGCCCGGAGCGGTGGTGATCACGATCGTGGAGGCCGTCCAGCAGCTCGACCCCGAGGGGCAGGCCTCCTGCGTTGGCGTGGGGCTACCGGGACCGATGGATGCTTCAGGCCGGGTGGCGCGGGTGTGCATCAACCTGCCGGGCTGGGAGCAGATTCCTCTGGCGGAGTGGTTGGAGCCCCAGCTAAACAGGCGTGTCACCTTGGCGAATGACGGCAACTGTGCCTTGGTGGGGGAGGCGTGGCATGGAGCGGCGCGCGGCTTCTCCGATGTGTTGTTGCTCACCCTGGGCACGGGTGTTGGCGGTGGGGTGCTGCTGGGCGGAGCGCTGTTCACCGGCCATGGCGGTGCCGCTGCTGAGCCAGGACTGATCTGTGTCGATCCAGAAGGCCCTCCCTGCAACAGCGGGAACCGCGGCTCTCTCGAGCAGTTCTGCAGCATCGCGGCCCTGGGCCGACTTTCTCCCCTGAGCCCTCAACAGCTGTGTGCGCTCGCCGAGGCCGGTGATCGCGATGCCTTGGAGGTGTGGCAGCGCTACGGCCGCCGGCTGGGGTTGGGCCTCAGTTCCCTGATCTACGTGCTGACTCCCGAGCTGGTGCTCATTGGTGGTGGCCTCAGTGCCGCTAGTGAGCATTTCTTGCCGGCAGCCTTGGCGGAAGTGGAACAGCGAGTTCAGCGGGAAAGCCGCCAAGGGCTGCAGATCCGCCGTTGCGCCTTGGGCAATGGAGCCGGCCGGCTGGGAGCCGCCCGGCTGGCGCTGGAGCGTTTGCTCAACGTCTAGCTGGGATGATGCGCCCAGTGCCCGCTGCCCTTGTGAGCGTTCCCGATCCCTCTCCTGATCTGTTGCAACGTGCGGCCGGCGTTCGCCGTGCGGCCATGGCGCTGGGGCGGTTGAGCGATGGTGAGCGCCGCCAGGCGGTGGAGGCCATGGCTGCAGCGCTGGAGGCTGCTGCCGATCAAATCGTGGCTGCCAACCAGGCCGATTTGGCTGCGGCCGCGGCTGATGGGTTGGCGCCGGCGCTTGTGGCGCGGCTGAAGCTGGATGCGGCCAAGCTGGCCGGGGCAATCGAGGGTGTGCGCCAGGTTGCTCAGCTGGCTGATCCGCTCGGGGTGCGGCAGCTGCATCGGGAGCTGGATACCGATCTGGTGTTGGAGCGTTTGAGTGTGCCCTTGGGGGTGCTGGGGGTGATTTTCGAGGCGCGGCCCGATGCCGTGATGCAGATCGCATCGCTGGCGATCCGCTCAGGCAACGGCGCCCTGCTCAAGGGGGGGCGCGAGGCTGGGCTTAGCTGTGCAGCCATTCTCGAGGCTTTGCGCGAAGGCCTAGCCGGCAGCCCCGTGGATCCTCAGGCTTTGGAGCTGCTCACATCCCGCGAGGAGAGCCTGGGGCTGCTCAAGCTCGATGGTCTGGTGGATCTGATCATTCCGCGGGGCTCGAACGAGCTGGTGCGCTTCATTCAGGACAACACCCGCATCCCGGTGTTGGGCCACGCCGATGGCATCTGCCATCTCTATGTGGACTGTGAGGTTGACATCGATCAGGCCCTGCGCATTGCCATCGATGCCAAGACCCAGTACCCCGCAGCATGCAACGCCATCGAAACTCTGCTGGTGCACCGCGATGCTGCGCCTGCATTTCTGGCCGCGGCGTTGCCGGCCATGGCCGCGGCCGGTGTTGCCCTGCGCGGTGATGCCGTCGCCCAGGCTCTGGGGGTGAGCCAACTGGCCAGCGACGACGACTGGAGTCGCGAATACTCCGATTTGGTGCTCGCCGTGCGCGTGGTGGATTCTCTGGAGCAGGCTCTCGATCACATCAGCCGCTACGGCTCACGTCACACCGACGCCATCTGCACCACCAACGCCTCCACAGCCGAGACGTTTCTGCGCAGTGTCGACAGCGCTGGCGTGTATGTGAATTGCTCCACGCGTTTTGCTGATGGCTTCCGCTACGGCTTTGGCGCTGAGGTGGGCATCTCCACCCAAACCTTGCCCCCTCGCGGCCCCGTGGGTCTGGAAGGACTGGTGACGTATCGGTACTTGATGCGCGGTAACGGTCATATCGCCGCCGACTACGCCAGTGGAGTTTGCAGCTTCACCCACCGCGACCTTCCCTTGTGAACGCTCCATTGGATTGCGTGGTTGTGCGGGGTCTGCGCCTCTGGGCCCACGTGGGGGTGCTCGAGCATGAGCGGCAAATGGGCCAGTGGTTTGAGCTTGATTTCAGCCTGGGGTGCAACCTCTCTGCTGCTGCAGCAGCAGATGGCTTGGAGCAAAGCCTCGACTACAGCCTGGCGATCCAGGCCCTGCAGCTTGACGCTTCCAGGGTCCGTTGTCTCACCTTGGAGCATTGGAGCGACAAGATTTTTGAGGTGCTGGAAGATCTCTACGGCTCTGTGCCGATCTGGTTGGAATTGCGTAAATGCCAGGCCCCGGTGCCTGGCTTCTGCGGCATCGTGGCGGTGCAACGTTCAAGGCGTTGGCCGTCATGAGTCGTCCGCTTGTGCTCCTGCATGGGTTGTGGGACACGCCACGGCTGTTCAGGCGCCTCGAGGAGGAGCTGCTGCGACGCAGCCCGCAGCTGGAGATGTTTGCCCCCCACCTTCCCCATCGGTTTGGCGCGGTGCCGATCCGTGAGCTTGCCGCCCGGCTGGCTGACCTGATCGAGGCCCGCTTCGGTCAGGTCACGCCCTTGGATCTGTTTGGGTTTTCGATGGGTGGGTTGATCGGCCGCACCTGGCTGCAGGAGCACAGGGGCTGCCGCCGCACGCGCCGTTTTGTTTGCTTGGGCAGCCCTCAGAACGGCACGCTCACGGCTCAGCTGGTTCCCCGCGAGCTGTTGGCCGGGATCGCAGACATGAAAATCGGCAGTGTTTTATTGCGCGAGCTGCAGCGGGATCAGGCCCTGCTCGAGCCTGTGGAGTGCCACAGCTTATTTACCCCTACCGATATCACTGTGTTTCCCGGTTGGCGTGCCGTGTTGCCCCTGGGTAGCCGCCGGCCGTTGCCGGTGCTCACCCATCGCCAGCTGATCATGGATCCACGTGCGGTGCGTGCTGTCGCTGATGTTCTGCTGGCACCTTGATTTACAACAGACGCTTGCAGTGTGATTGCCAGGCTGCCATGGCTTGATTACGAAAGAAGCAGATCGCGCCAATGCATCATGTGTTTCTCGGCCTCAGCGAGTTTCACGGCATCCGCTGTTTTGATGCCCCTAGGCCTTTACAGCACCCATTTAGCCCGCACCAACAAGCAGCCCAACTACGTGCCCCTGGCTCTGGTGCCCTTCTTCTTCGGGGTTCAACAGTTTGTGGAGGGGCTCGAGTGGACGGCCCTCGATCAAGGCCGCATTGAACCGCTCACAACCCTGGCGGGGTTGGGCTTCCTCTTTTTCGCCTATTGCTTTTGGATGATCTGGATTCCGTGGAGCGCCTGGTCGATCAGTCGCAGCACTGATTCCCGGGGTCTGCAGAACCGGCTGCGTTGGGTTGCAATCGTGAGCACCGTGCTCGGCACTGCGTTTTATCTGCCGGTGTTGTTCAATCCGCCCGCTGTGCAGCCTGCCGTGCACAGCACTGGGCGGTTGCTCTACGACGTGTCCAATCTGCACAGCATCGTTCATAACTTTGTGAATACCCAACCGGTTGGTGAGTTGCTGTACTGGGGGTTCATCGTGCTGCCGCTGTTGGCTGTGGCCGATCGGGCTGTGAAGTTGTTTGGTGTGCTGATCTTTGTCTCGATCTTTCTCACCTGGCTTACCTATAGCGCAACCTTTAACTCTGTATGGTGCTTCTACTGCGCTGTTCTCTCGATTGTGGTGATCTGGATCGTGAATCGCCCGCAACTACGCTCCGCCGGTGCCTGAGGCCTGTGTGCTCTGGTCTGTTGTGGTGCTGTGGTTTTAGTGGAGTTTGAGCGAATCCTCGATGGCCTTGGTGGCTGGTTGATCCATGCCGACCTTGGTCTTGGGCTTCTGCTGGTGGTGGGATTGTCGATGTCTCTTTCCCATGTTTTTGCTCTCTTCGCCAACCGGCTCAGCACCCGTCAGATCCTTTGGCGGGTTCTATTGGATGCGCTTGTGCTCGCCGTAGCGGTGCTGTTGAGCAGCTCAATCGACATGGTGTTGCTCCGGTTGTATGCCTCCAACCCAGTGCATCCGAGCGCATTTGTTGATGGTATTGCCACCTGTCTTCTGCCGGCCTGTTTCTACGTTTGTGTGGCAGCTCCTTACATCGGCGAAACCATTGGCTTTGTGATCTGGGTGTTGACGCACCTGAACGTGGTTACTTTTGTGCATGTGCGTTTTGGCTTGCCCTGGGATCAGAGTTTGCTGCTGTGCACGCCTGGCTATGTGTTTGCTCTGGTGTTGGTGGCTTTGCTGTTTCGCCAGGGCTGGCAACGCAGCTACGCCATGTTGGCGTCGGAGCTCGCTGAGCCATGAACCAGGCCGGGCGCATCCAGCAGTGGAGCCAGCGGTTCAACCTGAGGTTGTTGATCCTGGTGTTGGCCATCGGCCTAGGCGTGAATGTGCTTGGGGTTGGACATCTGCTGGTGGCCTTCCGCTGGATGCTTTCCCCGGCTGATCTGCAGCTGTTGGTACAGCTCGGCGGTCTGTTGCTGTTGGTGTTGATCCCAGCAGCGGGTATCTACTCCTTGGTGAGCGAATTCGCCTTCTGGGAAGGCTGGCTGCAGGGCTTACCCACTCCGGCCAGCTTGTTTGAACCAGCGGTTGCTAGAGCGACCACTCATGACTGTTTCTTGGTGTATCTCGATGGCATTCACCAGCTGGAGCGTGATCACCCACCGCGCGTCTCCGACTTCCTGGCCTTGCTTGAGCAGCGCTTACCAGCAGATACCTTGCTCGTGCGGGGGCTGGAAACCTACACAGTGATGCCCGTAGCACTGGCAGAGGATGCGGGAAGCGCTTGGTTTTGGAGGCGTTTGTTTGCGCTGCAGGAGCACTACCCCAATCCATTGGTTCAGTTGATCGCAGCTGTGTTAGTACAGGCCAATAATGTGATCAAAGTGGGGATTTCTTCGGATCGCCGCTATGGACCAATCCTGAATTACGAGCTAGCCCTCAAAATCAGCTTGCGTTTAGCTGAAGCTGGTTTTCGGCCTGATTGCGGTTGTCGTATCGCACTGACCGGCTACAGCGGCGGTGCCGAGATGGCGATGGGTGTGGCCGACTACCTGCGCCGGATCACTCGGGCGCAGGTGAGCATCATCAGTTTCTGTGGGGTGTTCAGTGGCAACCAGGTGTTGCAGCAGTTGGCAGGCATCACCATGATCGTGGGTAGCAAAGATCCAGTGGCGGCTTTTGGACGCTTCGCTTACCCAGGTCGTTCACCACTGCTACCGCTGTCGAACTGGAATAAATCACTGGCTGCTGGCAGAATCGAACGCTGCGAAATAGCGGGCATGAACCACAATGGGATTCATGGACCCTTCTCGGATGCTTTTCGCTTGCGGGTGATCAAGTCGATCCTGGCGGCGCTTCAGCACTGAGCTGCTGTATGAGAGCGAATGGGCTGCTGCGCGGCTGGCACAGCAACATCCGCGCGCGTGCCTCTGTAGCTGCCACCCCATGCAGGCTGCCGTCGTGGGGTAAAGCGAGCAATGCCTCACTGTAGGGCGACAGCCAGCAACCCGCCTCCCGCTCCAGCTGGGCTGCGCGCTTGATCAGTCGTTCACGCCAGATCCCACCCATCAGCACCGGATAGAGCTGGCACCGACCTTCCATCACCTGTTGAATCAGGGCTGAGCTGTCGATGCAGAAACCCAACGCGCCGTAGCCGCCCCGCAGCAAGTGGCGATCACTCGCCTCCTGGTTGTGCACCATGGCGATCACCTCGCACAGCTCAGCGAGTTGCTGCAGTCGTTCTCCTTGATAGGTCTCCCCCAAGTAACGAACGGTCCCGTTACAGCGGCTGTTTTGCCATGGGCGCTCCAGATCATTGAGGGCTTCCCAGCCGCACAGCCCTTCGGTTCCCTGGTAGTACTGCAGCCTCAACAGCGCATCGCCGCCACTTAGCTCCAGTTCCAGGCAGCTGTGGGGCAGCAGTGAGCGCATCTCCTGGCCATCGCGTCCGAGCAGGCCGCAGCGAATGGGCAGGGCCAGCGGCACCTGACTCCAGCTGCCATCCTCAAGAGGGAGGCTGGCACCAAGACCAAAACTGGCCACACTGCAACGCAGCCGTGCCTGGGCCTGCCAGCCCCGCTCCTGCAGGTGTTTCAGCCAGGCGCCGCTGGTGCTGCAGCCATCAATGCTCCAATTGTCGCCGCCCAGTCGGTTGGCTGCCAGCCGGTTGAGCACCTGGGCACACACCCGGTTGCGTTCACGTGCATTGGCCGATTGTTCGTGGCTGAGGCCGGCGTTGTGCCAGAGCAACCCACCACTGAGCTGGCTGCCGGCTGGCGCTGGCAGCAGCTGCTCTGGTGTATCGGTGGTGATGTTGAGCAGAAGATCGAGCTGTTGCGGTAGCCCAGCACCCCCTTCACTGCTCCATAACGCCAGCGCATCGTTCGCCTCTGCAGGAGCCTCTGGCCACAGATGGGGGAGATCATCGGCCAAGGCCCCCAGCAGAGCGGGCGTCAGCAGGCTTCGCTCCAGCAAACCACCCAAGGCCTTCAAGCGGCCTGGCAGTTGTGCTGGCGCTAGCTTCCAGGGGCGGGGTAACAGCCAGAGCAGCGGCAGCAGCTGGGGTTTGCGCAGCTGTTCGGCTAGGCGTTTGAGCCAATCCGCCCGGCTTAGCCCTGATCGGAACACGCTCAGCTCGAGCGCCTGCTCGAAGTTGATGAGCGGTACGTCACAGGGCCATCCCTCTACCAGGGCCAAGGGATCCGAGTCGCCAAGCAGGAGAGCCATGCCGCCCTGAAGCTCTCCCCATGCTGCGCTGAATCAGTTCACACTGCCACCAGCCCTGAATGGCGAATCAGGGCTTCGCTACTCGGCTGCCGGCCGCGGAAAGCCTCGAAGACTTGCTTGGGATCGAGGCTTCCCCCAAGGCTGAGCACTGTGTCGCGGAAGCGTCTGCCTGTGTCTTGAATTTGCTCTTCGTTGGCAAGGCCAACCTCCTCGAAAGCGCTGAACGCATCAGCGCTCAGCACCTCGGCCCATTTGTAGGAGTAATAGCCCGCGGCGTAGCCGCCAGCAAAGATGTGACCGAAGGAGCAGAGGAAGGCGTCTTCATCGATCGGTGTGAGCACCGTGGTGGTTGAAGCGATTTGCCGGCGCAATTGCTCAGGGCTCTGACCACAATCTGCATGCCATTGGCTGTGGAGTTGTAAGTCCACCAGAGCAAAGTGCACCTGACGCAGGGTGGCTGAACCGCCCATGAAGGTGCGGGCCGCCAGCAGTTTGCGGTACTCGTCCTCAGGCAGGGATTCACCGCTCTGCCAGTGGCGCGCCATGCCCATCAAGGTGGTGCGGTCGTAGCACCAGTTCTCCATAAACTGGCTGGGCAGCTCCACGGCATCCCACTCCACCCCATTGATGCCAGCCGCCTGGGGACGCTCCACTGTGGTGAGCATGTGCTGCAGACCATGGCCGAACTCGTGGAAGAGGGTCTCCACCTCTTCAAAGCTCATCAGGCTGGGAGTCTCGCCGACCGGCGGGCTTTGGTTGCAAATCAGATACGCCACCGGCAGCACTGGTGTGCCGTCGCTGCTGCGGGATCGCACCAGGCATTCATCCATCCAGGCACCACCACGCTTGCTGCCTGGGCGGCTGTAGGGATCGAGGTAGAAGGCGGCCAGGGTCTCGCCGGCGCCTGATGGCGCCTGCTGCCCCTCCCGGATGCGGAAGTAGCGCACGTCGCTGTGCCAGACCGGCGCCTCGCCATCGGCGGCTTCAATCGTGATGCCAAACAGGCGGCTGCACAGATCAAACAGGCCCTCCAGCACCAGGGGTAACGGGAAGTAAGGCCGAAGCGCTTCGCTGTCGAGCTCGAAGCTTTCTTGGCGCAGCTTTTCGGCCCAATAGCTCACATCCCAGGGCTTCAGATCAGCGGCCTCGGCGGCGCCGTGGCGGCGGGCGCAGCTGGCGAGAGCCTCGAGTTCCTGCTGGGCCACCGGGTAGGCAGCTGCCCGCAACTCCTCCAGCAAGGCTTCAACAGCGGATTCGGAGTTCGCCATTTTGGCGGCAAGGCTCACTTCGGCCCAGTTCGCATAGCCCAGGCGCCTGGCCTGTTCACCCCGCAGGATGAGGATACGCTCGATCAGGGGCCAGTTGTTGAGTGGATGGCCGGCCTGGCCAGACGCGCGGCTGACATGCGCCCGATACACCTGCTCGCGCAGGCTTCGCTGGCGGCTGTACTGAAGAAAGGGCGCATAGCGCGGCATGTCGAGCCCGAGCAGCCAGGGGCCCGCCTCGGGCGTGGCGTCGCTGTCACCCGCTTGGCGGGCCGCCTGCGCCAACTGGTCCAGCAGGCTGGCGGGCAGGCCATCCACGTCCTCCGGTTGGCTGAGCTTGAGGGTCCAGCTGTTGGTGGCATCGAGGACTTGATTGCCGAAACGGGTGGAGAGTTCCGCCAGTTCCTGGCTGGCTTGATTGAAGGCTTCCTGCTCGCTTCCATCGAGCCCTACACCGCGCAGCTGCATGTCCCGTAGTTCGGCCGCGAGGATGCGTTGCTGCGCAGAATCCAGCTGTTCGTTCTGCTTCTGCAGCTGCTCTAGGGCCTGATAGATCACCTGGCTCTGGCCAGCGCGGTTGCCGAATTGCACCACTGCTGCTTGTTGGGCTGCGTGGGCCTCCCGCAGCTCCGGGCTGTTGCACACCCCGTTGAGGTGGCTCACCACTCCCCAGCTCCAGCGAAGCCGCTCCCCAAGCCGCTGCAGGGGATCCATCACAGCGCTCCAGCTCAGGCAAACGCCGCTATCCAGTGCGGTGCCGAGCTTCTGCTCCAGTGTGGTGAGTTCGGTATTGAGTTGCTCGATCAGCTCCGGAATGTGGGCGCTCACCGCTTGAGGGGTGATCGCCTCGAACAGGGGCAGGCCTTGGCCCCGCAGGATCTCGGGGCGGGCTGCTGTGGAGCTGCTCATGGGGCTGAGGATGGGCTCGGGGTTGTGCCGAAGTCCATTTCAGCCTGCGGATGACCCGAGCCGCTGTTCAGCCGAGGGCGGGAAGCCGAAGTGCCACCACGGCATATTGCGCCAGGTTGTCGGAGAGAGCGGTGGTAGAGGCCTCATAAAGATCAATGGCCACCCGAGGCCAGAAGCCGATCACCAGGGTGGGCACGAGCAGGGTGAGGCCGATCACGAGCTCGCGGGGCTTCATGTCTCCCAGGACGGCTAGAGCCGGAATCCTTGGTCCGAAGAACACACGCCGGCACAGGCTCAGCAGATACACCGGGGTGAGCACCACGCCAATGGCTGCCAGCACTACAGCGATCACACGGAAGCCCACTGTGAAGTCAGCATTGCTGGTGAGGCCGAGAAACACAGTGATCTCGCTCACGAAGCCGCTCATCCCCGGCAGCGCCAGTGATGCCAGGGAGCTGGCCAGAAAGAAGGCGAAGGTGATGGGAAGCACCTTGGCCAGGCCGCCCATGTTTGGGATGGACAGCGTCTTGGTGCGCTCGTAGAACACGCCAGTGACAAAGAACATCGCGGCGGCGATGAGGCCGTGGCTAATCATCTGAAGCATGGCGCCACTCATGCCAAGGCTGTCGATGGCGCCAATGCCCAGCAGCACGAAGCCCATGTGACTGACCGAGCTGCAGGCGATTCGCCGCTTCACGTTGTCTTGTGCGAAGGCGTTGAGGGCGCCATAGACGATGTTCACGATGCCGAGCACCACCAGAGCAGGCGCGAGCTGGAGGTGGGCTTCCGGCAGCATCTGCACGTTGAAGCGCAGCAAGGCATAGCCCCCCATCTTCAGCAGCACGCCCGCCAGCAGCATCGAGACCGGCGCATTCGCCTCTCCATGGGCATCGGGCAGCCACGTGTGGAGAGGGAACATCGGCAGCTTCACACCGAAGCCCACCAGGAAGCCGAGATAGCAAAGAAGGCCGAAGGTGCCGCCGGGTGAGCGTGCGATCAGCTCGCTCAGGTTCAGGGTGAAGGGTCCGTTGAGAGCCAGCGCCAAACCGCTCACGAGGATGAGTAGGGAGGCGGTGGCTGTGTAGAGGATGAACTTGGTGGCGGCGTACTGACGCTGCTGGCCGCCCCAGATCGCGATCAGCAGGTACACCGGTACCAGCTCCAATTCCCAGGCCAAGAAGAACAGGAGAAAATCTTGGGAGAGAAACACCAACGCCTGGGCTGAGGCCTGCACCAGCAGCAGGGCGAAATAGAGGCGTGTTTTCTTCTGGATGTCCCAGCTGGCCGCCACCGAAAGCAGGGTGACGAGTCCGGAGAGCACAACAAGGGGAGCCGAGAGTCCGTCGGTGGCGAGCGACCACTCCAAACCAATCGACGGAACCCAGGCAAACCGTTCCACCAGCTGTAGGCCCGCGACGGAGCCGTCGTAGTGCTGGCTGAACACATAGAGCATCAGGCCTAGATCCACCAGCAAGGTGACCAGGGCGATGGTGCGCGGCAGCTTGGGGTCGGTGCCGTCACCGGGTAGCACCATCAGCAGAGGTGCAACGGCGACCGGCAACAAGGCAATCAGGCTCAGCCAGGGGAAGCCGTTTGAAGCGGTGAGCAGGCCTTGAGCCAAGGCTGAATCACCGAAGGCAGAACTTGAAAGTGTTGTGGACGCGGCCAGAAGGGGCAGTGTGGCGTCCATGAAGACCTCATCCCAGTGATGGCTGCTCCCATCCCCCGATCAGGCCATGAGAGAGCTGAATCTAACAGCTGGGTATTTCTACTTAGGGCTTTGGAGCTTCAGTCGGGAATGGCCTTCCATCGGCTGCCGCTCTGCTGTAACTGCAGCACCTCCGAGCGTGAAGCCACCCCTTCCATTTCCCAAGCTCGCACCATGGCACGCCGCACTGCGCCGGCATGATCCCGGTTGGCTAGCGCCAGGATGCTGGGGCCGGCGCCACTGATCGCGCATCCCCAGGCACCGGCTTTGATGGCCGCCTCGTGAACCTGCCGGCCACCCTGGATCAGGCCCCAGCGGTAGGGCTCGTGGATGCGGTCATGCATGCCATCGGCAATCAGATCGCCATTGCCCGTCCTTAGGCCCTGTAGGAGCAGAGTGAGTGAGCCGAGGTTGGTAACCGCATCGGCGATGGAGATCGTCTTTGGCATGACCCGCCTTGCTTCGCTGGTGGAGAGGCGGATCGATGGGATGGCCACCACCGCCAGCACCTCCGGAGACCATTCGCAGCGCACCACCCGCCAGCGATGGGAGGCCGCCTTAGCAGTCATGCACAGCCCGCCCAACAGTGAGGGAACCACGTTGTCGGGATGGCCTTCGATATCGATCGCCAGCTCCAGCAACTTTTCGCGGCTCAGGGGTTCGTGAATCAGGGCATTGGCCCCCATCAGGCCTGCAACGATGGCTGTGGCGCTGCTGCCCAAGCCACGGGCTGGAGGGACCGCAAGCCGCACACGGGCCTCGATCGCAATGGGCTGCTCGCCCGCTTCCTTCCATACCCGCTGAGCGGCGCGATACACCAAGTTGTCGGGACCACCCCGCAGGTGGGAGCCTTCACTTCCTTCAATCACCAGCTCGAAGCGCTCACCATCGCCTTCGATGCAGCGCATCTCAAAGCGGTTGTTGAGATCCAGGGCGGCCCCCAGACAATCAAAGCCGGGGCCCAGGTTGGCTGTCGTGGCGGGAACATCCACCACAACCCCCTGGCCGATGCGGGGGCGGACCATACGGTCGGTTCTGCTGGGGCCAGTGTCCCACTCAGCCCATCAGCATCCGGGCGCGGCAGGCCGCACTGAAGAGCCCGGCCTCCGGATCGGTGAGGGCGAGCACGGGAACCTGTTCGAGCACCGGGCTGAGCCGACCCTTCTGCAGCAGCGGGCCCAGAAAGGCCTCGGATCGCAGTTCCTCCAGCAGTTTTCCCGCCGTACCCCCTCCCACCCACAGGCCACCGCTGCAGAGGGTCTGCAGGGCCAGGTCACCGGCGGTGCTGCCGTAGGCGCCGAGCCACAGATCCATGGCGCGGCGGGCCAGGGGATCACCAGCAGCCGCCGCACTGGCGGTGGCCGCGGGGCGGTCATTGCTGTCGATGCTCGCCAGGGGATGGCCTGCGGCGGCTGGATCGGTGGCCAGCAACCAGCGCATCACTTCCCCCAGGCCCGTGCCGCTCACCACCCGCTCGATCGAGACCCGCCCGATCTGCAGATCCTGTTTGAGCCAGCATTTCAGCTGCCATTCGGCCTCGTTGCGCGGTGCGAATTCCGCGTGGGAGGCCTCACTGGCCATGGCCTGCAGCCCCTGAGCGGTGGGCACACCGATCGCCACGCCCAGCCCCGTGCCGGCACCGAGGATCGCCACAGGAGCCTGGGGATCAGCGCCTCCCGCTGCAGGCTTCAGCAGGGTGTGTTGATCGGCTTGCACATGGGGTAGTCCGTAGATCAGCACGGCGAAATCATTCACCAGATCCACCTGCTCCAACCCGCAGCGGCTGGCCAGGGCTGTCTGCTCCAGCTGCCAGGGGAGGTTGGTGAGCTTCACCCGGCCTTGCCGCACGGGCCCGGCCACGGCGAAGCAGGCGTGGCTCGGGCGGCTCGGTGCGGGTTCAGCGGCCAGGAAATGATTCACCAGCTCGGCGAAATCGGCCCAGTCCGCCGACACGAAGCGTTCAGTGCGCTGCTGGCGGAGTTGGCCGCCATCGAGCGTGTAGATCGCCAGAAGCGTTTTGGTGCCGCCGATGTCGCCGGCCAGGAGGGTGGTCATCAGCCCAGGGGCAGACCTGCACTCCGATCCTGATTGGCGCGGCCCGCAGCCGCCACTAGATCAGCCACGGCCACGCTGCCGAGATCGCCATCACGCCGGCTGCGCAGGCTGATTTGGCCGCTCTCGGCCTCTTTGGCACCGATCACACCCAGCACTGGGATCTTCATCTGTTCGCCATTGCGAATCAGCTTGCCGAGGCGATCACCGGAATGGTCAATGCTGGCTCGCACGCCGGCGGCCTGGAGCTCGGCGGCCACCCCCGCGGCGTACTCACGCACCTCATCGGTGACCGGCAACAACCGGATCTGCTCGGGGGCGAGCCAGAAGGGGAAATCGCCGGCGTAGTTCTCGGTCATGATCCCGAAGAACCGCTCCAGCGACCCGAAGATGGCCCGGTGGATCATGATCGGCCGCTGACGCGTGCCATCGGCGGCCACGTACTCGAGATCAAACCGCTCCGGCAGGTTGAAATCGAGCTGGATGGTGGAGCACTGCCACATCCGGCCGATGGCGTCCTCGATCTTGAGGTCGATCTTCGGGCCGTAGAAGGCGCCACCGCCTTCGTCGATCTTGTAGGCCCAGCCCTTGCGATCCAGAGCTTCGATCAGGCCTTGGGTGGCCAGCTCCCAGACGGCGTCTTCACCGATCGATTTCTCAGGCCGGGTCGAGAGGTTGATCTCGTAGTGGCGGAAATCAAACGTGGAGAGGATCTGCTCGGTGAGGTTGAGGATCGCCAGGATTTCATCGCTGATCTGCCCCGGCAGACAGAACACGTGGGCATCGTCCTGGGTGAAGCCGCGCACGCGCATCAGGCCGTGCATCACACCGGGCCGCTCGTAGCGATACACCGTGCCCAGCTCGGCCCAGCGGATCGGCAGCTCCCGGTAGCTGCGCAGGGTGCTGGCGTAGGTGAGCACGTGGAACGGGCAGTTCATCGGCTTGAGCTGGTATTCCCGCTCATCCACCTGCATCGGCCCAAACATGCTCTCGCTGTAGAAGTCGAGGTGGCCGGAGGTTTTCCACAGGCTGATGTCGGCCACATGGGGTGTGTAGAGCAGCTCGTAGCCGGCGGCAAAGTGCAGGTCGCGCCACAGGTTCTCGATCAACAAGCGCATGCGGGCGCCGCGGGGGTGCCAGAACACCAGGCCAGCGCCGGCTTCGTCTTCGATGGAGAACAGATCGAGATCGGTGCCGATGCGGCGGTGATCGCGGCGGAGGGCCTCTTCCTTGCGGCGCTTGTATTCAGCCAGCTGTTCCGGGGTTTGCCAGGCCGTGCCGTAGATGCGCTGCAGTTGGGCGTTGTTTTCATCACCGCGCCAGTAGGCACCGGCCACGCTTTCCAGCTCAAAGGCCTTGGCATTGAGCTCGCCCGTGGTGGCCACGTGGGGGCCGGCGCAGAGGTCCCACCACTCCTTACCCAGGGTGTAGAGGGTGATCGGTTCGTTGATGCCCGCGAGGATTTCGAGCTTGTAGGGCTCGTTCTGGGCCTTGATCTTGGTCTCGGCTTCCGCGCGGCTCACCTCAAGGCGCTCGAGCGGAAGCTTTTGATTGATGATCTTGATCATCTCCTTCTTGATGGCCTTGAGATCGGCCTCGGTGAAGGGATCTGGGTTGTCGAAGTCGTAATAGAAGCCGTTCTCAGTCCACGGGCCGATCGTCACCTGCGCCTTAGGGAAGAGCCGCTGTACCGCCATGGCCATCACATGGCTCATCGAGTGGCGGATGCGAAGCAGCTGCTCGCTTTCGCTGGTTTTCGGCAGGTGGATGGTCGCCGCCTCCGCCGCCTCACCCGTGGCCGTGGTGGTTGCGACGCTGCCCGAGGAGCTTGATGCGGCTGAGCGGGTCGCGGTCACGGCGGTGGGATAGCAACCCCGATCCTACGCAGGGGATTTGGGGCCATTCCTAGGGTGATCGAGTGATGGATCCTTCCTTCCCGCCGACGCCGCCCTCGGAACCGGATTCAGAGCCGGCCCAGCTTCTCGACCACTTGCTCCAGTCGCTCTTCGACGACTTCTGCTTTTGGTTCGAGCGGGGGCTCGTTCTGCTCGATCTCACCCCTGAGAAGCTTTTGCCAGCCTCTGAACAGCAGGCCTTACGCCAACGGCTGGAGGAAGCGCTGCAGGCAATCGCGGCGACCCGAGCTTTGCGGGCGGCCTGCTCTACACCGATGGCGGTGGATATGGATGCCATGGCGCCCTGGCACCGCCTGATGATGCGCGTCTGGAACCTCTCGGCGATGCTGCGCATCGCTGGTGTGACTCTGCCGCCGGAGGTTCGTCCTCCGTCTCAGGCCTGATCGCTCAGTTGTTGCAAGTTGCTGCTGAAGAAGCGCTGTAGGTCTTCTGCTTGCTTCACCGGCTGGCCATAGGCACTGCGGCCGGCCAGGTTGGGAAAGGAGGCCCACTCCTTGGCCAGAACAGCCATGGCTTCACGGGTGAGGCCCTGTTGATCGATGTGATCGAGCATGCCGCGTCGATCCACCAGATAGAGAGCAGCCTGGTCTTGGCTGCGGGGATCGAAGCTGTTGAGCTCCAGCTTTGTGGCGGCCTCACGCCAGGTACCCGGCAGGAACTGATAGGCACCGGCAGCTGCACTGGTGTATCGCTTCACCACCACCACTTCAGGATGGCGGGCGAGGCTCTTGAAGCGACCGCCACCGTAGAGGGTGCGGTAGCCCTCCTGGCCCTGCTTCCAGGTGCCTTCGGCAAACCGGATCGTGTTGAGCAGAGCGCGTCTACGCGGAGTGATCGGATACGCGTCTGAGTTAGCCGGTTGAGTTGCGGTTGGGGATGCCTCGCCGGGCTGTTGGCGCCCCTGGGAAGGGGTGACGAGGGGACCGGCCGCCAGCAGCAGCAGCCCGAGGGCAGCGGCGCTGGTTGAGGTGGCAGACGGTCTGGGGCCGGAAGGCAGCTGGCGACGCAAACGCAAGGGCAGCACGACAAGGTCCGATGAGCCTGAACCGCTTCCCCCTCCCTCCACGAGCCATCGTGAACCGGTCTGGACAAATGAGACGCAGATGTGCTCTCTAGCCGGCATGCAGGGTGAGACCCGACTGCGACTGAAGGACTGGGCGTGTGACGATTCGGTTGCCGTCCTCGTATTGATCAGCTGCTTTTATCTTTTCTTAGCTTTTGATCAGGCGCTAGCGCTGCCCTGGGTCTTGGCTAGGAACCCCAGGGCCTCGCGGGTGCGCTCCAGGGTGGCGTCCGCCACTGCGTTGGCCCGCTCTCGGCCCTGTTGCAGCACGCGATCGAGCTCGGCGGGATCGGCGCTTAAGCAGGCGTGGCGCTCCTGGATTGGCCGTAGTGCTTCCACCATTGCCTCCGCCAGCAGGGGTTTGAACGTTCCCCAGCCCATCGCTGCGCATTCGCTGGCCGCCGCTTCGCGCCCCTTGCCGCTGAGCAAGGCGTAGAGCCCCAGCAGGTTGTCGGTCTCCGGTCGATCCGGGTTGCCGAACTCCAGGCCCATCTGCGGGTCCGTCTTAGCCCGCTTCACCTTCTTGGTAATCAGTTCGGGGGGATCCAGCAGGTTGATGCGAGATCCCTCGTTGGGATCGCTCTTGCTCATTTTGCTGCGCCCATCGGTGAGGCTCATCACCCTTGCGCCCTCTTTGAGGATCAACGGCTCGGGCACTTTCAGCACCGGGATGGGCTCGCCATCGCTGTCCTTCTTGGCGAACCGGGCGTTGATGCGTTGCTGGGCGATGTCGCGCGCCAGTTCAAGGTGCTGCTTCTGGTCTTCGCCCACCGGCACCAAGTCGGCGTCATACAAAAGGATGTCGGCCGCCATCAGCACTGGGTAATCCAGGAGTCCCACAGACACCTGATCGCCTTGCTTCACAGCCTTTTCCTTGAACTGGATCATCCGCTCCAGCCAGTTGAGCGGGGTGACACAGTTCAGCAGCCAACAGAGCTCGCTGTGGGCTGATACGTGGCTTTGCACAAACACCGTGGCCTTGGCCGGATCAATGCCACAGGCCAGGTAGAGGGCGGCGGTGCTGCGGGTGTCAGCCGCAAGCTGTGCGGGGTTGTGGGGAACGGTGATCGCATGCAGATCCACCACGCAGAAAAACGTGTCGTGGCTGTCTTGTAGATCAACCCAGTTGCGGATGGCGCCGAGCCAGTTGCCCAGGTGCAGTGATCCGGTTGGTTGAACCCCTGAGAGAACCCGGGCCCTTGGCATCTGTGATCGCTGGCATGTCGCCGGATTCTGCCTGGGGGCGTCACCGGCGATCCCGCCCGGGTGCGATCAGGCTTCAGCTTGAGCGGCTTCGCTGCTGGCTGGAGTGGCCTCGGCCTCGGATGCTTCGGGAGCGCTCTCGGCCGGGTTCTCAACCTCACTCACCACCTCAGGCGGCGTGTTCACGGGCTTGGCAGGCCGTGCAAAGGGGTTCGGGCGATTGGAGGCTGCGCGCTCACCGCGCTCAGGGCGTGGACCACGGCGTTCGCCGCCTGGACGACCACCGTCGTTGGTGCGGTGCTGCGCCACCACCTCATCCAGCTTGCCCTCCTCCAGCAGCTGGGCCACGGTGCGGATCGAGAGGCCCAGGGCTGCGACGGTGGAGCGCAAGCCGAAGGCTTCCTGCACCGCGCGGGCGGCACGCATTTCGTTGTCGCTCAGGCGGATACGGAAACCGCCGGGCTCGCGCCCGCCTCCATCACGGGGTCCGCGTCCGCCGCGGGAGCGCTCGCTTGTGTTGGACTGAAAATCACCGTCGGCCATGGCCGCACACCTGAATAGACAGGCGCAAGTGTGCCCTATGGCTGGTGGTTAGGGCCAGCACCACTGCAGTCGGTGGTGTTCAGCGCTGCCTTGTCGAGCCAGTACCAAGAGCGGGATGGGTGTGGGTCCCTCGGCCAGCAGCTGCTGGCGATAGCGCTCAAGGAGGTGGAGGTAGGCGCTGAAGGTCCAGCCGTGGTTGCCGCGCTCCTGGGCTTCCCAGAAGCGGCGTAAGGCCTGGCTGCAATCCAGCCGCCCGTATTCCTGCCAGCAGATTTCCTCAGCCTCAAGATGCGCCAGCCCCTGCTGCCGCAATTCCCTGAAACGCACCAGCTCCGGCGCTTCGGCGCTGCTGTCCGGGGGGAGCACTCCCGCCAGATCAGCCACGCTCACGCTTTGAAGACGGAGCCAACAGCGCTCGAGGATCAACACCGGCAAATCGGCGTGCCAATGGGCCTCTTGCTGCTGCAGAGCGACGAGTGCTTCCGTCTGCTGCTGCTGGCGTGGCGTGAGGCTGGCGAGCAGCTCAGCCATGAGTGCCGCGGAAGGTGATGGCGGCGATGGCATATTCCCGCGGCTCGAGGTGAATCGTGCAGCGCACGGCGCCGAAGCGTGCTTCTAAGTGCTCTTCCACAAGCTCGGTGATCCGGTGGGCTGTGGGCAGATCGTCGGCATCCACCACCATGTGCAGCTCGATGAACACCCGTTGGCCGAGCACGCCACGGCTGGCGATGTCGTGCACGTTGAGCACCCCGGGCACCCCCATGGCCACCTCGTGGATGGCTTCCGGTGCGATCGCGATCTGATCCACGAGCCAGGGCAGGTTGCTGGAGAGCACCTGCCAGCAGGCCCGCACCAGCAGAAGGCAGAGCGGCACCGCCATCGCCACATCGAGCCAGGTCACCCTGAACAGCAACACCCCGGCTAGGCCGACCAAAACCACCACAGTGGTCCAGATGTCGCTGGTGGTGTGCCTGGCATCAGCCAGCAGCAGTTGGCTATTCAGCCGTTTGCCCTGACTGCGTTCGTAGCTGGCCAGCAACCCATTGCAACCCAACACGATCAAAAGCAGCAGCAGCTCCTTGCCGTCCAGCCGGAGGGGTGGCAGACCAGCCGCGATCCGCTCAATGGCGCTTTTGAGGATCTCAAAGGCGGTGAACAGGATGAAGCCTGCGATGGCGACAGCTCCAAGCCCTTCGTATTTGTCGTGGCCATAGGGGTGATCACGATCCGGCTGGGGGTCCGAGAGTCCGTTGGTGAACAGCCCAAGCAGGCTGCTGAGGGCATCGGTTGCGCTGTGCATGGCATCGGCCAACACCGCGAGTGAGCCGCTGAGAAGGCCGATGACGAGTTTGAGCAACGTCATCGAGATGTTCAACGTCAGGGCAATCAGCAACACACGCTTCACGTCCCGACGCGAGTCCTGGCGCAGGGGCGACGTGGTGCCCTCAAGCCGCCCACTGCTGGTGACTCCCATCGCCACAGAGGCTTGCAACAGTTACCCCAAGCTATTGGGTCTGGGCAGTGTTCACCAGCTGAGCTAAAGAGAACCGGCGCATCCGCTGGACACTGCAGCCGTTGACCCCAACGCAGGCCCCATCCAAGGCAGCATCGGCTGCCGATCCCGCTGGAACCATGCTGAGCACGGCGTTGGGATCGCAGCTGCGCCGGGCCTGGCCTCTGGCCGTTGGTGTTGGCGGCGGGCTGTTGCTGCTTGAGAGCAGCCAAGGGGCCCTCTCCTCACTGGTCAGCCTGAGTGCCGCGGCTGCTGGGCTCTGGCTTCTGAGCGGTCGTTTGCGTCCCAGCGGCCGCAGCTTGCCCTCGAGTGTGGACGGCTGGCTGGAGCGCTGCCAAAGCGTGCTCGAGAGTTTTGATCGCCTAGATCTCCAAGGCGATCCCCATCAGCAACGCCAGCGGCGTCAGAAGCTGGAGCTCATCCGGCAACGCCAGAGCGAGGCTCATCTTGAGGTGGCCTTGGTGGGCTGTGCGGGGTGGAGCGAGATGTTGCAGGCTCAGGTGCTACAGCACTGCGCAGCGCCATTGCCGCTGCGGTTGTTGCGCAGCCATCCACTGCCTCCCAGCAGTGAGAACTGGCGCTGGCCTGAGGCTTTCCGCCGCTGTGATCTGATCGTTTATCGCCTCAATCTCCCCCTCAAGGCGTCAGATTTGCGCTGGCTTGAGGCCCTGCCGCAGGGGCAGCCTGTGTTCGTGCTGGTGGACCGACCAGCCGACAACTGGCAGCTTGGCCTTCGCCAGTTGGAGTTGCAGTTGCCTGAACATCTGCGCTCGCGCTGTTGGCCTTGGTCGCCCCAGCGGGCAGACCAGCTCGGTAGCGATCTTCAGCCATTGGCTGAGGCTTTTGCAGCCCTTAACGCTGAGCGGCGACGGCTGACGCAGCAGCGCTGCCTGGAAGACCTGCACACCGAATGGCAGGTGGCCTTGGAATCTTTACGCCGCAGTCAGTGGCAGCGACTGCTGCAGCGCACCCAGTGGACCGTGGCGGCTGGTGTGGTTGTAGCTCCCCTGCCAAGCCTTGATCTGTTGGTGCTGGCGGCGGCCAACGGCCTGATGCTTCAGGACATGGCTCGGCTTTGGGAGTGCCCCTGGTCGCTGGAGCAGCTGCAGGCGGCTGCGTTGCATCTGGCCAAGGCTTGTCTCAGCCTCGGTGTTGTGGAGTGGAGCAGCCAGGCACTGGCCGGTCTGGTGAAGCTCCATGGCGCTACCTGGCTGGTGGGTGGAGCACTGCAAGCGCTGAGTGCTGCGTATCTCACCCGTGTCGTGGGGCGGGCCATGGCCGATTACATGGCTCTGGCTGCAGGCGTGCCTGAGCATGAGCTTGAACAGTTGCTGCAGCAACAGGCGCCCTTGCTGGTGGCCCGGGCAGCGGAACAGGAGAAGCTCGACTGGGCTGGTTTTGTGCAGCAAAGCCAGCAATGGCTTCAACAACAACTGCAGCCCCAAAACGGCACAACAGCACTGCCTTGACCAACGGTATGAAGCCTTCATGAAGCTGTTCATGAAGTTTCTTTTTCTTCGGCGAACTTAATTTTTCCTTCCAGGAATTTTTTGCCTCGATCCTTAGCGTTGTTGTGCCACTTCCGTGGCATCTGTTCTCATCTGACTCCCAAAAGTCTGTTGATTCATGACCACTGCTCTTCGCAGCGGCCGCTCCGGCGCCTGGTCACAATTCTGTGAATGGGTCACCAGTACCGACAACCGCATTTATGTGGGATGGTTCGGTGTTCTGATGATCCCCACGCTGCTGTCGGCTACCATCTGCTTCATCGTTGCGTTTATCGCCGCCCCTGCGGTTGATATCGATGGTATTCGTGAGCCTGTTGCCGGCTCCTTAATCTACGGCAACAACATTATTTCCGGTGCTGTGATTCCCAGCAGCAACGCTATCGGCTTGCACTTTTACCCCATTTGGGAAGCCGCTTCGCTCGACGAGTGGCTGTACAACGGCGGTCCTTATCAGCTGGTGGTGTTCCACTTCCTGATTGGCATCTCTTGTTACATGGGCCGCCAGTGGGAACTCTCCTACCGCCTGGGAATGCGCCCTTGGATCTGTGTGGCCTACAGCGCTCCGCTATCGGCTGCCATGGCGGTGTTTCTGGTTTACCCCTTCGGTCAGGGTTCCTTCTCTGATGGCATGCCCCTCGGCATTAGCGGAACGTTCAATTTCATGTTGGTGTTCCAGGCCGAACACAACATCCTGATGCACCCTTTCCACATGCTGGGGGTCGCCGGTGTGTTTGGCGGCAGCCTGTTCTCTGCCATGCATGGTTCACTTGTGACCAGCTCGCTGGTGCGTGAAACCACTGAAACGGAGAGCCAGAACTACGGCTACAAGTTTGGCCAGGAGGAAGAGACCTACAACATCGTGGCTGCCCACGGTTACTTTGGTCGCCTGATCTTCCAATACGCCAGCTTCAACAACAGCCGTAGCCTGCACTTCTTCCTGGGTGCTTGGCCCGTTGTTGGCATCTGGTTCACCTCCATGGGCATTAGCACCATGGCGTTCAACCTCAACGGTTTTAATTTTAATCAGTCGATCCTGGATTCCCAGGGCAAGGTGGTGAACACCTGGGCCGACGTGCTCAATCGCGCCAACCTCGGCATGGAAGTGATGCACGAGCGCAATGCTCACAACTTCCCCCTCGACTTGGCGACGACCCAGTCGATCCCAGTGGCGCTGATAGCCCCAATGATTGGCTGAGCCAAAGCTCCCGTTTCTCACCCCCGCCCTGCGGGGGTTTTTTAATGCCTGCATGGCTGAAACTCTTTGCGATCCCCACGCGCGCCTGATCAATGGCCCGCCGGCCCCTGCCGCCACGCTTCTGCTGGCCCATGGGGCCGGTGCAGCGATGGATAGCCCGTTCATGCAATCGATCGCCATGGGTTTGGCGCGTTGCGGCTGGCGGGTCGTGCGCTTTGAATTCCCATACATGGCGCGCGCACGTCAAAGCGGTACACGTCATGGGCCTGATCGTCAGCCGTTGCTGCTGCAGTGCTGGCGTGATCAGGTGGCACTGGCTGCCACAGAGGGGCCGCTGTTCATCGGCGGGAAATCGATGGGCGGGCGGATGGCCAGCCTGCTGGTGGATGAGCTGGCAGTCGAACCTGGTGTGCGCGGCTGTGTCTGCCTGGGCTATCCCTTTCATCCACCAGGAAAGCCTGAAAAGTTGCGCACAGAGCATCTTGCGGCCCTGCGTTCACCCTGCTTGATCCTGCAGGGTGAACGCGACGCGTTTGGACGCCGGGCCGAAGTGGAGGGGTATGACCTGAGCGCGTCGATCCAGCTGGGTTGGCTTCCCGACGGTGATCACAGCTTCAAGCCCACAAAGCGCTCGGGCGTGGATGAACAGGCCAATCTCGCCTTAGCTGTTCAGCTCGCGGATCAGTTCATGGCTTCTTGTTGTCCAGATCGCTCGGGCGGCTGAGCACGAACACCACGCCGGCGGTGAGCGCAAGTCCGATCGCCACCATGGCCGTGATCGCGACGCTGTAGTCGGTCTGCATGGCGTCATTACGAAGTGTTACTGCAACCCTAGGTCACTGCGCCGATGCGAGCCAGCGCTTCGCTGAGTGCCATGGGCTCTTGCTCAGCTGAGCTCGTGATCTCCAGGATTTTGCCAATGGACGCTGGCGTATTCAGCGTTTCAAGGCAGCAGCGGGCCACCAAGCGCCTCGGAATCGAATTGCTCTCCTGTTGGTCGGGGTCGCTGTAGCAAATCCCTTCGCCGTCCAGCTCGTGTTCGCGCTCGGAGAGGCCCCCTGGGCGGATCACCGTCCAATCGAGGCCGCTGCTCTCCAGGGCCTGCTCGCCCACCCGTTTCCACACCAGAATCAAACCAAACAGGTTGAGCGGGTGACGCCAGCGGCCAGCGCAGAGTGAGCTCACCAGCACCACTCGCCGGATGCCCAGACGCTGGCAACTGTCAACCTGCCGCTGAACGCCCCAGGCATCCACGCGCATGGGTGCGCTTAGATCCAGTGATGGCCGCGCGCCGGTGGCGATCACCAGGGCATCGCAGCCGGCGAGCGCGTCATCCAGCGCAGCGCGATCGTCGAAGCGCAAGCGCCGCTGATCGCAGCCGTTCAACTGCTCGGCCAGCACCGAGCTCGGCTGCAGCAGCAGTCTTGGTTGCTCGCCTGCTTGCAGCAGTTCCTCGGCGATGCGGTAGCCGGTTTTGCCTGAGGCGCCGCTGATGGCAATGGTGCGGTTCATCGCGCCTGATGGCTTGCAATGGAACAGGAAGTATCGCCACCTCGCATGAGCCGTTGGAGTCAACCGCCTGAGCACGACGATGGCGACTGGCCGATTGATCGTGGCCGTCCGCTTGGCATGCGCCTGCTGGCCTTGCTGGGGGCGTTCTCATTTGTCATGCTCGGGCTGAGCAGCTTGGCTCCACTGCTTCACCCGCCCCAGCGCGAAGCACCAGCAACCGATACCGGGCCGATCGCCTTTGCGGTGCAGGCCTGATGGACGTCTCGTTTCCAGATCTGATCGCCCTACTGCTGTTGGCCACGGCGGCTGCAGCTTGCCTTGGACTAGTCATCCTGTTGCTTGGGTTGCAGCGGGTGTTTGCTGTGGCGCCGCGACTCAATCCTGATGGGGTGGAGGCTCCGCTCAGCACCACCAGCCTCACCGTGGTGATTCCGGCCTACAACGAAGCGCGCAACATCGGCGATTGCGTGGCCCACGTGCTGGCGAGCAAGCCGCCCTGTGCCACGTGGAGCCTGCTGGTGGTGGATGACGATTCCTCTGATGCCACACCCAGCTTGGCTGCGGCTGCGGCTGAGGCCTGCTCGATTCCACCGGGGCGGTTCAGCGTGCTACACGCAGGCCCCCGCCCGGTGGATCAACGCTGGGTGGGCAAAAACTGGGCCTGCAGCCGCGCCGCTGATCACATCACCACGGAGTGGGTGCTGTTCATCGATGCTGATGTACGCCTGCAAGCTGCCACCCTCCGCCGTGCCTTGCGCCAAGCCGAGGCCGATCAGGCCGACCTGCTGAGCCTGGCGCCCCGGTTGGCCTGCAGTTGCCTTGCGGAGTGGATGGTGCAACCGATCATGGCTAGCCTGCTGGGGCTGGGATTCCCGATTCAGGCTGCCAATAATCCCGCCAGTGAGGTGGCTTTTGCGGCTGGTCCGTTCATGCTGTTTCGGCGCAGCGCCTATGACCGGATCGGAGGCCATCGTGGCCTGGCCGGTGAAGTGGTGGAAGACCTTGCATTGGCCCGCCTCATCAAAGGAGGTGGGTATCGGCTGCGCTATCTGCTCGGGCTCGATGCCCTCGATCTGCAGATGTATGCCGACCTGGCTTCGCTCTGGGAGGGCTGGAGCAAAAACTGGTTCCTCGGCTTGGATGCCGACGTGGCCAAGGCTCTGGGGGCCGCCGCAGTCGTGGTGCTGATGTTCAGCGGTCCCTGGTTGTGTGCTGGTTCTGCCCTCGTGCTCTTGGGGTTACTGCCAGACCAGAGCCACTGGTGGCTCTGGTTGTTAGCCGTGGCTGCTGTGGGGGTGGCGTTGCAGCTGGCCCTGCGCCTGTGGACCCGCCGTGAATTTGCGGTGCCACTGAGCCACTGGTGGTTGATGGGGCTGGGCGGGCTACTGGTGGGTGGAATCGGCCCGACCTCTGTGATCCGTAGCCTCACCGGCGTGGGCTGGACCTGGAAGGGCCGCTCACTGGCCTGAATTCAGGGCAGAGCTAACCACCAAGTTGCTCTTTGATGGCCTGATTGGTGCTTGCCTTTTCGTTGAACCAGGCTTTGAGCAAATCCTTGGCCAGGCCCCGTAGGGCGGCCGGATCGCTCTGAGCGTCGATTTCACGCTTGAGGCGCTCCACCTCAAAGGATTGGATCAGGCTCAGTTCAATCGGGGCCATCGGTTCAAGACGATGGGACAGGTCAACGGTATGGCTGTTGGTTGAAGCAGGCGTAGCGGTCGTTACGCCCACCGGGCGCACGTCAGCAATCACCAACGGTGACGGTTTGTTAAACAGCGCCCATCTGGCCGGATTCGCCACGTAGCTCCGTTAGGACGGGCTGAATGAAAACGGTCTGATGCGTCTGAGCTGGAGCCAACACCTCATCGCTTCGCGCACTGTGCAGCAGGTGGGCGATGAAGAGGTCGGCACCGCTCTGGCGTTGATGGGCATGGCTTTGCTGATCCTGCTTCAGGATCTGGAAGCCAATGTCTGATCTCAGCCATGGGTAACAAGCGTCACACCTTCATAAAGTCTTCCGCTGCAGTCGTTGTTGTACTTGTACGAATGGGTGGGTTTCCTTCGTAGGGTTCGCGAACTTTCAAATTGCTGTCCGTGTCGGACCGTCATCGTTCTCTTCAGCCCGCCAGCTTGAAATGGCAGGCCGACGGTGAACTCTCACCGCAGGATGTATTCAACTTAATCTGCCGCCTCCGATCGGTTGAACCGGGTGAAACCAGTAACGAGCTCTGGAGGCTTGGCCAGAAATATCCCTCACGCGGCCCCCAGCAGGCTTAGGGCGCTTTGTTGCTCGCCCCAATCGGATGGGGCTTGAGCGACCAGATCCGCTCGGCATACTCGCTGATGCTGCGATCACTGCTGAAGAACCCGCAATTCATGGTGTTGATGATCGAGGAGTGACTCCAGCCTGCAGGATTGCGCCAGGCCTCATCTACGGCGTTTTGAGCTCGGCTGTAATCGGCAGCGTCGGCAACCACCAAAAAAGGATCGCTCTGGCTGAGATTTTCAAGCAGTGGGCGAAAAAGCTCACGATCGCCCTCGCTGAAATGTCCGCTGCCGATTAACTCCATCGCAGCTTTTAACGAAGGGTTCTGGTCTAGGAATGGTAGAGGGTGATAACCCTCTCCAATCAGCTGTTGTACCTCGGCACTGTCGCGTCCGAATAAAAAGAAATGTTCGGTGCCCACCCGCTCCCGAATCTCAATATTGGCGCCATCAAGTGTGCCGATCGTGAGTGCACCATTGAGTGCCATTTTCATGTTGCCGGTACCGGAGGCTTCTTTGCCTGCTGTTGAGATCTGTTCAGAGAGATCAACGGCGGGATACACCTGTTGGCCGAGGCTCACATTGAAATTGGGAAGAAAGATTACCCGCAGCCTGCCGCGTATGGCCGGATCAATATTCACCATTTCGGCGATCCCCACAATCAGGCGAATGATTAGCTTGGCCATCCCATAGCCAGGTGCTGCCTTGCCGCCGAAAATCACGGTGCGTGGCGGCAGATCCTCGCCATCGCGCAGCCGGAGATAGCGCTGCACGAGCTCCAGAGCTGCCAGATGCTGGCGCTTGTATTCATGGATGCGCTTCACCTGCACATCAAACAGCGAGGTGGGATCTACGAGTACACCGAGCTGGTGTTGGATCTGGCGCGCGAGCCGTTGCTTAGCTGTGCTCTTCACCTGATACCACCGCTCCTGGAAGGCGGGATCGTCCTTGTGCTGCTCGAGTTGCTGCAGGGTGTCGAGGTTGCGGCGCCAGCCGTCGCTGATCACGTCATCGAGCAAAGTTGCGAGGTCGGGGTTGGCCACTGCTAGCCATCGCCGCGGTGTGACCCCGTTGGTCACATTGGTGAACCGTTCTGGCCAGAGCCTGGCAAAGTCGGCGAGCACGTGTTGCTGAAGCAGGCTGCTGTGCAGTTCCGCCACGCCGTTGGTGTGGTGGCTGCCCACTACTGCTAAATGAGCCATGCGCACCTTGCGCTGGGTTCCCTCTTCGATCAGCGAAACGCGCTGTAGCAGTTCGGGCTGACCAGGATGACGCAGCCGCACCATGCGCAGAAAGCGAGCATTGATGTCATAGATGATCTCGAGTTGCCGGGGCAGCAACTGCTCAAACAGGTCGATTCCCCAGGTCTCAAGTGCCTCTGGCAGCAGGGTGTGGTTGGTGTAACTGAGGCTGGCGGTGGTGATGCTCCAGGCCTGATCCCAGCTGAGGCCCTCCTGATCGATCAACAATCGCATCAACTCGGCCACGGCGATGGCGGGATGGGTGTCGTTGAGCTGCACCGCGAACTTGCGATGGAAGGCGCTCACCGGCAACCCTTGGTTTTTGAGGATGCGCAGCATGTCCTGCAGGGAGCACGACACAAAAAAGATCTGCTGACTCAGGCGCAGACGCTTGCCTTGATCCAGTTCATCGTTGGGGTAAAGCACTTTGCTGAGGGTTTCGCTCTGCACCTTGGCCAGCACAGCTCGTGTGTAGTCGCCGGCATTGAACGAGGCGAAGTCGAAGGCTTCCGGAGCCATCGCCGACCACAACCGCAGCGTGTTGGCTGTGCGCACCTGAAAGCCAAGGATGGGTGTGTCGTGTGCGACTCCGAGCACGGTCTGATCTCCGATTCGCACCGGGTAGGTCCATTCCGGTCGTACTACCTCCCAGGGATTGCCGCGGGACAGCCAGGCGTCG
Source organism: Synechococcus sp. LA31 (assembly GCF_018502385.1). Classification (NCBI taxonomy): domain Bacteria; kingdom Bacillati; phylum Cyanobacteriota; class Cyanophyceae; order Synechococcales; family Synechococcaceae; genus Synechococcus; species Synechococcus sp. LA31. Next base: position 623,580 of record NZ_CP075523.1, read on the forward strand.
GTGCTCTCCTCCTGACCCCGCGGGGTGATGCTTTGGCGAAAAATCCCGAACTCGTAACGGATGCCGTACCCGATCGCTGGCATCTCCAAGCTGGCTAGCGATTCCTGAAAGCAGGCTGCTAATCGGCCCAATCCCCCATTGCCAAGCCCAGGCTCTGGTTCGCATGCAATCAACGTATCCAGGTCGAGCCCAAGCTCCTGGCAGGCAGCCTTGGCTTCCGTGCGCAGGCCAAGGTTCACCAGGTTGTTGTCGAGGTGAGGACCTAGCAGGTATTCGGCTGATAAATACGCAGCGGTGCGTACACCTTGCTGGGTGTAGGCCTCCGCGGTCTCTACCCAGTTGTGCAGTAGGTGATCGCGCACCGCCAGTGCCAGTGCCATGTAGTAGTCATGTCTGGTGGCAAGCGAGGTTGACTTGGCCTGGCTGAAGTAGAGGTGGCGCTGGATTTGCTCCGCCAGGGGAACCTGGAGCACGGTGCGATCCAGTGCTCGGCCGGGTTCAGAGGTCATGGCAGAGCGCGAGAAGGGATGGTGATTGGACATCTCCTCCACCACAGCAAGTCTGCTGCGGATTGGTCGTGGCAATGATCACTTTTTGATTGTTGTCTCGTGTGCAAAGCCTGATGTGCGATGGAATAGGCTGTGAAATCACCACGCAGCTGCATCTGCGTAGCGACTGATACGGGATCGTGGCGTCAGCTGGTTAACTTTCATCACGCCTGAGCGGTGATTTCAATGCATGCCGATGTCGAACTGAGTGTTGGCCAACAATTTGAGATCGAGCGTTTCAATAGGGCCATTGATGCAACAACAGATGCGGCTCAATTGCGCGCCCTTGCCAAACAGTTGCTGCAGGCCTGGCACACCCAAAAAGCAGCCACCCACTGGGTGAGCAACCAGCAGCTCCCCTAAGGCCTTTCTAGGGTTAGGAATCTCAACTGCCCCTGTTTGGTCGCTCGACGCCTCCTCTTCGCCATCGGGGTGATCACGGCACTCCTGGTGGCCTGTGCCACGCCAAACCGGCGTGCTCCTGTCGCCACGGGTACGTCCAAACCGGTTGTACTCACCACATTCACCGTGCTGGCGGATCTGGCTCAGCAGGTGGCCGGTGATCGCCTTGAGGTGCGCTCGATCACGAAGCTGGGTGCTGAGGTGCACGGCTACGAGCCCACCCCGAGCGACTTGGAGAGCACCCAGGGCGCAAGTTTGATCGTCCAGAACGGCCTGGGCCTCGAGCGCTGGGCTGATCGTTTTGTCTCGTCTGCCGGCTCAGTGCCCACCGTGACCCTTAGCGATGGCCTGCAACCGGAGCTGATCGCAGGTGACGTTCACGCGGGTCAGCCCAATCCCCATGCGTGGATGTCGCCCCGCCGCACCGAGCACTATGTGGATCGGCTGGTCAAGGCCTTCAGCCAGCTGGATCCAGCGGGGTCAGCTTCGTACCGCCAGCGCGGCGAGGCGTACAAGCAGGAGCTCCGCCAGTTGGATCAGGAGCTGCGTCAGGCCCTCGATCAGGTGCCGCCCGATCAGCGCCTGTTGGTGAGCTGCGAAGGCGCCTTCACCTACCTGGCTCGTGACTACGGCCTTGATGAGGCCTACCTCTGGCCCGTGAATGCCGAAACCCAGGTCACTCCGCGGCGACTGGCGCGCTTGATCGACACGGTGAAACAGCGTCGTGTGCCGGCCGTGTTTTGTGAGAGCACCGTGAGCGATGAGGCGCAAAGGGAGGTGGCGCGTGCCACGGGTGCCCGCTTTGGCGGCACCTTCTTTGTTGACTCCCTTTCTGACAGTTCGGGTCCAGCCCCCAGCCTGCTGGCTTTGCAGCGTCACAATGTTGGCCTGATCGTGAAAGGACTCTCAGGCCAGGGGCCGCAGCAATGACGATGCCGTACAGGGTTGTTCCGTCTACTCCGCGCATTGAGGTGGAGCAGCTCTGTGTGGATTACAACGGCACCGTTGCCCTTTACGACGCTGATCTCACCCTGCCGCCTGGTTGTATCTGCGGCCTGGTTGGCATGAACGGTGCTGGAAAATCCACCCTGTTCAAAGCCCTCACGGGATTTGTGCGTCCGTCGCATGGACGCATCCGCATCAACGGCCAACCCGTCTTGGCGGCCCAGAAGGATCAGGCCGTGGCCTACGTGCCCCAAAGCGAGGGGATCGATTGCAACTTCCCGATCTCCGTCTGGGACGTCGTGATGATGGGCCGCTATGGCTCGATGAATATGCTGCGCTGGCCGCGCCAATCCGATCGTGTCGCCGTGCGCGACGCGCTGCAACGCGTGGATTTGCTCGCCCTTGCCCAGCGCCCCATTGGCGCGTTGTCTGGCGGCCAGCGCAAACGGGCTTTTCTCGCCCGTGCCATTGCCCAACGCGCCTCGGTGCTGCTGCTGGATGAGCCGTTCAATGGCGTTGATGTGCGCACCGAGCAGTTGATGGCCCAGCTGTTTCTGCAGTTCCGCCAGGAGGGGCGCACGATTTTGATTTCCACCCACGACCTCAGTCATATTCCTGAGTTTTGCGATTTGGTGGTGCTGATTAACCGCACCGTGTTGGCCTACGGCGAAACCAGCGCCGTGTTCACCCCGGAGAATCTGGCTCGAACCTTCGGCGGGATGGTGCCCAAGCCATGACTTGGCTGCTTGAACCCTTGAGCCACGCCTTCATGGTGAAAGCCCTGTTGGTGAGTGCCCTGGTGGGGGGCGTGTGCGGCTTGCTCTCCTGCTACATGACCCTCAAGGGCTGGGCCCTGATGGGCGATGCCGTGTCGCACGCCGTGATGCCAGGTGTGGTGGTGGCCTATGCCCTCGGCTTGCCCTTTTCGCTCGGTGCCTTTGTGTTTGGGGTTGGATCGGTGGCGGCCATCGGCTTTGTCAAACAGAAGTCGCGCATCAAGGAAGACACGGTGATTGGCCTGGTGTTTACCGGTTTTTTTGCCCTGGGTTTGGTGCTGGTGTCGAAGGTGCGCAGCAATATCGATCTCACGCATATTCTGTTTGGCAATGTGTTGGGGATTTCCAGCTCCGATATTCAGCAGACCCTGGTGATTTCAGCGCTGGTGGTTGGGGTGCTGCTGGTGTTTCGCCGTGATCTTCTGCTGTTCTGTTTCGATCCCACCCATGCCCGCTCGATCGGAATCAACACCGGCCTGCTGCACTACATGTTGCTTTCGGTGCTCTCGCTCACCGCGGTGGCGGGGTTGCAAACCGTGGGTGTGATCCTGGTGGTGGCCATGCTGGTTACACCCGGTGCTACGGCCTACCTGCTCACCGATCGCTTTGATCGCATGACGCTGTTGGCTATTGCGAGCAGTGTGCTCTCCAGCCTGATCGGGGTCTATGTGAGCTACTGGAGCGATAGCTCCACGGCTGGTTGCATTGTTTTGGTGCAGACCGGCCTGTTCGTGCTGGCGTTCCTGTTGGCCCCGCGCTACGGCATCCTGAGCTCCCAGCGTTCTCAGGCTCCGTAGGCGTGTCGGATCAGTCCTGGCCGTGGTGGCCTCTGCTGCCGCTCTATCCCTACGGGCGCCGCCGCACGTTGGTGCGGGAGCTGATTCCTGAGCAGCTTTGGAGCTTCGAGCAGCTTCAGGGTGTGTTCTATGTGGCTGTGCCGATCCGGATGACGGTGGCGCGGGTACCCGGTGGTCTGATGGTGTACGCACCGGTGGCCCCTACGGCTGAGGTACGCCGCGCCCTGCTGGATTTGGAGCAACGCTTTGGCCCGGTGATGAGCATCGTGCTGCCCACGGCCTCCGGGCTTGAACACAAGTTGCCAGTGCCCGCGATGGCCAGAGCCTTTCCCAACGCCGAGGTGTGGGTGACGCCTGGCCAATGGAGCTTCCCTGTGGGATTGCCCCTGGCTTGGCTTGGCTTTCCGGCCCGCCGCACACGCGTGCTGGGGGAGCAGGGCTATCCCCATGGCGATGCCCTGCAGTGGTGCTCCCTGGGGCCGATCAACCTTGGGCTCGGCCGTTTTCAGGAGCTGGCCTGCCTGCACCGCAGCAGTGGTGCCCTGCTGCTCACCGATGCCCTTGTGGCGATCAACCAGGAGCCGCCTGAGGTGTTCGATCTCGATCCCACACCGTTGCTGTTTCACGCCCGCGATCGCGGTGATCAGCCACTGAAGGATTCCCCTGAGCTGCGTCTAAAAGGTTGGCAGCGCCTGGCCCTGTTTGCCTCCTATCTGCGCCCAGAGGCGCTGCAGGTGCCGGGTGTGCGCACCTTGCTGGCGCAGGCTTTCCAACCCGGGATGTGCAATGCGCGGAGCTATTTCGGCCTCTATCCCTTCCACTGGCGCCGGAGTTCGGCCGAGGTGTTTCGCGAGCTCCAGCCAACACCGGGCGCTTTGCGGATTGCGCCTGTGTTGGAGCGGCTCGTGTTTCCCCGTGCCCAGGCCTTGATCGTGGCCTGGGTGCGCCAGCTGGCGGCTTTACCGGAGCTGCGCTGGGTTGTGCCCGCCCACTACGAAGCGCCGGTGCCCTGCCGTGCAGAGCAGCTTCAGAGCCTTGCTGATCACTTGGAGGGCAGAGCCTGGGCTCCCAGTGATGGTAATTGGGCTTACTTGGCGGGGATTGATCAGGCTCTGTTGCGTTTTGGCGTTGTGCCGGAACAGCCCGAGGTTGGCTGAAGTCTCAGCACTTCAGAGCTTCAGCTCTCCAGGATCTGCATCGGCTTCTGGAAAGAGCGTGTCTTCCAGTTCCATGCGCTGCTCCATCTGACGCAGGAAGTAACCCGTCATCATCGCGGAGGCGAGCAGCCCAGCGAGATGGTCGCGATTGGCCGTGATCTTCACATCAAAGTGTTCGCCGGGCAGGACGCCAAGGAGCCCCTGAACATTGTGGCGAATGATGTCTTGAATGTCGCTGCTGGCGGAGCGGGCCACACGCTGCAGAACATCCGGAGATTGCTCCTGCAGGTATTGGATCAATGAATTCGTGCTGATCGATTCACTGTCGCTCGTCAGGAACTCCGGGTTGAACATTCCGGTGTGCTCCGCGTCACGCCTGCACCCTACCCCAGCTGTTCATCGGCTTCGAGAAGGCCGAGGTCGGAGAACCGAATCGCCCCTACCCGCCGAAGCGGCCAATAACGGAACAGCGCCGTGCCGATCACCTCCTTGCGCGGCAGGGGGCCCCACACATGGGAATCAAGGCTGGCATTGCGATTATCGCCAAGCACCAGCAGTTCGCCCTCGGGAACGGTGATCGGGCCGAAGCTGTAATCCATGGCTTCAGATCGCCAGGGTTCGAGCACCGGATCACCATTGCGGAGGAGCTGGCCATCCCGCACTTCGATGTCGTCGCCCGGTTGGCCCACCACCCGCTTGATCAGAGCGGCTTTGGGGTCGTAGCCGGCCTCTACTAGCACCGTTGGTGCGTGGAACACCACGATCGTGCCATTGGGCAGCGGGCGATCCAGTTTCGGCCGCACCTTCTCCACCAGGATTCGATCCTGCAGCTCCAGGGTGGGAAGCATTGAGCCGGAGGGGATCCAGCGGGGCTCGATCACCAGCCAGCGCAGCAGCAGAGCCACACACAACCAGAGCACAAGCGAGCGCCAGCCACTCCACGTTGAGTTGCTGGTGGTGGGAGGCTCGCTGTTCATCGTTGTGCTTCGGTGAGCATGATCGCCACATCCTGAACAACAGCACCGCCGGTGCCTGCTCCCCCCGCCCACCGCTGCAGCGCTGCCGGCAATCTCCAGGCTGCCCTACACCTGTTGCAGGCCTTGCGGGCCCGAGGTCTGCGCCGGCTGGTGCTCTGCCCCGGCAGTCGCTCCGCTCCTCTTGCGGTCGCCGCTGGGCTCCTGGAGGCGGGGGGCCTGGAGTTGCTCACGGCGGTGGATGAGCGCTCTGCTGCTTTTCTCGCCCTGGGGCTCGGCCGGGCGGATGGTTTGCCGGCTGCGGTTGTGACCACGTCAGGCAGCGCTGTGGCCAATCTGTTGCCCGCGGTGGTAGAGGCCCACCACGGCACCGTGCCCTTGCTGCTGCTGACGGCTGATCGTCCCCAACGCCTGAAGGGATGCGGTGCCAATCAGACCGTGAATCAGGAAGCTTTTCTGGCCGCCTGTTGCCGTTGGTACGCCAGCGGTGCGCCTGATGGTCTGGCAGCCATGGCCGCAGCCAGCCTCGTTGAGCTGGCCGACCATGCCTGGATCGCTGCGTTAGGTGCACCAGCTGGTGCCGTGCACCTCAACCTTCCGTTTGAGGAGCCGCTGCATAGCAGCGCTCAAGACATTGAAGCCGCGCTTGCCTGCGTGGATCCGGCGCCCCCAGCCCCCGTGGTTCCCAGCGATCGGGGGTTACCCCCGATGGCAGCGCTGAGCGATCCACGGCTCGATCCGGATCGCCCTGGCGCCGTGGTGGTGGGTCCATGGCGTGGCACCGCGGCGGGCCTTGTGCCGTTTGCCACGGCCCTGCTGGCCTGGCAGCAGCGCACGGGTTGGCCGGTGCTGGCTGATGGTCTCTCAGGGTTGAGGGGCTGGCCGGGTTTGAGGGTGGTTCATGGCTATGACCTGCTCCTGGCGGAAGGCCACCGGCTGCCCTCGGCCCCTCAGCTGTTGCGGCTGGGATCCATGCCGGCCAGCCGGCGTTTGCAGCAATGGATCAGCGCCAGCGCAGGGCCTCAGTTGCTGATCAGCGAAGGCGATCCCCGCAACCTCGATGCCACTGCCACGGCCACCGAGCAGTTGGCCTGCGGGCTTGTTGCCTGGTGGGAGGCCCAGCAGCTGATGCTGGGCAACACCACGGCCAGCACTATGAGCCTGGCTTGGCTGGAGCGCTGGCTGGCTGCAGATCAGCTCCTGCAGAGCCAATTGGATCGTGAGCTGCAGCTGCAGTGCTCAGAACCAGCCCTCGCCAGAACCCTCAGCCGCTTGTTGCCAACGGATCAGCCCTTGATGTTGGCCAGTAGCTCACCAGTTCGCGATTGGGAAAGTTTTGCCGCCGCTGATGCCCCCCTGCGTCCGGTGTTCGGCTTCCGCGGTGCCTCTGGCATCGATGGCACGCTCTCGATCGCGGCTGGGCTCGCATTGGCCCATGGGCGCTCAACGTTGTTAACCGGTGATCTGGCGCTGTTGCATGACGCCAACGGTTGGTTGTGGCGCCAGCAGCTCTCAGCCCGAGGTGCTCATCTCACGGTGGTGTTGGCCGATAACGGCGGCGGCGGCATTTTTGAGCAGTTGCCGATCCGCGCCGGCCGGCAGCTGGATTTCGAGAGGCTGTTCGCCATGCCTCAAGCCCTCGATCACACCGCACTGGCTGCCGGTTATGGCGTTGCCACGCGCACCATCAGCAGCCTCAATCAGTTGGCCGAGGCCTTGGATTGGGCTGCGGACGAACCGATGGCGTTGATTCGGTTGTGCACGGATCGTCAGGCCGATGCGGCGCTGCGTCAGCACTGCCGCCGCACAATGGCCTCCTTCACCAACGGCTCCGATGGCGCCCAGCTGCTCCCCTGAGATCCATTGGCAGCCCCAGGGCGCCTATAGCGACATCCTGTTCGACCTCAGTGAGGAGGGCATTGCCCGCATCACGATTCATCGGCCCCACAAGCGAAATGCGTTCCGTCCACAGACGGTGAACGAGCTGTTTGATGCGTTCTCCCGTGTGCGCGACAACCCGCGCATCGGTGTGGTGTTGTTCACCGGCGCCGGCCCCGCCGCCGATGGTGGCTATGCCTTCTGCTCCGGCGGTGATCAGAGCGTGCGCGGCGATGGCGGCTATGTGGGCGATGACGGCCTGCCCCGCCTCAATGTGCTGGATCTGCAGCGGCTGATCCGCAGCTTGCCCAAGGTGGTGATCGCTTTGGTGGCCGGCTACGCCATCGGTGGGGGCCAGGTGTTGCACTTGCTCTGTGATCTCAGCCTGGCTGCAGAGAACGCTGTGTTTGGCCAGACCGGCCCGAAGGTTGGCAGCTTCGATGGCGGCTTTGGCGCTGGCTATCTGGCGCGACTGGTGGGCCAGCGAAAGGCGCGCGAGATCTGGTTTCTCTGCCGGCAATACGGTGCGGCTGAGGCGCTGCAGATGGGCCTGGTGAACGCGGTGGTGCCGCTGGAGCAGCTGGAAGCTGAAGGGGTGCGCTGGGGCCGTGAAGTACTGCAGCACAGCCCCACTGCTATCCGCTGCCTGAAGGCGGCCTTCAATGCTGAAACCGATGGCATGGCCGGGATTCAGGAGCTGGCCGGTCAGGCCACCCACCTCTTCTACCGAACCGAGGAGGGCCAGGAGGGTCGCAACGCTTTCCTGGAGAAGCGAGCCCCTGATTTTTCAGATTCTCCTTGGCTGCCCTAGTGCGTTGTGTTGGCTAGCAGTTGGTGAGAGTGCTCGTGTTGCTGTGACAGCTCCTCGTTCGTCTTCACCCTGGTGGCTGGGTTGGCTCATCGGCTCTGCCGCTTGCACCGTGCCCATGGTCGGCCCGGCCCTGGCGCGCCAGCCGGATCCCATCCCGCCCCCGGCACCACTGATCAGCGATGACGTGGCACTGAGCCGCATCCCTTCCGATCTGATGGACGACGAGGGCTTACATCTCGTACTTGATCGCAGCACTCGGCAGTTGATGGTGCTGAAAGATGGCCGCATGTTGCGGCGCTATCCCGCTGCGGTGGGTACCGACGGCTGGGAAACCCCGGCGGGTCGCCATCAGGTGCTGGAGATGGTGGCCCACCCGGTTTGGGAGCATCCCGGCAACGGGAAGCAGGTTGGTCCTGGTCCGAAAAACCCGCTCGGCTCTCGCTGGATTGGCTTCGTCCGTGATTGCACCCCGCGCCAAAACGCCTGGGATGGTGAGCGTTATCTCAGCGTGGATGGCTGCACCGTGGCCGGCTTCCATGGCACTCCTCACCGTTGGACCGTGGGACGGGCGGTGTCACACGGTTGCGTGCGGCTGTTTGAGGAGAACGTGCAGGAGGTGTTCGAGCTGGTGCAGGTGGGCACACCGGTGACGGTGCTGCCCTGAAACCACCCGTAGAGTTGCGCGCACTTTCAGCCGAACTTCCCATGCGGGTGCTGTTTGCCGCAGCCGAATGCGCCCCGATGGTGAAGGTGGGAGGCATGGGCGATGTGGTCGGTTCCCTGCCGCCCGCCCTAGCCCCCCTCGGCCACGATGTGCGGCTGATCATGCCGGGCTACGGCCGTCTCTGGAGCCAGCTCGACATTCCTGGTGAACCGATCTGGCGCGGTCACACCATGGGCACTGATTTCGCGGTCTATGAAACGCGGCATCCCGGCAATGGCCTTCCCCTCTATCTGGTGGGGCATCCGGTCTTTGATCCCGAGCGCATCTATGGCGGGGAAGACGAGGATTGGCGCTTCACCTTCTTTGCTAGTGCCACCGCTGAATTCGCCTGGAACCACTGGAAGCCCGACATTCTTCACTGCCATGACTGGCACACCGGGATGATTCCGGTGTGGATGCATCAGGACCCTGACATCAGCACGGTGTTCACCATCCACAACCTCAAGTACCAGGGGCCGTGGCGCTGGAAGCTCGATCGCATGACCTGGTGCCCTTGGTATATGCAGGGCGACCACACCATGGCAGCGGCCTTGCTCTATGCCGATCGCGTCAACGCTGTATCTCCCACCTACGCCCAGGAGATCCGCACCTCTGAATACGGCGAACAGCTGGAGGGGTTGCTGAACTACATCAGCGGCAAGCTGCGCGGCATCCTCAACGGCATTGATCAGGCCGCCTGGAATCCCGCCACCGATTCCACCTTGCCCGCCAACTACAGCGATGGCGACCTCGCCGGCAAGGCCGAGTGCAAGCGGGTGCTGCAGGAGCGTATGGGCCTGGCGGTGAACCCCGACACCTACCTGATGGGTCTGGTGAGCCGTCTGGTGGATCAGAAGGGCGTGGATCTGCTGCTGCAGGTGGCTGATCGCGTCTTGGCCTACTCCGACACGCAGTTTGTGGTGCTCGGCACCGGCGATCGCCACATCGAATCTGGCCTCTGGCAGATGGCAGCTCGCCATCCGGGCCGTTTCGCCGTGTTCCTCACCTACGACGACGCGCTCTCCCGGCTGATCTACGCCGGCAGCGATTCCTTCCTGATGCCCAGCCGGTTTGAGCCCTGCGGCATCAGCCAGCTGCTAGCGATGCGCTACGGCTCGATCCCGGTGGTGCGCCGCGTGGGTGGTCTGGTGGACACCGTGCCGCCCCATCTGCCCAATGCCCACACAGGCACCGGCTTCTGCTTCGATCGCTACGACCCGCTCGACTTTTACACCTCAATCGTGCGCTCCTGGGAGGCCTATCGCCATGGCGACAGCTGGCGCGAGCTGCAACGGCGCGCAATGACCGCCGACTACAGCTGGGATCGCTCCGCCCTGGAGTACGACCGCATGTACAAGGAAGTGAAGGGTGTGAAGGAGCCCACGCCCGATGCCGGGGCGGTGGAGCAGTTCTCCCGCGGCCAGGACGCTGACCCCAGCCTCCAGGGTGGAGGTCAGCCCCCTCGCGAGCCGCTCGAGGCGCCTTCGGCGGGCAGCAGTTTGCGCAATCCGCTCTCCCTGCTGCGCCGCCGCAGCGGTCGTTGATGCGCTGGGATGGCCCTGTCACCACCTGAGGGGCCGTCCCAGCAGTCAGCGCAGCAGCGCGATCTGCCGGCCACCTATCGCAACCCCTGGTCCACCCTGGGCGACAACCTCTGGGCGGTCGTTGCCGATGCCAGGCTGCGCGTTCAGGAGGTTGTCCGGCGCAACGGCCAGGGGAGCCTGTGGCGACCCAGCTGGTGGCCGGCGGATCTGGCACCCCTCTTCTGCCCGTTGCTGCTCGCGCTTGGGCTCACGCTGCTGGTGCTGCTGGGCCTGCAAGGCGCCTCAGCCCTGCGGCGCCAGACTCCCCCTCTGAGCCCGGCGATCGGTTCCGCTGCAATCGAGGCAGGGCCAGCGGAGGCTCCCGAGGCGGACGAGCCGCCGCCCGAGCCCCTCGCCCTCGAGCCGCCGTTGATGCCGGAGGCACCGCCTGCTCCCTCGCTCGATGGGGCAGGTGAGCTTGCTGAGGAACCACCGGAACTGCCTCTGGCTGAGATCCCTGCTGAGCCCGAACCGCCAGACCCGCTCGATGCACTCGTGCAGCGTTCCGATGCTGACGGATTGCTGCTGCAAGCCATGGCTTCGGCTGATCAGCGCACCCTGGTGCTGCAGGTGGCTCCGGCGTTTGCGGCGCTGAGCGTGGCGGCTCAGCAGCGTTACGCCGAGCAGTGGCAGCTGTGGGCGGCGGATCTCGGGTACGACCACCTGGAGCTGCGCGATTCGCGCTCTGGCCTGCTGGCCCGGGATGCGCTGGTGGGTGCCGGCATGATCGTGCTCAACGAGTCATCCAGCCCCTGATCCGATGCAGCTTGGCGCTTTGATCGCGTGCTGGGGAGAACCCCGCGGAGCTCAGGCCGCTGGCCTGGACACGGCTGCCCCAGTGGGTCCCATCTGCACCGATAGCCGCCAGCTGCAGGGCGGAGAGCTGTTTGTTCCCCTGGTGGGGGAGCGCTTCGATGGGCACGGGTTTCTGGGGCAGGCAGCAGCCCTTGGCGTCCAGGCGGCTGTGGTGCAACGCGGCCGCGCCGGAGATGTTCCCTCGGGATTGCTCCACTGGCTCGTGGATGACACCCTCGATGCCTACCAGCAGTTGGCGTTGCTGCATCGACGTCAACTTGTTGCACCGGTGGTGGCGGTGACCGGCTCGGCCGGGAAAACAACCACGCGCGAACTGATTCGCGCCGCCCTGGGGCCGTTGGGGCCGGTGATGGCCAGCAGCGGCAATGAAAACAACGACATCGGCGTGCCCCTCACGCTCCTGAAGGCCGGACCTGAACACCGGGCGGTGGTGGTGGAGATGGGCATGCGCGGCCTGGGCGAGATCGATCGCCTCAGCCGCACCGCTGAGCCGGATGTGGCGGTGATCACCAACATCGGCACGGCCCACATCGGCCGCTTGGGCAGCCGTGAGGCCATTGCCACCGCCAAGTGCGAGATCACCAGCCAGCTCAAGCCCGATGGCCTCTTGGTGATCCCAGCTGGCGACCCCTTGCTGGAGCAGGCGATTCAGGCTGTGTGGAGCGGCCGTGTGCAGCGGGTGGCACTGGCGGGCGACCCGGGCGTTGACCAGGCGGATCTGGTGGGCGAGCTCGATGAAACCAACGACCTGCTCAGCGTGCGCGGTGAATGCATTCGCCTGCCCCTGACGGGCCGGCACAACGCCCGCAACCTGCTGCTGGCCTTGGCCGTGGCCCAGGAACTGGGGGTTGGCCTGCCGGCCTTGGCTGAATTGGATGTGGAGGTTCCCGGCGGCCGCAATCGCCGGCTCCAGCTCGGCGGCCTCAGCGTGTTGGATGAGACCTACAACGCCTCACCGGAAGCCGTGTTGGCGGCCCTGGAGCTGTTGGTGCGTCAGCCAGGGCGCCGCTTTGCCGTGCTCGGTTCAATGCTCGAGCTTGGCGAGCAGAGCGTGGACCTGCATCGTGAGGTGGCGGAGCGGGCTGCGGCCCTTGGCCTCGATGGGTTGGTGGTGGTCGCCGGTGGCGCTGAGGCCCAGGCCATGGCGGCGGCCGCCCAGGGGTTGCCGCGCCTTGCTGTGGTGGCGGAGCCGGCGGAGGCGGCCGAGCCGCTCAAACTATGGCTGACCTGCGGCGATGTGCTGTTGCTCAAGGCCAGCCGTGGGGTGGCCCTGGAGCGGCTGATTCCCTTGTTGCCGGAGCTGCCGCTCAGCTAGGGGCCTGCCAGTTCTCCTTCACCAGTTGCTTGGCGCGGCCCAGGGCCAGGGCGCCGGCGGGCACGTTTTTGGTGAGAGTGGAGCCGGCTCCCACGGTCACGCCTTCGCCCAGCTCGATCGGAGCCACCAACACGCTGTTGGCTCCGGTTTTGCTGCCTGCGCCGATCACGGTGCGGTGTTTGTTCACGCCGTCGTAGTTGGCGGTGATGGTGCCGGCGCCCACATTCACCCCAGAGCCCAGCTCGGCATCGCCGATGTAGCTGAGGTGGTTCACCTTGCAGCCTTCGGCCAGGCTGCTTTTTTTGATCTCCACAAAGTTGCCCACGCGGCAGCCTTCAGCGAGATCAGCGCCCGGGCGCAGCTGGGCGAAGGGCCCGATGGCGCAGTCGCTGGCTACGGCGGCATCGCGCACCACGGAGTAAACGATCTCCACGCGATCGCCGATGCGGCTGTTGTCGATCAGGCTGCCTGGGCCAATGCGGCAGCCTTCGCCGATCACGGCGTCGCCGCGGAAATGGCATTGGGGCTCCACCACTACATCGCGGCCGAAGCGGGTGCCATCGCTGAGGGTGCAGCTGGCGGGATCCACGAAGCTCACCCCTTCAGCCATCCAATGGCGGCGCATACGCTCCTGAATCACCGCCTCGCATTGGGAGAGCTGCAGGCGATCGTTGATGCCGTTGATCTCATCGGCATCGGCCACCTCCAGGTGCATGGCGGGGCTGAGCATCGCCACGGTATCGGTGAGATAGAGCTCGCCTTGGTCGTTGTTGGTGCTGAGCTGCGGCAGCACCTCCGCCAGCTTGCGCCAGTTGAAGCAGTAGATGCCGGCGTTGATCAGGTTGTTGCAGCGCTGGGCCTCGCTGCAGTCGCGGTGCTCCACGATCGCCGACACCTGAGCCGCGTCATCGGCAAACACACGGCCGTAGCCGGTGGGGTCGGCCAGCCGGGCGGTGAGCAGGGTGACTGCCGCACCACTGCTGCGATGCCGTTCCAGCAGGTTGGCGATGGTCTCAGCCCGCAGCAACGGCACATCGCCGTTGAGCACCAACAGATCCCCTTGGAAATCGCTCAGGGGTTCGAGCAATTGCTGCACCGCATGCCCTGTGCCGTTCTGGGGCTGCTGCAGCACAAACTCCAGGCCGTGTTGATGGGCCAGGGATTGCTCCACGCGATCAGCCTGATGGCCCACGATCAGGATCTGCCGCTGTGGCGCCAGACCCTTGCAGCTGGCCAGCACGCGTTCCACCAATGTGGCGCCCGCCAGGGGCTGCAGCACCTTGGGCAGATCGCTCTTCATGCGGGTGCCCTTTCCGGCGGCCAACACGGCAACGGCGAGCATCAGCGGCAGAACAACTGGCCGGGAATCTACTGGTGGTTGCTGGAGCTCAATCCCCAGCGCCGCCGCCAGCCGCCGGTGGCTTCCACGCCACCGGCGGCCATGGCCGCTGCCTGAGCCCGCTGCCGCTCGCGCAGGATCGTGGCCCGGTCGCTGTGGCCACTGGGATCGCGGTATGGCTCGGCCGCATTGGTCACAAGGTGCTCCTCCTCCATCGGGCTCAGGGGCCTCAGCTGGGTGGCTCCCTCCAGGGAGCTGGGGCTGGCGGCGGTGCCGCCGCTCCAGTCGTTGGTTTGTTTGAGCAGGCCTGAAGGGGCGCAGATGCTGGCAATCTCCAGCCCGGCCAGGCGCAGCGATCGCCGGATCGCTGCGGCACTGCAATAGGTGAGCAAACGGCCGCTGGGCAGCAGCAGGGTCGCCAGACCACTCAGAAACTCCACAGTCCACAGCTGGGGGCAGCGGCTCGGGGAGAACGCATCCATCAAGATCAGATCAAAGCGGCCCCGCTGGCTGTTGAGCAGCTGAGGCAGCTGGCTGCGGGCATCTCCCCAGAGCATCTGCGGGCCGCTACTCATCTCCGCGAGTTGAGGCAGGGTCTCGGGTTCCCACTGGCTGCAGAATCCTGGATCGGCTAGGGCCAGAGCGATGGGTTCGGGGTCGAGTTCAAGGCCCCACCAGTTGAGCTTCAGGCCACGGGCGTTGCAGGCTTCGAGCAGGGCGGCGGTGTTGCAGCCCGTGCCCACACACACATCGAGCACCTGCAGTGTGCTGCCTGGGCTCCAGCGATCCAGTTGGGCCGGGATCACGAATTTGGCCCGCGCTTCACTCAGCGCACCGAGCCCACTGTGGAAGCCTTCGCCCACGTCGCGGCTGAACAGGCTGAAGCTGCCATCAGCCGTGTGCCGCGGCTCAAGCCTGGAGCCGCTCAAGGTCGCTCCAGAACTCGGGATACGACACCGCCGCGGCCTCCGGCCTGTGCAGCTGGGTGGCTCCCGTGGCGATCTGTGCCGCCACCGCCAGGCTCATCGCCACGCGGTGATCGGTTTCGCTATCCACCTCAGCGCCATGCAGTTGCACGCCGCCTTGGATGGCCATGCCATCGGCGAATTCTTCGATCTGGGCTCCCATCGCGCCCAGTTGGCGGGCCATCACCGCCAAGCGATCGGTTTCCTTCACCCGCAGTTCCTCGGCGCCGCTCACTCGGCTCACGCCTTCGGCGCAGCAGGCCGCCACTGCCAACACGGGGATTTCATCCACCAGGCGCGGAATCAGATCAGCCCCGATCTCAAAGGCCTTCAGCGGGCCGTGCGTGACCCGCAGATCCCCCACCGGTTCGCCCGCCACATCCCGCTGGTTGAGCACCTCGATGCGGGCTCCCATCTGCTCGAGCACGTCGAGGATGCCGGTGCGGCTGGGGTTGAGGCCCACGTTCTCCACGGTGAGATCAGCACCAGGGGTGATGGCGCCGGCCACCAGCCAGAAGGCAGCTGAGCTGATGTCGCCGGGAACCACTACGGCTTGGCCGCGCAGGCGATGGCCGGGCTTCACGGTCACCTCGGTGTTGCCGTGGCCGCCGACGCTCAGCTCCGCGCCAAAGGCCTGCAGCATGCGCTCGCTGTGGTCACGGCTCTGAACCGGTTCGATCACGGTGGTGGGGCCTTCCGCGGTGAGTGCGGCCAGCAGGATGGCGCTCTTCACCTGGGCTGAGGCCACAGGGGTGCGGATGGTGGCGCCGCGCAGGGTCTGGCCCTGAATCGCCAGTGGTGCCAGGTTGCCGCCGCTGCGGCCAGCGATCGTGGCGCCCATCTCAGCCAGTGGACCGCCCACCCGCTTCATCGGCCTGCGGCGCAGGGAATCGTCGCCGGTGAGCACGAAGTGGCGCCCGGCACGGCCCGCAAGCAACCCCAGCATCAGGCGCATGGTGGTGCCGGAGTTGCCGCAATCGAGCACGCTCTCCGGCTCCTGGAAGCCATCAAGTCCCACGCCTTGCACCGTCACGGTCTGTCCGGCCTCGATCGGTGACACGTCCACACCCATGGCCCGCAGGCAGGCCGCCGTGCTGAGGGGATCTTCAGCGGGAAGCAGACCCTCGATCGTGGTGGTGCCGTCGGCAATGGCGCCGAACAGCAGTGAGCGGTGGGAGATCGATTTATCGCCAGGTACGCGCACCATGCCCCTGAGGCTGCGACCTGCGGTGGTTCCCAGGGCGAGGGCCATGGCTGACGCGTGGAGTGCAGCGAGCGTAGGCATCGGCCTCAGCCGAGCATCAAGCCGCCGTCGCCGCTCAGGGTTTCACGGCAGCTGCGCAGATCAAACAGCAATTCTTCGAGGTTGAACTGCATCAGCTCCCGCTCCATGGCCCGTTGCAGCCGCCGGGCCATGGAGCGCAGCACCTGCTGTTCTGCCTGGTTGCTGTCAGGGGCGTCCGGCTCGACGAGCTGAATGTCAGCTCCCACCGCCGCCAGCACCTCCGCCACCGGGATGGCTGCGGGCTGCCGCTGCAGCCGGTACCCCCCCAAGCGCCCGCGGCGTGCCTCCACCAGGCCGGCACGGCGTAGTTGCAGCAGTAGCTGCTCGAGCATCGGCGCGGGCAAGGCTTGCGCTGCGGCGATGTCATTCACCGAGCGCCATTGCTGCGGGGCCTCAGCCAGCTCCAGCAGTGCCTGGAGAGCCTGCTGTCCGCTGCGGCGCAGCAGGCTCATCCCGCCTTGGCCAGCCGCTCGAGCACCTGTTCCAGCGCGTAGCCGAACAGGGCTGGGTCGGGATCGCTCTGGCCCACGTCCTCCAGCCCCAGCTCGGCCCAGCGGGCATCGAGGCGGGCCTCCAGTGCTGCCGGGCGGCTCAGGGGTTCGCCCCAGGGGTGGTTGCGTTCGGGGCCGAGCTTGGTGGTGGCGTCGATCGCCAGGCGGCCGCCGAGGCCGAGTTGCTCACTGGCGAAATCCAGCGTGTCGAAGGGGGTGTCCTCCACCACGATCAGATCGCGCTGGGGATCCACCAGGGCGCTGATCGCCCAGATCACCTGGCGCGGATCACGGATGTTGATCGCCTTGTCCACCACCACCACGAATTTGGTGTAAGTGAATTGAGGCAGGGCGGTCCAGAAGGCCATGGCGGCCCGCTTGGCCTGGCCGGGGTAGGCCTTGTCGATGGCGATCACGGCCAGCTTGTAGCTCAGGCCTTCCATTGGCAGGAAGAAATCCACGATCTCCGGGATCTGCTGCCGCAGGATCGGGGTGTAGATGCGATTCAGGGCGATGGCGAGCATCGCGTCCTCCTTGGGCGGGCGGCCGCTGAAGGTGGTGAAGTAGATCGGCTCGCGCCGCTGGGTCACGCACTGAATGCGCACCAGCGGTGAAGGCTCCACACCGCCGTAGAAGCCCATGTGGTCGCCGAAGGGACCATCGGCCAGCTCTTCGCCCGGGGTGATCGTGCCCTCGAGCACCACTTCGCTGTGGCTGGGCACCTCCAGGTTGACGGTTTTGCACTTGGCGAGCCGCACCCCTTCACCGGCGTAGAGGCCGGCGAACAGCCATTCGCTCAGCTGCACGGGGATCGGCGTGGCGGCAGCCATCACCAGCAGCGGATGCACGCCGATGGCGATGGCGATTTCGAGTGGTTTGCCCATGGCCGCCGCTTTGCGTAGGTGGCGAGCGCCGCCGCGCACGCTCAGCCAGTGCACGGTCATGGTGTTGATCGACTGCTGCTGCAGCCGGTACACACCCACGTTGGGTGTGCCGGTTTCGGGGTCTTTGGTGATCACCAGGCCCAGGGTGAGGATGCGGCCCCCATCGCCGGGCCAGGGGCGCAGCAGCGGCAGGGCATCGAGGTTCACCGCCTCGCCCTTGAACACCTGCTGGCGGCATGGGGGTGTCAGATCAAGATCTGGTCTGGCCTTCAGCACGTCTAGGAGTACTGAGCCAAAGCGCACGGCTTCCCGCGCTCCCTTCGGCGGGCGGGGCTGTTGCAGCAGGGCCAGGCGCTCACCCAGTGCTTCGAGCTCCTCAGGTCGCTCCATACCCATGCTCCACAGCACCCGCTCTTGGGTGCCCATCAAGTTGATCGCCACCGGCATCGCGCTGCCGATCACGTTTTCAAACAGAAGGGCCGGGCCCCCGCAACTCAACACCCGATCGGCGATGGCTGCTAGTTCCAGGTCGGGATCCACCGGTGCTGTGATCCTGCGGAGCTGTCCCCGTTCCTCCAGCAATTTGAGGAACCCGCGCAGGTCGCGCTGCGAACGCATCAGCCTCAATCCGCTGCCATGAGGTGCTTACTGTGACGCACCCCATCCGCCGCTGTGGCTGTGCAGATCTCTTATTTCCACACCTCTGAGTGTGTGCCGGCTCTACGGCCGGTGGCGGAGGGTGGCCCGGATGCGGCGGTGGTGATTGACGTGCTGCGTGCCACCACCACCATTGCCTGGTCGCTGCAGAACGGTGCCGAGGCGATTCAGGCCTTTGCGGATCTGGCTGAACTGAATGCCACCGCGGCAGCCTGGCCAGCTGAGCGTCGGTTGCGGGCTGGTGAGCGCGGTGGCCAGCGGGTTGAGGGGTATGACCTGGGCAATTCCCCTCTGGCCGTCACGCCAGAGGTCGTGGGTGGCAAACGCATCTTTATGAGCACCACCAACGGCACCCGATCGCTGGAGGCCGTGAAGGCGGTGCCGCTGCTGCTCACTGCCTGCTTACCGAATCGCACCGCCGTGGCACGGCGCTTGATCGAGCGCGACGCGCAGCGGGTGTGGATCGTGGGCAGCGGTTGGGAGGGCGACTACTCCCTGGAAGACACTTTGGCTGCGGGTGCGGTGGTATCGGCCGCTCTGGAGCTCGCAGTTTCGCCTCACGTGGGGGTGCGCTGCGCCAACGATGAAGCCCTGGCGGCTCTGGCCTTGTGGCAGCAGTGGCATCACGACACGGAAACTTGCCTGCGGGCTGCCAGTCATGGCCAGCGCCTGATCAGCATCGGTAATCACGACGCCGATTTCGCCTGCTGCGCCGCTGTGGACAACCTCACAATCGTTCCCACCCAAACCAGCCCTGGGGTGCTTCAGGCGGCCTGAGGCCCCTTGCCATCACCCTTACAGTGCCCGGGTCGGTAAAACGCAAGCGGTGACAAGCTTTCTGGCAGCAGCGATTCAGCTCACCAGCACCGCTGATCCCGACGCGAACTTCGCGGCGGCTGAAGAGCAGATCGACCTCGCCGCTCGTCGCGGTGCAGAGCTGGTTGGTCTGCCTGAAAACTTTGCCTTCATGGGCGATGACGACCACCGTCTGGAGATCGCCCCCCTACTCGCGGATCGGGCCCAGCAGTTCCTGATCACGATGGCCAGGCGCTATCAGGTCACACTGCTGGGCGGTGGGTATCCGGTGCCGGCCGGCGAGCGGCTCACGAGCAACCGTGCCGAGCTGGTTGGCAAAGATGGCCAGATCCTGGCCCGCTACGACAAGATCCACCTCTTCGATGTGGATTTGCCGGACGGCAACACCTATCGCGAGTCGGCCACCGTGCAGCCCGGTCATCAGTTGCCTCCGGTGGTTGAGGTGCCTGGCCTTTGCCGGGTGGGCCTTTCCATTTGTTACGACGTGCGCTTCCCAGAGCTCTATCGGTATCTGGCGGGTGCCGGTGCCGATGTGCTGTTCATTCCGGCGGCGTTCACTGCCTTCACCGGTAAGGACCACTGGCAAGTTCTTCTACAGGCCAGGGCTATCGAAAACACCGCCTATGTGCTGGCCCCGGCCCAAACAGGCAATCACGGCGGTCGTCGTCAGACCCACGGTCACGCCCTGGTGATTGATCCCTGGGGCACGGTGCTCGCTGATGCCGGCAGCGGCCCTGGCCAGGCTGTGGCTCCAGTGGACGTGCAGCATCGCCAGCGGATCCAGGCTCAGATGCCCAGCCTCCAGCACCGGCGCCCGGCCCTGTTCTGAGCCGTGAGCCCACGATCTCCATCCCGTTTGCGTGCCTGGTTGCCCAGCTTGCTGCTGGCTGCTGCACTCCCTGTGTCTGCACTCCTGACAGCGTTGCCGGCCTGGGCTGGTAGCGCTCTGGCGGCTTGGAGGATCAGTCGATCCGGAGATCTAGAGCTGCGAACCCCCCCCGGCACCAGCGTCGAAGCTTTCTTTGAAGAGGGCAGCAATGTGTTGGGTCCGCGGCTGTGGGTGGATCTCCCTGGCGCGCCATCGCGCAGTCGCACCATCCGCGGCAATGGCGCCATCCGCGAGGTGCGTGTGGGCAGGCCCACCGACAACACCACCCGCTTGGTGTTGGAGTTCAGGCCCGGCACCCGGTTGGATCCCAGTCAGCTGCGTTTGGTGGGCACGGGCCCTGATCGCTGGCAGATGGAGCTAGGCGGTGCGGTGAGCGGGCTGAGGCCTTTCGGCGAGGGTGATATCGATGCCCCCTCGGTGTCTGCGGTTCCCAGCTGGCGTGCCAATCCCCCCGCTGGTGGTTTCGTTCCGGCAGGCCCGATGCCCTCCGTGGAGGGATTGCCCAGCGTGCCGCGTGGTCGCTACAAGGTGGTGATTGATCCCGGTCACGGGGGCCCCGATCCCGGCGCTGTCGGCATCAATGGCCTGCGCGAAACCGATGTGGTGCTCGATGTGAGCCTGCAGGTTGCTCAGTTGCTCCAGGCCAAGGGCGTGCAGGTGCTGCTCACCCGTACTTCTGAGGTGGATGTTGACCTCCCCCCGCGGGTCGCTCTGGCCAACAACAGCCGCGCCAATCTGTTCCTCAGCATCCACGCCAATGCTTTGAGCATGTCGCGGCCGGATGTGAACGGCATCGAAACCTTCTACTTCCAAGACGGCGCTTCACGCAGATTCGCGGAAGCAGTGCAGATGCAGATGGTGCGGGTTTCGCCGGGTAGCCCGGATCGTGGTGCTCGCCCTGGGCGGTTTTTTGTGATCCGCCGCAGCGCGATGCCCGCTGCTCTCGCCGAGATGGGGTTCGTCACGGGCCGGCTTGATGCACCGCGCCTGGCGGATCCCTCGTTCCGGCGACGGATGGCGGTGGCCATCGCCACCGGCGTGCTGAATTACCTGGTTGCCAACCCGTGAGCAGCGCGCCCATCGGCATCTTTGATTCCGGCGTGGGGGGATTAAGCGTCTGGCGTCAGGTGGTGCATCACCTGCCTGGTGAATCGGTGATTTACCTGGCAGATCAGGCCCATGTGCCCTACGGCCAGCGTTCCGCTGCCGAGATCCAGGCCTATTGCGCTGAGATTGCCAGGCATCTGTTGGCCCTGGGCTGCAAGGCCATCGTGGTGGCCTGCAACACCGCCTCCGCTGTCGCGCTTGAGCCGCTGCGCCTGGCTTTGCCGCAGCTTCCGATCCTGGGGTTGGAACCTGCGGTGAAACCAGCCGTTGCTCTTACCCGTACCGGTGTTGTGGGGGTGATGGCTACACCGGCCACCTTTCAAGGGGAGCTGTATCGCGCCACGGTGGGACGCTGGGCCGGTGATGTGCGGGTCGTGGAACAGGTGTGTATTGGCCTGGCGGATCTGGTGGAAGTGGGTGAGCTGGAAGGAGAGCGCTGTGATGCCTTGTTGCGGAGCTTCCTGGATCCGATGTTGGCCGCCGGCGCCGACACGATCGTGCTGGGCTGCACCCACTATCCGTTCGTGATTGAAGCGATTCGCCGCCTGGTCGGTCCGGCCTTGGCCGTGTTGGATCCGGCCCCTGCTGTCGCCCGCCACCTGGGGGAGGTGCTGGATGGAGCTGGGCTCCTCAGCACGGCTTCCGGCAGCCCTCAGCACCGCTTTTTCACCAGCGGCGAATCAGGCAGCTTCGATCGTGCACTGGCTCGCCTGGTGGGCGCCAGAGCAGCCAGTGAGTGCGTGGCCTGGCAACACGGTCATCTGCAGCGCCTCTGACCCAGCGCCTGACCGACTGCGCCTCCTAGGATCAGCGCACCGCAGGGGGTCATGGCCACGGTTGCAGAGCTGCTCCAGCCCGTCGAGGCCGACCTCGAGGCTCTGCTGAGCGATCTGCGCAGCCTGATCGGAGCAGGGCATCCGATTCTTCAGGCCGCAGCGGAGCATTTATTCAGCGCCGGCGGTAAGCGTCTGCGCCCAGGCATCGTGCTGTTGGTGTCGAGGGCGCTGGGCACCGGTGGTGAGCTGGGTTCCCGGCATCGGCGCCTGGCCGAGATCACCGAGATGATCCACACCGCCTCGCTCGTGCACGACGACGTGGTGGATGAGGCCAGCACCCGCCGCGGGGTGGACACCGTGCACAGCCGCTTCAACCACCGCGTGGCTGTTCTGGCCGGCGATTTCCTCTTCGCTCAGGCCAGCTGGCACCTAGCCAATCTCGACGACCTCGAGGTAGTGAAGCTGCTATCACGCGTGATCATGGATCTCGCCGATGGCGAGGTGAAGCAGGGCCTGTTCCGCTATGACACGGGCCAAAGCTTCGAGACTTATCTCGAGAAGAGCTACTGCAAAACTGCATCGCTGATTGCCAATAGTGCCCGCGCTGCTGGTGTGCTGAGTGGGTTGCCCGAGCAACAGCTCGATGATCTCTATCGGTTTGGCCGCCAGTTGGGTTTGGCTTTCCAGGTGGTCGACGACATCCTTGATTTCACCGGTAGTGACCAGCAGCTTGGTAAGCCTGCCGCTAGCGATTTGGCCAGTGGTTATCTCACGGCACCGGCGTTGTACGCGCTCGAGGAGCACCCTGCCTTGGCCGGGTTGATTGAGCGCGAGTTCAACGAGGATGGGGATCTGGCTCAGGCCCTTGACCTTGTGCGTAGCAGCCAGGCCATTCCCCGTTCCCGTGCTTTGGCAGAAGGCTTTGCCAATGAAGCCCGCGAGGCCATCAGCTGGCTGCCTGCTTCAGAGAGCCGGAGCGCCCTTCTAGCCCTGCCGGAATTTGTGCTCAGCAGGCTCTACTGATCGCCCAGAGGTTTCCCTTAGTACAACTGCTCGATCACGTCGCAGAGGGTGGTGAGATATTGCTCGACGCCGGGATAGATCGTGCGCCGCTGCTCAGCATTTAGATGGGCTGGCGGCAACACATGCACATGGCACCCTGCAGAGCTGGCGGCCTGCACCCCCGCTGGTGAATCTTCAAACGCCCAGCATTGGTTGGGCTCGACACTCAGCCGCTTAGCAGCCAACAAAAACACATCGGGTGCTGGTTTGCCGCGGTTGAGCTGCGGGTCGTCTCCATGCACCCGCACGGCGATCAGCTCGAGCCAGGGATGGGGCGAAGCCTTGAGGGCCACCGCTGCTTTCGAGCTACTGGTGGCCAAGGCCATCGGCACCCCGAGCTCGGCGCAGTGATGCACCAGCTCCGGCGCTCCCGGCATCGGTGCTGCCTGCACCAGCAGCGCTTCGGCAATGGGCTGGCGAACTGCCAGCAGCTGCTCGCGATTGGGTGTGTGTTCCGCCCCGGAGAGGTTGATCCACTGCAGCACCTGATCGGCGCAGTCGTGCCGGCGGCGGCCCCGCAGGGCCAGAAGTTCTTCATCCTGAAGGGGCCTGCCGAAATGGCTGGCGGCCTGCTGCCAGGCTTCCGCGTGCAGCGGTTCGGTGTCGAGCAGAAGCCCGTCGAGATCGAATAGGCAGGCGGCGGGGCGGACCATGCTCCCCATCCTGATGCAGTGCTGGATCGACCGCTGTCATTACAGCGGTTGGGGTGGTGGGCTTTTCCTCGCTTGAATGGGGTCGCCTGCTCTTGTCCGCATGTCTGAGGCCCAGATCGAATCAGTGCTCCAGGAGCAGCGGGTGTTTGAGCCGCCGGCTGAGCTGGCAGCCGGGGCCCAGATCGGCTCATTGCAGGCCTACCGAGATCTGGCTGAGCAGGCGGCAGCTGATCCGGATGCCTTCTGGGGCGCCGCCGCCCGCCGTGAGCTTCATTGGTTTGAGCCTTTTCACACGGTGCTCGATTGGAGCAATCCGCCCTTTGCCCGCTGGTTTGAAGGTGGCACCACCAACCTCAGCACCAACTGCCTTGATCGCCATCTCACTGGCCCCCGTGCTGACAAGACGGCCCTGATTTGGGAAGGCGAACCCGGCGATACCCGCACCTTCACCTATCGCCAGCTGCATGCCGAGGTGTGCAAGGCGGCCAACGCGCTCAAAGCGCTGGGCATCAGCAAGGGCGACCTCGTGGCGCTCTACATGCCGATGGTGCCTGAGGCGGCGATCGCCATGTTGGCCTGTGCCCGCATCGGTGCTCCCCACTCTGTTGTGTTCGGCGGCTTCTCGGCTGATGCGTTGCGTGATCGTTTGATCGATGGCAAGGCCAAGGCGGTGATCACCGCCGATGGTGGCTTCCGTAAAGACAAGCCGGTGCCCTTGAAGCCGGCCGTGGATGAGGCCCTGGGCATCAATGGCGGGGCGCCGAGCGTGGAGCACGTGCTGGTGGTGAAGCGCATCGACTCCAACTGCGCCATGCAGTCTGGGCGGGACCACTGGTGGCATGAGCTTGTGGAAAGGCAGAGCGCTGACTGCCCGGCTGAGCCGATGGCCAGCGAAGACCGGCTTTTTGTGCTCTACACCTCAGGCTCCACAGGTAAGCCCAAGGGGGTGGTGCACACCACTGCCGGTTACAACCTCTGGGCCCATCTCACCTTCCAGTGGATCTTTGATATCCAGGAGAACGACATCCACTGGTGCACCGCCGATGTGGGCTGGATCACTGGTCACAGCTACATCGTCTATGGGCCTTTGTCGAACGGTGCCACCACCGTGATGTACGAGGGTGCACCGCGCCCGAGCAAACCCGGTGCCTTTTGGGAGGTGATCCAGAAGCACCGCTGCACCATCTTCTACACGGCACCCACTGCGATCCGCGCGTTCATGAAGAGCGGCCGCGAGGTGCCGGATCAGTACGACATGAGTTCGCTGCGGATCCTTGGCACCGTGGGTGAGCCGATCAACCCCGAGGCTTGGATCTGGTACCGCGATGTGATCGGCGGCAACCGTTGCCCCATCGTGGATACCTGGTGGCAGACCGAAACCGGTGGCGTGATGATCAGCCCCCTGCCCGGCGCCACGCCCACCAAGCCTGGTTCTGCCACGTTGCCGCTCCCCGGCATTCAGGCCGACATCGTCGACCATGACGGCAACTCCCAGCCCGCCGATCAAGGGGGCTACCTCGCCATCCGCCGGCCCTGGCCAGGAATGATGCGCACGGTTCATGGCGATCCGGATCGCTTCCGTAAGAGCTACTGGGAGGAGATTCGCCCCGCTGATGGCTCCTGGCTTTATTTCGCCGGTGACGGGGCGCGCCGCGATGCCGATGGCTACTTCTGGGTGATGGGCCGCGTCGACGACGTGATCAATGTGAGCGGCCACCGCCTCGGCACGATGGAAATCGAGAGCGCCCTGGTGAGTCATCCGGCTGTGGCTGAGGCCGCAGTGGTGGGCCGGCCGGATGATCTGAAGGGGGAAGGCATCGTCGCCTTTGTGACCCTGGAGGCCGGCCGCAGTGGCGATGATTCCCTGATTGCGGAGTTACGCGGCCACGTGGGCAAGGAGATCGGACCGATCGCGCGCCCGGACGTGATCAAATTCAGCGATGCTCTTCCCAAAACCCGCAGCGGCAAAATCATGCGCCGCATCCTTCGTTCCCTGGCGTCGGGCCAGGAGGTGAGTGGCGATACCTCCACCCTGGAAGATCGTTCGGTGTTGGATGCGCTGCGTGTGTGATCAGGCCGGTTGCCGGGCGGCCTGGCTCCACCACCGGCAGATCGTCTCTGCCAGAGCATCGATCTGCCGCTGACGGCTCGGGTCATCCGCCCAGCTGCCCAGCAGGTTCTGGCGCAGGCCTGCACTGGCGGGGGTGAGGTGATCACCCGGCAGCTCGAGCAGCTGGGTGTGATCGCTTGGCCGCTCTTGCAGCACCGCCTGAAGGCGCCGGCTCTGATCGATCCCGTCGCGGTTGAAGCGCACCAGCAGGTTGCGGGGTTGCCGGTAATTGGCTCCCGCCAGCCGCAGGGTTTCGCTGGGGGAGGGGCTGAATTCACTCTGGATCCCCAGACGCGGGCCGAGCTCCGCCAGCAGCGGCACGCTGCGCTCAGCGGAGAAGTTGTTGAAGCTCAGCGCGGCAAGACCGCTGCAGCCCCTGCCGTTATCGGGGGCTAGTAAATGCAGTTTGCAGCCGAGACTGTGGCCCAAGCGCAAAGCGGCTAAGGATTCCGGGCGTGCCGTGCGAAAGAGCCGCCAGGCTTCATTGGCCTGGGCCTGGTGATCGAACCCGGGCACGTAACTCCAGGCTTGGATCTCCAGTCCCTGGCGTGCAAGGGCTTCCAGGAGTCGGCGATAGCTGAGCTGGGGGGTGGCCGCTAGGTAACTGCCGCCAATGAACTGAATCACGCCCTTGGCCGCTTGCCCTCGCGGCTCCAGCATCCAGAGGCTTCCCCGCTGGCGCCAGCTCATGCGCTCTGCAGGAGCTTGAGCGCCTCGATCGCTTCGCGGCGATGGGCAGGCCCATCGAGCAGGTTGTTGAACACGTGGCGAATCACCCCCTCACTGTCGATCACGTAGGTGACGCGACCCGGCAGCAGACCGAGCACGCTCGGCACACCAAAGGCTTTGCGTAGCTGATTGGCTCTGTCTACAAGCAGCGGATAGGGGAGGTTGTGGCGTTCGGCGAAGCGCTGATGGCTGGCGGCGTCATCGCCGCTCACCCCCCACACCTCGGCGCCCATCGCCTGCAGATCGGCGTAGCTGTCGCGAAAGGCACAGGCCTCCATCGTGCAGCCGGGGGTGTCGTCCTTGGGATAGAAAAACAACACCAGTGACTTGCCGCCGAGTTGATCGCTGCGGCGCTCAGTGCCGTTCTGATCCGCCAGGGCGATCAGTGGTGCGCGATCGCCGGTGCTCAGGGCTGCTGGCAAGGGACAAAGAGAGGCTGGATCAACCCTAAGCAGTGCCTGGGCCGGCCTGGGATCATGGTGAGGATGCGCAGCGGCAGATGGTCCCGGCTGAACCCCCGCAACCCTGGGAGCAGGTAGATCTCCTGAGTCTGATGCAGGCTCCACCGGCAGAGGTGCCTGCCGCTGCCGCTGTTGAGTCGTTTGATCAACCCTTGGGTGAATCACTGCAAGTAGCGGCTCAACCACCAGCCGATCAAAGCGCTGAGGCTCTGCCCGCCCCTAAACCAAGGCCGACAGCAGCTGTGGGCGAGCCGCAGCGGCTGTTGATTCTCGATACCGAAACCACTGGTCTTGATCCTCAGTGTGATCGTTGCATCGAGGTGGGGGCTGTGCTGTTTGATGTGCCGCGCCGCTCAGTGCTGAGCCAGGTGTCGTTCCTGCTCCCCTGTGAGCAGAACCCTGCCCAGGCGGTGAACGGCATCGATCCGACCTTGACCCGTCAGCCCCAGCCCTGGCAACAGGGGCTGCAGTGGTTTGAAGCGCTGCTGGCTACGGCAGATCTCGTGGTGGCTCACAACGCCGCTTTTGATCGCCAGTGGTTTGGCATGGCGCCGCTGCCGCCGGTTGAGAAACCTTGGCTGTGCACCATGGATGACATCCGCTGGCCGGCCGAGCGCCATCTGCGTTCCAGTCCTTCTGTTCGCGATCTCGCCCTGGCTTACAGCGTGCCGGTATGGGCGGCCCATCGAGCTTTAACCGACTGTATTTATTTGGCTCAGGTGTTTGAACGCTGCAGTGATCTCGAGCAGCTGCTTGCTCAGGGTCTTGAACCGCGCCGCCTCTACAGGGCACGCTTGTCTTACGACGAGCGTCACAAGGCCCGTGAGGCCGGTTTCCGCTGGAATGAACCGGTGAACGGCGCCTGGAGCCGAAAGCTGTCTGAGCGGGAAGTGGCTTTGTTGCCTTTTCCGGTGGTTCCCGTGGATGGAGAGCAGCAGCGCCGTACGGCCTGATCGGCAATCTTGGCTGCTGCTCAGCACTGGTTTTGCTTCAGCAACAAGAAGGCGACATGCTGGTTTGGTGCAGCTCTGCCTGGAATTGCCATGGTGTGGATGAAGCTTTGCGGTGAGCATCCATGGCTGTTTCAGCGCGCGGTCATCCCCGCCATCCCCCAGGGGTGCACCAACGGGTGCAGCGCTGGCAGGACACCCGCACCTGGGCACGTCTGATCCGCGAGGCCGAGGCTCTCTGGCACGTGAATGTGCGTGACCTGCGCAGGCTCGGTGCCCTGGAGCTGTCCCAGCTGCTGGAGGAGGTGCCGCCGGCCCTGCGCCCCCGGGTGAATCGTTGGCTGGCTTGCTATCGGGTTCACACGCGCCTGCAGTAAGGCTGCCGGTGTTGTGTCCGGCATAAAAAAACCACCCTTGTGGGGTGGTTCAGGAGCCGGTTGAAATCGGAGCGGCGGGATTTGAACCCACGACCCCCACTACCCCAAAGTGGTGCGCTACCAAGCTGCGCTACGCCCCGGCCAGAAAGAAATTATCACAGCGCCTTCCCTCGCCTGGCCTGGATTTTGCGTAGAAGGGAGCTGCTCAGCTCCTCGCGATTCAGGCCGCTATAACCCCAAAGCCGTAGCTCCTTGGCCAGCTGGCGCAGATCCCTGAGATTCATGGCTGCCAGCCGCAGTTCAGGGATGCGTTGCCAGGCAGATGCGGGCATGGGCAGCAGGCTGCCTTCACGGCCCTGGCGTAGTCCGGAGAGCGCTCCATCAGCCATCCACTCGGGCACGAGCACAAACAGCACCGCCAGCAGGCCATAGAGCTCCACCAGCCCCCGAGGCAGCGGATGCAGCTGGCGCTGGGGCTTGGGATTCACGCTGAACGAGAAAGGAGGCGAAGGCCGATCGGCCGAGTGGGCATTGTCCCCCAGATTCAGATCAGAGGACTGCCGCTCTGGTTGCTTGGGGCGGATTGGATAGGAGTGGTCGGGGCTGAGTCGCGCCACTGGAGGGCTGGCGCGGTGTCGGGCGCTAACCGCACAAACCAAAACACCAGCGCAAACACCAGGCCCAGGGTGATGAGCATCCCGAGGATCATGGTGCGGTCGGGGAGTGGATTCATGGCTGGGTGATCACGCTTGATCGGTGCGGGTGCACTGCAGTTTGCGGCGACCCTGCTCGAGGGTGAGGTTGTCGCCCCAAAGGATCAGCTCCATCCCGTCGGTCGCGAAGCGCAGGCCAGGTTGGCTGCTGGCAACGCGGAAGAGGGTGAAACGGCTGCGCCCACTGATCAGCGATGCCTGGGCGTCGTTGCGTTCCACCACCACGCTCCCTTGATCACCGCAGAGGAATCGATCACGGGTGTCGTAGTCCTCCCACCAGGGGCTGCTAACAGCGAGGAGCGATAGCAGCAGATGGCCAATCACAAGCGAATCGGGGTGTTGTCACCCCGCAGCACGCAGTGGTCGATCGACCAGTCGAAGTGGCTCCACACCGAGGCGGGCAGCTTGTAGTGGGAGCCTTCGAAGCCATCGAGCAGCACGCCACTGGGACGAGCTGAGCAGTAAGGGCGGCTGCCGGGGCGGGCCAAATACTGCTGGTGGTAGGTCTCTGCAAAGAAGAACGGCTTGTTGGTAGCGATCTCGGTGGTGATGGTGCTCTTGCCAGAGGCGTTGAGGAGTTGCTGGTAGCGATCACGGGAGGCCTGGGCAACCATCAGCAGCCCAGGCTCGTTCACATAGATCGCGGAGCGGTATTGGGTGCCGGTGTCGTTGCCCTGGCCCATGCCCTGGGTGGGGTCGTGGCATTCCCAGAACAGCTTGAGCAGATCACTGAAATCAATCGCGTTCACGTCCCACACCACGCGCACTGCTTCGGTGTGGCCGGTGCGGCCGGAGCACACCTCTTCGTAGGTGGGGTTGGGGGTGAAGCCGCCGGCGTAGCC
Source organism: Synechococcus sp. LA31 (assembly GCF_018502385.1). Taxonomy (NCBI): domain Bacteria; kingdom Bacillati; phylum Cyanobacteriota; class Cyanophyceae; order Synechococcales; family Synechococcaceae; genus Synechococcus; species Synechococcus sp. LA31. The sequence goes on from NZ_CP075523.1 coordinate 653,391, forward strand.
GACGGCTGTGCTGATCACGCCGGGCAGGCGCCAAAAACCCTTCTCAGCACCCCAGAAGCAACCGCAGCCAAACAGAGTTTCCTGTTGGCTCGTGCTCAGCGGGGCCTTCAGCGCGGTCCCGAGCACCACGTGCCTCTCGGCCGTGGCGATGGGATCGGGGCGGCCGGCTAGGGCGGCGTCTGGTGCAACGAGCTGGCTCTTTGATCCGCCCAGTCCTTCAAACAGTCCAAACACTGTTGCCGCAGCCTTAGTCAAGCTTCAGCCTACGGCGCTGAACCTTGCGTTGTGCCTGGATCCAACGCGATGTGGTTCAGGAGTGTGGTGGTGAACGCGAACAGCAGGAACGGCAGCGAGAGCACCAGAATCAGCCCAACACCCACCAGGGCGAATAAGGGTTTGCTGGCACCCATCAGGGCCAGTCCTGCCGCCAGGCTCACGACCATCACCAGCATCCAAATCAAGATCTGGCCGTAGATGTCTCCGAAGGTGAGCGTGCAGCGGAGGCGGTAGGGCACACCGGTGGTCATGGCAGCGGCGCGGAGCGTCAGCACCAGCTAAGCCACGCCGGAGTGGCTTGTCTGCCGCCAGGTACAGAACTTGACGAGCGTGGCGCTATGCCGCCTGGCTTAGCTGTTGTTCGGCCTGCTCTCGCTCCCAAAGGCGGCGGTAGGTGCCGCTCTGCTGCACCAGTTCGTTGTGGTGGCCTTCCTGCACGAGGCGGCCACTGTCCATCACCAGGATCCGGTCGCAGGCGGCTGCGGCGGAAAGCTGGTGGCTGATCATCAAGATGGTGCGGTCCTGTTGGCTGCGCACCGACTGCAGGATGTCGGCAGCGGTGTTGTTGTCCACGCTGGCCAGGGCATCGTCGAGCACCAGCAGAGGCGCCTGCACCAGCAGGGCCCTGCCCAGGGCCGTTCGTTGGCGCTGGCCGCCGCTGAGCGTGATGCCGCGCTCACCCACGAGGGTGCCATAGCCATCGGGGAAGCCGCGAATGTCGCCTTCAAGCCGTGCCTGAACGGCCGCCTGCTCCACCTCCTCCAGCGCTGCGCTGGGTTCGCCGTAGCGCAGGTTGTCCGCCAGGCTGGCCGTGAACAGATAGCCCTCCTGCGGCACCAGCGCTACCTGGCGGCGCAGGTCCTCAAGATCCACCGCGGTGATGTCGGTGCCATTGAGATAGAGGGCATCGCTGGGAACCTCCACCATGCGGCCAAGGGCGCGCGCCAGGGTGGTTTTGCCACAGCCAACCGGCCCCACCACGGCCACCAGTTCACCGGGCTCAAGCCGGAAGCTCACATGCTCAAGGGCCAACCGTTCGGCATCGGGGTAGCGAACGCTGAGGTTGCGTGCTTCCACCGCTGCGGCACGGCGGCCAGGTCGCAGCGGTGCGGCGATGGGTTGGGGTTTGGCCGGTGAGGTGACCCTGGGCTTACGGCGCAGGAGCTCCTCCACCCGCTCCAGGCTCACCTGACCGGTCTGGAATGTGTTGAGCGTGAACCCCAGCAGAGCTGTGGGGAAGACCAGACGCTCCACATAAAGGATCAGGGCCACCAGATCACCGATGCTCAGCCTGCCCGTTGCCAGTTGGCCGCTTCCCAGCGCCAGCAGCAGCAGCAGGCTCACTGAGGAGATGCCCTCGAGCAGAGGGAACAGGGTGCTGCGGGTGCGGGCCAGCTGCAGAGCGTCGTCGCGGTAGCGGCGATTGCGTTCGGCGAAGGCCTGACGTTCTGTGGCCTCCTGGCCGTAAATCTTGATGGCGTTGATGCCGGAGAGGTCTTCTTGGATCAGGTCGCTGAGCTGGGCCAGGGCCTCTTGTTGCCGCCGCTGCTGGCGCATCATTCGACCACCAAATAGGCGAACGGTGACCAACATCAACGGGTACAGCCCCACAGCCGCCAGGCTCAGCAGCGGATCGATCGCCAGCATTGCTGGCAGGGTGAGCGTGTAGGCCAGCAGCGTGTTGGTGAGGCTGAGCACGGCGAAGCCCAGCAGGCGTCGCACGTTTTCCACGTCACTGGTGGCGCGGCTGATCACTTCCCCGCTGCCAGTGCTCTGCACCCAGCCCGGTTCCTGGCGCAGCGTTTGATCAAAGATCTGCTGCTTGAGGGAGGCCTCGACTTGACGGCCCACACCGAACACCAGCATCCGGGACCACAGCCGCATTCCCCCCATCAGCGTGGCTAGGACAATGATCAGCGCGGCCTGCTGCAGCACGTCGCTGAACGTGAATCCGTCTTGCAGGTCGTCGATCACGCGCCGCACCAGCAACGGAAGCGTGACGCTCAGCAGGTTCACCACGACCAGAGCGGCCATGCCCACCAGCACCGTGCGGCGATAGGGCCGCAGGTAGCGCCCGATCAACCCGAACCGGATGGCTGCCATGACGCTCCACAAGAAGCTGCCAACCTAAGGAGCCAAACCCCTAGCGAGTGTTGTGCCCACGAGCGACCAGCCTGAGCAGCAGCATCCTCTTTATGGCTCCGATCGCGAGCTCGTGGATGCGCTGCTGGCCACCCAACAGCCCCAAGACGCGCAGCTGGTGGACCTCGGCCGCCTGTTGATGCGCTACGCCGGCTTTCCCGGTGCTCTTGATCTTCAAGATGACCTGGAGAAAACCTTGCGTCTGTGGGGCCTAAGCCACCAGGAGCTCAATCAGCGCTGCCGCGCTATCTGGTCTGGCGGTTATCGCCCAGGCGCTGAAGCCCAGGAGCAAGCCGTGGGCTCCGGCTTCGATACCGCTGATCAAGACAGCCCCTGATCCGCTTTTTCTGCTACATCAGGCCCAATTGACCTGCTCCCATGGCTGCAGCCCCGTCCTGGCCCGCCCTGCTGGAGCAGTTGCTGCAGGGACGATCCCTCCAGAACGAGCAGGCCACTGCTCTGATGCAGGCCTGGCTGGCTGAAGAGTTGGAGCCGGTGCTGACGGGAGCCCTACTGGCGGCCTTGCGGGCCAAGGGCGTGAACGGTGAGGAATTGGCTGGCATGGCCCATGTGCTTCGCCAGGCCTGCCCGCTGCCCGGCCCCAGGCCGGCTCTGCGCCTGGTGGATACCTGTGGCACCGGCGGCGATGGTGCCAACACCTTCAACATCTCTACAGCTGTGGCATTTGTGGCTGCCGCCTGCGGCGCCCATGTGGCCAAGCACGGAAACCGCAGCGCCAGCGGCAAGGTGGGCTCGGCTGATGTGCTCGAAGCGGCCGGCCTCAACCTCAAAGCGCCTGCGGCCCAAGTGGTGGCTGCGCTGGAGCCGACTGGTGTCAGCTTTTTGTTTGCGCCGGCCTGGCATCCAGCTCTGGTGGGCCTCGCACCTTTGCGCCGTGCCCTCGGCGTGCGCACTGTGTTCAACCTGTTGGGCCCCTTGGTGAATCCTCTCCGACCCGATGCGCAGGTGCTGGGGGTAGGGGCGGCTGATCTTCTCGATCCGATGGCTGATGCCCTTGTTCGCCTCGGATTGCAGCGCGCCGTGGTGGTGCATGGCCATGGGGGCTTGGATGAAGCTTCCCTGTCGGGCCCGAGCCAACTGCGGTTGATCGAAGGGGGGCAGGTGCGCTCCGAAACGTTGATCCCTGAGGCGGTAGGCCTCGCGGCGGCACCGATGCAAGCGCTGGTGGGCGGCGACCTCGCCGACAACCAAGCGATCCTTGAGGCGGTGCTACAGGGTCGTGCCACCGTCCCCCAGCGGCATGTGGTGGCCCTCAACACCGCGCTGGTGCTCTGGGCTTCGGGTCTAGCGGAATCCGTGCAGGTTGCTGTGCCGAGAGCGCTGGAGGCCATGGGCAGCGGAGCGGCCTGGCAGCGGTTTGAGCAACTGCGTTCGGCCTTGGATGTGACAGCCAGCTGAACCGCTGAAGGGGATGATGGGCTGATGACCACAGCTCCTTCCTCCTCCCCCGCTTTGCTGGTGCTGGCCGATGGCCTGGTGCTGCGCGGTGAAGCGTTTGGTGCCACCGGGACAGCGGTTGGCGAGGTGGTGTTCAACACCGGCATGAGCGGTTATCAGGAGGTGATGACCGACCCCAGCTATTCCGGCCAGTTGGTGACCTTCACCTATCCGGAGCTGGGCAACACCGGGGTGAATAGCGCTGATCAGGAGGCTGATGCCCCCCACGTGCGTGGGGTGATCGCCAGGGAACTGGCACCCGTTCCCAGCAACTGGCGCAGTGAATCCAGCCTGGATTCCTGGCTCAACCGCCATCAAGTGGTGGGTATCCGTGGCATCGACACCCGCGCCTTGGTGCGTCACCTCCGCGAAGGCGGTGCGATGAATGGCGCGATCAGCACCGATGGCACCACACCCCAGGTGCTGCTGGAACAGGTTCGCTCTGCTCCTTCGATGGCTGGCCTCAACCTGGCGCAGCGGGTGACGACCGACCGTGTTTACAACTGGGATGCGCTCTGTTCCGCCCGCTTCGATCAGCGCCTGCAGAGCATCCCGGCTGAGCCCTACCGGGTGGTGGCGATTGATTTCGGCATCAAACGGGCAATCCTGGAGCGCCTGGCAGCGCACGGCTGCGCCGTGACGGTGCTGCCGGCGGATACCACGCTCGATCAGGTGCTAGCCCACAACCCCGAGGGTGTGTTCCTCTCCAACGGTCCTGGTGATCCTGCCGCCGTGACCAGCGGCATTGAGCTGGCTCGTGCATTGCTGCAACAGAGCGATCTGCCACTGTTTGGCATCTGCCTCGGTCACCAGATCTTGGGGCTGGCGATGGGCGGGAGCACCTACAAGCTCGGCTACGGCCACCGCGGCCTCAACCATCCCTGCGGCAGTCCCGGTGTGGTGGAGATCACCAGCCAAAACCACGGCTTTGCCATCGACGCCACATCGCTGCCATCCGATGCGGTGGAGGTCACCCACTTCAACCTCAATGACCGCACCGTGGCGGCCCTGGCGCACCGCCAAAAGCCTGTGTTCGGGGTGCAATACCACCCAGAAGCGAGCCCAGGTCCCCACGACGCCGACCACCACTTCGGACGCTTTGCTGTGCTCATGGCCGAACGCCGCTAGTCATCCATTCCGGTTTGTTTCGGTCCTGTCGGTTCCGAAAACCGTCACTACACTGCAAGCGCCCCAAACGTCAGAGGTCAGGAGCCATCACTGATCTGCAGCGATTGACCGTGTCTCTGCGCGGTGGCTATCAGCAGCAGGACGGCTGTCTGCTGTTCAGCTTCACCGGCCAGCTGGATGCCTATTCCGAGAAGCAGTTTCTCGCCTTCATCACCGATCACCTCACCAGCACACCTCAGCCGCTGGTGGTTGATCTCAGCAAGATCGATTTCATCGACTCCTCCGGCCTCGGAGCTTTGGTGCATATGGCCAAGCTCTGCAACGACCAGGCCATGCAATTTGTGGTTGTGGGGAATGCCCGCGTTGTTCAGACGGTGAAACTGGTGAGGCTTGAGCAGTTTCTCCATCTCCAGCCCGACCTCGATACAGCCCTCGGAGCCATCGCCGCCTGAGTGGCTTCTGGCCGTTCCGGCCAGCCCCATGCACGCTGAGCTAGGTCCCCTGCAGTTGGCCTGGCTTGGCGACGCTGTGTGGGAGCTCCATCAGCGCCTACGCCACTGCCGCAGCCCTGGCCGCAGCGCTGATCTGCACCGGGCTGTGGTGGCTGCGGTGCGCGCTGATGCACAGGCGGCGGCCCTGGCTGTGCTGCAACGTGATGGCCTGCTCACGCAGGAGGAGCTAGAGCTGGTACGGAAAGGCCGCAACCGTGCCGGCCGTGGACCCCGCAAAGGCGAGGCCGGCATTTATGGCCGGGCAACGGGGTTTGAGACAATGGTTGGCTGGCTCTTTCTTCAAGACCCCAGCCGCCTTGCCCAGCTGCTGGCACACCTCGAGAACGCCGACCCGATAACCCCTTTGCCCGCTGACTGAATGAGCCCCCGTTTTGATCGCCGCAGGGACCAGGGCCAGGGCTCGGGGCCGGCGGGATCGCGCCCCGGTCGCCCTGGTCGACCCGATTCACGCGGCGGCTCCCGTCGTCCATTTGCCCCTCGCGGCGAATGGCGGCCCGACCGTACGGCAGGTGGTGAGCGCAGCGAGCGTGCCGATCGTCCCTCCTTCAGCCGGCGGCCGGAGCGTGGAGATCGCCCTCGCCCGGAGCGTTACGGCGAGCGCTCCCGCCCCGAACGCCGTTTCGATACACCCCGCTACGGCGGTGATGAGACAGTCCGCTCGGATCGTCCTCCCTCGGATCGTCCCCGCTTCGATCGTCCTCGCTTTGATAGCCCCCGCGGCAGTGGTAGCCGCAGCGGTAGTGAGCGGCGTCCGGGCCGTCCTAATGGCCAGGGCCGTCCCACTGGCCGCCCCAATGGCCGGTCCTCCTTCCAGGACCGCCGCTTTGATCGCCGCCCCCTGAGCGGTGATCGCGATCAGGCCCCGCCCAGCCGGCCGCTGATCGTTGACGCCCCCAGTGGCGAATCAGACCGCTTCAACGCTGGCCCTGCTGATGATCTGATCTGGGGGCGCCATGCCGCTCAGGCTGCCTTGGAGAGCGATCGGCCCATCCATCGGATCTGGTGCACGCCCGAGATGCGCTTCCAGCCCCGCTTCATGCAGCTGCTGCGCGAAGCCAAGGCCGGCGGCGTTTTGGTGGAAGAAGTCACCTGGTCGCGTCTCGGCCAGCTCACCGATGGTGCGGTGCACCAGGGCATCGTGCTTCAGGCCGCCGCAGCCGATACGCTCGACCTCGGCAGCCTGATCGACGGCTGCCGCAGCCTCGGCGAACCGCCGCTGCTGATGGCCCTCGATGGCATCACCGATCCCCATAACCTCGGCGCCATCGTGCGCAGTGCGGAAGCCCTCGGTGCACACGGTTTGGTCTTGCCGCAGCGCCGTAGTGCCGGGCTAACCGGTTCGGTGGCCAAGGTGGCCGCCGGAGCCCTTGAACATCTGCCTGTGGCCCGGGTGGTGAACCTCAATCGCTCCCTGGAAACCTTGAAGGAGGAGGGGTACCGCGTGGTCGGCCTGGCTGGTGAGGCCGGCGTGGCTCTGAGCGAGGCCGATCTAGACGGCCCGCTGGTGATTGTCACCGGCTCCGAAGGCTCCGGCCTCTCGATGCTCACCCGCAAACATTGCGATCAGCTCGTGCGCATTCCCCTGCGCGGTGCCACCCCCAGCCTCAATGCCTCTGTAGCTACCGCGATGGTGCTCTACGAGGTGGCCCGTCGCGGCTGGATGAAGCAGATCACCGGCTCAGCTCCCGCCCCACGCATCGTGCGGCCCCAGATCGCTTCAGCGCCGATTGCCGCACCGGAGGCTGTCAACCCGGTACCGGAACCGGAAACAGAAGCGAATCCGGTACCCAACCCGGAACAAGAACAGCAACCTGAGCTTGAGCCCATGCTCCAGCTTCATCAGGAGGCACCAGCCTTCACCGCTGAGCAGAGCGCAGCGGCCCAGCAGCTGGTGGATGAGGTGGTGCTCAGCCTGGCCCCCAAGGGTCCGGAGAGCTTCTCGGGCGACATCAAGCTCTGAATGCTGCGTCTGGCGGTTTCCCCGCCACAATGAGTCCACTGTTCACCACACCGATGACCACCCTGTTCCAGCCCCTGCGCAGCGTTGCCAACGGGCTTGGTCTGGCCTGGTGGGCCCGGGTGGAGTCCCGCCAGCCGGATGTCACCTACTGGTTTGGCCCTTACGTCCGTCGCAGCAGCCTGGAGGAGGCCCTCCCTCCTTTCCTGGCAGATCTTCGCAGTGAAGGTGCCGCTGAGGTGAACCACAGCCTGCTGCGCACGCGCCGGGGTGAACCTCTCACCATCAGTGCCGACTGATAGCGTCGACCCCTGGATCTGCAAGTGGGTTGATGGGTATCGCCGAGTGGCGCGAGCAGCTCAAGCGCGGTGACGTGTCCGCCCGCGAGCTCACCGACCACCACCTCAGCCGCATCGAGGCGGTTGAGCCCATCATCAATGCCTACACGGAGGTCACCGCCGAGCGGGCCCGGGCAGACGCCGATCGTATCGATGCGGCCCGTTCTGCCGGCGAGGCTCTGCCGCCCCTTGCCGGTGTCCCCCTGGCGATCAAGGACAACCTCTGCACCCGGGGTGTTCGCACCAGCTGCTCCAGCCGCATGCTGGAGACCTTTGTTCCCCCCTACGAATCCACCGTGACCTCCCGCCTCTGGGGCGCCGGTGCTGTGCTCTTGGGTAAGACCAATCTCGATGAGTTCGCCATGGGCAGCTCCACCGAGACGTCTGTGTTCGGCCCCAGCCGTAATCCCTGGAATACAGACAAGGTCCCTGGAGGAAGTTCCGGGGGGAGCGCCGCCGCTGTGGCTGCTGGTGAATGCGTGGGATCGCTCGGCTCGGATACCGGCGGTTCCATTCGCCAGCCTGCTGCTTTCTGCGGCGTGGTGGGACTGAAGCCCACCTACGGCCGGGTGAGCCGCTACGGCCTGGTGGCCTTCGCCAGCTCCCTCGATCAAGTGGGCCCGATTGCCACCAATGTGGCTGATGCCGCCGAACTGCTCCAGGTGATTGCAGGTGAAGATCCTCGTGATTCCACCTGCCTCAAGGCCCCTGTCCCCAATTACACAGCTGCGCTGCAGCAGCCGGTGGCAGGTCTGAAGGTGGGGATCGTGCGCGAATGCTTTGAAGCCGAAGGCCTCGACCCTGAGGTCAAGTCCTCGGTGATGGCGGCTGCCAATCAGCTCGAGGCTCTCGGTTGCGAGCTGGTGGATCTGAGTTGCCCGCGCTTTAACGACGGCATCGCCACTTATTACGTGATCGCCCCTTCGGAGGCCTCAGCCAATCTGGCTCGCTACGACGGTGTGAAATACGGCTATCGCGCCCAAGACGCCGCCAGTCTTGCGGAGATGACCGCCAGCAGCCGCGCCGAAGGTTTTGGTGATGAGGTGAAGCGCCGCATCTTGATCGGCACCTATGCACTCTCGGCGGGCTATGTCGACGCCTACTACAAGAAGGCTCAGCAGGTGCGCACCCTGATTCGCCGTGATTTCGATCGCGCCTTCCAATCAGTGGATGTGCTGCTCACCCCCACATCTCCCACCACGGCCTTCGGTTTCGGGGCTCACAGCGAAGATCCGCTGGCGATGTACCTCGCCGACTTGCTCACCATCCCTGCCAACATGGCCGGGATGCCTGCCATCAGCTTGCCCTGCGGTTTCGATGGTGCCGGCTTGCCGATCGGGTTGCAGTTGATCACTGGTGTGCTGCAGGAGGAGCGTCTGCTGCAGGTGGCCTGGCATTACGAGCAGGCAGCTCGGGTGATGCAACAGCGTCCTACTGCTGCTCTGGTGCCCTGAAAGCACTACATCTGGTGGTCTGCCCTTAGCCTGGAACCAGCACCACCCCGCGCTGCCGCCGTTGGCCTTCGTTCCGCTTCATAACCACAGCGACTACAGCCTCCTGGATGGAGCCAGTCAGCTGCCGTCGATGGTGAAGCGGGCCGAAGAGCTGGGGATGCCGGCCCTGGCGCTCACCGACCACGGTGTGATGTACGGCGCCATCGAGCTGCTCAAGCTCTGCAAGGGCACCTCGGTGAAGCCGATCATCGGCAATGAGATGTATGTCATCAATGGCTCCCTTGATGACCCCAATCCACCGAAGAAAGAGCGCCGCTACCACCTGGTGGTGTTGGCCAAGAATGCGGTGGGCTACCGCAACCTGGTGAAGCTCACCAGCATCAGCCATCTGCGCGGCATGCGCGGGCGCGGCATCTTCTCTCGCGCCTGCATCGACAAGCCCACGCTCGAGCAATACAGCGAAGGCCTGATCGTGGCAACCGCCTGCCTGGGCGGCGAGCTTTCACAGGCGATTCTGCGCAACCGTCCCGACGTGGCCCGCGAGGTCGCTGCTTGGTACAAGAGCGTGTTCGGTGACGACTTCTACCTCGAGATCCAGGACCACGGCTCGCCGGAAGACCGAATTGTGAATGTGGAGATGGTGCGCATCTCCCGTGAGCTGGGCATTCCTCTGGTCGCCACCAACGACGCCCACTACCTCACCAGCAACGACGCCGAAGCGCACGACGCGCTGCTCTGCATCCTCACTGGCAAGCTTGTCTCCGACGAGAAACGCCTGCGCTATACCGGCACCGAATACATCAAGGGTGAGCAGGAGATGCTCGCTCTGTTCTCCGATCATCTCGAGCCGGATGTTGTGGCGGAAGCCGTTGCCAATACGGCCCGGGTGGCGGAGAAGGTTGAGGACTACGACATCCTTGGCCGCTATCAGATGCCCCGCTTCCCGATTCCGGAGGGGCACACGCCGGTGAGCTACTTGCGCGAGGTCAGCGAACAGGGCCTGCGTGCCCGGCTCAACCTGCCCGAGGCAGAAGCCTTCACCCCTGACTACGGCGAACGGCTCACCTTTGAGCTGCAGGTGATGGAGCAGATGGGCTTTCCTACCTACTTCCTGGTGGTGTGGGACTACATCCGCTTCGCCCGCGATCACGGCATTCCGGTGGGCCCCGGCCGTGGTTCAGCCGCCGGCTCGTTGGTGGCCTACGCCCTGGGGATCACCAACATCGATCCGGTCACCAACGGGCTGCTGTTTGAGCGTTTCCTCAATCCCGAGCGCAAGTCGATGCCTGATATCGACACCGACTTCTGCATCGAGCGCCGCGGCGAGGTGATCGACTACGTGACCCGCCGCTATGGCGAAGAGAAAGTTGCGCAGATCATCACCTTCAACCGGATGACGTCCAAGGCGGTGCTCAAAGACGTGGCTCGTGTGCTCGACATCCCCTATGGCGATGCTGATCGCCTGGCCAAGCTGATTCCAGTGGTGCGGGGTAAGCCCGCCAAGCTCAAGGAGATGATCGGCGACGAATCACCGGCGCCCGAATTCCGCGAGAAATATCAGAACGATCCCCAGGTGAAACGCTGGGTGGATATGGCGATGCGGATCGAAGGCACCAACAAAACCTTCGGTGTACACGCCGCTGGTGTGGTGATTGCCGCTGATCCCCTCGATGAAGTGGTGCCATTGCAGCGCAACAACGACGGCCAGGTGATCACCCAGTACTTCATGGAAGACGTGGAGTCGATGGGGCTGCTGAAGATGGATTTCCTTGGCCTCAAGAACCTCACCATGATCGACAAGACCATCGATCTGGTTGAGCAGAGCACCGGCGAGAAGCTCGATCCCGATGCCCTCCCCCTGAATGATCCAGGCACCTACGGCCTGCTGGCGCGCGGTGACCTCGAAGGCATCTTCCAGCTGGAATCGAGCGGCATGCGTCAGATCGTGCGTGACCTCAAACCCTCATCACTGGAAGATATTTCCTCGATTCTTGCTCTCTATCGACCCGGACCACTTGATGCCGGACTGATTCCCAAGTTCATCAACCGCAAGCACGGCCGCGAGGCGATTGATTTCGCTCACGCCAAACTGGAGCCGATCCTGCAGGAGACCTACGGGATCATGGTGTATCAGGAGCAGATCATGCGCATCGCGCAGGATCTAGCTGGCTACTCGCTTGGTGAGGCTGACCTGCTGCGCCGAGCGATGGGTAAGAAGAAGAAGAGCGAGATGGAGAAGCATCAGAGCCTCTTTGTCAACGGTGCGACCGAGCGCGGCGTGGATCCCAAGATCGCGGAGGCGCTGTTTGAGCAGATGGTGCTCTTCGCTGAATACTGCTTCAACAAGAGCCACTCCACCGCCTATGGCGCGGTGACGTATCAAACCGCCTACCTCAAAGCCCACTACCCAGTGGCTTACATGGCGGCGCTGCTCACGGTGAATGCCGGCACCACCGACAAGGTGCAGCGCTACATCTCCAATTGCAACGCCATGGGCATCGAGGTGATGCCGCCGGATGTGAATGCCTCAGGGATCGACTTCACCCCCGTTGGCGATCGCATCCTGTTTGGCCTCTCGGCCGTGCGCAACCTGGGCGACGGCGCCATCCGCGCTCTGCTGGAAGCTCGCAGCGGCGATGGCCCCTTCCGTTCGCTGGCGGATCTATGCGATCGCATCCCCGGCACCACGCTCAACCGCCGTTCCTTGGAGTCACTGATCCACTGCGGTGCTCTCGACGCTCTGGAGCCCGAGGCCAATCGTGCCCAGCTGATGGCCGATCTCGATCTGATGGTCGATTGGGCTGCTTCGCGTGCTCGCGACCGTGCCAGCGGCCAGGGCAACCTGTTCGACCTCCTGGGTGGTGGTAGCGATGCTGCTGCGTCAGCCGACGGCGGTGGTGATCTCAGCACGGCCCCGAAGGCGGCGCCGGTACCCGACTACCCGCCCACTGAAAAGCTGCGGCTGGAGAAAGAGCTGGTGGGCTTCTACCTCTCCGATCATCCGCTCAAGCAGCTCACTCGGCCTGTCCAGCTGCTCTCACCAGTGGGTCTTGGCAGCCTTGAGGAGCAAGCCGATAAAACGCGCGTGAGTGTGGTGGGGATGGTGGCTGCGTTGCGCCCGGTGACCACCCGCAAGGGTGACCGGATGGCTGTGCTGCAGGTGGAGGATCTCAGCGGCAGCTGCGAGGCGGTGGTCTTTCCCAAGACCTATGCCCGTCTGGCGGATCACCTGATGGTGGACGCTCGCCTGCTGATCTGGGCGTCAGTGGATCGCCGCGATGAGCAAGTGCAGCTGATCGTGGATGACTGCCGGGTGATCGATGAGCTCAAGGTGCTGCTGGTGGAGCTGGAGGGCAGTGAGGCCAGCGATATCGCTGTGCAGCACAAGCTGCGCGAGTGCCTCACTCTGCACCGCACTGAGAAGGATGAATCTGGTGTGAGGGTGCCGGTGGTGGCGATGGTGCATCACCACGACCAGACGCGTTTTGTGCGCCTAGGTCACCAGTTCTGCGTGCGCGACGGTGAGGCTGCTCTGAACAGCCTCGCTGCCCAGGCCTTCCGTGCCCGGCTCAGCTCGCCGCTGGTGGCCGCTTGATCGAGCTGCGCAGGCGGCTGATGTTCACACCGATTTGCTCCATGCCCAGCAGGCTGCCGGCACCCGGCTCCCAGCTGGCGGAGAGCACGCCATAGCTCAGCCCCACCAGTCCCAACAGAAAAAACCCTCCAGAGGTCACCAGGGTGACGCCGGGAGGGATGTCGAGGATGCCTTTGCTGACCAGCAGGTAGCTGCCCACAAAAGACGACATCCCAAGCACGCTGGGAATGCCGGTGGCGATGGCCACGCGACGGGCCATGCGATTGGCCACATAGTCGGGTATGCCCTGCTGTGGCCTGGCTTTGTTGAGGCTGGCAGGGGGTTGCGGTCCTAGACCGCCGCCGCCCATTGAGCGGGTGCGTTTGTTCCCCTTGGCTGCCATTGTCAGCCGCGGATGCCGAGCTTCTGAATCAGAGCGATGTAGCGCTGCTCGCTATTGCTCCGCAGGTAGCTGAGCAGGCGCTTGCGGCGGCCGATCATCTTCAGCAGCCCCTGGCGCGACGAGAAATCGTGGATGTTGTTCTGCAGGTGTCCGCTCAGCTTGCTGATGCGCTCGCTCAGCATGGCCACCTGAACCTCAACAGAACCGGTGTCGGTGCCGTGGGTCTGATGAGCGTTGATCAGTTCCTGCTTCTGTGTTGTGTCGAGCGACATGCGCGGCGTCTGGCCCTGACGGTGCAAACAACCAACTTACCGCCTCGTGGTCACCCCCTCAGGCCGCCTGGCCCCGCGATAGCCAGCGCAAACTTTCCCGCAGCCAGGCATCCGCATCGCCACCTTCCAAACTCTGCAAGCTCGCTACGGCTCTGAGGGCCCTGTTGACCTCCAGCGCTTCATAGCCAAGTGCTGTGAGGGTGAGACTGACCTCACTGCGCACATCGTCTTGCAGATCGGCCTGATCAGTGCGGGCCGCGAGCTCTAAATCGGCTTGATCTGCCATTCCCAGGGCACCGGAGTAGCGCTCCTGCAGGCGGGTACGCAGCTCCACCGCTAGCCGCTCCGCTGTGCGTTTGCCCACACCGGGGGCCTGGGACAACAACCTCAGATCGGCCTGGACGATCGCTCTGACCAGCTCCTCGCAGCTGAGCTGGCCGAGTAGCCCTAGCGCCATCTGCGGGCCCACCCCGCTCACCGCCACCAGCTCCCGGAATAGATCCCGCTCTGCTCGGCCGGCGAAGCCATAGAGCGTCCAGGCGTCGTCGCGGATCACCTGGTGGATGTGCAGCCTCAGATCGCTGCCGCTCTCCCCCAGTTGCTCCCATTGGCGACGCGGCAGCTGCACCTCATAGCCCACACCACCGCACACCAGCAGGGCACCACAGCGGCTGCTCTGCTGCCAGCGATCAGCGAGTTGCCCTTGCAGCCAGCCGATCATGGGAGCACTTCCAATGCCACCCATGCTGCCCGGTCCGACAACCCTGTTCCCGCCGCTGCAAGCTCTGCGCCGGGTTGTGGCCCTGCTGCTCAGTCTTGTGCTCAGTTTCAGCCTGAGTGCCTGTGGCGGAGGCCAGCCCTCTCAGAAGGTGTTGCTCTCAGCCCTATCGCTGCAGATCGATCTCACCCAGCGCTCCATCGCCGATGCCCTGCAGCTCACCAGTGCCGATGGCAAGCCCCAAGTGAGCCGAGTGCGTGTGGAGTCGCAACAGGCGATGGCGATCGGCGGCAGCAAAGGCCTGCATCTCACCGGTCGTTTCGATTGGCGCCTGCCCGGCGATCCGATCCGGGTGGACAGCGCCTTTGATCTCTATTTGCAGCGTGGGGAGCGTGGCCAGAGCTGGCGGTTGGCACGACCCACCGGCAGCAGCAATGGCACCACCCAGGACTGGCTGATTGATCCGCTGCCGCTCAAGGGCGAGAGCGCCTGAGGCTCAGCAGTGTGGCGGCCAGCACCAGTCCCGCCGCCATGGCTGTATCGGGATCAAGGGCTTCGCCGAAGAACAGCCAGCCCCATAGGGCCGCCATCGGCACCTGTCCATAGCTGAGAGCTGTGGCCCGCGCCGCTGGCATCCCGAGCAGACCGTTCGTCACCCCCAGTTGCCCCAGCTGCGTGAACAGGCCGACCCCCACCAGAGCCAGCGCCTCCCAGGCGGTCGGCCACACCGGCTGCAGCATCACCAGGGGGGCTGTCAGCAGCAGCCCCACCAGCGGGAAATAAAACACGATCACCAGCGGGTGCTCCGTGCGTCCCAGGGCGCGCACGCTCACATAGGCGCAGGCCGACAGCACCGCTCCGGCAATGGCCAGCAGCACCCCTGCCACGGGTAGTGGCGTTGCTGTGGCCCCCAGCAGTGCCGCTAGCGGCCCCAGCATTCCCGCCAGTTCCGTGGGGTTGCTGAGCACCACCACCGCCATCCAACCCAGCAGGGCCGCCAGCAGGATGCGCGGCCCCACCCTCTCGCGCAGCAGCAGCCAGGCCAGCAGTGCGGTGAACGTGGGCTGTAAATACTGCAACACCGTGGCAGCCGCCAGCGGCAGCTGCGCCAGTGCTGCGAACACACACAAGAGAGCGCCGGTGCCGATCACCCCGCGCAGCACCAGGAGCCCGCGCCGCTTGCCCCAGGGGTTGAGCCTGGCCTGACGCAGCATGACGACGCTCAGCAGCAGGCTCACGGCTGAGCGAGCCAGAACCACCTCCGCCACCGGGATGCGGTCTCCCACCGCCTTCACACACACGCCCATCAGGCTGAAACTGATGGCGCTGGACAGCATCCATAGGGCAGGCCTGCCATCCTGAAGCCGCACCCGTGCGCGCAGCGTGTCAGCTCCTCGCCTCCACCCCCGCACGATCGAGGCCGTTAAGGAACGCGCTGACATCGTTGATGTGGTGGGCGAGCACGTGGTGCTCAAGAAGAAGGGACGCGAGTTCGTCGGCGTCTGTCCGTTCCACGACGACAAATCGCCGTCGATGACGGTGTCGCCGGCCAAGCAGTTCTACTACTGCTTCTCCTGTGGTGTCGGCGGGAATGCCATCAAATTCCTGATGGAGCTGCAGCGCCAGAGTTTCAGCGATGTTGTGCTGGAGCTGGCCCGCAAATACCAGCTGCCGGTGGAAACCCTGGAGGGGCCGCAGCAGGAGCGGTTGCGGCAGCAACTCTCGCGTCGCGACCAGCTCCATAAGGTGCTGGCGCTGGCGGCGGGATGGTTTCGCAGCCAGCTGCGCAGCCCTGAAGGCGCTTCGGCCTTGGCTTATTTGCGTGAGCAGCGGGGGTTGAGCGAAACCACCCTGGAGAGCTTTGGCCTTGGCTATGCGCCTGAGCGCTGGGATGGGCTGCTCAGCCACCTGCAGCAGGTGGAGGGCTTTGCCCCTGAATTGCTGGAGGCAGCAGGCCTGGTGGTGCCGCGGCGCGGTGGCGACGGCTTCTACGACCGCTTCCGCCACCGGGTGATGGTGCCCATCTGCGACCGGCAGGGCCGGATCATCGGCTTCGGTGGCCGCAGCCTCGATGGCGGTGAACCCAAATATCTGAACTCTCCGGAAACGGAGGTGTTTGAGAAGGGCAAGCACCTCTTCGGTCTCGATAAGGCGGTCAATGCCATCCGTAAGGACGATCGTGCGGTGGTGGTGGAGGGCTATTTCGATGTGATTGCCCTGCATGCCGCCGGCATCCCCAATGCGGTGGCGGCCCTGGGCACCGCCCTGAGCAGCCAACAGATCACCCAGCTCTGCCGCTGCTGCGATGGCAAGCGCCTGATCCTCAATTTCGACACCGACCGCGCTGGGGTGCGCGCCGCCCAGCGGGCCATCGGTGAGGTGGAGCAGCTGGCGCTGCAGGGTCAGCTGGAACTGCGGGTGCTGCACCTACCGGCCGGTAAAGACCCCGATGAGTTTTTGAAGGAGCATGGGGCTGGGGAGTACCGCTCCCTGCTGGATCAGGCGCCCCTGTGGCTCGACTGGCAGATCGATCAGGTGCTCGAGGGCCGTGATCTGGCCCGATCCGATCAGTTCCAGCAATCGGTGAGCGAGCTGGTGGTGCTGCTGGGCAAGCTGCCCGCCAGTGCCGTGCGCTCCCGCTACCTGCAGCAGGTGGCCGAGCGGCTCAGCGGCGGCCAGGCCCGCCTGGCTCTGCAGCTGGAAGACGACCTACGCCAGCAGGTGAAAGGCCAGCGCTGGCATGGCCGCTCCCAGCGTTGGGAACAACCCGGTGAGGCGGGCCTGCGGGAGCGGGCTGAAGCGGAGTTGCTGCGGCTGTACTTGCATTGCCCCAGCCACCGCGGCGCGATTCGCGCCGAGCTGCGCCGCCGTGAACTCGACGATTTCGCCATCGCCCATCACCGCCAGCTCTGGGCCGCGATCAGCGCCCTGGAGGAGGACAACCTCGGTGTGGGCCGGCTTGAGGCGATTAATCGCGGCGTTGATTCCGGCTCGGATCTGGCCAATCTTGAGCTGCCGCGGCTGCTCTCTGATCAACTCCTACTCAGCGACGCCGAAGCACCTTCCGACCTGCCAACCCGGCTGACACCGCTCCTGGAGCCGAGCGACGTTCAGCGCCTTGCCCTGGCCAACCCTCTGCTGCAATTACGCGGCGCCACGGCATCACTGGAGCGGCAGCGCAGTCTCAAGCGCTGCCGCCACCTCCTGAACGCCTGGAGTGCCCAGCGGCTGGAAACGCTGGAGCGCTGTATTGCCCGTCTTCTGGAGGAGGGCCATGCCACCGCCGAGCCAGCCCCCAGTAGCGCCCTGCAACCCATAGCCCTCGACATGGAAGCGCGCATCGAGGCGATGTTTGCTGACCTCAACGTTGATGCCCTGCGCTTTCAGGAGCTCTATTACAACGAGCGTCAGCACATCGCCCATCTCGATCAGCAGCGCCGCGCTGGCTTTGAAGATGTGCTGCAGGAGCACGCGGATTCGCTCACAGTTTGAGCTTCGGTCGTCCCAGCTCTGTTAAGACATAGCTATGCCTTTTTCCCCCATCCGCCGCGTGATCGGCGTTTGCCTGGTTGCCACTGCTGCCTCTGCCTTTTCCCCTCCTGCCCAGGCCAGCATGATCAATCAGATCATTTTCAAAAAGTGCTCTGAGGCCATGGCCGACGACTTCAAGAAGGCCGGCAAGACACCACCTGAAGGCATGGTGACCGACACCTGCAATTGCGTGGTGGAGCAGATGGGCAAGCGCCAGACCATCGAACAGGCCAAAACCTTCTGCAGTCAGCAGAGCATTCAGAAATACGGCCAGTCCTGATCGTTAGCGGGCCCAGGCCGTCGGCAGATCACTGAGCCGGGTGGTGGCTGCGCGCGACAGCTGCTCGCGCCGCATCATCCAGCCAGGTGAGAGGCCACAGGCGGCCCATTGCACTGCACCGCGGCCATAGCGGCGGTTGAGCCCATCGATGCTCTGCATCAGGGCTGCCCGCCTCTGCTGCTCCTGCTCGGGTAGCGGTGCCAGCAGATGGTGTTGCAGCTGTTCCTGGCTCTGCAGCTCCTGCAGCAGCACCCCCGCCTTGGCAAAGCGTTTGTGGGGCTGGTAGATCACCGCCACCAGAGGCAGGGCGGCCTGTAGCAGCACGGCTGTGTCATTGCTGGCCACCGCCAGGGCGGTGCTGGCGGCCTGGCTGTAGAAGCCGGCGCTAAAGGGGCTGGTGCGGGCAAAGATCGTGAGCCGGCCGCTGCACTGCTGCTGGCGACGTAGTTTCTCGGCCGCCCGCACCACGTAGGTGGCTACGGCCTGGCGCAGTTCTTCTTCGCTCAGGATCGTCCGGCTGAAGCTGCGGCTCACGCAGGTTTCCCGCTTGGCGCTGGGCCCCTGCTCGAGGGGCAGGCAGCTCACTCCCTGTAGTTCCAGCTGTAGCCGTAAGCCCACCACCCCGGCCTTGGCCCGCAGCTCGCCACTCGCCATGTCGCGCAGCTGGCGGGCATTAGCGATGCCCCGCAGACGGCACCAACGGCTCAGTTGGCGACCCACCCCCCAGATCTCCTCCACGGGGGTGAGCTCCAGCCAGGGATCGGGGTTGGCTTCGCGGCCCAGATCAAACACGCCGGCGTGGCGCCGATCCCCCTTGGCGATGCGGTTGGCCAGTTTGGCCAGCACCTTGCTGGAGGCCAGGCCGATGGCGATCGGCAGGCCCAGGTTGTGGCGGATGCGGCTGCGCAGCTCTGCGGCCCAGGCGCTGAGGTCGCCGTGGCGCGGGCGCGGTAGCCGCGCGAAGGCTTCATCGATCGAATACACCTCCAGCTCCGCCACAAACGGCTCGAGGCTGCTCATCAGCCGCTGGCTCATGTCGCCGTAGAGGGCGTAGTTGGAGCTGCGCACCACCACGCCGTGTTGGGCCAGCTGCGCTGCGATCTGGAAATAGGGCTTGCCCATGCCGATGCCCAGCTGCCGCGCTTCGCTGCTGCGCGACACCACGCAGCCGTCGTTGTTGGAGAGCACCACCACCGGCCGGCCGATCAGGGCCGGATCGAAGGCCTGCTCGCAGGAGGCGTAGAAGTTGTTGGCGTCGATCAGCGCCAGCACATCAGCCATGGCGCGTGAGGGCATGGATCACGTGGATCGCCACGCCCCAGATCTGCACGTCGCCGCATTGATGGAGCTCCAGGGGCGGATAGGCGCTGTTGGCCGCCTCCAGCCGCAGTCGGCCGTGGTAGCGCACTAGGCGTTTGAGGGTGAAGGCGCCATCGAGCACCGCCACCACGATCAGGCCGGGCCGGGGCTCCAGGCTGCGGTCCACCACCAGCAGATCGCCGTGCTGAATGCCGGCGTCGATCATCGAATCGCCGCTCACCCGCAGAAAAAAGGTGCTGCTCGGGTGCCGGATCAGGGCCTCGTTGAGGTCGATGCCCACATCGATGTAGTCGTCGGCCGGGCTGGGAAAGCCTGCGGCCACGGTGCTGCTGGCCAGGGGTAGCCGCAGCGGTATGCACTGGTTCTGCAGGGCGCCGATTAGCAGGAGCGACACAGATAGAACTCAGCGACACATCGAACACGATAGTTCAGATGTACTGCTTGGGGCTGTGGTCGCTTCGGGGTGTGCTGGTCAGAATCGGTGCATTCTTGGGTTTTCGGTGGTGCGCGTGGTGAAGGTGAAGGTGCAGGTAGCGGTGTGGCGCCGGCGTGCTCTTGGTGTGATCAGTGCTCTGGGGGTGCTGGCTGGTTCATCCCTGCCGGCGCAGGCCTGCACCAGTTTTGTGCTCAAGGGCTCCGATGGCGGCCGCGTCTACGGGCGCACCATGGAGTTTGGGCAGCCGCTGGGCAGCCAGGCCGTGCTGATTCAGCGCGGCACGCCCCTACGTGGCAACGGACCCGATGGAGGTGTCGGAAACGGTCTGCAGTGGACCAGCCGCTATGCCGTGGTTGGCCTCAATGCTCTGGGTCTCAACGATGTGGTCCCCGATGGCATGAATGAAAAGGGTCTGGCGGGTGGCTTGCTCTACTTCGCCGGCTATGCCCAATTTCAGAGCGTTCCCTCTGGCGAGACCAAGCGATCGATCAATAGCGCTCAGTTGCTCACCTATGTGCTCACTAACTTCGCCACGATCGATGAGGTGAAGCGCGGTTTGCCGCAGGTGCTTGTCAATGGTGCTGCGGTCAAGGTGTTCGGTGGACCGTTGCCGATCCATATGACCTTGCACGACCGCAGTGGCAAGAGTCTTTCGGTGGAATACATCAAGGGTGAGCTCACCATGATGGATAACCCCACCGGCACTTATACCAACGATCCGCCCTTCCCGTATCACCTGGCTGCAGCAGGCAACTACGCCAATCTCAGCGCCATGCCACCGGCTGAACTCACGGTGAATGGCCTGAAGCTTCCGCCGGCCAGCACCGGTGGCGGCTTGCATGGCCTGCCTGGTGATTTTCTCTCGACATCTCGCTTCATTCGCGCGCTGATGCTGAGCCATTTCGCCCCTCGTAATCTCACTACACAACAGCAAGTGGGCACTGCTTTCCGCCTGCTGGGTCAGTTTGATCTGCCGCCAGGAAGCATTTTGCTGCCTCCCGGTGGTTCCTTCGGAGGTGCGGGCTCAGCAACCACGTATGAGATCACCGAATGGTCGGTGGTGGCGGATCAGAAAAATCTCGTCTACTACGTCCAGACTTACGAGAATCCGGCCCTGCGCACGCTCAACTTTGATCAGCTGCCCCTCGATGGTGGTGCGATCAAGGTGATGCCGTTGGATCAGCCGGTTGAGGTCACGGTGCTCAAACCCTGAGTGCTGAGCTCAGTCTTCGTCGTCGCCTTCCAGCAAAAGTTGTTGGAAGGCGGTGTAGAGCTCAAGCTCCTCGCTGTTGGTGGGTGGGCGGCGCTGGCGGTTGGGGCGCAGTTCGTGACTGGTGCCGCGAGGCTGTAGCCCGGGTGTCGCGCTGGGTCGCTCGGTGTTCTGCCGCTGCATCGCCTGGCGCTGGCGTTGCTGATCGGCCTCCGCTTGACGCAGCCGATCCATCAGATGCGGTGGCACGCTGCCATCAGGGCTAACCTGCATCAGCTCGCGGAACAGGGCCTGGGGGTCGGTCTCCGTTTCCACCCGGTGGCGTTTCTGGCTGGCCGGGGCCTCGCGGGTCGTTTCTGGCTTTGGTAGGGGTTTGGGCAGGCTGCGGCCCAGCTGCTGCAGGCGCTCAAGGCTGCGGGCGTCAAAACTCATGGCGTAGGGGCGTTAGCCGCACTCGAGTGTGTCGCGGGTGTTGCGGCCAGTGCTGGGGTTGGTGCCGCTGGCGCTAGCGCAGAGGGTTTTCAGCACGTCGCCGCGGAAGGGCACATTGGTGAAATCGGCCCCTGCGATCTGCACGTTGTTGAAGCGGGTGTTGAAGGCAAAGGCGTTCTCGAGCACGGCGTTGCGCAGATCCGTGCCCTCGAGCACGGCCGAGTCGAGGGTTGCGTCGGTGAGGTCGGTGTCGGAAAGGTTGGCATCCTGCAATTTGGCACCGAACAGGCTGGCGCCGCGCAAATCTGCGCCATGAAAGTCGGCCTCCCTCAGGTTGGTGAGATTGAAGGTGGCCCCGCGCAGGTCAACGCCGGCGAAGTCGTGCCCGATCAACACCTGCTTGGCGTAATCCATCGCGGCCTCCACAGCCGGTGGCGTCAGCAGCAGTGCCGCTGGGAGCCAGAGCGCGAGCACGGGCATCAGCAGGCGCTTCAACAGAGGTTGCAGCAGGCGGCCCATCACAACGGGATCAGGTTGAGCAACCCTAAGCAGGCTGTCGCGATCACCACCGCGACTCCATGAGCGCTCCCCTAATCTCCAGCTCAATGCATCGCTGGGTGCAGCTCCTCAGGTCGCCGGATCGAACAGCGAGCGTTCGCGATGGGCAATCCGATCGACATCGACACCTTTCTGGCCCGAGCCCGGGCCCGTTTCGGCGATCGCTACGACTACGGCGAGATCGTTTACAAGAGCTTCAAAACGCCGATCAAGATTCGCTGTCGCGAGCATCCGGTGCGACTGATCTCGATCACACCGGAGCGCCATCTGGTGACGACCGGCGGCTGCAAATACTGCCTGCGGGCCTTGCGAGGTCAGTTGCCGGGCGAGTGAGCGTGAGCAGGGGAATCCTCAGCTCAGCAGTTCACTGCCGCAGATATGGCCATCACGGTGAGGCAGCGGCGCGGCAACTGGGCTGAACAGCGGGCCCTGAGGCTGCTGCAGGCCGCTGGCTGGCAACTGCTGGAGCGGCAGTGGCACTGCCGCTGGGGGGAGCTCGATCTGCTGCTCTACAAACCCCAGCGCCTGCTGCTGGTGGAGGTGAAGAGCCGCCGCCGTTGCGGGCTGGATGGCTGGGGCATCGCCAGCTTCACGGTGGCTAAGCGATCGCGCTTGGCGGCCGCTTATCGCTGCTGGTTGGCTGCTCATCCGGGCTACCACCGCTGCGGCGTGGAGCTGGTGTTAGCCCTGGTGCCCCTGCCGCCGGCTAGGGAGCGGGTGCGCTGGATTCGCTGCTGGGGGTAGTGCCGCTCGGAGCGGTGGTGTATTCGACCGTGCAGATGTAGCGGTAGTTGCCGATATGCACGTTCACCACGGTGCATTTGGTATTGGTGACCGTTGCATTGGCTGGCATCTGGGCCTCAGCGCGTTCGATCGCGCTTTTCTTATCCCAGATCGATTCCGCGGTGATCGAGCCGGCTCGTACGGCAGGGCTCAGAGCCAGGAACAGGGCTCCGGCAAGCGGCATTGCCTTCAGCCAGGGGGGGAGGGAATGCGGTCGCACGGGATCTGCGCAGCTGCTGTTCTGTCTAACCACGCCGGTGCCTCGCGGCCAGGGAGCAATCTGGAAGCAGGCCTGTCGCTTGTTTCGATGACCTTCGCGGCCCATCGCACCCGCAAACGCTTCGGGCAGCACTGGCTTAAGGATGAGCGGGTGCTGCAGGAGATCCTGGCGGCAGCCGAGCTCAGCGAGCGCGACACCGTGCTGGAGGTTGGGCCGGGCCGCGGTGCTCTCACCGAACGGCTGCTGGCCTCGCCAGCCATGGCGGTGCGGGCGGTGGAGTTGGATCGTGATCTGGTCGAGGGCTTGCAGCAGCGCTTCGGCCCAGATCCCCGCTTTGGGCTCATCCAGGGTGATGTGCTGGCGGTGCCGCTGCCAGAGGCCGGCATCGTGGTGGCGAATATTCCTTACAACATCACCGGCCCGCTGTTGGAGCGGCTGGTGGGTCGGCTCGATCGGCCGGTGACGCAGCCTTACAGGCGGCTGGTGCTGCTGATGCAGCAGGAGGTGGCTGGGCGCATTCGAGCTCTGCCTGGCAGCAGTGCCTATTCCGCCTTGAGCGTGCGCATGCAGCTGCTGGCTCAATGCCGCTCGATCTGTCTGGTGCCGCCCCGCTGTTTTCAGCCCCCCCCAAAGGTGATGAGTGAGGTTGTGGCCATCGATCCGTTGCCAGCCGAGCAGCAGCTGGATCCGGCCCTGGCGCGCACGGTGGAGGTGCTGCTGCGCCGCTGTTTTGCCGCCCGTCGCAAAATGCTGCGCAACACTCTGGCGGGGCTGCAACCCCCGGAGCAGCTGGGGGCTCTCACGGCGGCGGCGGGGATTGACCTGGCACAGCGGCCTCAGGAGGTGGCGCCGGCGGCCTGGGTCGATCTGGCGGCGGGCTTGAATCGCCTCAACGCCTGAACCCATCGCATGGCTGAGCTGCTGGTCAGCGCCCCCGCCAAGATCAACCTGCATCTGGAGGTGCTTGGGCTGCGGCCCGATGGCTTCCATGAGTTGGCGATGGTGATGCAAACGCTCGATCTGGCCGATCAGCTGCGGCTCAAACCCAGCGCCGATGGCCGCATCAGCCTGCGCTGCAGCCGCAGCGATCTGCCCACCGACGGCAGCAACCTGATCGTGAAGGCGGCGGAGCTGCTGAAGTCGCGAGTTGGTCTGCCCGAGCTGGGGGCCAGCATCGAGCTTGAGAAGCGCATCCCCATCGGTGCGGGCCTGGCGGGTGGGTCCAGCGATGGGGCGGCTGCCCTGCTGGGGCTCAACGCGCTTTGGGGCTGCGGCTTCAATCAAGTCCAACTGCTGGAGATGGCTGCCCAGCTGGGCTCCGACATGCCCTTCTGTCTCGGTGGCGGCACCCAGCTCTGTTTTGGTCGCGGGGAGGTGCTTGAGCCTTTGGAGCTGAAGGATCCGCACGATTTCAGCGTGCTGTTGATTAAGCATCCCGAATCCAGCGTGTCGACCCCATGGGCCTACGGCCGCTGCCGGGAGCAGCGCGGCGACTTCTATCTGACTCGTGAGGAAGAGTTTGAGCAGCGCCGGCAGTCGCTACGCACAGGACCGCTTCTATCTGCCCTGCGGGGTGAGGGTCCCATGCCACCGCTGCGCAACGACCTGCAGGCGGTGGTGGAGCCGGATGTAGCCAGTGTGCGCGAGGGTCTGGCCCTGCTGCGGCAGGCCAGTGATGCTCTGGTGGTCGCGATGAGCGGCTCGGGGCCGAGCCTGTTTGCCCTGTTCCCAGACGCGGCGGCAGCAGAGCGGGCTCAGCAGCAGCTGCAGCCGGCCTTGCATCAAGGGGGCTTCGAGGCCTGGCTCTGCCGCTGCATCGGCTCTGGTGCCACGCTGGGCTGATGCCGCATGGAGTCAGCCCGTGAGCGAGAGGCCAGCCTCTGAATCAAACAGCTCCTCATCCGCTAGCTCAGCATCCACCAGCCGGCCCCGCAAGGGGCCGCTCAGCTTCCTGAGCGGTTCACTCACCAGTTTTGGCCTGGGCTGGCTGGCACTGCAACTGGCCCAGCGGATCGTGGGCTACTACGCCGAACATCCACCCCACTACGACGTGCGCTTTGCCCAGAGCATCGCGGTGTTCATGAAGACCCTGTTTGTGGGGATGAGCTTTCTGGCCACGTTCACCTTCGCTTTTGTGGGCATCGGCCTTTTTCTCACCTTTGTGCGCAGCCTCCTACCGGGCTGGAGCGAAGCGGAACAAACTCCCTAGCCTTGGAGCTCGCCGCTGCGTTGTTGATGACAGCCCACGACCTGCAGCTGCTGGTGCTGCTGCTCTCACCCGGGATGCTGCTCTCGGTCCTGCTCCTCGTCACCTTCGCTGCAGGCGGCTGAGATAAGTTGGCGCAGCGACCGGCCTGAGCCGGACTGAGTGCTCCGCCGTGGCTGAGACCCTGTTGTTCAACGCCCTGCGCGAGGCCATCGATGAAGAGATGGCTCGCGATCCTCACGTGTGTGTGATGGGGGAGGACGTTGGTCAGTACGGCGGGTCCTACAAAGTCACCAAAGACCTCTACGACAAATACGGCGAACTGCGGGTGCTCGACACCCCGATCGCTGAAAACGCTTTCACCGGCATGGCGGTGGGTGCGGCGATGACGGGCCTACGCCCGATCGTCGAAGGCATGAACATGGGCTTCTTGCTGCTCGCCTTCAACCAGATCTCCAACAACATGGGAATGCTCCGCTACACCAGTGGCGGCAACTTCACCATTCCTGCCGTGGTGCGGGGGCCTGGCGGTGTGGGCCGTCAGCTCGGCGCCGAGCACAGCCAGCGCCTCGAGGCCTATTTCCATGCCGTGCCCGGCATCAAGATCGTGGCGGTGAGCACTCCCACGAACGCTAAGGGCCTGATGAAGGCCGCCATTCGCGACAACAACCCCGTGCTGTTCTTTGAGCACGTGTTGCTCTACAACCTCAGCGAGGAGATCCCAGGCGGCGATTACATCTGCGCTCTCGACCAGGCCGATCTGGTGCAGCAGGGCAGTGATGTGACGATCCTCACCTACTCCCGCATGCGCCACCACTGCCTCAAGGCGGTGGAGCAGCTGGAGAAAGAGGGCGTGAGCGTGGAATTGATCGATCTGATCAGCCTCAAGCCCTTCGACATGGAGACCATCGCCCGCTCGATCCGCAAGACCCACAAGGTGCTGATCGTGGAGGAGTGCATGAAGACCGGCGGCATCGGCGCTGAGCTGATGGCGTTGATCACCGAGCAGTGTTTCGATGATCTCGATTGCCGTCCGGTGCGTTTGTCGTCGCAAGACATCCCCACCCCCTACAACGGCACGCTCGAGAACCTCACGATCATTCAGCCCCACCAGATCGTGGAAGCCGCCAAGGCCCTCAAGAGCGGCCAGGTCTGATCACGATCGCTTTTTTCTACCCCTCGCAACACCGGTTCTGATGGCGCGTCAACAGGGGTGGTTTGCCCTAATCCTGGCTTTGGCGATTGCGGCGGGAGCCGTGCTGGCCAGCTTCCCCTTGCAGCTCGGCCTTGATCTCAAGGGCGGCAGCCAGCTCACCTTGCAGGTGTTGCCGGCCGGTGCGATCAAACAGGTGAAGAGCGAACAGCTTGAGGCCGTGAAGGATGTGCTCGACCGCCGCATCAATGGCCTCGGGGTGGCTGAATCCACCCTGCAGAGCGTTGGCGATGATCAGCTGGTGCTGCAGCTCCCCGGTGAGCAAGACCCCAGCCGTGCCGCCAAGGTGCTCGGGACGACCGCTCTGCTTGAGTTTCGCGCTCAGAAGGCCGGCACTGAACAGGAGATGAGTGGGCTGCTCAAGCTCAAACGCCAGGCCGTGGCGGTGCTCAATCAGAGTCGGCAGCAGCAAGCAGCAGGGCAGGAGAAGCCAGAGATCAAAACCGATGAGCTCGCCCAGGCGCTTGACCAGCTTGGGCTGACGGTGCCTGACGGCAGCGGAGAAGCCGAACAACTTGAGCTGCTGTTGGCTGAGGTCAACCGCCGCATCGTGGATCTCTACGAGCCCGCCCAGCTCACCGGCAAAGACCTCACCAGCGCTGGTCGCCAGCAGCAGCAAACCGGCAGCGGCTGGGATGTGACCCTCGGCTTCAATGCCGAGGGCGGCCGTAAGTTTGCGGAGCTCACCCAGGGCATTGCCGGCAGTGGCCGTCTCCTGGGAATCGTGCTTGATGGCCGCTCCATCAGCGAAGCGAGTGTGGGCCCGGAGTTCAAGCCTGCGGGCATCAGCGGCGGTGCTGCCAGCATCACCGGCAATTTCACTGCTGAGGAAGCACGCGATCTCGAAGTGCAGCTGCGCGGCGGCTCCTTGCCACTGCCGGTGAAGGTGATCGAGCAGCGCACCATCGGCGCCACCCTTGGGGCTGAAAACGTGCAACGCAGCCTCGCCGCTGGCCTGTTTGGCCTGGCCCTTGTGGCGTTGTTCATGGTGGTGATGTATCGGCTTCCTGGCTTCGTAGCGGTGCTGGCGCTGGCGCTCTATTCCCTGTTCAACCTCGCGCTCTACGCGCTGATTCCCGTCACCCTCACTCTGCCGGGCATTGCGGGTTTTATCCTCTCCATCGGCATCGCAGTGGATGCCAATGTCTTGATCTTTGAGCGGGTCAAGGAAGAGTTGCGGCGCGGCAACACCCTGATTCGCTCCATTGATGCTGGCTTCTCCCTGGCCTTTTCCTCGATCTTGGATGGCCATGTCACCGGCCTGATCAGCTGTGCCGCCCTGTTTGCACTGGGCACGGGCCTGGTCAAGGGATTTGCCCTCACCCTTGGGATTGGTTTGGTGCTGAGCCTGTTCACAGCCCTGAGCTGCACCCGCACGCTCTTGCGCTTGCTGATGGGCTATCCAGCACTGCGCCGTGCCACCTTCTTCCTCCCTGCTGCCCAGTTGCCCGGGAGCGTCGCCTGATGACTGCCAGTTCTCCCGCGCCTCAGATCGGCAATTCCGCCATGGTCGAGCCTCGCTTCCGCATCACACGCATCCGTCGCCAGGGCTGGCTGGTCTCAGGGCTGGCCGTGCTGCTCAGCTTTGTCGGTATGGCCCTGTGCTGGAGCAACCCGCGCATCGGAGCGCCGCTCCGCCCTGGCCTCGATTTCACCGGGGGCACGCAGCTTCAGATTGAGCGCAGCTGCAGCGTTGCCGATTGCGCCAGCTTGCGTGCGGCTGCCGTGCAGCAACGGTTAGCCGAGATCACCCTGCCGGCCAGTGGCGCCGTTGAGGCCCCTCGCCTCACGAGTGCTGGCGTGCAAGTGCTGGATGGCGGCCGCTCTCTGGAGCTGCGGCTCCCTGATCTCGAGCCTGAGCAAACCCAGGCCTTGATCGATCAGCTGATACCGCTCACTGGACCTGTCAATCCACAGCAGCTCTCGGTCAACACCATCGGTCCCACCCTCGGCAGTCAGCTGCTGCGCAGCAGTGCCGTATCGCTGCTGGTCAGTTTTGCTTTGATCGCCGCCTATATCAGCTTTCGCTACGACGGCATTTATGCCGCCTTGGCCTTGCTCTGCCTAGCCCATGACGTGCTGATTACCTGCGGAGTGTTCGCCTGGCTGGGTCTGATCAGCGGTGTGGAGGTGGACTCTCTGTTTGCAGTGGCCTTGATCACGGTGGCTGGCTATTCGGTGAATGACACCGTGGTGGTCTTCGATCGCATTCGCGAACAGCGACGTGAACAGCGCGATTTAAGCCTGAGTGACCAGGTGGATCTGGCTGTGGATGCCACCTTTACTCGCTCGCTCTACACCTCCTTCACCACCCTGCTTCCCCTGATCGCCTTGTTGCTCTTTGGCGGCGGCAGCCTGTTTTGGTTTGCTGTAGCCCTCACCGTGGGCATCGGTGTGGGCAGCTGGTCGAGTATCGGCATCGCACCAACCCTCCTGCCACTGCTCACGCGGCGATGAGCGGTCCTGGGCGCCGACGCCCCCTGCAGTTGCCGTTGATTCCGCTTGTTTTAGGGCTGCTTGCCCTACTCGATCTGCGCACTGAATTACTGCTGCTGCTCGATCACTTCACCTTCTCTAGCTTGATTGAGATTCCCCGCCATCACCCCTTGGCAATCGCCGTGCTGGCGTGCATCCCCTGGATGATCCAGCGGCCCCAGTAGCCCTTAGAGCCACCGATCCATCACCTGCTCCACCACAACACGCTGTGACAGCACTTGGAGCACCACCACCAGCGGCAGGGCCAGCAGCACGCCCGGCAACCCCAGGAGCGCCCCAAGGCTGAGCTGTGCCATGAGTGCCACCGTAGGTAGCAGATTTACGGTGCGGCTCAGCAGGATCGGAGTGAGCAGGAAGGCTTCACCGTTCTGAAGGATCAGTCTCAGGATCAACACCTGCAGGGCTAGTGCAGGCGATACCAGCAGGGCGACGGCCAGGGGCAGCGCGGTCGCCACTGTTGGGCCGATAGTCGGCACAAAAGTCAGCAGACCGCACACCAGTCCACTGAGTAGCGCCAAAGGCACCTTCAGCAGGGCCAGCCCTGCCCAGGTGAGCAGAAACACACTGCTGGCGGAGATGGTCATGCCGGCCAGCCAGCCACCTAGGGCCTGGCGGCATTCACCGAGCAAGGTGGTGACCAGAGGCCGGTAGTGGGCTGGCGTGGCCGCCAACACCAGCCGCTGGTGACTACGCGGATCGAGCACCAGCAGCAGCGCCAGCAGCCCCATCAGCAGCAGCTGGATCGTGCCATTGGCGGCACCACCGGCAAAGCCCAGAAGCTGCCCCCCCAGTGGTTGCAGTTTGTCGAACGTGGCGAACTCCGCCAGACGACCCTCGAGGCTCTCCAGCATCGCCACGCCACCCATGAGCTCGCCGATCCGATTGATCACCGCCGGCACAAGCTGCGTGAGTTGCTGCACCTGTTCGATCAGCTCCGGCAGCAGCAGTTCCCCCAGCTGCCAGCCGCCCAGTAGAAGCATCGCGACGACCACCAACAGCGATTGCGGGCGGTTGAGCGGGGTGTAGCGCCGCAACCAGGTCACAGGGACATCCAGGGCCACCGCCAGCACCACCGCCCCGAACAGCACCAGCAGCACCCAGCGCAGTTCCCAGGCCAGTAGTCCGAGCACTACCAGGGCGAGCAACCCGATTAACCCGCGGCCGGTCATGTCAGTGGGCGCTGCCGGCGCCAGGGATCCAGCACATCGTGGATCAGTACCTCACGGATGACCACCTGGAGGCACACCGCCAGAGGCAGGGCCAGCAACAATCCCAGCGGCCCGAACAGCACGGTGAACACGAACTGGGCTGCGAGGGTGAGACCGGGAAGCAGCTTCACCTGGTGGTGCATCACCGATGGAGTGATCACATAGCTCTCCAGGTTCTGGACCAGCACGTAGAGCCCGAGCACTGCCAAAGCCTTCCAAGGGGACACCAGCAGCGCCACCGACATTGGAAACACGGTGCTCAAGGTGGGCCCCACATTGGGAATGATGTTGAGTAGCCCCGCCAGCAATGCGTTGGCCACCACCAGCTTCACTCCCAGCAGAGAGAGGCCTATGCCTGCCAGCAGAGCCACGCAGAGCGAGCTGATCAGCACGCCGCCCATCCAGCTGCTGAGGGCTTCACCGCACTGAGACAGAACCTGGCGCATCCGCCGCCGGTAGAACGAGGGCGCCAGCAGCACTGCCACCTCCTTGTAGGCGTTGGGTTGCACGGCCACCATCAGGGCCACCGCCACCACAAACAGCAGCTGGATCAAGCCGCTGCCCAGATTGCCGGCTAGGCCCAAGAGCCCCTGCAGGCTCTGGCCCACAGCCTCGCTACCGCTTGCGCCAGATCCCCAGCTCTGGCGCAGCCAATCCAGTGCTTCTTGGCCGTAAAGCATCTGGCTGCTCTGGTCCATCGCTTGGCGCAGCAGAGCCAACGCCTTGCTGGCTGCCTCCGGCAACTGCAGCAGCAGTTGCTGGAACTGTTGCATGAAGGGTGGAACCACCGCGGCTAAGGCGATAGCCAGAAGCACGAGCAGACCAAGCAGGCTAAGGAGCAATGCCAGCGGTCGAGCACATCCCAGCCGTGCGCGCACCACCCCCACCAGGGTGCAGAGGGCCATGGCTAGGACCACTGCCGCAAAGAGATGAATCACCACATCCCGCAGCGACCACAGCAACACCAGAGCGGCTGCTGCAGCAATCAGCCCGAGCCATTGGCCGAATTTCACGCGTCTTCGCTGCTGGCCTCGTCGTTTTTCTCGTTCTGGGAGAAGCCGAGGTCGTGGCTATCGGCGTACCGCTGGGCGAAGCGCATAAACCGCTCGAAATCCTCGGGGGTTTTCCAGGTGTAGGTGGCTTCCAGCGCAGCTGGTTTCCCGTTCACGAATTTGGCATTCACTTCGCGGGTCACCAGCTGGCCCTCCTCATCCACCAAGTACATGCCGCCGATGTCACCCATGCTCTCGGGAGCAAGCGCATCGGGTTGATCAAACACAAAGATCGCCTGACCGGTGCGCCCATCGCGGGAACGGGTCATGCGGATATCGGGAACAACCGGCTCGTCGACACCGCGGAAAAACTGAATGGCGGCCATCGATGTTGCCTGCAAAACTCGATCCTAGGCAGCACTCCGGCCATGGGCTCTGATTGCGCCGCTGTCGATCAGTTGTTTGGCGGCCGCCTCAGCTGAGAGCCCTTCTAGATCGTGATGGCCCAGCAGCCTGTGTCCGCCATGTTGGCCGTGGCGTTCCAGCTCGTGGTCGTAGCAGCGGTCGTAGTAGTCCAGCATTTGCAGGGCAGCCTTGCCCCACTGCTGCTGCGCAATCGCCTCTAGTGCAGTCGCTGTGCGTTGGGGGCCGAGGCGCCGGGCAATGCGTTCGGTGGCCTCTTTGAGCGCGTGCTGATCCTGCACGCCATACACCGCCACCAGTTGTTCAACGCGCTCTGCGAGGGGCCTGCGAATCTCCAGCAGTGGCGCCTGTTGCATCTGCTTCCAAAGCCCAGCTGGGATGCGGCAGCGGCCCACCTGGGCGCTCTCGGCCTCCAACCAGATCTGGCCGGCCCCCTGCAGCTGATGCAGCGCCATCGCGATGCGGTTTTCGTAATGCTCGCTGCTGGGCTGGGGTGGCATGCCGAGGCTTCCAAAGCTGCTCCCCCGGTGGTGAGCTAGCCCTTCCAAATCGATCACGGCGCCGCCCTGTGCAGCTAAAGCCAGCAGTAGATCGGTTTTGCCACAGCCGGTGCGCCCCCCCAGCAGGTGAATCGGCCATGGCGTTTCAAACGAGTCGAGCACCCAGCGCCGGAAGGCCTTGTAGCCACCCAGCAGCAGATTCACTTCCAAATCCAGCTGCCGAGCGAGCCACGCAACGCTTTCGGAGCGCATGCCTCCGCGCCAGCAATGCAACCGCAACGGCTGGCCGGGGCTCTGCTTCGCGAAACCCTTCAGCCGCCCGCCCAGCTCACCCAGCCGTGGGCCCACCAGCTCCAACCCCAGCTGCACGGCCGCCTGGCGTCCTTCCTGCTTGTAGGTGGTTCCCACCGCGGCTCGTTGCTCATCGCTGAACAGGGGAAGGTTGTGGGCTCCTGGGATGTGACCCTGCGCGTATTCAGCCGGTGCCCGCACGTCCACCACTGGTCCGCATGGCTGCAGAAACCGCTCGATCGGTTCCCGGATGAGCTGCGCCCCTTCGATCACTGATCCCGCCTTGCCCCGGCCATGCCTGACATAGTGGGCCAGCGCTGGCTGACTGGCAGGTCTGATCCCTTCTTCATGCTTTCCGGACCCCCTGTAACCACAACAGTTAATGCTGAACAGCTGCTCGAGCGTTTTCTGGCTGCCAATCCACGCCAGCGCCGCAGCCTGCTCAGCCAGGTGCTGCAACGCTCCGCTGAGCTCCGCCCCCTGATTCCTGGACAGCTCGATCGCCTCGATGCCACCAGCGACGACTGGGCTGCGGGTCTGCTGATTCAGCTGTTGGTCGCAGACGACGACGGCCTCACGCAGACCTTCCGTGAGCGTTACAGCGAAGGCTGGTTAGCGGTGACCAGCGCCAGCGGAATCGATTACGCCCCGCTGCAGCGGGCTCTAGTGGATCAGCAGTTTGAAGAGGCGGACCGCCTCACCAGCGAGCACCTGCGCCAACTCGCCGGAGAGGCCGCTGTGCAACGCGGCTACGTGTATTACTCGGAAGTGCCTCCGATCGCTTCGGTCGATCTGGAGAGTATCGACCGCCTCTGGGTGATGTATTCACAGGGTCGCTTTGGCTTCTCCGTGCAGATCAGGTTGTTGCGCTCACTCAATGGACGTTGGGACCAGCTTTGGCCTCGGCTCGGCTGGAAACAGGGTGGCGTGTGGACCCGTTACCCCCGTTCGTTCACCTGGTCGCTTGAGGCGCCCGAGGGTCACCTGCCCCTGGTTAATCAGTTGCGTGGTGTGAGGTTGATGGATGCCCTCCTCTCCCACCCCGGCCTGCAACAGCGCGTATCGGCCTGAGCCTGCCTTGCCGCCGCAGAGGTAGCTTCAAGCAATGCGCGGCGCTTCCGCCGGCTGGGCTTCGATGGCACATCGCTGGGCCGATTTCATCACCCCCTCCACCCTGCAGCTCGCACCGCTGCTGGAGGTGTTGCTTGAGCCGATCAGCTGCGTGGAGCAGCTCTCAGCTCTACAGCTGGGCCTGCAGGAAGTGTTGGTGAATGCGGTTCGCCATGGCAATGCCAACGATCCCGCAAAGTGCCTGCGTATTCGCCGGATCGTGACGCCCCGTTGGTGGGTGTTTCAGGTGCAGGACCAGGGCTGTGGTCTTCCGCTGGAGGCCCGCAGCGTGCATCTCCCCGATCAGGCCGACGCGCTCTGCGGTAGGGGCTTGTTTCTGATTGATGCCTGTTTTGATGACGTGCGCTGGAGTGCCCGGGGCAACCGCGTGCAGGTGGCCCTGCGCCGTTAGTGACCGTGGCTCGGACAGCCCGGGTCTTTCAGCTCCCCGCGCAGCCAACCAAGAGCGCTCTCGAGTAAGGCGATTGCGTCTTGGCGTTGCTGGGTGCTGAGGGGCGCATTGGGTGGGTTTGATGGATCGAGCAGCTGCACCAGGGCGGCAGCGAGCTGTTCGGCGGCGCGCCGCTGCGGTTGGCTTTTCTGGGCATGCCAGTTGCGGTTATCGATGGTGAGCAACCGATGCAGGCTCTCCGCGCTGGCACGGCTTGCCTCAGGCCACTGTTGAAGCGTTGACACTGGACGAAACCTCGCTCTGGCCGCCATCCTGA
Source organism: Synechococcus sp. LA31 (assembly GCF_018502385.1). Classification (NCBI taxonomy): domain Bacteria; kingdom Bacillati; phylum Cyanobacteriota; class Cyanophyceae; order Synechococcales; family Synechococcaceae; genus Synechococcus; species Synechococcus sp. LA31. The sequence goes on from NZ_CP075523.1 coordinate 687,560, forward strand.
CGGGATGCAGCACCGTTCGCGCTCTCCGCATACGCCCATTCGCTGGCTGCATCAGCTAGGCAACCTGATGGCTCAGGTGTCGCGGGCTGAGCGCCTCCCCAGCGTTGATGACAGCCTTCAAGCCCGACGTCTGAGGCAGCGCATGGCTCTGGCTCAGCGCGTGCTGGATCCTTTACCGCAGCCCTTGCGCACAGGCACTTGGCATGACACGGCCCTGTGGAATGCCTTGCGCTGGGGTGGCTTGGGGCTGCTACTGGCCCTGTGGTTGAAGCGCTGATCGGGTCTCAGGCCGCCAGATTGATCAATGGTTCAACCGGGCTTGGCTCCACCTCAGCACTGGCACCACTGAGCGGTGGTGCCTCAGGCGGTGCTGGCAGTCGCTGACCCCGCAGCCATGCGTTATGGAGAGCCCGCCTCCTGCGGTCTTCCGCTAGCACGAGTCGATCGGCCGCC